>CAZZNH010000001.1:0-368798 GCA_964655635.1 uncultured Ohtaekwangia sp.
ATGATGTTCTCCAAACCTGGAATCGGGGCCGCAGTGATCGCACTCACATTGCCCGTGTTGCTGACAAATACAGCATAAACAGACATACCCAGCGTCTCATCATCCAACGGATTGGCCGGGGTCTCATTGTCATCCAGGAATTTCCGGTTTGCCGTGAATGTCGAGAAAATCGTTGTTAAAAGCCCACTCGTTCCCGAGTTACCACTTGTAACAGTGATTGTTCCCTGCTGGCGAACCGCTACCTTTTCCTTCGGAGTTGCTGTCGAATTAGGATCGGTGTCCATCACCCACGTTGCATTCGCATCAGCATCAAAAGTTACATTTAATGGCGCTGGCGTCTGCGGATCAGCACTATGGGCCTTGTTCACCGCAACCCAATAAATCGTACCTGTCGTTGAGCCTCCCACGTTACCCGGGCCAGTGCCCTGAGTCCATGCCCACCTGATTTGTGTGCCAAGGTCGTAAGGCGATGGCAGTGGCTGAACGCTGGGTGCTGGTGGTTTGTTCACATCTACCGTAAGGTTTGCATTGGGAATCACCGTGGCATTGCCCGCCAAATCCTTACCGTCTGTAAAGCTGATGGTCAAAGGACCATGAATGGCAGGATTGGCTGGGTTGATCTCCTCAAACAAGAACAGGTAAGTAGCCGACAACCCACTGGATGAAACCGTCATATCCTGAGATACAACTTCTTTCAACTTATCATTGGGATCGTCTATGGTGATCTTGATCCTGTCTGCAGACTTGTTGCTCAGCGCTTCATTGAAGTTCACACTGATGGTCACAAACTGTCCGCGACCGATACGCGTTCCCGTGCTGGTCGATGTTCTCACCGGTGCCGTATTGTCCACATTGACTGTTTGCGTCTTTGAAGCCTGGGTCAGGGTTATTCCATAAGTAGCCGCAGTCGCTCCTGAAACCGTTGCCGTTACGGCTCCGGTATAGCCCGCCTTCGCTTCCACTATCTCGTAAAATACCTTTGCACTTTTCTTCACCACTCCTTTACCCTCTACTCCCACCGGGGCTGACGTTTGCACCTGATTGGCATAGCTAAATGTTGGCGTGTTGGTGATATCCTGATTGAAGGTTGCAAAAACAGTATCTGTGGCTCCGGTTTTCAGCGGAAACACAGGGCGTGAGATTGCTCCGGTGGAACTCTTCACCACTTCTCCGGCCATCTTCAGTGTGGCCACGGGTTTAAAATCCGCAGATGCCTCCGCATAATAGTTCAATGCGTGAGCAGGGAAAAACGCGGATGCCGCAAACAAACCTGTGTTGATAATGGCATCAGCAGGAACCGTACTACCATCTGTCAGTGTGATATCCGATTCGATGATAATGTCCGTCCGCTTCAGGTTGGCCACTGCTGCTGCGTTCAGGCCCAAGGCATTCATGATTGCCGTGAGGCTCACAGAAACCTTACCTTGTCTGGGTTTACCAGGCTCCGGAGCAACAAATACGCTGCCATCAATGGTGGCAACCGGCTGACGGGCACCCGTTGCTATGCGGGCAAACACCGCTACGCCTGCCAGCAGGCTCTGATCTTCCGATACAAAATCCGCCACATAGCTAAACGTGTCTCCTGTCTGAATGGCATCCCTGAAGAAGAAATTCTGGTCAGGGTTCAAACTACCCGCTGAGCCATCGTTCCCCCGCAGGGCCAGTAATGATCCCTTCTTAAGTTCGTTAAGTCGGAATGGATCCAACGAATCATCCTTACAGGCCAATGCCAGTACGAACACCGTTAGAATGATTATTCTATTCATTATTTTCATGTGCGTAATAATTTTTAAATGACCACATGGAATGACGCGTCAATATCAAAACTGACGATCAAATTTCATGTTGGTCATTTCATGTCAGTATTTTTTTAAGTCCGGACCCAATGGTGATCCCTGCTACTTGAAACAGGAATCCCATCAGCTCTTTCTTTTTACTTTAGATCGTCCGGATTACCATCCCAGAATACCTTCCTGGTTGCCTTACCTTCGTTGGAAGGTGCGTTCGCATTCAGGTTGGCAAACACCGCTGGATAGATAATGGATCTCCAGAATGCTCCCTCTGTGCCTGGCTGCGCACGCATCGGCTGCAGGTTTTTAGGCGAACTGGTCCTGCGGTACAGGTTGTAAGCCTCCAACCCGTTGCCCCACAGTGCTTTGTAGTATTCCTTCGATGTTACGTCCAACTTATCAGTAGAAGCATCGTAGGCCGCTCCCAGTGCTGCAACATAAATCACCTGAGCAGGCTCAAGACCCGCTGGCAATGTCTGTGCCTTGCTGACTGCAAATGCCCTCACCCTGTTGATGGACTTATTGACTCCATCAAGCATAGCTTGTTTGGCATCGCCCGCAACGCCCAATCGAAGAATCGCCTCGGCTTTCATGAAATCAGTAAAGAACGACATGTAAATAGGAAGTATGCCGGCTCCATTCGCCCCTTGTCCCAGTTGGGTAAATCCTCGGTAGGCAGGATTTCCTGCTGCTCCGGTCGGATTCGTGTCCACGCGACCTCCAACAGGATACACACCAGGAGCTACCACCACCTGTGCATCGGGGTTACGGCCTTCGGCATTCCCGTGATCACGGCCGTAAAAGCCGGGATCAAACGCGCAGAATACTAATGGAGAGCCCTGATTATTATAAAACGATGTATAGTGAGCAGGAATACCTGTCAATTGTGCATTTGCATTCAGGCACGTGATCGACTTGGGATCAATTACCAACGCCTCCTTCAAGCTACCCACCTGGCGGTAGAAATAATACCTCCAGCGCGGATCTTGTACCGAACCGTCAACTTGCAACCCATTGAAAACCTCCTTCAGAAAGTGATTACCAATCCAACCAGCTGCCGATCCTGCCACGGGACGATAGGTATCCGTGTAGTAAGGATGGCGTGATGTAGCGGGCACCGCAGCCGTTCCATACTTGTAAGTAAATTCTTCAGCATCTGTATCAACCAACACATTTTCTGCCAACAAAGTCGATATCCTTGACGTAGCCGCTGCCCTCAAAGATGGCTGTGCTGTCATGTTCAACTGGGCCTTCAATTCGAGAGAATTCGCAAGTGCTGTCCATTTATCCCTTTGGACGGCAGTCGTCTCCCCTAATGATCGATAGAAAATGTCCCGCGTCATAGCACCGCCAATCGCGGTGCCAGTTTTAGCAAGCTCAGTTCTTGCTTCACCCAACAAGGCAATGGCCATTGCATAGACCGAACTTCCCGGATCAACGGAGGGATTGAGATTTCCTTCCGAACCCTTAATGGCCTCTGTAGCTGGTACATCTCCAAAGAGATCCACCAAGGTCAGCAGAACGTAGGCCTTCAGAATTTTACCAGCACCAACGTGGGTGGTCAAATTTCCCTTCTCCGCCAAAGGAAGCATGGCATCAATGTTGACAATCACCTTTTGATAGGCCCATTGCCAGGTGTCATCCAGGTCTTGTGGAGAATAGGCAGTGGGATAAGTAAACCCTCCCGCCAAAACCCGCATCCTCACCAGTTCATCAACTCCACGCGTGTTCACGCGATCATGACCTGCGACCTTCTCAAAGAAAGAAGCAACGTCACGCTGCACGCCATTCATCAACAACGTAGGGTCAGCCGTGCTGGGTCCTACCTCGTTCGGGTTGTCCAGATCTTTATCCAGGTCGCACGACAGTGCAAACAGGATACAGATCAAACCCAATATTCTATATGTCTTTTTCATCTTAATTCTCTTTTTAGATTAGAAGGTTAACCTCAGGTTCACACCATAACGCTTTGCAGATGGTCCGCCAAGGAAATCAAATCCGGCTCCGTTTCTCACACCAAAGGCTGTTCTGTCAAAGTCAACTTTCGAAAACTTAGGCGCATTGATCGCCCTGAACCACATGTTGTTACCCACCAGTGAAATATTGGCACTGCGGATAGCCAGCTTGGAGATCAGGTTCTGAGGTATGTTGTAGCTCAACGATACTTCACGCAAACGAATCCGTGATGAATCGAAGATGCCCGTGTCATTGGCGTTAGAGCCGATAATCGAGTTACCAAAGAAGAACTGTGATGGCGGCATCGGAATATTGTTAACTGTTGTACCGTCTGATTCCAATACACCCGGGATGATCAAAGGAAGCCTTGGGTCGAAATCCTGAAGGTCTTTCGCCACGCCACGGGCTACTGTAGCAGCCGCTGAGAACGAATAGGTGTCTCCGCCATGTACATAATCCCACTGGAAGCCGAAAGTCAGGCCCTTCCAGGTCACATCACTCATCAATGATCCCAACCACTGTGGATTTGGATTTCCGATGATACCAATCTCAGGTGAGATGGAGTAGTCACCATTGGCAGTGATCAAAGAAACACCATTGGCATCTTTCAATCCATACTGTGCCTGAATCACGTTGAAAGGCTGTCCTTCAATAGCAAAGTTACCAAGGTTGGTAAATCCGCTGATCAGAATCTCTTTAGAACCTTCCGGCAAACTTACCACCTCACTCACGTTGCGGGTCCAGTTTACGCGCACATTCCAGGTCACCGCATTGCTGCGAACCGGGGTCACCGTTGCCCCAGCCTCAATACCTTTGTTACTTATCTCTCCTGCATTGATCAACGTCTGCTCGAATCCTGTTGAAGGGTCCAGGGTACGGGTCAATATCTGATCCTTGGCTGACCTGTTGTAAAATGACAAGTCAAGTTTCGCCCTGTTGTCCAGTGCTTGTGTCTCCAAACCAAACTCCAATTCCGTCTGACGCTCAGGCTTCAAGTCAGGGTTGGCCAACGTACGATCCAATCCTTGTGAGGATGCCGTTCCCAATGCATCAACCTGGTAAACCGAGTTGGTGTTCAGAATAGGCCTTGTGTTGTAGGGATCAGGGAAGTTGGCAGACGTTCCGTAGCCTGCGCGCAATTTCAAGAAATCAAGTACTCCCGCTGCAAAACCAGGGAAGGCCGCTGTAGGAATGAACGATGCACTCACACCAGGATAGAACAACGCACGGTTTTCTTTTTCCAAAGTAGATACCCAGTCGTTACGACCCGTGATGTTCAAATACAAGAAGTTCTTGTAACCCAATCCTGCATCAAAGTAGGCACCAACCCAGGTCCTGCTTTCAGTCCTGTTCAGGTTAGAAAGTGAGTTGTTGCGGAAATCCCTTGGTTGCGTATTGGCAAAGTTTCTGTGCTCGATCAAACCAAATACCACCTGGCCAGAACTCTCCAATCCATTTTGCACGCGGTCATCTTTCCGGGCATTGAAGCCAACGATAGCAGTCAAGTCAAGGTCAGCATTCAATTTTTTCTGAATGGTGCCAATGATTGAATGGTCAGCAATGGTGTTGGTAATGTCCACAGAACGGTACAAACCTGTCGCAAAAGCAATCGCTGACGCAGGGAATCCTACGGCCCCTTTGTTTACCCAAAGCGTTTGCTTCTCACCGAAAGTATCCAATCCCAAGCGATACGATAGCTTGAACCAGTCGGTAACATCATAGTTGAAGCTCACGTTGCTGAAGAAGCGGTTGGTGGTTGAAGTCTGGCGCGCGTTGTCCAATATCCACCGTGGATTGGTGATGTCATTCCCATTTCTGTAATAAACAGATGCTCCCGTTACCGGGTGCTGGTAAGGCCAACCGGTCAAATCAATGTTACGGGGAGTGAAGAACAGGTTGGAGAATATAGAAGGTGCTCCTGAAGAGTTACTTCCCTGTCCCGCTCCACTTGGAGGGGTCTCAAACTCTGTTCTGACAAAGTTGAACACACTGTTTACACTGAATTTATCCGTCAGCTTAGCGGTTCCTCCCAAAGAAAAGTTGTTGCGTTCCAAATTGTTGTTCTTCACAAAACCCGTCTCATCAAGGTGGCTGTAGTTGAAGTTGATACTTCCAAATTCATTGCGGGCTCCCACGTTGAATGAGGTGTTGGCTGAACTTCCCTTCTGGAAGAAGTCATTCACGTTGTTGGGCTGCGCCTCTGGTAGATATCCATTGGCCATAGCAAACTCAGGCCGATCAGGGAAAGTACCGGCATGCTCAAAATACGGGTGACGAGGATTATTCGGTGGCACGTTGCCATCAAATACCCACCCCCAGTTACTGAAGAACTCTCCATAGTCTCCGTCAAATCCATTCCCCCATTTGTTCTGCAACTCAGGTACAATGGCCTCTACCGCAAACAAAGACTGGCTAACAGAAGCCTCAAAGTTTCTGGTCTGTTTGCCGCTGGCACCTGCCTTGGTCGTTACCAGGATCACACCGTTACGGCCTTGTGATCCGTACAACGTTGTTGCACTCAAACCACGAAGAATGTTAATGGTAGCAATGTTGTTAGGGTCCAAATCCAAAAAGCGGGTAGGTGATACCTGACCATCGCGGAAGTCCTGGTTGGAATCGTTGGAGGCCGTGTTGATAGGCACTCCATCTACAACCCATAAGGGCTGCGTGTTTCCTGATACTGAACTGATACCGCGAATGTTGATCTTGGAACCTGATCCGGCTAGTCCGGAGGAGTTCAAAATCTGAAGACCTGGTGTACGACCCTGAAGGGCACGACCCAAGTCTGTCTCCGGCTTATTGGAAATATCAGAAGCTGATATGGTCGTAGAGGCAAATCCCATGGACTTACGCTCACGCTCAATACCCTGGGCGGTTACCACCACCTCAGTCAACTGCTGAACATCCAAACCCATCCTGATGTCGATGATGGAGCGCTCTCCAATGGCCACCTCCTGGGTTTGCAAACCAATAAACGAGTAAACCAATGTTCCGCCTGAGGACGGTACATTCAATCGGTAGTTACCATCCACATCGGTAACCGTTCCATTCGTAGTCCCTTTCAGAACCACGTTCACGCCAGGCAAGGTCGAGCCGTCTTCCGAGGCTGTAACTTTACCTGAAACCACCCGCTCCTGCGCCCACGAACTGAGCACAAAAACGAATGAGAAGCATAATAGTAAAAACTTCTTCATAGGTTTTAGTTTAGTTAAAAATGAAATAAACAAGAGAACAACTTCATTCTCCACCAGCAATCAATCATTCATTATGATCTTTCTACCGTGTGAAGAATTCACAACTTGTTCACATCCAAATATCCGATTACGGCTACAGGAAAGGTATCGTTCGTAATCCTGTATTTTATTTAAAAACGATAGGACTGATCCAATTTCGTGTAGTATGAAAATACTACTTGTGAAATACTAGTAACAAACTAACTCACAGATGATATCTGCAAATTCAAATCCAAATTTAAAGGCATGAAAGAAAATTGTGGTTCAAGAAAATCCCACAATGATTGCGATGCTATTGAATATGTATCACTCAAAAAATTCTAGGAGTTACCGGAACACAATTGGTAAAGTCGCTTTCACCTTATCCCAAGCCATTATTAGATTTGCTCCATCATCATTCCTTTGAAAAAACATGGACCATGCCTCCACCTCGGCTTCCAATTTTTCCACAGGCACGGTCAACCGCAACAAGTCTTTTTGCTGGTCATACTTGACAGGTCCCTCACCCCAAATGTCAGTCTCAGAATTCAATACAACGGTCCAGTTCGCCTCTTCCGGCACTATATAAAATGAATATCTACCTGGGGGCACCTTCTTGCCTGCGATCGACACTTCTCTGAAAAATGTAATCTCGGTCGCTTCGTTGGCTCCGGCTCGCCAAAGTTTTCCGTAGGGCAGCAAAGAACCAAAAATTTCCCGACCCTTCTTTTGCGGTCGACTGTACAGAATTCGAATTACGCCATCACCCACTGCCTTCCCTTGTGCTTTCAGTTGCGGAAAAGCTGGAGGAAAATATGAAATATCCATAGGACTTGAGTCGATCGAAGGGGTTTTGAATTGACCAACACAAACTTCTGTAGCTATCGCCAAAACGAAGATGCTGAAAAATGTTCTTATCATATATTTATCTTTTTGGATATTCATTGGATATTCAAATTGCTTGATTACTGCAAGTTCACTAAAACGTGGACCATTTCGCCATCGCACGAAATGGTTCATTTATCCAAGGAATTATGGTAAATACCGAATTTTCAGGAGTATAAAATTACTAACCAGATAGCGGCATCAGATATATCGCTCAGCATGAGCCTTCGCAATCGCATCCGCTTTTCTGTTTACATGAAGCTTAGCATAGATATTTCTTATATGAGTTTTAGAGGTCTCTTTCGAAATATTTAGCTCTTCGGCAATTGTCGTGTAGGTCTGACCGGAAGCCACCATATTTAGTATTTGACGTTCGCGCTTTGTAAGTGGGGAATTAAGATTGATTTGATAATTACGAATAACCATCCGAGCGATTCGGCTGCTCATGGGTGCTCCTCCTTTGATAATTTCATTCAATGCGTCAATGAGCTCAACAAAATTTGAGCTTTTGGTGATGTATCCGGAAGCGCCAGCCTTCAGAGCCTCGAACACCATTTCATCATCTTCATACACAGTTACCATGATGACTTCCACCTGGGGATGTTTTTCCTTGAGTATTCGGGTCGCCTCAATTCCGTTGATACCGGGGAGGTGGATGTCCATCATCACGATATCCGGGATATTCTTGAAATACTGTTTAAATGCCTCTTCGAAACTTCCATAGGAGCCGATTATCTCGTATTTACCCGATCCATTTATTATTAATGAAAAACTGGTCCTAATATCCTTATCGTCCTCAATAAGATAGATTCTTTTTTTTGCAGGATTCATAGTGATGATTTATGTGTAATAATAACTTAACCGTGACACCGCCAAGCTTGCCGTTATCTATCAATAATTTAGCCCCAATTTTTTTTGCCCTTTGCCGCATGTTTGATAACCCGCCCGGGGCATCCTTGGGTTGGGCAAGGAGACTTATCCCGTCATCACACAGCGTGAACAAGAAGTTACCGTCCTTATCGCGGTCTAATTCGAAGGTGATGTTCTTGGCGTGTGAATGTCTGTAGGCATTGGTAATCGCCTCCTTGAAAATCAATATCACCTCACGCCCCAATCCGTGCGGGAGCTGAACTTCACGATTCAGGCGATTAAAAGCTCTAAATGCGATTGAGTTGTCACAAAACATTTTATCGCCAAAGTCCCGGATGTATAAAAAAAGGTGGGTAATTTCATCATTGCCGGGATCAATTGCCCAAATAAAATCTTTTGTGCCGCGATGAAGAGACTTGGATGTTTCTTCTATCTTATTCAAGATTTCAACGTCCATTTTGTTGATGTACCGAATGGTGTTTACATAGTTGACCATCTTAGCAAGCTTGTTACCCAACTCATCATGATAGTCAATGGCAATTTCTTTTCTTATTTTGTTTTGCTCGTCTGCTCTAATTCTTTCCAGGTCAAGAGCCACCTTAACGCGCTGTTTCAATCGCCAATAAAAAATGAGCACAACTAATCCAGCCGCCAGTATGAGAAGCAGCCCCAAAAACCAAGCCTGCATAAAGTATGGAGTCTCAATTACAAATTTGTAATCTATTTCGGACGAGCCCCATCCTCCATGGTTCGACAAAGCAGATACCAAAAATTTAAACTCACCGGGAGGCAGGTTGGTATAGGTCACCGAATTAGCTTCACTCGCTTCCGACCACTGATTGTCAAATCCTTCCAATTTGTACCTGTATTTGACTTGTGCCGGGCTTGCCTTATTTATCTTTGCGAAGCTGAATGTGAGATGATTAATAGTGTAAGGAAAGTGAGGATCTATCGGAAGTTGAAAAGCCCTGGTCGAAATGGCCGCGTATGGCGTTGGATCAATATCGCCATAACGAAGTTTAACATCGGTCAAATGCAGCGTGTTGTTAACGGTAGGACGGTTCAGTTGTGGTTTAAACAAATAGATACCGTCAACTGATCCAACGACTTTCAGTTCGCTTCGAAGTAAAATAGAATTCTCTTTAGCCTTGACTCCCTCAAAACCATTTTGGTCATCAAAAGCAGATATCTCAATCAGGTTAAACTTGTCATCAACGCGTAGTCTATTGATCCCTTTGTCTGTCCCAAGCCAAATATTTCCTTCCTCATCAAGCTCCGCATAGAAAACAAGATTGGAAAGTAGACCATCTTTGATCGTGAGATTGTGCGTACACCCTCCCTTCAAATCTCTAAAAAAAATTCCCCTGCCAAATGTTGTGAGCAACAATGTCGTGTCATTCGCAAGGCTACACGAGCCAATGACCGTATGTTTTAAACCCTCGTGGTAGATCTCTTCGAATTGATCCGGTGTCTTAAAAAATAACTTCCCATCACCAACTATAAACAGAGAATCTTTGCGCCAAGCCTTCAAAGAATACATGGTTGAGAACCCACGGAGAGACTCGTTATGAATTTCATTTCCCGCACTGATCCGCATGAGTTTGTTGCTATATCCCCCTGCAAGAAGGTCTCCGGTTTCGGATATTTCCAAACTTGTGATCGAATCGGTTGCTAGCCCATCCGATTTATTCAGCCATTGACCTTTTTCTACGGCCTCGTCAAAAATGAACAAACCTCCTAAGGTCCCTATAAATATTTTTCCGTGGTCGTCACCTGCGATATCAGTGATGAAATTTTTTGCAACATCATTATCATTATGCCTTTTCACTTTCCCATCTGCCCCAATGGTGAAATACCCGCCACCAAAAGTACCAACCCACAATTTTCCTCCAAGGCTTTTGAAAATTCCTCTGATCGGTTTGTTGTTTAGTTGAGAGGTCGGGAAAAGTTTTACAAAGTCATTTCTATTTACTTTCAATAGCCCATTCTCAAATGTTCCAAACCAGATGATACCTTCCCTATCCTGTGCAGCAACGGTTATTCTATTGACCGAATTTATCACGACTGGGCTTAATGTTCGTCCATTTGAAATTTTTACCTTCATTAAACCGGTATAAGGTGCTACCCAAAAAGAGCTGTCCATCGGATCAAAAATGGCCGTTCGGTCTTTTATCTCGGGAAAAACATGTTCTAACTTTCCATCCCTGATCTTGAAAAGTCCGCTATTGGTGGATAACAATGTCTCGTCTCCAAAATTTATAGTCTTATAAACCCTGGTAAATGGAAGATTTGATATTTCATCGTGATGGTCTGATAGAATTGTACCCGCGCTGGAATGAAATATTAGATTACCATTCTTATCGGCCAGGAGGCGATCTATCTTTGAGTCGTTACTGGCGATTTTTTTTGATAAGAAATAAACGGAGTCATTATATATCTTACCAAGGCCGCCATCTTGCGAAACGAAAAAAATCGAATCATTAATCTGAATCAATTGAGAAGTCTGGGCTTTCGTAAAAGCACCCGCTCCGGAAGCAATTGGCGAGGAAAAATTTTTTCCATTAAACTTGGTTATTCCTGCTTTTGTACCTATCCAAAGAACATCCTTACTGTCCTGTACTATCCCGGTTATAAAATTACTTGGTAGCCCGTCTGCGGTGGAGTAATTCCTAAAAGTTCTGCCATCAAATCTCATCAATCCATCGCCATGCGTACCTATCCACAAATACCCCAATCTATCTTCAAATAAAATCCCGACTGGCAGATTGGTAAACCCGTCTTTAACGGAAAATCGTTTGATATTGAAATCTTGCGCATAGCTTGCGATTGAAACCAAACAAAAAATAAAAACTGATCTCATAGTTTTAGTACTACAAAATACCCTAAAACTCAAGTCAATTTTAACCCCCTTATAAAGGTATATATAGATGCAAAAAGGTACCCTGCGCCTCTAACCATTGGGTATAAATCTACTACTGTCGAAGTCGGAATTTGATCAGTAGGCCATGGACGGGATTCCAGAGAAAATATTCTGAATTGCAAATGATTCATTTTGTCTCAAAAATTGATCACAAAAAAAGCAGCTTTTGGCTGCTTTTTTTGTCACGCTCAATTTAACTACTTCTTCCTGATCAGTATATCCCCATTATAATTCTTCATGGTAAACTCGGGGCCACCACCATTCACATCGCCTTTTACCCAATCGTCTATCACTACGCGGTATGTACCGGCCTTGGCTTCTTTTTTCTGAATGGGTCCTGTCTTTGTCAGGTTTACATCAAACCCGGTGAATATCTCTCCTCGCTCTGTTTTCATTTTTAGCGTCCCCTTGAAATTAGATGGGAAGGTCAGGTCAATATCGCCATTATAGGTGGAGTATGACATTGGAGTACCTTCTGTTATTTTGTCGAAAGTAACTTTTATGTCGCCATTATAGGTTGACGCAACCACCGAACCCGAAATATTGTTGGCCGTAATCTCACCGTTGTAGTTGGTGATCTCTACCTCGCCCTGGACATCGGATATAACAATATCACCATCATTATACGCCTTCACTTTCATATCAAATCCGGATGGAACCTCGATGATCAAATCAATGGAGTTGCTCCATGAGTCCGATCCAACTTTTACCTGATTGCCGTTCTCTGTCACTTCCAAATCCATCGTTCCACTGCTTATGCGTTTCATTCCATCCTTGGTGCTGCTCTCTTTGTGCTTTTGACTATCGACCTGGCGATATTTCACCAGCACATCCTTTCGGGCAGTTCCCTTCACCGTAATTGATCCGGTGTTTAACTGCGCAATGAGTTTCCCCCTCTTCGCGGGATCAGTCAGCGGAACAGGAAATTCTCCCTCCGACTGTGCCTCTGCTAAAACGGGTGTTAAAAAAAGCACCATCAACACCGCCCACTTCAACTCCTGTATTTTTTTCATAGCTAATTATTTTTTCAAGTTTTTAAAGTTCTTTCAAATACACATCACCATTAAACGTCTCAAAATCGAGGTCCACCCCACCTTTGCCAACTTTGTACCTGTTGCCGTTTAACTTATACTCAATGCCTTCTTTCCTGGGCTTTTTCTCCAATTGAACGGGCAACGATTCAATGGCCTCCACATTGGTATAAAAATGGCCGTTGAAACTTTCAAAACTTACGCTCGCACCCAGGCCTTTTTTGAAATGAACATTGATATCTCCATTTAAGGCATAGTAGCGGCAAGCCGCGTTTGGATTTTGTACGTAGTCGAGATCCAAGTCACCGTTGATCGATGACACGCTCGTCTCTCCCGCAATGCTGCTAAGTCGAATGCTTCCATTGATGTTGTCGGCATAAACACTACCTGTAACATTGCTAACGGCAATGTCGCCATCATTAATGGTGCTCACAGAAATATTTAGTCCCTTTGGCACCCTCACTTTGAAATTCATCAGGTACCGATATTCCTCCTTGCAATCCTTACCCCATGAAGACCAATTGTAGTTCCACCCTTTTCCTGCTCGCTCGTTCCTGTGATACCTTTGGTTTTTCCTTCCGAAATCACTACAAGTACCTTTTACATAGAGTATCAGGGTGTCTGCCAGATCAAGTATCCCAAGCTCAATATCGTTTTTTCCTTTTTCCAGGCGTTCATTGGTCTTGGCCGTTATTTGCTTTTCTACTTCCACAATGACCTTGTCACCATCGTAACCTTCCACATTGATGTGACCATTAATGTTTGCAATCATTAGTGCATTCTTCTCCGACTTTTTTTCAAAAATCAATTCTTTTTTTATGGCTTCGTTATGTTGCTGTCCATTTCCCGCAAAGCTGGCGGCCGAAAGGATGATAATCAGAATATTTTTCATGACCTCTCTCAAATTAAAATTTGAATACTTTGTTCAATTCTTTCTTTTATTTCTTTAGGTGTGCCCTCCTCCTGAAGCAACTTTTGTAGTTCTTTCACCGACTTTTTTTCATTCAGGTCTACCATCAATTGCGCCAGGGCAACCTGAACCATCGGGGAGTTTTGGTTGGCAATCGACCTGATAAGAGACTCTCTCACATTGCTGTCGCGTGTATAGGGCCTTAATGCATCCAGCGCTGCAAGCCTGACGTTGACATTGCCATCCTGGTTCAAAGTTTGAATCAAGGCTTCAGTTACTTTCTTGCTTGCCTGATCCATTTCGCTGGTAAGGCTCACCGCCTTGAGCCGGTCGGTGGCCGACTCCTTCTCCAGAAGGGAGAGCATAACCATTTCTTTCAGGTCAGTGACTTCCTGGGTTAGGGACAACACATCACTTTTTTCCTGGGGAGAATTGATGACGTACCCTGAAACAAACCCTGCAATCAACAGCGCTGCACCAAATGCAAGCCTGGGTGTAAGCAGACTCCATTGGAACCCTTCGAAGCTAAAAAACTTTCTCGATGACTTTTCCTTTTCAGTTTTCAACATACCGTAGAACTTGTGGTCCAATTCCATCGATGGCGAAGGATTTTTAAGTCCGACCAGGTTTTCATCCAGACGAGCCAAATCCTTGAGCGCAGTTAGTGAAACGGCCCCTTGCTCAATGAGCTTTTCGATCGCACTGACTTCGGCCGGATCTGCCAGGCCTTCGTTATACTTGGCAATTAGTTCATCTACACTTTTCTTTTCCATATCACATATGTTTTTCCAACTGTTCGTAAACCGCTTTTAATTCCTGCAACGCCCGAAATACCTTGACTTTAACTGCTCCTTCCGTACACCCCAGGATATCTCCGATTTCCTTGTATTTTTTTTCCTGATACTTGCTCAGCAATAGCACTTCCCTTTTTTCAGGAGCAAGCCGATCCATTGCCATGCCAAGCATCAACTGTTCCTCGTTGTCCTCGATCTCCTGCGCCATGCCCTCGGTGTGTCCTAGCTTATGTTCCCAGTTTTCAACCGGGTCCTTACCCTTGATCTTATCCTTCCTAAAATGATCGTGTCTTACATTTCTGGCAATGTGAAACAGCCAGGTTCTGAAGTCACCATCACCCCTAAACAAATGGCGATACTTCAATACCCTGTAAAAAGTATTTTGAATAAGATCCTCACTCAATTCCTGATCCCGGTTCATACCATAAAAGAAGCCATACAACGGCTTTTTATAGCGCTCAAAAAGGAGGCCCAGCCTTTCCAGGTCACCATCCCGAACTTTGATCATCAATGCATTGTCGGAAAGTTGTTCCAAATCAGGGTACTAAGTTCATGCAGGGAAACTTTGCCTTTGTGGAAAAGTTACAGCCACGCCAAATAAAATTAGTGATTTAGAGTTTCAGAAGCTGAAAGGGCCCAAATCCATCCCAATTGCTCCTAAAAAAGAAAAAAGGCTGTCTTCATGAAGCGTGGCGATCCGCGTGCTGCTCTGCGAGCATTTTACAGATTGCTTCACACTGTTCGCAATGCCGAATTAACTTTTGAGAGAACCTCTTTTGATGATTTTAGAATACTATTAGTAAAGTGTTACGCGCTTCTTAATTCAGCCATCTTGTTGCGCTCGTTCTGCAATTCGCGCGAAAGTTTCATCTGTTTGTCCAATGCTTTGCGCTTATAATTTTCAAACTCTTTGCTGATCATGCTCTCAGCATCCATTCTTTCTTTCAGCGACAAGTACATCAACTTTAAACGGCCCGTCACTAAGCCAATCAAAAGAATCATTCCCAACAATACTATTCCCACCAAGCCGATAAAAAAGCTTTTTGAAAAATCAATTCCCAGGACAGTGATATGCGTGCTGGCGTATTCAATCTCCGCCATCGAGTCTTCTTTTTGTTTCACTGCCGCCAGGGCAGAATTAAGGCTCAGTTGTAATTGGGCAGCCTCTTCTTTGGCTTCGGCAAGTTGAGAATGTACTTTTTTTATCGAATCCGAAGTAATTTTCCACATTCCGTCCAATATGTACTCTTTAATTACTTTGTATTCGTTGAAAGTTTCCGACTTTTCTTTCATAAGAACATAGCGCTCTTTCAAAGTCTTGGAATCCTTTTCAAGCGCTTCTTCTGCCCTGGGTTGTGCGAAACCTGAAAAGCTGGATGCGGCAAGGAAGAATACAATTAAATGTTTCATGTGTTTTAATTTTTTGTCAGGATGAGGAATGGCCGAACAACCTTCCCTATTTGGTTCAAAGCGTTGGTAAGGCCCTTTCATACATATCGATTTTGCCATGTGGATTTCAAACTTAAATTTCAATGTCTTCTTATCATACCCTTATATATTAAAGCCTCATATATGTCGGCCAACGATTGATTATATCGATGAGTGATATTAGGGTCACGATTTGTAAGCCCGTCCCAAGCCACTTGGGCTTCATCAACGCTGGCGCGACCACAGTATAAAATACGCACTTTTTTTCCTGCCTCATTTTGAATTCACTGATTGTAAAGTAGTTAAGTAATAAAAAGATTGGATTTGCGAAAATTTAGAACCGCTTGTGACGCCACCTGCCATTCCTTCGGTTCTTTTCGTGGTCAGGTGGGGGATTTCGCGTTTGAAAAGCGCTAAACGGTTGATAATCAGAATATTTTTTGATAAACTTTGTATAAACCAAATCCTAAACCGATATGAGTCTGGTAACAAAAATTGAGGGTTGGGGAAACTCCCACAGACCTGGATGGCTTGATTTCTTTCGCATCATTCTGGGTCTTTTCATCACTTATAAGGGCTTCGAATTCATGTTCAACATTGAAGGGTTGCGTGGAACCACGGCCGGGATGGGAGTAATGTTTAGCGGGGCGGCATTGGCACACTATGTAATCTTTGCCCATGCCCTCGGTGGACCCCTTCTGATTTTCGGGCTCTTTACCCGAATTGTAAGCCTCATTCAGGTACCGATCCTAATTGGAGCCGTGATTTTTGTTAACTACCCTAAGGGGTTTCTCTCCGTGGGCAATCACATGGAGCTGGAGATTTCTCTCATCGTGTTGGCCGGCCTGGTAATCTTTATGGTATTCGGAGGTGGAAAATTTTCTATCGATGAAAAAAGAAGGAAAGATGTGACTACCGCTCAGTAGTTACTCTTTTTATACCCGTCATCTAATTCGACTTTTGCCTGATGAGTTTAAAGGCATGGGTCCATTCATTCCTGAGGAAACCGGGAATACACCATAGCATACACAGCGGCTCAATAGCACGTGCCGCCTCGACCTTTCCGAAATCATCAGCGATCCACCCTAATTGATCCAGCAACCCGGAAACGGTTTTCTTCCCCTTGTCATCGTTTCCACATATAAACATAGTCGGCTTGGTGTTGCCTGTCTTGGGATTCACCATGAGTGCATTACCCACGCTGTTGAAAGCCTTAACAAACTTCGCATCGGGAGCCGCCTGCTGAAGTCGTTCCATCAAAGATTCATTCATGGAGGTGAAATATTGGAGCACGCCATTCACCGGTGGCGCTTCCGCAATGGGGTTTGTCGTATCAATCACAATCTTCTCCGCCAAATTCTTTGAAAGTGATTTCACCAAAGACTCGGCCGCAGTTCCCTTGACGGCCAAAACGATCAAGTCTCCAAATTCAATAGTCTGTTCGAATGAGCCCGTGAGCCCTCCTGACGTCTTTGCCTTCCATTCCTGAAGCTTCTCGGGATCCCTGCTTCCGACCATCACAGAATGGCCATGTCTTAAAAAACCTGTTGCCAATACCCTGGCGACCTGGCCGGAGCCGAGCACCCCAATATTCATTGCTTCCATATACTTGTAATGATTACCTTGAGTTAACGATCAACTCATTACAAACAAAAACCAACTCCGTAATGTTCGCCAGATGTCTTTGTATTTCGATCATTCTCTTCTGTGGTCTGTCTTCGGCACGAGCGCAGCTAAAGACGCTGCCTGAAATTGAAAAGGCCGCTCGGTCCGAGTTCTTTGCTGCTGTCATTGAATTTCGTGATTTCCTCAAGCTGCCCAATGACGGGCACTACCCCGCCCAGATCGAATCAAATATGAAGTGGGTTACAAAGGCCTTTAATGACAGGGGCTTTAAGACACAGGTGATTCAAACCGATGGGGCACCCCACCTGTACGGTGAAAAGCAGTTTGTTAAAAATGGAAAAACCGTTTTGTTCTACCTCCAGATCGATGGGCAACCGGTAGACACCTCAGCCTGGGATCAGGAAAGTCCGTTTATGGCCGAACTCAAAGAAGAGAAAAATGGGAAATGGGAAAAAATTGATTGGGCAAAACTTAGTAATTCTTTCAATCCCAACTGGCGGATTTATGCGCGCTCTGCGTCTGACTCAAAAGGTCCGGCCATGTGCTTCCTGACGGCACTCAGTATCCTGGAGAAAAATAAAGTGAAGCCCAATTTCAATATCAAGGTGATTATGGACTTCCAGGAAGAAATGAGTTCACCCCAGCTTGCATGGGTAGTTGAAAATAACAAAGCGCTGCTGAAATCGGATATGGTGTTGATCATGGATGGCACACGCCATGTTTCCAATTTACCTACCCTATGCTTTGGAGCGCGAGGCATTGCCACGGTAACATTAAAAGTTTATGGGCCAAGAAATGCACTTCACAGTGGTCAGTATGGAAACTACGCCCCTAATCCTGTTTTCGCCATGGCCAAATTATTGGCGGGGCTAAAGGATGATGACGGCAGAGTTACTTTGCCCGGGTTTTATGATGGCATTACGCTCACCAATGAAGACAAGAAGTCTCTTGCCGAGATTCCTGAAGACATGAATGAAATCAACAGCACGCTTGGGATTGCCAAACCGGATGGAGTCGGGGCTACTTACCAGGAGGCCATGCAATATCCAAGTTTGAACGTGCGGGGACTGAGAGCTGCATGGGTGGGCAAAGAAGTGCGTACCATTATTCCTGAGGAAGCGATTGCCGAAATTGATATGCGACTTGTGCTGGAGTCGCCTGGCGAAAAGCTGGTTGGTCTGCTCAAAAATTATGTTGAAGGGCAAGGATTTCATTTGGTGGATGGCGAGCCCACCGATGAAGACAGAATGAAATACCCAAAGCTTGCTTCAATGACCTACAGCTTGGGTTCAGAACCATTTCGCACGGACCTTGATACAGAACTGGGAGATTGGCTGTCGCGATCGCATCAAAGATTGTTTGGTGACAAGTTTGTGAAAATGAGAACCACGGGCGGATCACAACCCATCGCTCCTTTTATTCAAACGTTAAACATTCCAGCTGTGTCAGTTAGAATTCCCAATCCAGACAACAGCATCCACAGCCCCAATGAGAACATCAGGGTGGGCAATTTCCTTGAGGGCATTCAAACCATGGTGGCAGTTTTGACGGAGAAATTGTAAGGAATTAAAAATTCCCACGGCCCTAAAGTCGGATTACAGTTTTTTGTTAAATCTGATTTAAGGTCAGCACCACATTTCCCTTTTTACGTCCGCTGTCCACATAGGCGTGCGCATTGGCTATCTCTTCGAGCGAATACGTTCTGTCAATGACAGCTTTAAGCGATCCATGACTTATAACCGTCTTCACTTCACCAAGAAGGTCCCTCAGTGTTGACACAGGTAATAACCCGGTGGCTGAAAATTTCGCCCGCTTGCCGCCTATCATTGAAGTCCACATCATTTGCAACAAGAGCGTTATACCAAGCACGGGCGATATATAGGCTCCGTTTTCTTTGAGCACCTTTTTTGCTTTTGAGTAAGTACTTTTGCCGACCGTGTCATAGATCACATCGTAGCGGTCAGTCGATTCAGTAAAATCTTGCCGGGTATAATCAATGACGCGATCGGCCCCGAGAGATTTCACCAGTTCCACATTCGATGTGCTGCACACACCTGTAACTTCGGCACCGTAATGTTTGGCTAACTGAACTGCGGCCGTGCCCAAACTTCCAGATGCACCATTGATCAACACTTTTTGCCCACGATGTATCTTCGCCAGGTTTTTCAGGAAGTTGATCGAGGTCAACGGGCCATCACAAATCGAGGCAGCCTCTTCGAACGAGATGTTATCCGGCTTCCGCAAGATGATACCATTTTCGGCAACACATACGTACTCTGCGTTCGTTCCGGCTCCCAACACCGACTCCCCGAACACGCCCTCACCCTCGGAAAAAGCAGTGACGTCTTTTCCAACGCTTTCAACCACACCGGCAAATCCGGTTCCGGGTACAGGATTATTGGGTTTGAATAACCCGATGAACAATCTTCCGTAAAGTGGCATCCCTCTGCGCATCATGCCATCTGCCGCTGTGACAGAGGAGGCATAGATACGAACGAGCACTTCATTGTTTTTGGGAGTCGGTTTGGGTACTTCCTTCAATTGAAGAACCTCAGGAGAGCCATACTTTGTAGTTACAATCGCTTTCATTTTCATATTTTTTAAGTTGAAGGCAATGCCTCCTATTTTGTTGTTGGTACAAAACTAGGGTCGCGATCTCGCTCGGGTGTTCGCAATTATAGAAGGACGTTCGTAATTATAATTCCGAACGGATTGAATGGCAGTGGAGGCGTATTCAAGAGGTTTTTTGGCCCTGCTCTTTCAGGTATTGCTTGGGTGTCAGGCCTGTTTCCCGTTTGAAGTACGTATTGAAAACTGTTTTTGAATTAAATCCGCATTCAAAGGCCATCCCAATGAGCGTGAGGTGCGCTTTTTTTGGGTCTTTGGCGAAGGATTTAAAGGCCTCCACCCTGAAGTGATTGATGAATTCATTGAAATTTTTGCCGAGGCTCTCGTTAAGTAACCAGGATAGCTGATTGGGGTGGATGTCAATCTGTTCCGCAAGTGTACGAAGCGACAATTCAGGATTCAGGAACGGTTTTCCTTCACTGACATAGTTGATCAATTTACTGGTAAAGTGGGCTGCTTCTTTTTTGCTAAGGAGTGGCTTTTTGATTTTCAGTTCATCTACCAGGTCGTTCTCGTAGATTTTTTTTTGAATTTCGGCATACCGCGGATCATCCTTTATTGGGTTGATCAGCGGATCAGCAAACCGAAGAAGCAGCAACGATGATTTGCGCTGTATGGCGTTGTTGATCCAATCAAATGCCTCTTCCCGCAACCCCTGAACAGCATAAAATAAAATGAGATAAGAGTCTGCCGAAAATCCCTCAGGCGTCTTTGACCGTTCCAAAAGTAATTTGAAGTATTTTGAGGTGTTCACCTCGTCCTTTTTCATTGCGTAAGCCAACGTAATGAATCCAAGCTTGTCATCAGCAACCAAAGCATCGGCCGGTACACGGTCAAAAAAATCGATGACCTCGTCATACCGGCCCAGTTTGAGAAGGCACAAGGGTTTAGTTGCGATGGCAGGAATGTTTTTTGGATTGGCCTCCAAACATTGATTCAATTGCCCAAGTGCCACTTCATATTCTTCGTGCATGTAATTGTGATAGGCCCTGAAGAACAGTGTTTCCTGTGACAGTGGGTTGATACTTAAGGCCAAATCCAGGTGTCGCTGCGATTTTTCCTTTTGACCGGAGATCACGTACAGAAAGGACATGAACTGCTGAGCCTCGGCATAGTTGGGATTCAATGCGACAGCCCGCGCCATCTGGCTGATTGACTTCTTAAAATCACACTGAATAAAAAACGAATGATTGGACAGTTGATACTGGACACTGGCCAGGTCTTCGTTAAGCTCCTTGGCCTGATATGTCAACTCAGTAGCCTTCCCCCAGCCCTCCTGATAGGAGATGAATCCCGTGGTGGCGAGAAAGCTGTAGCAATCGGCCATTCCAATGTAGGAGTCCACATGTTTTGGATCCAGTTCGATCGCTTTAGTGTAATAAATAATTGCCTCCTGTACGCCTTCGGGACTCCATTTGTTAAAATAAAACTTGCCTTTGAGAAACAGTGAATACGCATCGATGTTGCTGGTTTTCTTCTCTACGAGGTGATCCTGTATTTCAAGGTGCCCGAATTGCTCGCGCAATTTATCAGCAATGATCAGGCTGATCTCGTCCTGGATTTCAAAAATATTTTCCAGCTTCCTGTCCCACGTCTCCGACCAAAAATGAAAATCGTTTTCTGCTTCAATCAACTGTGCCGTAATTCTCATCATGTTTCCTGAAAGACGCACACTCCCTTCCAACAGCGCGGAGACATTCAATTCCTTTCCAATTTGCCTGATGGGAATATTCTTGTTTTTGAAAAAAAAGGACGAGGTTCTCGAAGTGACCTTCAGGCTTTTGATTTTGGCCAGGGCGTTGATGATCTCTTCGGTAATCCCATCACTAAAGTACTCGTTCTCTGTACTTGCGCTCATATTCACAAACGGCAACACGGCTATGGCTTTGGGCGCTCTCTGCGAATAACCACCGATGTCTGAAGCCTTTGGAACCTTAAGACCCTGATTGGCGACAGCAAAGACCTCAACTGGTTCAGAAATGTTTTTCAAATTGAAATGGCCCAGTGACTTTGTGGAGATGCTTTTGTGATTCTTGAGTTCGTCATTGATTTTTCCAGACAACAAAATTGATCCCGCCACGCTCAAATTTTCAATCCGCGAGGCAAAATTGACACCATCTCCATACACCTCCGTCTTGCTAAAAACAATATCACCCATGTGCAGGCCGATGCGAAGGGGAACCGGATTACCCTCCTTCAAGTCTTTTTGAATAGCGATGGCACATTGGACCGCTTCAACTCCGCTTTGAAAGACACTGAGGGTACCGTCACCGAAATATTGTACAATATTTCCTCCGTGGGCCTGGTGATGACGCTGAAACACTTCGCGGTGTCTGGCCCTCACAATGGCTGCCTTCTTTTCGTCCGCCTGCATCAACGCTGTATAGCCAACGATGTCCGTGAACATGATGGCAGCCAACTGACGCGTGTCTTTTTCCATTCTAGATTGCCCGAGAATTCGAAATCATCTTTGAAGACTCGAAAATAAAAATGATTTGGCTGATAATAAGTAAATGAAGGTTTTTTATGAGTCTTTCCTCATCGAAATCCAATCATGAGAGTGCAACAATTCATCAGGCGCTCCGTTCGGCCACTTGCTCAGAAGTAAGTCCGTAGATCGGTGTCGTTTTGACTCCCAAAACATTTAAATAAATGTAAAGTTGACCGCGATGATGAATCTCATGTTCTGCCATCAGGCGCAGCCATTTCCATAGGGTGATTTTTGCACCGCCAGGTGTTTCGCATTTTTTATTTACGTCATCCATCGTCAGGCTTCTGAAGATGGTCATAGACTCTGCATGCGTGTCGTTTAGATATTGATGTACGCTGTCGAACCCACTTGCCAACTCCTGTCCACATCCTTTGTACCTGCTGGGTTTGAATTGCGCATTTTCTGCATACATGTGCCTTTCAATTGCCGCCAGGTGACGAACAATATCACCCAATGAAAAAGCACCCTTTTTGATCGCCCACTCAATCTTATCCGGAGGAATGCACTGCACTACTTTTAATGTGCGTACTCTAACTTTTTCGTAATAGTCAAGAAATTCTTCAAAGTCCGTCATCGCGATCTATTTGTTTCATTTGTCCATTAAAGATACAACTTTGGTTAGTTTTGAATTTGACCATTAGCAAATGCGAATAGGCCTCTTATCGGACACTCACGGAGTACTTGACTCAAAAATTCTTGAACATTTTGTGGATGTGGATGAAATCTGGCATGCAGGTGACATTGGCGATATAAAGGTCATCGAAGCATTGGAAGCAATCAAGCCGGTAAAGGCAGTCTTCGGCAACATCGATACGTCAGCAGTTTACAACCGGTTTCCTGAGGATTGGTTTTTCACCTGCGAGGGCATAAAAGTTTGGATGACGCACATTGGCGGCACACCCCCCAGGTACAATCAACGCGTAAATGCAAAATTGCGACAACATCCTCCTGATTTGTTTATATGTGGTCACTCTCACATAATGAAGGCGCAGCGTGATCCAAAATTTAATAACATGTTGTACCTGAATCCCGGTGCTGCGGGAAATCATGGCTTTCATCACATCAAAACGATCGTGCGTTTCGAAATCGAAAAATCTCTCATCAAAAACATGCAGGTGATTGAGTTGGGGAAGAGAGGCAGTATGGTAAGCGCATAAAAAAAGTCAACCATCGCTGGTTGACTTTCCATGCACCTATAGATAATATCTTATTTACCCGCTTTGGATTTGAACTCTTCTTTGACTTTCTCGATGTCAACAGATTTCATGACAGGCTTAAAATTCTGATTTTTCAGGTCTGTTCTCCTGCGTGATGATTCAGCCCTGTCTCTTCTTACTTTTCTTTTCAATCTGGTAACTCCCATGACTCTTAGATTTTAGCGTTTTTCCAGCCCATTGGCAGGAGGGCGCAAAAATAGCAGATTTCATCAATCTTAAAAAATATTTTCGGCCTATTGCCCAGACTAAACCATGTAAATAACCCCAATCATGGTTAGTTTTGGCCTTAACCCATGGAAAAACCGACATTACCCAAAGGCACCAGAGATTTTGGACCGGCCATCATGGCCAGGAGGCAGTATATTATTGACTCCATTAAGAAGGTGTTTCACCAGTTCGGCTTTCAACAACTGGAGACCCCAGCCATGGAAAACCTTTCAACGCTCACGGGCAAGTATGGGGAGGAAGGAGACCAACTTCTGTTCAAAATTCTGAACTCGGGAGATTTTCTAAAAAACGCTGAGCCCGACAAACTATCTGCGCTTGACTCCAAAGGTGTAACTTCAGCGATATCAGAAAAGGGTTTGAAATACGACCTCACCGTTCCCTTCGCGCGCTATGTGGTCATGAATCGCCATGAGGTTACCTTTCCGTTCAAGAGGTTTCAGGTTCAACCGGTGTGGAGAGCCGACCGACCACAAAAAGGCCGCTACCGTGAATTTTATCAATGCGATGCCGATGTGATCGGAACCCGATCGCTGCTCTGCGAGGCTGAAATCGTTTTGATGATCAGAGACGTTTTTAGCCATCTCGGTATTCAGGATTACACCATTAAGGTAAATCATCGCGGCATTCTTTCCGCCATGGCGGAGACAACTGACTCAAAAGGAAACGAAAGTTCCTTGTTTGTTGCCATCGATAAACTTGATAAGATCGGACAGGAAAAAGTAAGGGAAGAGCTAAAAACAAAAGGCTTCAATGGCCAAAGCATCGATCACATTTTTGGCATACTAAACTTCCAAGGATCTAATCTTGAAAAAATTGATTTCCTCACCTCCAAACTCGGAGCTACAGAGAAGGGCAAAAAAGGAATTGAAGATATGAGAACGGTCATTGAGCTGCTTTCCAAATTTGATCTGGCAGCGGACTCTTTTGAACTTGACCTCGCGCTGGCACGCGGCCTCAGTTATTATACAGGAGCAATTTTTGAAGTGAAGATTAATAATGTGGCCATTGGCAGCGTTTGTGGCGGTGGCCGCTACGATGATCTTACGGGAATATTCGGCCTGCCCGATGTATCGGGTGTTGGAATTTCCTTCGGCATCGACCGCCTGTACGATGCATTGGATGAGCTGAACCTTTTTCCACAGGACACAGATGTCTCCTCCGAGGTGCTCATAGCACATATGGACGATGATACCATGCGATACGGCCTTAGTGCCCTCAAGGAACTTAGGAAGGACGGCATCTCTGCAGAGATTTATCCAGACGTAGCAAAACTCAAAAAGCAGCTGGACTACGCCAACAGAAAAAAAATTCCATATGTTATCGTAATTGGTTCAGACGAGATGAAGAGCGGTGACCTGACTTTTAAAAACATGAAGACCGGAGAGCAACAAAAGCTCAAACTGGAAGAAATCTTAATTCAATTCTGACTTTGGACAAGCTTCATCAAATTTCTACGCGCAAATTATCGCTTGCTGACATTGAAAACATCCTGTCCGGAGAAATCAAGCTTTCGCTTTCTGAGGAGGCGAAGTCAAAAATCATCAGGTGCCGCGAATACCTCGACCGCAAAGTTTCGGGCAGCACGATGCCGGTTTATGGTATCAACACCGGATTCGGATCCCTGTACAGCAAAAATATTCCGGCAGATGATCTGGGAACCTTGCAAAAAAACCTGGTGATGTCCCACGCTTGTGGAACCGGAGCAGAAGTTCCATCGGACATTGTGTACCTCATGCTTTTTCTAAAAGCGCAATCCCTTTCGTATGGCTACTCCGGAGTTCAGTTGGAAACCGTTGATCATCTTGTCGCCCTTTTCAACAACAGGGCACTTCCAATCATTTATGAAATGGGTTCGCTGGGTGCCTCGGGTGACCTTGCTCCACTGGCGCACCTCACCTTGCCGCTGATCGGACTGGGAGAGGCTTATCATGGCGGTGAAAAACTGACTGGCGCAGAACTATTGAAACGACTGAAGCTCAAACCAATCGAGTTCAAAGCCAAGGAAGGACTGGCCTTGCTGAATGGAACGCAGTTCATGGGCGCCTATGGCGTGTGGTCTGTTCTTCATGCCAAACGGATATTGAAATTGGCGAATCTTATCGGTGCTTTGTCGCTGGATGGTTTTGATGGACGAATTGAACCTTTTGACGAATTGGTCCATGGTATCCGCCCCCACGAAGGCCAAGTCAGTGTGGCGAAAGAAATTAAAGACACCTTGAAGGGTAGTGGCATTCTAACTCAGCCCAAAAAACATGTCCAGGATCCTTATTCTTTTCGATGTATACCACAGGTTCATGGCGCCACCCATGATGTGATCCGCTTTGTAAGTCAAACCTTTCTTACAGAGATCAACAGCGTCACCGACAATCCCAATTGTTTTCCGGAGGAGGATAAAATTATTTCCGCTGGAAACTTCCACGGACAGCCGCTGGCGCTGGCCATGGATTTTCTTGCCATTGGACTTGCCGAACTGGGCAGCATTTCCGAGCGAAGAACTTATCAGTTGATTTCCGGTTCGCGCGATTTGCCCAATTACCTTGTGGCCAATCCTGGTATCAATTCGGGATTGATGATCCCACAATACACAGCGGCATCTCTGGTGAGCCAAAACAAACAATTAAGCACCCCGGCTTCGGTGGATTCGATTGTTTCATCCAATGGCCAGGAGGACCACGTGAGTATGGGGGCCAATGCCGCTACCAAGTTATACAAAGTGGTTAATAACCTTTATTCCATTCTGGCCATTGAATTGATGACCGCATCACAGGCGCTTTCATTCAGGAGGCCCCTTAAAACTTCGCCCATCTTGGAGGAATTTGTAAATACTTTCAGGGCAAAGGTTCCGTTTATAGAAACAGACCGCGTACTTCACATAGACATCATGGAAGCGGAAAAATTTCTCAGGGAATATCATCTGAAAAAGTGAACAAAAGGATCGTATTGATTTGTGGGGCGCTTTGTGGCGTAAGTGTGGCGCTGGCCCAACCTTACTTGAGCAAAGGCGTGGGCGGCAATGACAGTGGGCGATTTCAGGTGGACCAAATAAAGGGATGCGCGCCATTGGACATCACCTTAACTAACCTGCTGGCTGGAAATTGTATTCCTTCCAATCCTTGTTCCATCGACTACGAAGGAAATCAGCAAACGACACAAACGCAATTTACACACCGCTATCAAAATCCAGGTGTGTATAAACTAACCGTACTTTATCAGGGCCAAGGCGCAAATGAAATTACCATCACCGTTGTTGAAAACATCAAACCGGCTTTCGAAATCTACTCCTGCGCCAATGCGGATGTTACTATTAAGGTGTTGGAAAAAAAATACCAACAGCTGGTCATTGATTTCAATGACGGAAGTCCGGAAGTTTTTATCCCCAGCGGCAACAACGCTACTGCCTTTCACGACTACGCAACAATCGGAGGAAAAAATATTGCCGTTCGTGGTCTCAACCTTGGTTCTGCGGACAATTGTGATTCAAACGTTCAGCCATTTAATGCAGTGGCTAATCTGACGCCAACGAAAATCAATACACTGACGACATTAGACAACTCAAGTATCCGTTTGGAGTTTACACCACAAACTCACATCCAGCATCGCCTGGAGATCGCGGTAAATAACGGATCAAATTTTCAACTCCTTAAAACCCTTTACGACTCCTCGGCCTATACAGCGACTGGATTAAAAACAACAGAAAACTTTTATTGCTTCAGATTAAGTTCTTATGATGTGTGCAATGGTCAAAACAATTACTCCAACACCATCTGCAGCCAGAATTTTACATTGAGTGTAGAGAACGCGCTTAACCGATTAACCTGGCAGACAGCCAACACGGGAATACAAAGTGTGGAAATAGAAAGGAATAACGATACGTTCACCGTGATCCCCGGGGCTCCAACAGGTTTCAACGATATCGACATCGAATGCAAAACCAATTATTGTTACCGGATCATAAGCCGATATGCAGGCGGGGCCCGCAGCAAATCCCTCCAATTTTGCGGTGAAGCATTTAAAATATCGAGTGTTCCGGCAATCAACAATGTGAGTGCTGTGGCAAGCTCCGATGGACTGGCCTTGGAGTGGATCCAGGATCCTGCAAGCAGCCCTCCGTCATACAATATTTTGTTGTCGCTTGACAACGAAAAATTCGCCCCTTTGGGAACATCGAAAACGACTAAATTCCAGGATGTAAACTATGTGACAGAGAGCACCTTTTCCTACAGAATCAACTATACGGATGAGTGCGACAACAAAAGCGGGGATGGGATCATCGTCAATCCCATACGGCTTAGCGGCTCGATCGATAACAATATTATCACGCTACGCTGGAATGAATATACCGGCTGGCAAAATGGCGTCAACAGATACTTGGTTGACAAATACGACATTGACGGCAAGCTCATTCGCTCTATTAACGTCACTACTAATACGGTACATGTGGATGATGAAGCTGATCCCGACAATCAGTTTATCGAGTACCGGATCAGGGCAATTCCTAATCAAAATGGAATTTCAAATTCGGTTTCTAATAAAATTAACTTTGTCAAGGATTCTAAAATTTTCTTTCCAACCGCATTTAGCCCAAATGGTGATAAACTCAACGATACCTTTTTTGTCTCCGGACAATTTTTGGTCAAGCTTGAATTGTCCATTTTCAACCGGTGGGGTGAGTTGATTTTTGTGAGCAGCAAGAATGGAGAAGCGTGGGATGGAACCCACAACGGCAAACCTGCTGCGGAAGGCGCCTACGTCTGGTCCGCTCAGGTGACCGACCGCGCTGGCAATACCTTCAAAGAATCCGGTACGGTTGCATTGCTTCGGAAAGGCAGATGAACTGCCTACCGTGCCGTTTTCAATTCCCAACACAGCCCTGTCTCCTATCCTAAATTTTCTAACTTTACAACTTCATTAAAAAACCAAGGCGATGTTGGACATGATGAAAATGATGGGCAAAATGAAAGAAGTGCAAGCCCGAATGAAAGAAGCACAGGATAATCTCGTACATATTAAGGCGACAGGAGAATCAGGTGGTGGAATGGTAAAGGCTACGGTGAATGGGAAAAAGCAATTGATGGCGCTCGATATTGACGCTACCATTTTGAAAGCAGATGATAAAGCGCTTATTCAGGATTTGTCCATTGCCGCCATCAACAAAGCGATGGAAGATGTCGAAGTATTGGCGAAAGAAGAATTGCGCAAGAGCACTGAAGGGCTGATCCCGAACATTCCAGGTATGGACCTTAGTGGCCTGATGGGATGAGCCGCGTTGCCGTTGTCATTCTTAATTACAATGGCAAAGAGCTTCTTAAAAAGTTTCTGCCGTCTGTTATTCAATTCAGCAGTGATGCCCGAATTGTTGTCGCAGACAATAACTCCTCCGATGGCTCTCAAACTTTTTTGACAAGTGAGTTTCCCAGCGTTGAGCTCATACCCATCGCCTCCAATTTAGGATTTTGTGGCGGCTACAACTTTGCGCTAAGCAGGGTGACGGCAGACTACTATGTGTTGCTTAATTCGGATGTCGAAGTTACGGCCAATTGGTTGACGCCCATGACTTCCCTGCTCGATCGTGACCCAGGCATAGCAGCTGTACAACCAAAAATTCTTTCTTACCGAGAGAAGGACAAATTTGAGTACGCTGGGGCTGCTGGCGGTTACGTGGATACCCTCGGTTACCCGTTTTGCCGGGGAAGAATTTTTGAGGTGACGGAGGTGGACAATGGGCAATTTGACGACACAGTTCCTGTCTTTTGGGCCACCGGTGCCTGTATGGTAGTAAGAGCAAATTTGTATCATTCGATGGGTGGGCTTGACGAAGCTTTTTTTGCTCACATGGAAGAAATTGATTTATGCTGGCGGTTCAACCGGGCCGGGTACAACGTCATGTACTGCGGACAAAGTTGTGTTTACCATGTCGGGGGCGCCACCCTCGATCAGTCCAACCCGAGAAAAACCTACTATAACTTCAGAAACGGTTTAACGCTGCTGATAAAAAATCTCCCGACATGGCAGTTGCTGTTTAAGCTTCCCCTCAGGTGGAGCCTCGATTGGGTGGCCGCCATCCGTTTCCTGTTTTCAGGCGGGAGTAAGGATTTTCTGGCTGTTTTAAGGGCCCACGTTTATATTATTCGCCACTTGCCAGGCATTGCCAGAAGGCGATTCTCCCATTTGCCGTACAAGGTTTCAAATATTTACAGCGGGTCTATCGTGTTTGATTTCTTCGTCCGGGGGAAACGAAAGTTCAACGAACTCATATTCTAATAGTCCCAAATCGTACTCCTCCTCCTCAGGTGCCTTCGGATATTCATTATAAAAGCCAGCACCAGGTATATAATAACGGGGGAGCCGAAGGTAAGAAACGACAAATAGATAAAATACAGTCGAATGCTGGAGGTAGCAATTCCTAATTTTTCGCCCAACCGGGTACAAACACCAAAAGCGTGTTTCTCAAAAAAGTGTTGAATTTTCTTAACCAAATCACCGACCATGTTATCAAATTTTTATGGAACCAAACCATTTACCTGAGTAAATGTCCATTTATCGAATATTAAAAACGACTTGCAAATATAAGCGGTTAAAACCCCGCTTAAGAGGCCAAAATCTTATTTTTTTGACTATAATTGCAAAAAAAAATCGATAAACTTACCTTTGCAACTCGCTTTACAACTTTAAACTAAAATCCATGAGAAAATTCGTCTACGCATTCCTGATCATCGGGACGTTAACCTTTACCGGTTGTACGCTTCCAAGTATGATTAAGATGTCTAAGGAACAAAATTTAACCGTTACTCCGAACCCGCTTGAAGTTCATAAGGATACAGTTAATTATGAAATGGCTGCCAATCTACCGGTTAAGATGCTGAAAAAAGGAACCGTTTACAGCATCAATTCCTTCTACAAATACGGTGATAGCGAAGTTGCCATGGATCCAATTGCTTTCAAAGCAGAAGATTATCCCAACGCAAGCACAGAACAACCTAAGGTTACAAAATCCTTTTCATTCCCTTACCAGCCGGCTTACAAGACCGGAACCTTGGAAGTGGAAGGCGTAGCGTCTAAAGGCACTAAGTCCAAGACAACACCTCGTTTAGCAGTTGCAACAGGCGTTATCACAACCTCAAAACTTGTTCAAAACTCATACTTTGCCGCCTTTGCTGGACACGGCTACAACAACCAGGAAGAAATTATTCCTGTGATTATCCCTGACTTCATTTTCCAACAGGGAAGATCAGTGTTGCGTCCTACAGAGATTAAAAGTGATAAAGGAAAGCAGTTGGATGCGTTCATCGCTTCTAAAAACGTGACCAGAACGGTAACGATCACCGGTACCCACTCACCGGAAGGTGCTGAGCGTATCAATACACGCCTTTCTCAAGACCGCGCCATGGCTATTGAAAAATACTACCGCGCACAGATGAAGAAGTACGACTACAAAGGAATGGCCGATTCAATCAACTTTATTTTGAAGCCGGTGGTAAGAGATTGGGCCGAGTTTAAAACAGCATTAGCTGCTTATGACGGTATTACCTCCGATGAAAAGTCAGCGTATTTGAACATCGTAAACGGTGGCGGATCATTTGAGGAACAGGAGAAGCAACTTAAGAAGCTCCCTACCTACAGGAAAGTATTCAAAGACGTTTACCCAGGATTGCGGACAGCAAAAACTGAAATCCTTACCATCAAGGACAAAAAGACTGATGCTGAGATTTCCGTGCTTGCAAAACAAATTACACAAGGCAGCATGAAAGCAGATACCCTTTCTTTTGCCGAGATGATGTATGCTGCAACACTTACTCCCTCATTGGAAGAAAAAGAGGCCATCTACACAGCTGCCACCAAAAAAGGAACCAACTGGAACGCACACAACAACCTTGGTGCAGTTTACATTGCCATGGCCATTGCCGATAAGTCAAAACTTGCCGACATGACCAGCAAAGCATCTGCTCAACTGGAAATCGCTGCCAGACTGAAAGAGACCCCGGAAGTACACGCCAACCTGGCGTCTGTATCTTTAATGCAGGGCAACCCTTACAAAGCTGCCAGCCATGCGTCAAAAGCATTGAATGGTGCAAGCGGTGATGTTTCACGTGGCGTAAACGGTGTAAAAGGTGCATGTGAGGTTTACATGGCCAAGTACGCTGACGCGGTCCGCTCAGAATCTTCAGCATTGGATACAGACGTAAACCTTTTCAACAAGGGTCTTGCTCAGCTTTTGAACAAAGACTATTCTAATGCCGCCACTTCTTTTGCAGAAGCCTCTAAGAAAAATGCCAACATGGCGGTGGCTCATTATGGCGCAGCTGTAGCAGCGGCTCGTTCCGGCAATGCGGATGGCGTGGCTGCAAGTCTTACCAATGCGGTGAAGATTGATCCGAGTTTGAAAGACAAAGCCTTGACTGACCTTGAATTTGCTGCCTTTGCCACAACCGATTCATTCAGAAATGCCCTGAAGTAATTCAGGATTTGACATCGTTAAAAAACCCCTCCTGTATAGCAGGAGGGGTTTTTTGTTTACTCACCACTGACAGAAAAAGTAGTCAAACCCCTTCATTGAATTGGCTGGTATGACTATTTTTACACCTTGCCCGGCCCTGCCGACTTAACCTAGTATTATTTAGTACCATGAGAGAAATCCAATTCAGAGAAGCCTTGCGCGAAGCCATGAGCGAGGAGATGCGTAGAGACAAAAGTGTGTTTCTCATGGGAGAAGAGGTGGCCGTTTACAATGGTGCCTACAAGGTGAGTCAGGGTATGCTGGATGAATTCGGGCCGGAGCGGGTAATAGACACACCCATTGCAGAGTTGGGGTTTGCGGGTATTGGTGTCGGTGCTGCCATGAATGGCACTAGACCCATCATCGAGTTCATGACCTTCAACTTTTCCCTTGTTGCAATCGATCAGGTGATCAATGCAGCCGCTAAGATGATGTCAATGTCGGGTGGGCAATTTAATGTACCCATGGTATTTAGAGGCCCTACAGGCAATGCAGGAATGTTGAGCTCGCAGCACTCCCAGAATTTTGAAAGCTGGTACGCCAACTGCCCTGGTTTAAAGGTCGTGGTACCATCCAATCCGTATGACGCAAAAGGCCTGCTAAAGACCGCCATCCGCGATGATGATCCCGTTATTTTTATGGAGTCCGAGCTGATGTACGGTGATAAGGGGGAGGTTCCGGAAGAAGAATATTTGATTCCCATCGGGTCAGCCAAGATAGCGAGAGAGGGTACCGATGTTACCATTGTATCTTTTGGCAAATTCATGAAAGTGGCCCTGAGCACGGCAGATGAACTCCAAAAGGAAGATATCTCCGCAGAGGTGATTGACTTGAGATCTGTAAGACCCATTGACTATTCAACGGTTGTTGAGTCTGTAAAAAAAACCAATCGTTTGGTCATTATAGAAGAAGCGTGGCCACTCGCGGCAATTTCTTCTGAGATCACTTACCACATTCAAAAGCATGCATTCGACTATCTGGATGCACCCATTCATCGTATCAATAGCCTGGATGTACCGCTGCCGTACGCGCCCACATTGATTGACGCAATCCTTCCCAATGTGGACCGAAGTGTTAGGGCTGTGAAGGCGGTGATGTACCGGGATTAGAAAAATCAAATACGGTGATAGCTCATGAGGAAATTCCAAGCCTCCTCCACGCTGTTGGCCTCAAGCAGCTGGTGAGCATATTGGTGGGCCTCCTCAACCGATCCAAACTGATGGATGGCCGAAGGTTTTTTAGATGGGATGGCCTCAACATTCCCAAGCATCCCCAGGTCATTTCCAGTAAGAATTTTGCTGTTGCGAATAGGTAAGGGTATTTGGTCAACACCAATCCCTTTGCTCGTGATCGGTTTCGGCACTTTAAATATAGAATCTCCACTGGCTCGGCAATAGTAGTCACCTCCCATTCTTGCCACTGCGTCAAGCTTATCCGGATCAATCCTGCCTGCCTCATCAAGCACCTCGTCCTTGATGTGGGCAAGCAATATCTCGCAAATGACCAGGTTACCTGCACCTCCATTCTGGCCGAGTTCAACCACCTCATTGACTTTGCATTCAAACGCGACTGGCGACTCCCCTACCCTGGGAGGCCTTATTCTTTCCGATGGAATCGGGGTTAAACCGGATTTGATAAATTCATTCACTCCCCGATCGTACTCCGTGCTTGACAGCGATGCCTGCTGAACCATCGCATAACTCACGATGTTGATGACAACCTCCGGCACCTCCTTTACATTTTCGAACGAGTGTTTCGTTGTGTTGTCCCTGCCCCTGCGCGCAGGAGAGAATATCATGACGGGAGGATTGGAACTAAATACGTTAAAAAAGCTAAACGGACTTAAGTTGGTGTTCCCGTCAGCATCCATCGTACTCGCAAAGGCAATAGGCCTCGGGACCACCGCGGCCAGTAAGTAGCTATGCAAAGCTGGAACAGAAATTTCTTTCGGGTCGATCCTCATATCTTAATTTTGAAGAGCGGGAAGAATCAAACCCGAACAATCGCCAAATCCAATCCTCACGGCATCCTTTTTCGCATGACCACGCATGCGCACGATATCCCCATCCTCAATAAATTTTCTTTCACCACCGTTCGATAACTTCACCGGGTTTTTGCCATTCCATGTAATCTCCAGCATCGAACCAAATGAGCCCGGCTCAGGTCCGCTGATCGTGCCCGAAGCATACAGATCGCCCACTTCAATATTGCAACCATTGATCGTGTGGTGGGCCAACTGCTGACACATGTTCCAATACATGTACTTAAAATTCGATCTGGATACCACGGTTTCCTTTCCGTCAGCTTCGATGGCCACTTCGAGGGCGATATCAAAATTTCTTTTTCCGTTGAACTTCAGGTAGGGTAATACTTCCGGCTGTTGCTTAGGTCCATCAACCCTGAAAGGTTCCAGGGCATCCAACGTTACGATCCATGGCGAGATGGTAGATCCAAAATTCTTTGCAAGAAAAGGCCCAAGCGGAACGTATTCCCAACTTTGAATGTCCCTGGCCGACCAATCGTTAAAAAGGACAATGCCAAAAATATTTTCTTCAGCCTCATCTGTAGAAATCGAAGTCCCTAACTCCGTATCCCTGCAAGTGACGAATGCCATCTCCAATTCAAAATCAAGCTTATTGCTGGCGCTGAACGATGGGACCTCGGCATCAGGCGCTTTCACTTGTCCTTGCGGCCTGCGAATGGGCGTTCCCGACACCACAATGGATGAGGCACGTCCGTGATACCCGACAGGCAAATGCTTCCAGTTGGGCAATAAGGCATTTTTTGGATCTCTAAACATTGTACCCACGTTGGTGGCGTGTTCCTCGCTGCTATAGAAATCCGTGTAATTTGGAATTAACAAAGGCATGGACATCTCAATCTCCGTCATCGGGATCATGGCCATTTCGCGAGCTGCCTTATTGGACTGGAGTTCCTGATTTTCAACATTCAGTAAGTCGGATATCCGTTCTCTCACTTCCCTTCCCTTTTTCCTTCCAAGGCCAATGAAGGAGTTAAGGTACCGTTGATTGAAAATACCGGGTGGCAATCCAAGGCCATCAAGAAATCCTTTTTCGTGCAGGTACACCAAATCCAGGACGTGATTGCCGATCGCTACACCTGCCACTGCTGTCAGGTATTGTGTCTTGAATATTCCGAAAGGAAGGTTTTGAATTGGAAAATCAGAATCGGGCGGCACCTCTACCCAGCTTCTTAGTTTAGGATCATTGGCTTGACTCATCTACCACTATTGTTTTGTCAAAACTAACCTACTAAAAGAACGATTCTCAATCATCATCTAATTTTTATTACTTTGAACTGTGCATATCGGATCGAATATACCCACTGACTTCCAAAAGATAATAAATGAGCTAATCGGAACCGAATCCGAATCGTTTTTTAAGTCGATTCAGACCACCTCACCAGCCAGCATCCGTATAAACCCGAATAAGAATACACAACACCGTGGTGTCAGAGATATACCCTGGACGAAGTGGGGTAAATACCTGGATGAAAGGCCAATCTACACACTTGATCCATTGTTGCATGCGGGCGCTTACTACGTGCAGGAACCAAGTTCAATGTTTCTCGAAGAAGTTATCCTGCGGTCAGTCGATACATCAAATCCCGTTGTCGCGCTGGATGTATGTGCTGCGCCAGGAGGTAAGTCGACCCACCTCGCAAGCTTACTGCATCCTGAAAGTTTGCTGGTGAGCAATGAAGTAATCCGTACGCGCGCATCAATACTATCAGAAAATGTTCAAAAATGGGGTAGCCCATCCGTGCTTGTTACCAATAATGATCCTTCTCACTTTTCAAAACTTGAAGGAATTTTCGATCTGATTGTCGTAGACGCCCCCTGTTCCGGTGAGGGCTTGTTTCGAAAAGATCCCATGGCGATCAAAGAGTGGTCGCTGGGCCATGTGGATTTATGTTCACTTCGCCAGCAAAGGATACTTAGAGATGTTTGGCCGACATTGAAACAAGGAGGTGTGCTGGTCTATTGCACTTGCACATTCAACGCCAAAGAGGATGAGGACAATATGGCGTGGCTGAGCCAGACAGGTGGGGTAGAATTTTTATCCATTCCGCTGCAAAAGGATTGGGGCATAATCGAAACAAAATCCGAACATGCCCTTGGATATAAATTTTTTCCGCACAAAGTCGATGGCGAGGGGTTCTTCATTTCTGCGGTCAGGAAAATTGAGTCACAAGATTCAGCAAGAATCCATTCCAAGGTTAGGTTAAGCCTGGCTGCAAAGGGCGAGCATGAGGTAGCAAATTGGCTGAAAAATCCAGCTTCGTTTAATCTCATCAAGAATGGAGAGATGATTTTTGCCATTCCTGCTCATCACCATGAATTGATCGAATTTTTATCTCACCAGCTGCGCGTCATTTTACCTGGAATTCCGCTGGCCACGCCCAAGCACGGCAAATTCATTCCCGAACATGGAGCCGCTTTGTCGATACAACTTGACCGCTCCAAGTTTACAACGATTGATGTGGGCTACGATCAGGCCATTCAATACCTGCGAAAGGACCCAATTACACTAAACGAACAAGCGAAAGGGTTTGCGCTGGTTGCCTATAAGAAAAATCCGTTAGGATGGGTCAATGTGCTTGCCAACCGCATCAACAACCTCTACCCGGCCAATTGGCGAATAAGAATTCAACCCAAAAATCAGTAGGCCAAAATGGCTTCGATAATTCCGTCTGGCAGGGCCACTCCACTAAAAAATATCCCAACGCAAAAAACCTTTTCATAATAATTTGCTTTTTGAATGGCCAGGGGCAGGGAGCTGACTGAAAGTAGTGTGAACGCAAAAGCAAAGACAACGATCATGATCGCGACAATTGCGGTCATCGGAAATAGCAAGATGATGCCCATGCTGATCAGCGCTATGAGCGCACTCACGTTAAAAGATTTTTGCAAACCGAAACTGTTTACCCGGCTGCTCACCGGAAGCGAGATAATGGCGGAAAAAACCAAAACAAAAACCAAAATTAAATTACCGCCCATACCTCCCACCAAACTACCGAGACTCGCTTCCAGCAGGTCCGGGAATACATTAAACAATATGGTGGTGGTAAGTCCCAATACAATGCCCATAAAAAATATGTTTCCATAGGCCGATCGTTGGGTGTCCAGGGTAAAGGACACCATGGGCTTGGCTTCATTCCCACCACTTAATTTAAATAGCCCGAGTGAATTCTGGCGCAAGGCGTAACCACTCAGAAAAGTTACTGCGCCACCGGCCATGAATGTGACTGGCGCGCCCACATAGTCAATGATATCAACGATAACGGGCTCCAGCGAATAGATCAGGTTGGCCACGATGGTCAACACGGCCATCGCTTTTGGAAGCTTCTCGACAGGGGTGAACAACTCCAACGTAGAAAGTGCGGGGCTTGTAAAGATGCTCATAGCCACCAGCCAGCAAACGATCAGCAATGGCAGCATCCATCTCAGCACCTCACCCGGTTCGCTAAAAAGTGTAAAGGCAACGGCCATAAAAATCATCGCTGCGAAACTGATCCCGGAGCTAATAATCGGCAAGCGGTGCCCATTCCTAAATCGAAATTTGTCGCCAAGCCTTCCTGCATAAATTGGCGTGACGAGCAAAATAAATCCCTGGACCACGAAGAGCAGAAAGCTAAAATCGGTAAACTTGAACTGAACCAGCAGTTTAGGCTGGTAATTTTCATAAGCTATCCATCCGATAATAATTGATCCGTAAAGAGATGCCAGGCTCCACAATTGCTTCCATTTAATGGACTGCAGGTCAAGCGCATCAGAGTTTGCAGTATTCATACCAAATAATAATAAAATCAATGAAATATACGGAGTTGTTCGACAAATTGGATTTCTCAATCCATGCAACTTTTGACGTCATCCGCCTCGTGCGATTATAACCCTCCTAAGACGGCTTTCTAGCCTCGATTTTCATATTTTTGCCATTCAATTAAAATTGAATTTTTTCCTGCTCCATGTCACTCTCTACTAAATACGATCCGGCCCAAGTTGAAGACAAATGGTATTCCTATTGGAATGAAAACGACTTTTTCCATGCAAAACCATCCCCGGGTAAAGCACCCTACTCGATCGTCATCCCACCTCCCAACGTAACGGGGGTCCTGCACATGGGGCACATGCTCAATAATACCATCCAGGATGTTCTTATTCGCAAGGCCCGAATGGAGGGAAAGGCCGCCTGTTGGGTGCCAGGAACGGACCATGCTTCCATTGCCACCGAGGCAAAGGTCGTCCACATGTTGCGCGAAATGGGCATTAAAAAATCCGATTTAACCAGAGAAGCATTTCTCGAGTATGCCTGGCAATGGAAAGAAAAATATGGAGGCATCATTCTCGAGCAACTAAAAAAATTGGGCGCATCCTGCGATTGGGAGCGAACAGCCTTTACCATGGATGATGGCTACTACAAGGCGGTGATTCGTGTATTTGTTGATCTCTACAAAAAAGGATACATCTACCGCGGCCTAAGGATGATCAATTGGGATGTCGAGGCCATGACAGCACTCTCCAACGAAGAGGTAATCTATAAGGAAGATGGCGAGCGGTCTGTACTTTATTCTATAAAGTATAAACTGAAAGACACCGCTGACGAGTGGGTGACCATTGCCACTCAACGGCCCGAAACCATCATGGGCGATGTAGCGATTGCCGTAAATCCATCAGATGAACGCTATCAAAGATTAATTGGAAAAAAAGTATTGGTACCCATCATCAACAGGGAGATTCCAGTTATTGCCGATGACTATGTAGATAAATCTTTTGGAACAGGCTGCTTAAAAGTGACTCCAGCACACGATGTCAACGATTACGAAATCGGCCTTCGTCATCAACTTCCTGTAATTGACACCATCAACGACAACGGAACGCTTAATTCAAAATGTGAAATTCCCAAGTTCGTGGGCCAGGACCGATTCACGGTAAGAAAATTAATAATAAAAGATCTCAAGGAAGCAGGGCACCTGGTGAAGGAGGAAGAGTTTGTAACCCGAATTGGCCGATCGGAACGAACCAATTCTGTCGTGGAGCCGAAGCTTTCCCTTCAGTGGTTTGTCAAGATGAAGGAGATTTCGCGGCAGGCAGCCCAGGCTGTTGAGAAAGATGAAATCAAACTTCATCCTACTAAGTTCAAAAACACCTACCGCCATTGGATGGATAACGTAAGGGATTGGTGTGTTTCGAGGCAATTATGGTGGGGTCACCGTATCCCCGCATATTTTTATGGAACAGGTGATGATGATTTCGTAGTTGCCGAATCTATTGAAGAAGCAGTGACGCTCGCCTCGGAAAAGGCCGGGAGGACGATACGCGAAAGTGACCTTCAACAAGATCCGGACGTTTTGGATACCTGGGCATCATCCTGGCTATGGCCCATAGAAGTTTTTCAGGGATTCAACGATAAGTACTATGACAAGAAAAATGGCAAGGTCAACCGCACCGGCAACGTTGACCTTAACTACTTCTATCCAACACAGGTTTTAGTCACAGCCCCAGAAATTCTCTTCTTCTGGGTAGCGCGAATGATTATCGCGGGATATGAATACATGGATGAACGCCCATTTGAAGATGTTTATTTAACCGGAATTGTTCGTGACAAGCAGGGGCGAAAAATGTCCAAATCACTGGGCAACTCACCGGACCCGCTGGAACTTATAAAAAAATATGGTGCAGATGGAGTGCGGACAGGAATGCTGTTCAGCTCGCCAGCCGGCAACGACCTCTTGTTCGATGAGAAGCTGTGCGAACAGGGAAGAAATTTTGCGAACAAAATTTGGAATGCATTCAGATTGGTAAAGGGTTGGGAGACGCACAGTAGTGCCATGCCCGTGGAAAATAAAATTGCCATCGAGTGGTTTGAGTCTCGCATCAATCAGTGCATGATTGAACTTCAGGATCACTTTTCAAAATTCCGGATTTCGGATGCTTTGCTGGCAACTTACAAGATGGTTTGGGATGACTTCTGCTCATGGTACCTCGAAATGGTCAAGCCACCATTTGGTGAACCGATTGACGAGGCCACTTACCAAAAGACAATTGAATTTTTTGAATCGATATTAAAATTACTCCATCCATTTATGCCATTCATCACCGAAGAGCTATGGCATGAATTAGGAAACAGGGACCAATCTGATTGTATTATAGTGGCCCCTTTCCCTTCCCCAAAATCATTCGACCAGGAAATTATAGATCTGGGAGCTATGGCTTTTGAGGTAATTACGCAAATAAGAAATATCCGCAATACCAAAGGTATCTCTCCAAAGGAGGCAATGAACCTGGTGGTCAAGGATAATGGGAAGGATAAAATTTCTCACTTCTCTCCGGTTGTCTCCAAGCTCTCCAATCTGAAAGGGATCAGTTTTTCCGACCAGAAGTCCGACAATGGTGTGGTATTCATCGTTCAGGGTATTGAATATTTCGTACCCATGGAAGGCAAGATTGACAGACAGAAAGAATGCGAGGCGATTCAAAAGGAGCTTGCCTACTCAAAAGGTTTCCTCAGCTCTGTGATGAAAAAGCTCGGCAACGAGAAGTTCGTGACGGGCGCACCTCCCCAGGTATTGGAAGCCGAGCGCAAAAAGAAAGCGGACGCTGAATCCAAGATCAGCATGCTGGAGGAAAATCTTAAGTCGCTGGGTTGTAATTAGACCCTGGCAGCCACGAACAATTCGATATTCTTGTATTTCAATTTGAACTTTCTGCCGATGGCTTCGTTGGTCAGGTTACCCTTATAAGAATAAACGCCTTTCAGGAACCACCGATGGCCGAGAATCATTTCTTCTACCCCGCCCTCTTCTTCCGCGCGCAGTATGGTGGGCGTAAATATATTGCTCAAAGCCGTGGTCGCGGTGTGCGCCACACGCGAGGCCACGTTGGGTACACAGTAGTGAATAACGTCATACTTTTTGAATACCGGCTTGGCATGGGTTGTAATTTCAGAAGTAGCCACACACCCGCCCTGATCGATACTTAAATCAATAATCAACGAGTCCGGCTTCATCTGGCTGACCATTTCTTCAGAGACTACGTGCCGCGCCCTCCCCTTTTCAGCCCTGAGCGCGCCCACCACTACATCCGCATTTTTCAAACTCTCGCTTAAGGTCGCTGTGTCGATGGTGGAAGTATAAAATTGGTGGCCAAGGGTGTGTTTAATTCTTCGCAATTTGTACAAGTGATTGTCGAAGATTTGAATTTCGGCACCGAGACTCAATGCGGCACGCCCGCAATACTCTGCGACCGTACCCGCTCCAATGATCACCATTTTTGTTGGCGGCACACCAGTGATTCCTCCCAAAATTATCCCCTTCCCTTTATTGGCCGAGCTCAGGTATTCAGCGGCAATAAGCACTACCGCACTTCCGGCTATTTCACTCATCGCCCTCACAATAGGAATTCCTCCTACTTTATCCTCAATGTATTCCCACGCAAGCGCAGTAACCCTTTTCTTGAGCAGGGCCTGGATATATTCTTTTTGAAGATGACCGGGTTGCAGGGCAGAAATTAATGTTAGTCCAGGTTTAAAAAGTTCGATCTCCTCGAGCGTTGGGGGTTCAATTTTTAATATGACATCAGCCTTGAAAACCTCATCGGGTGAATAAACAATTTTTGCTCCCGCCTCACTGTACTGCTTGTCTGTAAACTTGGACGCCTCGCCCGCCTTTCTTTCCACCCAGATGTCATGTCCATTGTTGACCAAAATGGCCACGGCATCCGGTGTCAAACTTATCCGGTTCTCCTGCAATGATCTCTCCATCGGCAATCCAATACAAAAGGAGTGTCTCCGTTTCTTCACTTTCAGCAATTGCTCTTGCGGTGACAAGCTGGACTTGGCCAGCGCAGCAAAACCAGTTTTTTTCTTTTCAGTCATAGCAAGGTGTATTCAATTATTCTCGTGGTGGGTGTATGGATGGCGATTTTCACCTTCATGTAGTGTAGCGGATACAGGGACGGAACTCGTTCCGGCCACTCCACAAAACAAAAAGCACCAGAATCAAAATACTCTTCCACGCCCATGTCGTATGCTTCCGTTTCTTTTTCTATTCTATAAAAATCAAAATGATAAATCGGTCTGTTGCCAGCCTGATACTCATTTATTATCGAAAACGTAGGACTGGAAATGCCTTTCGCCCCCAGTTCGGCACCAATAACCTTAATAAACGTAGTCTTCCCCGACCCCATTTCCCCTTCGAACAACCATACTTTTCTGCCTTCCGATTTCTCTATCAACTCCCTGGCCGCCTCCCTCAAATCGTCAATGGCAACGACCCTGCCATTCAAAACCTTGACCCCGTGCTCAGGCATTCTTCGAAGTTAAGAAAATTAAGGGAATGACCATTTCTTCAAGGCTGACGCCACCATGCTGGAACGTATCTTTATAGAAATTTACATAATAGTTGTAGTTGTTTGGGTAGGCAAAAAACTGGTCTTCCATGGCAAACACGTACGAAGTCGAAACGTTGGATTTCGGAAGGAAAAAACGATCGGGTTTTGTGCACTCCATTACCTTGTTCCCGTCATAATTCAGGTTCTTACCTTGCTTGTACCGGAGGTTCGTATTCACGTTCCGGTCGCCAATAATCTTGAAAGGTTTTTTTACCCTGATGGTACCATGATCTGTGGTGATAATAAGTTTGACCTTCTTCTCGGCAATTTTCTTCAGGATATCCAACAAGGGAGAATGCAAAAACCATGATCGGGTCAATGAACGGTACGCGGATTCATCAGGTGCCAGTTCGCGAATCATGGCCATGTCCGTGCGCGCATGAGAAAGCATGTCGACAAAATTGTAGACAATGACGTTGAGGTCATTTTTGAACAACGTATTAACCGCCTCCACGAGGTCCCGCCCCTCTTCCGTTTTTTTGATTTTAAAGTAGGAATGTTTTATCTGCAGGTTGTTCCTTCTAATTTGTCGTGAAAGAAACTCATCTTCAAAATTATTTTTGGCTTCCTCCTCATCGTCACCAACCCACAAATCGGGATGCGTCTTGGCCATCTCTACCGGCAACATTCCTGAAAAAATGGCGTTGCGCGCGTAGGCGGTAGTTGTAGGTAAAATGGAATAATAAGATTCCTCTTTGCCAACATTAAAGAATTCCTCAATAATAGGTTTTAACACTTTCCACTGATCATAGCGGAGATTATCGATAATAAATACAAAGCAGGGAGTGCCTTTTTCCAATTCAGGAAAAACCTTTTTCTTCATCACCTGGTGCGAAAGCAGCGGTTTTGACGAACTGGGTTCATTTAGCCACGATTCATAATTCCTCTTGACGAACCTGGAAAAATTTGTATTGGCCTCGACTTTTTGCATTTCCAAAATTTCGGCCATGTCTTTGTTATCAGCCTCATCCAATTGCAACTCCCAAAAAACCAGTTTTTTGTAGACCTCTGCCCATTTCTCATGATCCAGGTCATCCAGAAAAGCCATGCTTATGTTTCTGAACTCCTGCTGGTAGTTCAGGTTGGTTTTTTCGATCACCAATCGCTTGTTGTCAAGAATTTTCTTAACTGCGATTAATATCTGGCTTGGATTGAGCGGCTTAATAAGATAGTCATCGATTTTAGCACCAATGGCATCCTCCATGATCTGTTCCTCCTCGTTCTTGGTGATCATAACCACGGGAAGATTGGGCTTTCCATTTTTTATGAGACCCAGTGCTTCCAAACCAGACATCCCCGGCATGTGTTCATCCAGGAAAACCAAATCGAAATGTCTTGATTCACAAAACTCTACGGCATCTGATCCATTGTTGACAGGGGTGATGTCATATCCGCGCTGCTGAAGAAACAGGATGTGCGGCTTTAACAGGTCAATCTCATCATCCGCCCACAAAATATTATACCTTTGCACCATGCCGTATCGTTTAAATTCAGCCTAATTTACGAGATATATAGTCAATCTTGAGCCAAAGCTTTAATAAAAAGAAAATCGTAAACGATCCCATCTATGGATTTGTCTCAATCCCAGGCGGTCTTATTTATGATCTGGTTGAACACCCCTACTTTCAACGCCTGAGGCGTATCAAACAGCTCGGTCTAACCGACCTCATTTACCCTGGTGCCATTCATACGCGATTCAATCACGCGCTGGGTGCTATGCACCTGATGGGTAGGGTGCTGGATAACTTGCGTCTTAAGAAGGTCGAGATTTCAAAACAAGAGTATGAGGCTTCGCAAATAGCCACGCTCCTTCACGACATCGGACATGGCCCCTTTTCCCACGCGCTTGAAGAAACATTGCTTGATCATGTTGGGCACGAAAGTATTTCATTTCTGTTCATGAAGGAATTCAACAGGCTCTTCCACGGAAGGCTTGACCTGGCTTTGCAGATTTTTCAAAATACCTATTCAAGAAAATTTTTTCACCAGCTTGTAAGCAGCCAACTGGACACGGACCGTTTGGATTACCTCAGACGCGACTGCTTTTTTACAGGAGTTACTGAAGGCTCCATCGGTGTGGACCGCATCGTGGTGATGCTGAATGTTGTTAACGACCAACTGGTGGTGGAGGAGAAAGGAATTTATAGCATTGAAAATTTTTTGAATGCCCGCAGGCTCATGTACTGGCAGGTCTATTTGCACAAAACGGCAGTTAGTGCTGAACGAATGTTGGTAAACCTGATCAGGCGAGCACAGTACCTGATTCGTTCAGGTGAAAAATTGACCTGCTCATCATCACTTCAATTTTTTTTAAGCAACACATTTTCCATTGAAGGCTTTGAAAAACCGTCCACGCTGAAAAATTTTGGCCTCCTGGATGATAACGACATCTGGGGAGCTGTGAAGCTATGGCAAAATCATGCGGATAAAATTCTATCTACCCTGTGTACGATGCTGTTGCAAAGAAATTTATTTCGAATCACACTTTCAAACGACCCCATTCGGAAAGCAATTATAGAACAGGCGCGATCTGGCATTTGCAATGAATATAAACTCCTAAAAAAGGATGCCACGTTCCTGTTCTCTCACGGCATCGTTTCCAATGAAGCGTACCTAAGTGAAGGTCAGGCCATCAACATTTTGATGAAGTCCGGAGAGGTCCGGGAAATTGCGCTGGCATCTGATTTACCCAATATAAAGGCACTGAGTAAAATCGTCAAAAAAAGCTACCTATGCTGTCCTAAAAATGTATCTTTGAAAAGTAACTGAAGGAGTTAACAAGTTATGGCCAATTTCTTTCGCCTTTGATGGAGTTTACGATACGACAGATCGCGACCATGCTTGGAGGAGTCGTCAAGGGTGACGACAGTTCCAGCATCAACATGCTGGCCAAAATTCAGGATGCCAAACAAGGCCAGATTGCTTTTCTTTCAAATCCCAAATACGAGCATTTCATATACGAAACCAAGGCCAGCGCGGTCATCGTGAAGACCGGATTCACGCCAAAAAAAGAAGTCAAGGCCAGCCTCATCCTGGTGGATGACCCATATTCGAGTTTTACCCTATTGCTTGAAGAGTATCATAAACTGATAAGCTTTCAGAAAACGGGTATCGAAGAACCCAGTTTCATCGGAGAAAATTGCACGACTGGCCAAGCACTCTATCGCGGTGCATTTTCCTACATCGGGAGTAACGTCAGGATTGGCGATAACGTGAAGGTCTATCCACATACCTACATTGGCGACAATGCAGTCATTGGAAATGATACCATTTTACACCCCAACGTCAAACTATATGCCGGTACGCGAGTGGGCAACAATTGCGTGATCCATTCCGGTGCCGTTCTGGGAAGCGATGGATTTGGCTTCGCACCTCAGGAAGACGGAACTTACAAGTCGATTCCACAATTGGGGAATGTAATCCTCGAAGACAATGTCACCATTGGAGCCAATACGGTAATCGATTGCGCTACGCTAATGGGCGACTCTACGATGATCAAATCCGGGGTGAAACTTGATAATCTGATTCAGGTTGCCCACAACGTAGAAATCGGCAAAAATACCGTCATAGCTGCCCAAAGTGGCATTTCAGGGTCTACCAAGATCGGTGAGAACTGCATTTTAGCTGGTCAGGTCGGTGTGGCCGGTCATTTGGTCATTGCCAACAGGACAAGCGTGGGGGCACAGGGTGGCATTTCAAAGTCTATCAAAGAAGAGGGTCAAAAACTGATCGGATATCCGGTCTTGGATGTGAAAGAATATTTCAGATCGTATGCTGTATTTAAACAGCTCCCTGACATAAATATCAGGCTTAAGCAGTTGGAGCAAAAGCTCATTTCAATGCAATCTCCTGTAAAATCTGACTGAAATTAGCCAAATACCAAGACTCCGGATTTTTTGGCTGCATATTATCCTCAAAAACTCACCACGCATCCGATTTTTTAGATTATACGGGTAATACCGCTTAAATTTGATCCTTTTATCAAAAGGATGCTAAATCACAAGCAGCAAACAATCAAGAAATCCGTGACTTTGTCCGGAGTTGGCTTGCATACGGGGGTAATTACCAATATGACCTTCCTGCCCGCCAAGGCAAATCATGGAATCAAATTTCAGCGAATAGACCTTCCGGGCTCCCCGATCATCGATGCTGATTGTGACAACGTGGTGGACGTTTCAAGGGGAACCACCATCGAGCAGAGCGGTGCCAGGATCAGCACCATCGAGCACACCCTGGCTGCGCTGACCGGCCTGGAAATTGACAATGTACTCATTCAACTTGATGGACCGGAGGCTCCGATAATGGATGGTAGTTCTATTCAGTTTGTCAACGTGTTAAAGGAAGCCGGCTCAGAAGAACAAAACGCATTACGCGATTTCTTTGAAGTTCAGGACAGTATTTTTTACCGGGAAGTAGATCGCAACGTGGAGATTGCCGCTTTGCCCCTTGACGACTACCGGGTAACAGTGATGATCGATTACAATTCACCGGTTTTAGGTAGCCAGCATGCATCCATCACCAATATTCGGCAGTTTGAAAAGGAGATAGCCTCGTGCCGCACTTTTTGCTTTTTGCATGAGTTGGAGATGTTGTATAAGAACAACCTTATTCGAGGGGGCGACCTAAATAATGCGATAGTTATCGTTGATCGTGTCGTTCAGGAGCACGAGTTGGACAACATTGCTCAAATGCTCAACAAACCAAAAGTCGAAGTCAAAAAAGAGGGCATTCTCAACAATGTAGAACTTCGTTACAACAATGAGCCGGCACGTCACAAACTGCTGGATATTATTGGTGACCTGTCGCTGGCCGGGCGACCATTAAAAGCGCAGATATTGGCTGCAAGGCCCGGGCACGCTGCCAACGTTGCTTTTGCAAAAAAGCTTAAGAAAGCAATGCAGGAAGCGGATAAGAAGGGCATACCTCGCTACAATCCGAGCCTGCCCCCCGTGATGGACATCAACCAGATATCCAATATATTAAGACACAGGTATCCGTTCTTGCTTATTGATAAGATTATACATTTGGATAACGAAAGTGTAGCTGGAGTAAAAAACGTCACAATGAACGAGCCGTTCTTTCAGGGGCACTTCCCGGGAAATCCTGTCATGCCTGGGGTGTTGCAGGTGGAAGCGATGGCACAAATCGGGGGCATTCTCGTGCTGAATACGGTGCCCGATCCTGAAAATTATTGGACCTATTTTTTGGGGATAGAATCGTTCCGATTTAGAAAAATGGTGTTGCCGGGCGACACCCTGGTTATTCAATGCAACCTGCTCGTTCCGATCAAAAGAGGTATTGCAAAAATGTCGGGACGCGCATACGTAGGCAGCACGCTTGTATGTGAAGGAACAATGACCGCCAGTATTGTCAGAAAAGACTCATGAGCCACCATCCGTTAGCCAACGTTCATCCTGATGCAAAGATAGGTAACAACGTTACCATTGAACCATTTGCCACGATCAAAGAAGATGCAGTGATCGGAGACGGCTGCTGGATCGGACCCAATTCCATTATTTGGGAGGGCGCGCGACTCGGCAAGAATGTCAAAGTTTTTCCGGGAGCATCCGTTTCATCAATTCCGCAGGATTTGAAATTTGCCGGTGAAAAGACTGAAACCTTCGTTGGAGACAATACGGTGATCAGGGAGTTTGTTACCATCAGCCGCGGCACTGCTGATAAACACAAAACAGTGATTGGCAGCAACTGCCTCCTGATGGCTTATGTTCATATCGCCCACGACTGCACCATTGGTAACAACTGTATTTTTGCCAACGCTGTTCAGGTCGCAGGACATGTCATTATTGAAGACTGGGCCATTATTGGTGGATCAAGTGCCGTACATCAATTTGTAAAGGTTGGGGCCCATGTGATGGTCTCCGGAGGGTCCTTGGTACGAAAAGATATTCCCCCTTATACCAAAGCGGCCCGGGAACCCCTTACCTACTGCGGGGTCAATACTGTGGGCTTAAGAAGGCGCGGATTCACTTCTGAGAAAATATCCGAAATTCAGGATGCCTATCGGATCATTTTTTTAAAGGGACTAAATAACTCAAAAGCCCTCGACCTGGTAGAAAAAGAGATTTTGAGCAGTGAGGAGAGAAACTACATTATTAATTTCATCAGGAGTTCTGAGCGCGGGGTAATGAAGGGGCTTTCTACCACAAGTTCTGCAACGTTTGAATGAAGATCGTAGCGGAAGGGCTGGGAAAAAGATTTAACCGCGAATGGATTTTTAAGGATTTTGACTTCTCTTTCGATCAGAATCATTGTTTTGCCGTTGTGGGTCCCAACGGATCAGGTAAATCCACGTTGATGCAGGTGCTCTGGGGTCAGGTTCCCCCAAGTAAAGGCACCGTGTCTTTCTCCAATCAGGCCACGACCATCCCTCCAGAGGATTTTTACAAGTACATATCCGTTGCCACTCCCTATATGGAATTGATTGAGGAATTTACCCTTAGGGAAATGATTCAATTCCATTTTAAATTCAAAAAACCCGCAACTGGTCACTCAACCAGCGACTTGATGGATTTGATAGAACTTAGCCATGCAAGGGATAAACAAATATCCAATTTTTCATCAGGCATGCGACAGCGTCTAAAGCTAGGGCTCGCTTTTTTTTCCGATACCCCCGCTTTGTTTCTGGATGAGCCTACTACCAATCTGGACAACCCCGGAGTTAATTGGTATCAGGTAAATCTTAAAAAAGCAATGAGTTCGCGGCTGGTTCTGATCGCATCCAACGTGGAGGGAGAATACCCCGAAACAGCTATAAAAGTCGATTTGATGGGATTAAAATAGGTTACATTTGCCCTCCTGAGCCGATTAAATGGGGCATTCGACAACGGCTCTGAGCATCATTTTGAAATCCGGCCCTTTTATTAGAATAGGCATTTTACTAAGTTTAATACGATTTTCAATCATGATAAGAATGAAGCAAACAGCTAAGATCATTTTAATGGGTATCGTTTTTGGTACGATTCTGATAAGCCAGGGCTGTAAGAAGAAGACTGGCCCCGGGCAAACCACTGAAGACATTCAACTTGGGAAATTATCAAAAACGTGGACTAAAAGCTCAGTAAAGTTAGATGACGTTGATCAAACCGGGTATGATAACTTTACCCTTACTGTGTCAGGAACAGCTGGCAACACATCATTTGGATATAAAACCGCAGGCCGACCCACATTGAGTTCATGGCCTTCGGAGGGAACCTGGTCTTTTGGCACCAGCCCGGAAACCCAAATTATCAGAGATCCAAATACACAGGATGAATTAAATATCACATACTCCGTCACTGACACGCAATTGCAAATCACCTACTCATTTAATGGAACCGGTTATCCGAATACAGGAAGAACCTCCAACGTCAAAGGAGTTTGGGTATTCACATTTCAATAGCCAAATAAAAAACTGAAATAAGAAAGGGCTCCTGATGGAGCCTTTTTATTTCAGTTCGATGGTGGTTATTCCATCGCCTCCTCTATCGATATGCTCATCGCCAAAGGATACAACAAATTTGTTTCGTTTAAGTTGTTCCCGGATAATCTTTCTCAGTACACCCTCCCCTTTGCCATGGAGAATTCGCAGCGAGCTGTGCCCGAGTAAAACAGCATCGTCCAGAAATTGATCAAGCACGGGAATAATTGCTTCCGCCCGCATGCCCCTTGCATCCAGTGTTTGATTAAAATGGGTTTGTTTCGAGAGTAAATCGAGTCCAAGTGTTTTTCGACTGGATAGATTTGAAGCATCACCACTTGAACCCTTCACCAGCTTCTCCATCTTGACAGATGACCGCATATCGCCAAACTGCACGATGGCATTCACTCCTTTTATTGAAACCACTTTTCCCGATACCTCCTGACCCATTATTCTCACGCTGTCGCCTACTTTTATCGGCACTTTTTTTATGGCCCTATCGTCACCCGAGGCAGGTTTGATGGTTTTTTCCAACCCAAGAAGGTTCAGCCTTACTTTTCTCGTCTCCTTTTTCTCAGCGCTGTTTTCTTTAATATGCCGGATTGTTTTTTCAATTTCTTTATTCGTTTGCTTAAGCAAGGCGGAGGCTTCCTCTTTGGCTTTGTTGATTATTTGTTTCCGGTTCGCCTCCAGGTCCTGAGAAAGCTGATTATATCTGTTCAGTAATTCATTGAATTTACTCTCCTTTGATTTTACCTCTAACTCGCGCCTGGAAAGGCTTAACTTCTCATCGTTCACACGCTTTATCAGGTCTTCAAGCCCGGTTAAATCGGCACCGATAATTCTTTGCGCATCGCTGATAATTCCGTCATCAAGACCAATCTTTCTCGCGATCTCGATGGCAAAAGAACTCCCCGGTTTTCCAATCTCAAGTACGAACAGCGGCTCGAGGCGCCTGCTGTCAAATTGCATAGCCGCATTCCTGATGCCGCTGGTATTCTCCGCAAACAACTTAAGACTGTAGTAGTGGGTAGTTGCGACACCCCAAACGCCCTGCTCAACCAATTTTTTTAAAATGGCCTCTGCGATTCCCCCGCCAAAATTCGGATCTGTTCCTGCCCCCAACTCATCCATGAGCACCAGCGACTTGTCGTTCGCCTTTGCGACAAACTGTCGCATATTTCGCAGATGAGAACTGTACGTACTGAGGTCGTTCTCGATAGATTGCTGATCGCCTATATCCAAAAACAGGCTGTGGAAAATGCCGACCTCAGATTGTTCATGCATCGGTACCAGCAGTCCACACTGGACCATGTATTGAATGAGTCCTACCGTTTTCAAACAAACTGACTTGCCGCCAGCGTTTGGCCCTGAGACAAGGAGGAATCGATTCTCCTCCGTTAAATCGATTGTTAGTGGTACGACCGGAGATCTATTTTTGTGCGCCAAAACAAGAAGCGGATGGCGCGCTTGCTTCCAGTCGATTATTTGTTTTTCTACAAGGACGGGCAAGTCGGCCTCGATTTCGATCGCGAACCGGGTTTTCGCCTGGAGGCAATCAATCCGGCCCAGAAATTCGAACCCAAGCTTAAGGGCCGAAAGATGGGACCGTAGAAGGCTTGTAAGATTTTTCAAAATCTTGACTATCTCCCTTCGCTCCTCAAGCTCTAAATTTCTTATTTCATTGTTGGCCTCAATCACTTCGGTCGGTTCCATAAACACAGTCTGTCCCGTGGCCGATTCATCCATGATGACGCCAGCAATTTTGCGTTTGTACTCGGATAACACCGGGATGACCACCCTGCCGTCCCTTATCACGGGCGCACTGCCATCGGGCACCATTCCCTTGCCCAACGCCTCCCGAAACATCAGGTCAATCAACTTTCGGGCTCGATGCGTCTCATCTCTCAATTTTTTGCGGACGCGCTGAAGCTCGGGGCTGGCATTGTCTTTCACCTGGCCCAGCTCGTCTATCTTGTTGCGAATTGCATGGATCAATTCACCGAAAGGCACAAGGGAATCCGTCAAATTGAAAAGCTGGGGAAAAGCATCTTTTTCTTTGATCAAAAAATTGTGGCAGCCGGTGATCACCTGAAGTGAGCCCGAAATCTCCCACAGCGATGCCGCTTCAATGAAGCTATCCTCGATCGCGATGACCGGGTAAAAATCTGTAGGGTCAACATAATTAGAAATAGAAAAAGGCAGGCCTCGCTCCCGGATGCTCTTGAACTCGCGCGCCTGACTCAACAAAGTTTTTATCTGAAAAAAGTCGGAGGAAAAACTAATCCGGTCCACTTCTCTTCGTCCAAGGGTGTTGATGCAATAGCCAGCCAGTCGCGAACGGATTTGATCAAATCCCAGCTTACTTTCAAAATCCAGGGGATAAATCATTCGTAGCTGCTATGTTTCTTTATGGCTGATTACTCATTCGCTGTTCCCTAAGGCTTAAGGTGTCGATTACAGCATCAAGGATACGTTCCAATTCCTTTGGCTTTTGAAGATAGTAGGTGTAGTTGGCTATGAGCATAGAGTCCGTCATGCCTCTTTTTACAAGCGTGCTATCTTCATAGGGCTCAAGCAGCTTGTACGCTGAGTCCCGCGAGATTCTGGCAATACTTATTTTGCCCTCAGCGAGATAGACATCAACCATTAGACTCACCATTTCCTTTTCATCAAGAATGCCTTCCGGTTTTTTGTCATCGGTGCACTGCAGGCAGCAAAGGACCATAACAAAAAGCAGGTACTTAATCCAACTCACCTCTCCCATAACACCTTTTGTCAAAATTACCGTTGTATACAGTGAAAACGGGTTCAAATTAGTCATATTTCAACTATTTTTGTGCCACAAATTTGAGAGGCGATTGAAAGATCTGGTCAAAAAGTTGAGGAAATACGAGATTCAAATCCGCAAGGCTATCAATAGCCAGATGCAAGGTGATTTTCATTCGATTTTTAAAGGGTCAGGGTTAGAATTTGATGACGTCCGTCCTTATCAATACGGAGATGATATTCGCACTATCGATTGGAACGTATCGGCCAAAGGGCATGGAACATTCGTTAAGACGTTCAAAGAAGAGAAAGAGCAAACCATCTACTTTATACTGGATGTCAGCGCCTCGCAGGAAATAGGGAGTCCAGGAAAAACAAAATTCGATATCGGCAAGGAAATTTGCGGGGTGCTTGCGCTCTCGGGTGCCAAGGAATCAAGTCAGGTGGGTTTGATATGTTATTCGGACGAGCGCGAGAAATACCTTCGCCCGAAAAAAGGCCTGGGACAGGCGTACGAAATTATCTCAAGTATTGTAAAGCTTCAGCCCAAGTCGCCAAAGACCAACCTTACCAAGGCCATCGCCTTTGCGCTCAACTCCATCAAGCGCAGGAGCGTTATCATCATGATCTCCGATTTCATTGATGAGGATTTTTATCATAACCTCAGGTCGCTGGCCAAGAAACATGACCTGGTATTAATACAAATTAGTGATACCCGTGAAACAAATTTGCCGAAACTAGGAATCATACCCGTCCAGGATAAAGAAACAAAAAAAACACTGTGGGTGAACACGTCTTTTGGCAATTTCAGAAGTCGCATATCCAGGCATCACAATGGTCGAAAAGATGAGCTTGCCAATTTCAGTCGAAAACATCAGATCAATTTTCTGAACATTAACACCAGTGACGACTACGTTCCCAAGTTGTTGAAACTATTTAAGGTTAGAAATAAAACGAAGAAAAGTGCTTGACCGGTTGAGATTCTTGTTTCTGACAGTTCTTCTGCTTCCCGCGCACGCAAACGCCCAGGAGGTTTTGGTTACCGGGAGATTTCAGACCGACAGCATTAAGATTGGAATTATCTTTCCCTATTCGCTCACCGCTGCCTATCCAAAACATAAAACCATCGTTTTTCCGGATTCGACCTTCGCATTCGAGCCATTTGAAATTCACCACAAGAAATACTTTCCCACGAAAACAGTTGAGAACACGAGCTACGACAGTGTGGTGTATTACCTCACATCTTTCGAGATTGACAGTATTCAGCGGCTGAGTCTGCCTGTATTTATTGTCAACCAAATGGATTGCACAGCGGTGTACGCAAAACCAGACAGCATATTTCTCCAACAGTTGGTGGCCCAGCTTCCGGACTCTTTGTCTGCCCAGGAACTACCCCTTAAAGTCAATACCGCATACCAGACTGTGAGTTGGCTGTTGAATTATCCGCTGCTACTCATTATATCCGGAATTGTTCTGGTAGTCATTATTGTCTTGTGGATTATTTTCGGAAAGCGTATAAGGCGGTACTTCGTGCTTCGAAAGCTCAATAGGAATCACGCAAAATTTATCCTCGACTTTGAGGGAATGATAGAGGAACTACAAAATAACTACAGCAGGCAGCGAGCTGAGTCAGCACTTATTTTATGGAAAAAATACATGGAAGGCCTGGAGTCAAATCCCTACACGAAATTTACCACCAAAGAAATTTTTCAGCTGGTGAAAGACGAGACCCTCGCCACGGCACTGAGACAAATTGATAAGAACATATATAGGGAGAGTGAAGCGTTGGCAAAAGATCCATTGCTTGAACTCCGGCAGTATACGGAGAAACAATTCCATCATAGATTGGAGGAACTAAGAAATGGATAAGATGATGGATGCATGGTACTCTCTGTCGTGGTTCTTCCCGACCACCTTCTCTGGCTATACATGGGCCGTTCCTTTATTTCTTTGGCTCATCGCGCTGGTTCCGCTGCTTTTTATACTGCGATGGACATACCGGTATTTCTTTAATCAAAAACTCCCGGTTGCGCTGATCAAAAGTGATTTGAAAAGCACTCCACTCACGCTGATCAGGTTACTGCCGGACTTCCTCTTGGGAATGGTGATTATGCTGGTGATGATTTCTCTTGCCAGACCTCAAAAAACAAATGAAAAAGTAGAGCAGTGGACGGAAGGTATTGACATTATCATTGCCATTGACATTTCCCAGTCCATGCAGATCGAAGATTTCGTTCCCAATCGGCTTGATGCGGCCAAAAATGTGGCGCGCGATTTCATCAAGGGTCGGATTCAGGATCGGATTGGCATAGTGGTTTTTTCAGGCGATGCATTTTCTCTTGCACCGCTCACCACGGATTATGATCTTTTGAATGCATACCTGGATGACATCAGCTTTGACATGATCGAAAACCGGGGGACTGCCATTGGAAGTGCCATGGCAGTAGTTACCAATCGTATGCGAGAGTCCGAGTCCAAATCAAAAGTTTGCATCCTTTTGAGCGATGGGGATAATACAGCAGGGAATATAGATCCCATCACCGCAGCCGAATTGGCCGCTGCCTACAACATCAAAACATACACGATTGTAGTAGGTAAAGAAGGACTTGTGCCCTTTGGCAAGGACTACTTCGGCAGACCGCACATGGTGGAGAACACCGTGGATGAAACAACCATGAGAAGAATTGCCGACATTAGTTCCGGTGAGTTTTTTCGCGTCACGGACAATGAAGCCCTCAAAAGGGTATTTGAGAAAATCGATAAATACGAAAAGGCTGAAATAAAAGAGACAAGGTTTAAGGATACAGCAGATTTTTATTTTGTTTACTTGCGGTGGGCTATCGTGATACTGCTCTTGTGGCTGATGCTGAAATCAAGCTTTATGAGCAACGTCTTACAAGACTAGCTCCCCAGTAAAAGATTGGGCGATCATGATGAGTCGTCCGCCAAATACGATCATCAAAATACCCAGCGCAACATTCATTACTGTTAAAAATTTCGTGGTAACAAGGCTTCTGAGCTTATCGGCCAGATAGGCTTTAATGACATCCGTGATCAGGACCGTTGCGAGTAATGAGGTTAAAAAAATCAAGAGGGTAATTCCTCCAGTGTACCCAAGATCAAGCGTGGCAATACTGACGGCCCCGATCCAAAAAATCGGCACCATCGGACTAAGCCCATTAATTACAAATCCTTTCATGATGTACCGAAATACATTTTTCTCATCGGTCTGGTCTACCCTTGCCTGAATAGCCCGCCTGCTCTTTACCAATAAATGGTAAAGCCCGAACAAGATTAAGATCGTGCCACCCGAATAGGCCAGGTACATTCTGAATTGCCCGTTTTCAAGCATTTGGGCCATCCCGAGGTAACAAACAGACACGTAAAAAATATCGCTGAGTGACACGCCAAGGGCAACCAGCGCTCCGTTCCAAAAACCTTTTTCAACACTCGTCTGAATGATTGCAAAAAAAACCGGGCCAATGAGCAAAGCCAGTATAAGGCCAAATTTTATTCCATTTAATATGATCATGAGGTTTTGTTAGCCTCCAAAAATTCAACCCATTCGTCCAATTGTGCCTTTTTTAAAACCCTGGGAAATTTATTCTGGCCACCGACCTTGCCCTTCCACTCCATCCACTCATAAAAAGTTTTAACGGGAAGAATATCCAACACCACTTCCTTTAAGGCAGCACTTCGTTCAACGGCATAATCGTCATTTAGTTCCTTGAGTCGGGTATCCAGTCTTTCTTTTAACTCATCGCTGTTGATGGTGTCATTGGTTCCGATAAACCACCGATGTGCGAACAAGCTGCCGTACGGAATCCCGGCCACCGTAAACTCTTTAATGTCAATGTCCATATCACCAGAGACCAACTCAATGGCTTTATTCATATTGTCGACCGACAAATGTTCACCACACAGGCTCAGGAAATGTTTGGTTCTCCCCGTGATAATAATCTCAGACTCTTCCAGCGATGTAAATTTGATAACGTCTCCAATCAGGTATCTCCACGCTCCGGCACAAGTGGACAACAAAATGGCATACTCCCGGCCCTCCTCTACCTCATCTATGAAATACGATTTTGCATCCGGTTTTACCTCGCCCGATGATGTAAAGTTCGTTTCGTCAAATGGAATGAACTCGTAAAAAATACCATTGTTCAACACGAGACGCATGGATTTCTTCTGTGGAAAAGCCTGGTAGGCCACAAATCCCTCTGAAGCGAGATACGTTTCTATATAATGAATTGGCCTGCCCAATAGTTTTTCAAATCCTTTTTTATAGGGATCAAATGAAACACCTCCGTGCACATAAACGCTCAGGTTGGGCCAAAGCTCATGGATATGGCTGATGCCGTAGTGCTTAAGAATTTTCTCCAGTAAGATCTGTATCCATGCAGGTACCCCCACGATGATTCCGATGTCCCACTTGCTTGCGCTTTGCACAATGTCCTCAAGCTTCGCATCCCAGCTTCTGGTCTTGGCAATTTTTTTTCCGGGTTTATAAAAGTGTTGAAACCAAAATGGAAGTCTAGCGGCCTGAATGCCGCTGAGGTCTCCTTCAAAATAGCTGCCCTTGTGGTTAAGGTGGGTGCTTCCCCCTATCATCAATATACCCGCGCCAAAGAAATCATCCGGCAGTTCATATTTCGACAAAGTGAGAATCTGGCGAATGCTTGTCTTTTGTATCGCCTTGGTCATTTCTTTGGTTACCGGAATGTGTTTAGAAGACGACTCGGAGGTACCCGAACTAAGCGCAAAATATTTCACCCTGCCCGGCCAGCATATATTTTTGGCTCCCTTTAACGCAAGGTGCCACCAGTCCTTGTAGATCTTATTGTAATCATGAATAGGGATATTGGATTTGAAAGAATTATAAAACTCATTATCCCCCGTTCGAAAGTGCGTCAGGATGTTCTGAAAATTATAGTATTTACCAAATTCGGTCTGGGTGGCGGTTATGAGGAGGTGCTTTAGTTCTTGCTTTTGAAGCTCTGCGGGCGAGGAGTATTCCTGCTCCAAATTTTCCCGAAGTTTTATACCTTTTTTTAGCAAGGTGCCTAATATCGCCATATTATTGCATTCGAACTCGTTTCTGCCCAAGCAGGCATTCGGGTAAAGTTATAAAATGAACGTTAAAAATAACATAAACTTACTCCAGACTGAACTGGCCGAGAAAAAATGCCGGCTCATTGCGGTAAGTAAAACTCAGCCTGCCGAAAAAATACTTGATGCCTACAATGCCGGTCATCGTTTGTTTGGTGAGAATAAAGTGAAAGAGCTGGAAAAAAAAAGGAGTGAACTCCCCAAAGACATCGAGTGGCACATGATCGGTCATCTGCAGACCAATAAAGTGAAATACATCGCTTCTTTTGTTTCACTGATCCACTCCGTAGACAGCAGGAAATTGCTCGAAGAGATCAATAAGCAGGGTAATAAAGCCAACCGCGTAGTCCCCTGCTTGTTGCAGGTTCACATCGCACAGGAAGAGAGCAAATTTGGCCTTAACTATGAGGAGCTAATCAGCTTACTGGACACGGTAAATGACTATCCGTTTGTAAAAGTGTCAGGTCTGATGGGTATGGCAACCTTAACGGATGACCATGCCCAGATCCGAAAAGAGTTTGGTCAATTAAAGCAATACTTTGAAAACCTCAAGGGTAAAAAATTCAGCAAGAACATTGAGATGAAAGAGCTGTCCATGGGAATGACGTCCGATTATAAAATTGCCCTGGAAGAAGGGAGCACATTGATCAGAATTGGCACGGCCATATTTGGGGAAAGAAAATAAAAAATGGCCGCTCAACAAAAATTGATACTTGTCGGAGTGGTGTTCGCGGGGTTGGCCGTGGCGATCGGGGCGTTCGGTGCCCATGCCTTGAAAACATTGCTGCTCGAAAATGATCGGACAGAGACTTTTGAGCTTGCAGTCAGGTATCAATTCTTGCATGCCCTTGCGCTGCTGACCCTGGCAGCCCTCGATGAAAAACTGCATCGGCCAAAAGCAATCCGGGCTGCACAACTTTTCTCTGCCGGCATCATCGTATTCAGCGGAAGTCTCTACTTGCTTTCTATTTCCGGGGTCACCAGCTGGGGCGCAGTGACACCGGTGGGAGGTTTGCTGCTATTGACGGGTTGGTTAATGGCGGGATTGGCAATCAAAAAAAACAGAGCCAATCCTTAGTCAATCCTTGGCGAGCACATTGGCCGAAAATACAACCTGGTTCGCCTGACCGACCGAGTTCGAGATTATTTTTACCACCTTATTTTGGCGACCATACTTTCCTACACTGTTGAAAGCAACCGTGATCTCACCTTTGCCCCCAGGAGGAATTGGATCGCGGGGCCAACCCTTTGGTGTGGTGCATCCACAAGTCACCTCCACATTGGTAATAATTAGGGGGGCAGTTCCACTATTTGTAAACCTGAAAACATTCTCCACTTTGTCCCCTTGTTTGATGTCACCGAAATCAATGGAGGCTTTATCCCAACTTATCAACGGACCATCAACGGCCGTTGTATCCTGACCATTCGCAAAAGAAATTGACACCAGAGAAATGAAAAGGATAAAAAAGCGACTCATAATGTGATTTTTTTCAAAATTAGGTATTCATAAATTATACCCTGTTAACGAATGAACATACATCTATAGTTCAATAATGACGTCAAAATCGATTGATAATCTTTATGGCAACAAGATCAGAGTGCGGGCTTGTGGCGTATGCGTGGTCGACAACACGCTGCTCATGGCAAACCACAGGGGGTTGACTGATGGTGATTTTTGGGCTCCTCCAGGCGGGGGTATCGAGTGGAATGAGACGGCCCATCAAGCCCTGAGGCGTGAATTCAGGGAAGAAACAAATTTGACGATTGAAGTTGGTGATCTACTTTTTACGGCCGAATATTATCAACCTCCGTTGCACGCCATCGAACTTTTTTTTGGCGTAGAAAGGCAGCTTGGGAGCCTGAAAACCGGCTCTGATCCGGAGATGAATTCAGGGGAACAGATCATCAGCGAAGTGCGTTTCCTGTCGTGGGACGAAATTCTCGGACTGAATCCAAAACACCTCCATGGCATATTCAAATACACCCCAAATCCACGCGGAATCATCGATTTAAGGGGTTATTTTAAATTATGATTGGTTGTGTTAAACGGCTTAAAATATTTATTATTGCATGCTTAAACCTGTAGAATAATGAACCTTACTAAAATTCTGACCTACGTTCTTTTCGCTGTGAGCCTTTTTCTGGGGTACTACCTTTATAGTGGCGTGCAGAGCACAATCGATGACCGTAAATTGATTGAGACGAAAGAAATGGCCATTATCGAAAAGCTGAAATTGATACGCGAAGCGGAAATTGTCTTTCAGGAAGTGAATGGCAGGTATACATCCAACTGGGACTCTCTTATCAATTTTATAAAGAACGGCAAAGTGGCCATCATTGAACGCAAGGAAGAAATCGTTCAAAAGGCGTACGGTGGCGAGGAAGTTATTGTTCATATCGACACCCTAGGATTCACTCCGGCCCGTGAAAGGATATTCAAGGAAACCTTCAACGTGAATGCAGCTGACGATGGAATATTTGTGGCCTACAAGGTGAAGGTGGGTGATCGTGCGGTGAAAAATCAGCGCGGTTATACCATCAAGGTAGGTGAGAAAAACAGCGAACCTCCATTCACAGAGGATGGTTTTATCAGTTCAATGGCGGACATTAAGCCTGGTCAAAGTGTAAGAAAAGGTCAGATATTGATGACCATCTGGGACTACAAATTTAATCCGGATGTAGATATCAGCCGGCTTGCATACAAGCCCGGCACTGAAACCAAATTCGATATCTTCATTGGCAAAGTAGACCGTGGCGGTATTCAAGTGAGCGTTATTGAAGTGAAAGATCCCAAACCCGATAATCCTTTCCGCAGCGAAGCCAACGAGGCTAAAAACCGCAAACCCCTTCGTTTTGGTTCTCGCACTGACGTTTCTACTTCAGGAAACTGGGAATCTTAATTTACCTTGACATCAGCCGCTCAGAGCTATAAGCTGATCAAGAAAATCAAAGACGAAAAATTTGATGTAGAAAACCTGCATCAGTATTCGCTATTGATTCACCTTGGCGTAAGGGATTTACAAATTGGTGTAGTGGATGAAAATGACCGAATGGTCTTTTTTGAGGACTACATCTTCCAAAACCTCAACTCGAACGAAGAGCAACTTTCTTTGCTGCAAAAACTTTTTGAGTCCCATCATTTATTAATGGCCGGGTTCTGGAAAAAGGTTAAATTCTCGATTAAGAACAATAAGCTTGTTCAGGTGCCTGACTCGTTATTTGTCGAAGATGCATCTGCCGAATACCTGCGGCTCAATGCAAAGGTAGATACGGAGAAGGAGGTGATATTGCATTGCAAAAACGTCAAAACCAGCGCGGTCACCATCTTTGCGTTATATAAAGGCATCCACGAGTGGATTATTGAATTGTATAAAAATTCGGATGTGCGTTTTATCCATCAATCATCAACCCTGATCGAAGGTGTATTGAATGATACGCATGGCGTGGGGGCTTCACCCCTGTTCGTCTATATCGATCGGTTTAAACTGCACATCATTTGCGTCAAGGGAGGAAAGCTCTTTTACTACAATCAATTTCCCATTCAGCATTTTTCAGACTACGTTAAATACATCATGCTGGTACTTAATGCCATGCAAATGGACCAGCAGCATAGCCAGATTGTGCTATGGGGTTATATCGGAAAGAATTCTCCCCATTTCATCGAATTTTCAAAATACATCAAAAACGTTTCTTTTGGTGGCAGGCCCGACTACCTGAAATTCGGGTACCTGTTTGATGAGGTTCAGGACCACCATTTCTATGATTTGTATTCCATGCATTTATTGGCCAACCAGCAATGACCTGTCGAAGACTATAATTTAATTATCTTTAGATCATCTCTTCAAAGCTTGCTCAATGAAACGAATTGCACTTTTCCCCGGCTCGTTTGATCCCTTCACCAAGGGCCACGAGGATATTGTGCTTAGAGGCCTGAACGTTTTCGATGAAATCATTATTGCGATCGGGTACAACAGCGGAAAAAGCAAAAGGTATTTTGATGTTGAGCTTATGGTTAAGAAGATTGGAGAAACGTTTAACAACTACCCCAATATTAAGGTATTGACCTTCGCAGAATTGACGGCTGAGTTTGCAAAAAAGCACCATGCCAATTATCTGCTGAGGGGACTTCGAAACACCACGGATTTTGAGTACGAGAACAGCATCTCTCAGGTGAACCGGCATCTCAATGCCGACCTGGAATCGGTTTTCCTGATCACTTCCCCGCAGTTCGCATCGATCAGCTCATCGATCATTCGCGAGGTACACCGGTACAAGGGAGACGTTTCCACCTTTCTCCCGTACACCCTCTAACGATCGATATCGATTTCCAGATTCTCAGTCTTCCGGTAGTATTCCTCAAACACAAAATGAATGGACTTATAGGAATTTTCCAGCGCGTGATAGACGTCCTTTTGCGTCATCCAACGCAGGTCCTCAATATCTTCCTCCAGGGACGGCTTCATCTTGCTGTCATCATTCAGGTTCATCACATACCACTTAGTGCGCTTGATCATGCTGCGCTTATTCATGGTATAGGTGTGCCAGGTGGTGCAAATCTTCTTACCCAATTTCACCGTGATATTGCATTCCTCCTCCACCTCCCGGACTGCTGTCTCCGCATAGCGCTCGCCACTCTCCTTTTTGCCCTTGGGCAAATCCCACTTTTTTAAGCGATACATCATCAACACCTTATCTTTTTTGCGCACCAGCCCACCTGCGGCTTTTATCAACTTAAACTGATCCTTAATGAATTCTTTCAATTCATCATAGTTGGCGGTGGTAATATGCAAGGACAGAACGTTTGTTGGGACTTTTGAATTGAGCAGATTTAGTAACTCCCGCATATCCTCGACCGTGGCATTTTTGATCCAAACATGGTGAATGAGTTTCGCTTTTGTAATCGCCTCCCCGTGGACATCAATCACATGATTATAATGCCCATCGTGCGGAATCTCTCCGGGTTTCTTTAGTTTGACGGGGATGTCGTTAACAAATAAATTCATGAAAAAAGCGGTATGCTACCAAGGATGCAAAAACATAAATAAATAGCAATGAATCAATATTATGGAGGTGATTAATCCAATTATTTTCAGGTTTGTCAGGGCCCCTGGATGTATCATTGCACTTTAGCCGTCTATTCTTGTGGCAGGCAAGGAATACTGATAAATTGCGGGATGAAGTTTATTTCAATACACGCGCCCACCGCTGCCGAGGTGGCTGAAAAATTATTGGAAATCGAAGCCATAAAGCTGAACCACAGAAATCCCTTTACGTGGAGCTCCGGCTGGAAGTCGCCAATCTACTGCGACAACCGACTTTCGCTGTCTTATCCCGCTATCAGGACGTTTATTAAGGATGCCCTGGCCAGAGCCATTCAGGATAATTTCGCTTCCGCAGAATACATTGCTGGGGTCGCCACAGCAGGAATCGCGCAGGGCGCCCTTGTCGCAGAAAAATTGGAGCTTCCGTACATCTATGTTCGCCCGAAGCCCAAAGAGCATGGGATGGGAAATCAAATCGAAGGACGTGTAGAGAAGGGGAAAAAGGTGGTGCTGGTTGAGGACCTGATTTCGACCGGAGGAAGTTCCCTCAAAGCGGCCGAAGCGTTAACGCGAGAGGGTGTCAAGGTAGTTGGAATGGTGGCGATCTTTACCTATGGATTTGAGGTCGCGGAAAAGAACTTTACCTCGGCAAATATTCCACTTATTTGCCTTAGCGACTTCAATCACCTGCTCACCGCAGCAGTTCAAAAAAAATACCTGAACGAAGATCAGCTTATTCATGTAAAATCCTGGAGATTGGATCCTGCGAATTGGAACGCTTAAGTGTACAGGTTTCAGGTTACAGGTTAGAAGTTTCGGGTTGCAGGTTACAAGTTGCAAGTTGCAAGTAACCTGAAACTTGTAACTCGCAACTTGCAACTAAAACTTCTCTTCAACCCCCAATCCAAAAAGTGCAAAATCATACTTGACCGGATCCGCTGGGTCAAATTTCTTCAGTGCAGCGGTGAGTTCCAGGGCGGTAAACCAATCCAATGGTTTGCGTCTGATCAACTTGAGTTTTCGAGCTACGCGCTCTACGTGCAAGTCGCAAGGGCACACCAACTGCGAGGGTGAAATCGACTTCCAGATTCCGAAGTCGACACCCCGATTATCGTTCCTTACCATCCATCTGAGGAACATATTAATGCGTTTGCATGCGGATTTCCTTTCAGGGGTGGCAATGTGCTTGCGTGTTCGGGGAGGATGATCTTCAAAGCTGAAAAAATACTGATGAAAGCCTATCAGTGAATTACCTACGTGGTCATCCTTTTTATTGATTGGAAAAGCCGACTCAAGAGAAGTGTGCTTTTTGTAATGCTGGCGCAGCACCCGAATGAAGTAGAGGCAGTCCGTGGCATTGAACGTGCGGTGCTTAAACTTCTCAAATTTTCTCAGGTCCCTGAGCGAGTGATTGACAACAAAATCATAGGGAGCCTTGTCCATGAGTTGGAATAATTCATTGCATTTATTGATGATGGTGACGCGCTGACCCCAGGCCAGCACGGCCGCGAAAAAAGCAGTGATCTCGATGTCCTGTTTGCGAGAATAGCTGTGCGGAATAGAAATGGGGTCATTGGCAATGAACCCAGGCTGATTGTACACCTCTACCCTTTCATCCAAAAAGGACTTTAGCTCCGCAAGATTCACTGGCTATTTATAGTAAGTAACCTCCACCCTGAATTTTGCATCAATCCCACCCAGGCGGTCAAATGCCGATTTGGATATCTTGATGATAATGCGATCATTTATGCTCGTGGCTGGCAGAGGTCCCACTACCCTCACAAAAACTTCGCGGTTGTTCAACTCATTTCTCACCTTCAGGATGGTTCCGGCTTTTGCCGTGCGGTGCAGCGCCAAATATTTTCGGTTTCCCTCCGTTCCGTCAATGAGCTCGGCAAGGCCGGATTCTTTTACCTCATCAGTGCCCGCAACATTCTCTGAGATTTTTACAACCCCCTCTTTCGGTTCCACCACAGGCGGTGTGACCATCTTTCGGGCTGTGTCTTCAGGTATTTTTGTGATCGAAGTTGCTCCCGGCTCGGCCACCCGAATCATTTGACCAATCTCCAGATTCGTTCCTGTCATATTGTTCCACTCCTTCAACTGCTGGACGCTGACACCATAATCCCGCGATATGGAGAACAAAGTCTCTTTGGGCGCCACGCTGTGATAACCAACGACAGTCGTTTTTTGAATTCCCGGACTGGCAGGGGTGGTGTTGATCTTGCTTTTCACATTCAATTGCTGCCCAACCGCAATCGAATTGTCCGTCAGGTTGTTTAAAGACTTGAGCTCGTCCACCGTCAGATAGTATTGCCTGGAAATCGAAAACAAAGTTTCACCGGGCGCCACCACATGATAATCCTTTGTTTGAGCCGCCACGGTGCGGGGAACATAGGGTACACGGATAATCTGGCCTACATCAAGTCCCGCATCCGCCTCTTTGTTGTGCTCCAGGATTTGCGCAATCGAAACCCCATAACGCCTTGAAATGCCAAACAAAGTCTCCTGCTCATCCACCTGGTGGATAATAAATGGCTTACCCCCGATGGTCTCGAGTCTTAAAGAATCAGAAAAGTGGGGATTGTCCGGTGCTATCCACAAGTGTGTTGCCAACAAAATGATTTTTATCATCGCAGATTCAAGTTAAAAAAATGATAATCTTTCTCTGTTCAAATTCATGCCAGTTTTGACGTCCGGGTGAGTACATCGGCACAGCCTCTGTGCAACGCGTCCGCTCGGGCAAAAAATGTCGACCTTTATTGATATTTTTTGGGTTAACTTTATGCAAGTTAATCAGCTTAATAACGATGAGGAAATTAATGATCGTATTTTCCATGGTGTGGTTGTGCATTCCAGGAGCTAGTTGGGCGCAGGAAAAGTCCAAAGTAATGGTGATGGAGGTAAAGGCAGAAATCGATCCCCGTATGTCGCGTTATGTCAACCTGGCGCTGGACCATGCCGAGGAAATTAAGGCTGATTATGTCATAGTAGAAATGGATACCTATGGAGGGGTGCTCACCGATGCCAAGGATATCGTTGACCGCATATTGGACCTGAAGGTGCCGATATGGGTCTTTATCAACAAGGATGCTGCCTCTGCAGGGGCACTCATTTCCATCGCCTGCGACAGCATTTATATGGCTCCTGGGGCCACCATTGGCGCGGCCACGGTCGTGCAGGGGGGTACCGGTGAGGCGGCACCCGACAAGTACCAGTCGTACATGAGGTCTATCATGCGCTCCACGGCCGAACACAACGGCCGTAATCCGCGGATTGCCGAGGGTATGGTGGACGAACGAATTGCCATCGACAGCATTTCCACCGAGGGCAGCGTGATCACCTTTACCACGAAAGAGGCCTTGAAGCATGGATACTGCGAGGCACAACTCAACTCTATAGAGGAAATCCTCGAGAAAAATAAAGTTGAGAACTATGAATTGGTCCGCTTTCAAATCAGTTCAGTAGAAAAAGTAATTGCCTTCTTCCTCAACCCCTTTATCAGCGGTATCCTGATCCTGGTGATTCTGGGTGGCCTCTACTTTGAGTTGCAAACCCCGGGCGTGGGATTTCCTATATTGGCGGCATTGACTGCCCTGGTACTGTACCTGGTCCCCTACTACCTCAACGGACTGGCTGAGAATTGGGAGATTATTGCATTATTCATTGGTGTCATTTTAATAATTGTTGAGGTCTTTGTCATCCCAGGCTTTGGTGTTGCAGGCATTGCAGGGATTACCCTTACCGTAGGCTCAATGGTGCTGATCATGCTCAACAATGACTTTTTCAATTTCGACATGGTTCCTCTAAATGATATTATCTACGCATCATTGGCCATATTCGGAGGGCTCACGGGGGGCGTATTGTTGTTGTTTGTGGGTGGTGTGCGATTTGCACAGTCTGGCGTTTTCAAAAGAATTTCGTTGATGGATACCCAGGCACAATCCGAAGGTTATACTTCTAATTTTAACAACACCGGAGACCTGGTGGGGAAAACCGGAACCGCGTTTACTGTGTTGCGTCCCAGCGGCAAGATCATGATTGAAGATCAGCTTTATGATGCCTTCTCCCGAGGTGACTATATTGACAAAGGAGATAAGGTTACCGTGCTGGAGATTGAAGGTTCAACGTTAAAAGTAAGAAAGGTAACGCCATGAGAATTATCGGAGTAATTCCCGCACGTTACGCCTCTACACGATTTCCAGCGAAACCGCTGGCCGATATCGGTGGCCAAACCATGATCGAATGGGTTTATCAACAGGCGAAAAAATCAACATCGCTGCATAAAGTAGTTGTCGCTACGGATAATCAGAAAATATTTGATCACGTCAAGGCTAAGGGCGGTGAGGTATGCATGACGTCCGAAGATCACGTGAGTGGGACGGATCGCTGCGCTGAAGTAATTGCATCAAGCAAAGAAAAGTATGAATATGTGATCAACATTCAGGGAGACGAACCCTTCATTGATCCAAGGCAAATTGACTTGCTGGCTTCGCTGCTGGATGGTAAAGTTGAGCTTGCCACGCTGATGAAAAAGATTACCGATCCAATTGCTTTAAACAACAGCAACGTTGTCAAAGTGATTGCCAATGCCCGGCATGAGGCCATTTATTTCAGCCGGAGTGCACTTCCGCACCTTAGGAATGTTCCGGTTGGCGAATGGCTCACCAGGCGTTCTTACTTCAAACACATCGGCCTTTATGGCTATCGCACCGACATTCTCGACAAGATCACTAAACTTCCGCCCTCATCGCTTGAACTTGCGGAGTCGCTGGAGCAACTGCGCTGGATTGAGCATGGATTTAAAATCAAGGTGGCCGAGACTGAGATTGAGTCGATTGGCATTGATACGCCTGAGGATTTGGAGAAGGCAATGACCTTTCTGAGGCAAAGCTAACGTAACTGCAAATTGAAACAATGGCAGGCGCATAGGCGTGATTTAACCCCGTCCTCATCGTCATTGAGAACCGAAACGCTGGGATGCGTGGAGGCGTGAAGCAATCCTTCCTCCCCGTCATTGCGAACCGAAGGGCAGGCATGTGCGGAGGGGTGAAGCAATCCCGATACTCCTCGTCAATTCACCGCCCTGATCCCCAGCTTCCTCTCTGCAAATTCATTAATCGCCTTTTGCACAGACCCGATGTCATTGGACACCAGGTGAGACCCAATCACATGTGCACCGGCAGTAGGAATGGCAATGGCCTCTTTTAAGCCTGCAGGTGTTGCCAGTGCTTCATGCATTTTCAGCATGGCGCTTACCTTTACCGTAGGATCCTGATTTTCTTCGTCCTTATAGTAATAGAGTGTAAGCGAAGGTTGAGATACCTTGCTAAACGTATCCTCATTCATGGTTTCCTCGACCAGCTCCTGCAACTGCGTCAATGCTTCCAATCGATACTTGCCATTCCAATACTTGTGGCGGTCTGCATTGTAGTTAATGACCTGATAATCCCCACCGACAACCAATCTCGCAATTTGAAGGCCCCATGGATTGTTCAACAAATAGGCGTTGCCATCATTAATCTCAATGTTGGGTGACATATTGATCAATGCAAATACATCTTCAGGATACTGCGCAGCCAGCATGAGCGCCACGGTGCCTCCGGTGGATGTGCTCATCAAAATCACTTTGTCGCCAATGGCCTTACCGATGGCCAGGGCTTCCTTGGCACTTTCCCATATCCTATCTGGGGTAAAGAATAGCAACTGCTCAGTGGTGTCGATTCCATGGTCCGCCAGGCGTGGCAGATACAGGTTACACCCATATCGTTTTGCAAAATCCGTGTGAACGGGGTCCCCTTCTTCCTGCGAGGCAGAAAAACCATGAAGATAGACCACGCTATATGCTGTTTTTGTGCGCGAACTGTCATACCAAACGATCCTGGCTTCATTATCGGGTTTTACCTGGTGCTTTGCTTCCAGTTCATCGATGTACGATTCCAACAGACTCGGGTCGTTCGGAACTGCCGGCATCTCCGGATCAAACGTTGGCCTTTGCGGTGCCGGACCAAGAAAGTAAAAACCTACGACAAGGAGTATGGGAAAAGTTATAAATACGAAACGTTTGGACATGGTCAATCGGTTGAGGAGCTAAGATAGGGAAAGGAAAATTAAGGTGGTTTTAACCGCCAGAGGCCCTCCTTTTCCTTTGCCCTTCGCACCCGGAGACTCTGCAGGGACTAGAGTGAGACTCGAGTCAGTTTAAGTCACTCGGGACAGCCGAGCGACTGTGTGGGGCCCGCTTTATTCAATTCCGTATTCTTGTCTCGAACTAATCGTATAACAAACTATTACTTCAGCGATCCTTTCATCATTCCCGAATAATCTATGATATCTTCCAAAATGTTTCCACGCGGCAAAATGAGAAACTCCTTACCGTCCTGATAAATCTTTGAAACATAGCTTCCAACAACACCTTTTTTTAAAGTTACAAAAAAGACTGAATCAAATAATTCATCGTTATAACAGAAGAAATCATGAATTCTAAAAACATATATATCGTTCCCAAGTACGTCATACTTACCATCTACAGTTACTCTGACCGAAAAATCGTTGAAGTCTCCGACAAGCTCAGGCTTAATCTCAACTTTATATTCATCACCAGGCGATGATCTCAAATTAAACATTTGAAAATTTTTTGTAGCTGGACTTAATGCTCTAATGTATATTATATCTTGGTTTAGTTTCATTCGTCCCTCTCCATTAAATATGTGGGTGGATGAACAAAAAAATAAACTAATTCTATACTCGCAATCGGCAGCATTCATCTCCTCAACGACACTAATTAATGGTCGCTCATCCAGATTTTGAAAGGCCTCAAAATCCGAGAAACACGAATCCCGATGGTTACATGATACGATTGTTAGTATGAGCAAAAGGTTTTTCATTGGTTTTTATTGTCATTACCTTCTCTGAGATTATCCTTAGTCAAAGCAGTCTCTAAATTATGGCACGAGTCTCGCACCTCCCTCGCTCAAGCCGGAAGACTCGCGCCAGTTAGGTGTGTACCACGTAATCATTCTTGGATATAGCGTCAAAGCGTTTTGTTCTCATTTGTTTCAAGATCAAAATGTAACAATTGACGTCTAACGAAATACGTCAGCAGCATAAAAATGGCCGCAAATCCAAGGTGAATTTCTGTTTGATTCCTGTTCTCTATATGGTTAATGCGCGGGAACCAACTGTTGTACCAAACTCTAATCGTTCTATTTTTGTAAGCTTTATTAAATAACTCAAGATGCATTCGATCAGAACCGCCATACTGCTTATTGTCCACAGTGAATGAATAATCAATCGATATAATATCATTTGGTTTGTCGTCAAAATATATAGCGGTCGGTTCAACAAACGAATTTGGAAAAATCTGCAGTAGTTCATTTCTTGCTAGCGCGTTTAGAAAACAAAGGATACTTAGAACAAAAAACAGCGCTACGCCAATCATGAGAAGTGGCCTAACCAGATTTATCATTAGATATTATCTATTTTCATTTGCTCTTTAGATTAGTCTCTCGGATTTGCCGAGTGGCCTTTTGATCCTCCCAGGCTTACGCAACAGCCCTGTCCACACACCAGTCATACCACTACTAGCCCACAAGCTAAGTTATTTAAGATAATGCATGACGCAAAAAAAGCCTCCCCGATTTCCCGGAAGAGGCTTTCAGTTCCTGACGCTTCGGTCAGGACAGGTCCTTGACGCTTCGGTCAGGACAGGTTAAAAAATTCTGTCGTTTAGTCACGACATGCCCTGATGTATTCGATCAAGGCGAGTAAAAAAAGGCATCCCGGCACCGGCAAAAAATATTTACAACCAACAACCACTACGAATGGAGTAAAAACCTGTCGTAACCGGGAATGCCATATCATTTCTGGATACTGGTTTCTAGATACTTGAGGCTGGATGGCTCTTTCAAGTGATCAGAATCAAGCATCCAGTATCTAGTATCCAGCATCTAGTCTACATTGTCATGCAAGAATTTATTATTGCCCAGCAAACTATTCTCATCATTCAAATTGTACCTGGAGATGTACGGCTCGGATGAATGGGGCACGTTGCTCATCTTCACACCCCTGCGCAGGTAAGCTGGCAAAGCCCATTTCTCATTGAACTCTTCCTTGGTCATCTCATGCTTTTTGGCGGCTTTCAACTTCTCCCTGCGCTCGCGGGCCTGCTGCTGCAACCTCTCCTTGGTCTTCCTGTATTCCATCATACCTTCTTCGTTCAGCACCTGATCGGAAGAAGTCTCGTTACCCAACTCAAACTCGTCGTCTTCCTCCACGCCAAACAAACTGTCTTCTCCTTCGTCTTCATCTTCCACATCGTCAAATAACGTTTTGTCTTTCACGGGCTCCTCCTTTTTTTCAAACAAGGTGAACGTGTAGCTGCGCTCTTCTTTTTCTTCCCTGGGCTTTTCAGGAGCTTCTTCCTTTCTTTTCTCCACCGGGGGTTTTTCCGCAGGCGTTTTCAGTATAGGACGGTCTTTATCTGCGGGCTTGAGCGCAACTTCCTCACCCCGTTGGTTAACGGAATTATCAACCTGGTCAAAGAGGCTATTCTGTGCCCGCTCCAGGTCATGCACTTTCTTGTCTTCCTTTATGACATTAGCCGTGCCCTCTGCTTCGAAATCAGTGGCGATCACCGTCACCCGGATGCGGTCTCCAATAGTGGGATCCACACCATGGCCAAAGATTACTTCCGCCTCGTCTCCGGCCTGCTCTTGAATGAATTCGGTAATCTGGCTCAGCTCATCCATCTGCAACTCCGCCTCCTCACCTGAAATGATGGACAGCAAAATCCGCTTGGCTCCCATGATATCACGGTTGTCAAGAAGAGGTGAAGCCAGGGATTGCTGCGCTGCCAGCAGTGCCCGGTTCTCTCCCCGTGTTTCCGCGGATCCCATCACCGCGGCTCCGGCATTGTGCATCACCGTACGCACATCCTGAAAGTCCACGTTCACATAGCCCGCCAGTGTAATGATCTCTGCAATGCCTTTCGCTGCCGTTGTCAGCACATTGTCAGCCTGCGCAAAAGCCTGACCTATAGACAGGTTTCCATAAATCTCCCTGAGCTTATCGTTGAGGATCACCAGCACCGTATCGCAACTGCCGCGAAGGGCTTCGATGCCAAGCTGCGCCTGGGCCGCTTTTTTCTTGCCTTCAAAAACAAAAGGAACGGTGACGATACCTACGGTAAGGATATCCATATCCTTTGCGATTTTGGCCAGCACGGGAGCAGCACCCGTCCCGGTGCCTCCGCCCATTCCGGCTGTTACAAAAACCATTTTGGTGCCCGCAAGCATTTCCCGAATCTGGTCCTTGCTCTCCATGGCCGCAGCACGCCCTACTTCAGGGTTTGCTCCGCAGCCTAGACCTTCGGTAAGGTTGGCCCCGATTTGTAATTTGTACGGTATAGGGCTGCTGTTCAGCGCCTGTAAGTCGGTGTTGCACACGACAAACTCAACATCTTTGATGCCTTGTCCATACATGTGGTTTACCGCATTACTTCCTCCCCCACCTACTCCAATTACCTTGATAATGGATTGATGGTGTTTGGGGAGCTCAAATTTGTAAGCTATTCCAGACATGACTTTATTATTTAGTGGTTAATTCTAGTATTCATTTTTCCCATCCAGATCATCAATCAGCAAACCTTTTGTCTTGTTGAGGATGCTGGTGAAAAAATCAGATGACGCAACTTTCTTTGTTTTTCCTGTTTTTGGAACCCTCGCTTCTTTGTAGCGTTCCTCCCGCTCGTCCAGCGAACGGAAACCTGACAGCACAAGCCCTACAGCCGTGGCATACATGGGACTCTTCACTGCTTCCATTTTGCTTTTGCCGAGGTGTTCATTGGGATAACCGATGCGGGTATCCATCCCGGTCATGTACTCAACCAATTGCTTCAGGCAACTCAACTGCGAGCCTCCACCGGTGATTACGATTCCACCTGCCAGCCTGTTCTCGAAGCCAGAATTGATTATTTCCCCGTGTGCCATTTCAATGATCTCTTCCATACGGGCCTGAATGATGTGCGAGAGATTTTTCACGGATATTTCTTTGGCCGTCCTGTTCCTGATTCCGGGAATAGAAACAATCTCGTTGGGACTCGCCTCTTCCGCTATCGCCTTTCCAAAACGTGTCTTCAGTTGCTCCGCCTGTTTGGCCATCACCATCAACCCGTGCTGGATGTCGGTCGTCAAAATGTTGCCACCGAATGGAATGACGGCCGTGTGACGGATGATGTTGTCATAGAAAATGGCTACATCCGTGGTTCCCCCGCCAATATCAATGAGGCAAACGCCTGCTTCTTTTTCCTCTTCACTTAACACTGCCAGGCTGGACGCCAATGGCTCCAGGATCAGATCAGCAATTTCGAGGTTGCCCCTGCGCACACATTTATTGATGTTGTTGATAGCACTTGTTTGTGCCGTGATGATGTGAAAGTCGGCCTCCAGTTTTATCCCGGACATACCCACAGGATCTTTGATCCCTTCTTCATAGTCTACCATGTAGTCCTGAGGCATCACATGAATGATCTCACTGCCGGGAGGAATAACGATTCGGTACATGTCTTCCGTCAGGCGGTTGACATCCTCGATGCTGATCTCATCGTCTTTGGAGTTGCGGGTGATGCTGCCGTGATGGATTGAACTGCGGATGTGCTGTCCTGCAATACCCACGTTCACTACGCCCACATCAATACCAGACATGTCGCTGGCTTCCTTGATGGCTTTTTCGATGGCGAACACGGTCTTGTCAATGTTGGTGACAATGCCTTTGATCACACCTTCGGACTCCGCCTTGCCCATGCCCAGCACCTCAAGTTTGCCGAAGTCATTTTTACGCCCCACAATAGCACATATTTTTGTCGTGCCTATGTCGAGTCCTACTATAATTTTCTCCTGTTCCATGGTTGTAAATCGTTTATTAGTGGTTGTCTTTGTTAGTTATTTAGTCCTTAGTCCTTAGTCCTTAGTCTTTAGTCTTTAGTCCTTAGTCTTTAGTCCTTAGTCTTTAGTCTCGAGTCTCTAGTTGTTAGCCGTTAGTTTTAGTATTATGTCCATTACCTAATCAAGTTTTTAGTACTAACGACTCAGGACTAAAGACTCAATACTATTCCGCTATTACCTGTCCCTCGTACTCCACATTCACCCTGTTGTACTTCGTCCAGCCCATCTGGGGAAGTATCTCTTTATAGAATATCATCAGCTTCTGAAATTTCACATCAATGTTTTCCGGCTTGCCAAATTCAACCAGTTGGCCGGTCACCTGCGGATAAATGAAAACCTTACCCGCCTGGTCGAAATCCAGTTGAGCCACCTGAGCTTTCCAGAACTGATTTCGGTTGACATATGTAATCATGTCCATCAGTTGCTTGCCTTCATCAGATAAATCCAAATTACCTTGATCAATTAGCCTTTTAACAATGCCACCACTGACAAGGATTATTCGCGCGGCATATTTTTCCGATGTCTCCATCACCTCACCATCCTCGGCCACATAGGCATCCGGGCCGTCATGGCGAATCAATCGGGCGATGGGTCTCCTCAGATTTACATTGATCGTCAGATTGCCTTTCACATCCCCATATATTTCCGCGCTCCTGATGTGTTTGTCGCTTTCAAGTTTGCGTTCCAGTGTCCGCAGATCGATTTGGTCAATGCTCTTGCCTATGATAACCTGGCCACTGCTTTCCACTATCTTCAACACATCGGCCTCTTCGAGGAAATGATTTTCTTGCGTATTCTCCAGATCAACTACTATATTCTTGCAAACCACGCCACTTTGCCTGCGCTCACTAAAGGCAATAAGGAAGAATATGCCGATAATGGCTACCGCTATTTTTACCTCTGCCCGTATGTTCAGTCTGAATTTTTTCATTTCTCCATCCTGTTTTTATTGCTCGCCTCAGCAGGCTTCCCTCCCAGGCGATTGTTTAACAATTCTTTTATTGGCTCAACGCAGGTGTCAATGTCCCCTGCTCCGATTGTAGCAATGATTTCGATATCCAGGTCCTCCAACTTTTCCAGCACATTCTTTTTGGTGCACCTGATTTTCACGCTGCTGCTTATTTTATCGAAAAGCATGTCAGATGAGACGCCCGGAATGGGTTGCTCACGCGCAGGATAGAGATCCATCAGCAGCACTTCATCTGCAATGCTGAGGCTTTGAGAAAAACCATCAGCAAAATCGCGGGTACGTGTATAGAGGTGAGGTTGGAATACTGCCGTGATCTTTTTCCCGGGATACATCGCCCGCAGTGACGAAAGGAAGGCAGTAATCTCGGTGGGGTGATGGGCGTAGTCGTCCACAAAAACCAGGTTGTCGCTTTTGATAATAAATTCAAAGCGCCTCTTCACACCGGCAAACGAGCGAAGTGCTTTCTTGATTGTCCCATCGTCCACTCCCAAATGTTTGGCTACGATGGTAGCCGCGATGGCATTTTCCATATTATGAAAACCAGGGACGCCAAGCTTAATTTTTTCAATCTCACTGGCATAGCCAACCAGATTGAATTCAAAAAATCCACCATCGGTGGTTATCTTACTGGCAAAAAATTGTCCCCGGCTCATGCCATAGGTATTTACTGTCACCCCATCCATTTCATTGTCGATGGCGCGAATCGATTCATGCTTTACTAGTAATCCCCCCTTGTTAATTTGATGCGTGAAATCCGTAAACGACTTGATCACCTCCTGGTGATTTCCATAAATGTCCAGGTGGTCCGCATCTACAGAAGTGATGATGGCGATATCAGGGAACAATCTTAAAAACGATCGATCAAATTCATCCGCTTCCGCCACAACAATTGTACGATCGTTGGCCTCTCCTTCCGAAACCAGGTTGGAGGCATAGTTGGTGGTGACCCCGCCCAGGAACGCCACCATGTTGACACCGGCCACTTTCAAAATGTGCGTGATGAGCGATGACGTGGTGGTCTTGCCATGCGTGCCTGCTACTGCCACCGTCCTGTGTGCTTTGGTAATAAGCCCCAAAACTTCTGATCTCTTCAAAATCGAAAAACCCGCTTCTTGGAGGTAAACTAATTCTTTATGATCCTTTGGAATGGCTGGGGTATAGACGAACAGGGTCTTATTGCTCTTGACTTCCTCCGGAATCAGCGTCACATCGTCTTCGAAGTGGATTTTAATCCCCTCCTTTTCGAGCTCTTTTGTTAACATCGTGGGTGTTCGGTCGTAGCCAGCCACGAACAACCCCTGACGCTTGAACCACCGTGCCAACGCGCTCATTCCTATTCCCCCGATACCGAGGAAGTAAACCCTATCGTATTGATTCAACTGCACCCTATTAGTTTTTCAATTTCATTTACTATTTCTTCGGCAGCATCTGGCTTGCCCAGTGCGCGAATATTTTTTGACAGTTTTTCGCTGCGCGCTTCATCATGAAGCAACCTTAAAGCCTCATCCACCAGCAGCCTTCCTGCCTCGCGATCCCTGATCATAATTGCGGCATCCTCTTCCACCAGGGCCTGCGCATTTTTGGTCTGGTGATCTTCGGCCACGTTGGGTGACGGCACAAGCACAGCTGGTTTGCCGGCCACGCATAACTCAGAAATGGCCAATGCACCAGACCTTGAGATGACTGCATCACTCACCGCGTAGGCCAGGTCCATTTGTTTGATAAAATCAAAAATCCGGATCTTGCGCAAATCCTTGTTGGCGGTTTTGGTTTTGATGTCATCGTAATAAAATTTGCCGGTTTGCCATACCACCTGAATCTGCGCATCGATCAGCTTATCCAATCCGGACAACACACTTTCGTTGATCGTTCTCGCACCAAGGCTTCCACCAATAATTAAAAGTGTTCTGTCTCGCGAACTGAACACAAAATGATTTAGGGCCTCCGCCCGTTTGTTTACCAGGTCAAGGAGATCCCTCCGCACCGGATTACCGGTAAGCACAATCTTTTCTTTGGAAAAATATCTTTCCATGTTGGGGTAAGCCACACAAATTCTTCCCGCTTTTTTTGCCAACTTTTTATTGGTAAGTCCTGCATAGGAGTTTTGCTCCTGAATCAGGGTCGGAATTTTTAATTTATTGGCTGCGATCATCACGGGGCCGCTGGCATAACCTCCTGTACCAACAACAACGTGCGGCTTGAACCTGTTGACAATCGCCCTTGCCTTGAGATAGCTGGCAATAAGCTTAACCGGGAACAATAAATTAGACAGGGTAACTCTTCTTTGCAGCCCACTGATCCACAGCCCCACGATCTCAAATCCCGCCTCCGGTACTCGTATCATTTCCATCCTACCTTTGGCACCAACAAAAAGGATTTCCGAATCAGGATGACGGGTCTTAAAGGTGGCCGCTATGGCGATAGCTGGAAATACGTGGCCACCGGTTCCCCCTCCGCTAATAATCAGGCGATATGGTTGTCTGGTCTTCAAGCTGCTTTGGCTACGTCCTTTGAAACTTCGCTGATGTCTTGCTGCCATTGCTCATCGCGCTCACCGCGACTTACACTCAGTATGATGCCCACCGACAGTCCAGTAAATATCATGGCCGTTCCACCCATGCTGATCAGAGGCAGCGGCTGTCCTGTAATCGGGCCAAGCCCCACCACAACACCCATATTCACCATTGCCTGACAAACCAGATCGAAACTGAGCCCCGCGGATAACAACCCACCAAATGCACGCTCGCTGTTGTACGCTGCTTTCATTCCTCGGTGCAGCAGGATGAGGTACAGCACCAATAGCACCACGCCTCCAATCATCCCGTACTCTTCAATCAATATCGCGTAGATAAAATCGGAATAAGGATGTGGAAGAATGTTTCGCTGATCGCTGTTACCAGGGCCCTTGCCGGCAATTCCACCAGTAGCAACTGCGATGCGTGCATGCTTTGCCTGGAATGGAAGCTCAGTGCCCTGAATGAAACTGGTGATCCGGTTTTTTGCTGTTTCACCACGCACACCAAACTTAAACGCAGCACCACCTGCTAATGCGCCCACCAGGACCAACATGGCCAAATACTTTACCGGTACGCGGCCAATAAACATGACAAGCATACAGGTGGCAAACAATAAGGCGGCAGTAGACAGATTCGTTAGTGCAATCAGTCCGCAGATTACACCACACCAGATGAGCATGGGAATCAGCGACTCTTTGATATCATCGATATTCTGTTGTTTTTTGGACAACATGCTGGCCAGGTTGATGATCAATGCGAGGCTGGCAAAATCTGATGGCTGAAATGAAGTGTTGATGATGGGCAGTGTGATCCACCGGGCGGCATCGTTGATGGTTGTCCCACTTGTAAAAGTATAAATCAACAATGGCACGCTGACCCACAGTGCAAGTCTTGATAACTTCGAATAGTAGCGATAGTCAATCTTATGTGCTACCCACATCGCGGCTAATCCCAGGAATACCATGAAGGTATGTTTGAACAAATACGCCTCAGGGCTAACTGTCCGTTTATATGCGAGCGTGCCAATCGAACTATATACAACCAGAATACTGATGACGGACAGTGCAAATACAACCGCCCAGATGACCGGATCCCCTTGTAAGTTCTTGTCAGCCCATTCCTTTACCTTGTTCATGATGCAATGGTGTTTTCTTTTTCAACTTTCAACTCCAAAACTGCGTCTCTGAATTGATCTCCTCTATCGATGTAATTTTTAAATAAGTCAAAACTTGCACAGGCAGGAGAAAGCAGCACCACATCGCCTGCGTCAGCCGCGTCCAATGCCATTCGTACGAGTTCTCTTACGCTTTGCGTTTCCATGATGGCAGGGACGATAGACCCGAAATAATCCTTCAGCTTCTTATTGTCCTTACCTAAGCAAATCAACGTCTTTACCTTTTCCTTAACTTGGTGCCTTATCTGATCGTAGTCATTGCCCTTATCCACGCCTCCGGCAATCCAAATCAAAGGACCTGAATAACTTCCCAATGCATAAATTACCGAGTCGACATTGGTAGCTTTGGAGTCGTTGACAAATTCAACGTCTTTTATTTTAGCCACTGACTCGAGCCGATGTGGAGCATTCTTAAATGTTTTCAATGCTCTTCTTATGCTCTCGATTTCAACACCGGCAAAGCGGGCAGCAGCAACTGCCGCCATGGTATTGATCAAATTGTGTGGCCCTTTTAGTGTGGTATCCTCCTGCTTCACGTGGAATTTGGATCCGGCTACGCCAAAATGCATGGTTGCACCGTCAACGTGCAGCGGGGAAGAATGGTCTCCCTTAAGTGAAATCGTGTTCGACCTGGGCACAATAGTGCGCTTTGCAACTTCATTGCCGAGAATCTTATCTTCTTTGTAGTAAATAAATTGATCCGTACCCTTCATCCTCTCAATTAACTTAAACTTAGAGTCTACATAGTTTTGCAATTTGTAGTCATACCGATCCAAATGATCCGGTGTGATGTTGAGTAAAATGGCTATGTCAGGCCGGAATGTATTCGTACCGTCCAATTGATAGCTGCTCACTTCGATCACGTACCATTCGTTTTTTGCGGTTGCTACTTTTCTTGCCAGGCTCTCTCCCACATTGCCTGCAAGCGCCACATTTAGTCCAGCCTCCTTGAGTAGGTGGTAGGTGAGCAGCGTGGTCGTTGTTTTTCCATTGGTGCCAGATATCGCAATCACCTTTCCCTTTAGAAAACGGAATCCAAACTCGATCTCATCAATGATCTCAATTCCCTTCTTGTGAACTTCCTTAATGACCTCCGATTTGTCAGGAACGCCCGGGCTTTTGATAACCAGGTCGGCATTGAGAATTTTTTCCATGCTATGGCGCCCTTCCTCAAATTCTATATTGGCCACCATTAACTCCTTTTTATAACCTTCGCGGATATTTCCGTTCTCAGAAAGAAATACTTCATATCCCCTGGCTTTTGCCAACAGGGCAGCTCCTGTTCCACTTTCTCCGGCCCCTATGATCGCTATTCTCCTCATCGTAGTTTCAAGGTTGCTAAACTGAATATGGCCAACAGAATTCCTACAATCCAGAACCGTGTCACGATTTTAGATTCATGAATCCCCACTTTCTGGTAATGATGATGCAGTGGCGACATCAAAAAAATTCTTCTGCCTTCTCCATATTTTTTGCGCGTATACTTGAAGTAAGAAACCTGAAGAATCACGGAAATATTTTCGATGATAAAAATCCCGCACAATACAGGAATCATGATCTCCTTTCGTACTGCCAACGCCAGCACAGCGATGATCCCGCCCAGCGCAAGGCTTCCGGTGTCACCCATAAACACTTGTGCAGGGTAGGCGTTGTACCAAAGGAAGCCCAGGCAGGCGCCCACAAACGCGGTACAAAAAATTACAAGTTCGCTAAGGTTGGGGATGTACATGATATTGAGATAGCTGCTAAAGTCCACGCGACCCGACAGGTAGGCAAAAATGGCAAGCGTTAGTCCGATAATGGCTGAAGACCCGGCAGCCAACCCATCAATGCCATCGGTAATATTGACACCATTCGAAATGGTGGTGACCACCAACATGACCACCAGCACGTAAATAATCCATGTGTAGTCTTTGGGGAGAAATGGAATGAGCGTGGAGTAATCCAACTCATTATTCTTGAAAAATGGCACGGTGGTTTTTGTCGACTTCACGTCCACATAAGATCCCGGAGCCGGTTCATCAGATTCCACTTCTATAGCTTGCACGACAGGTTTTAGCTGCCTGACCACCACGTCCTTATTGAAATACAAGACCAGCCCAACAATGAGTCCCAGCCCTACCTGACCGATGATTTTAAACCTCCCCGCTAAACCTTCCTTGTCTTTCTTAAAAACTTTGATGTAATCGTCAAGTAGGCCGATAAGTCCTAGCCAAACGGTGGTCACAAGCAGCAGTATGATATAAATGTTATCGATGCGGGCGAATAGCAACGTTGGTATGAGTATAGCACCAATGATAATCAGTCCACCCATGGTTGGCGTGCCTTTCTTTTGCATCTGTCCCTCAAGGCCCAGGTCACGGATATCTTCTCCGACTTGTTTTTTTCTTAAAAAATTTATCAGGCCCTTTCCCAATGTAATGGTGATGATCAAAGACAGAACTGCCGCTGCTCCAGCACGGAAGGAGATATACTGAAACAACCCAGCTCCCATCAGGTCATAACTCTTATCCAAATAGTCAAACAGATAGTAAAGCATCAGTTCGCAAACATTTTTAACATTCTCATCAAAACCTCTTTATCATCAAATGGGTGTTTCACGCCCTTGATCTCCTGGTAAGTCTCATGGCCTTTGCCGGCCACGAGAATAATATCCTTCTCTTTCGCCATCATGCACGCAGTCTTGATGGCCTCCTCCCGATCCACAATCACCAACGTTTTCTTTGAGTCAGTGGCCCCAACACCCTTTTGCATGTCTTTGATGATTTCCATAGGATCTTCGCTCCGAGGATTATCGGAAGTGAAGATGGCTTTGGTGCTGTATTTACAAGCGATGGCCGCCATTAACGGGCGCTTCATTTTATCTCGATCACCACCACATCCTACGATAGAAATCACCTGCTCCTGGCCGGTTCTGAATTGGGCAATGGTTTCGAGTACATTCTTTAGCGCATCGGGGGTGTGGGAATAGTCCACTATGGCCGTAAACTTTGAGCCGGGCAATATCAGCTCGAAACGGCCCGCAGCCCCAGTCAACGAAGAAAGCTTCATCAAAACACTTTCCGAATCCTCACCTAACAACACGGCAGTCGCATAGACCGAAAGGAGATTGTATGCATTAAAATCACCAATCAGTTTAAACCAGACCGTTCTATTTTCTATTTCCAACTCAAGTCCCTCCAGGGAATTGGTGATCACCTTGGCTTTGAAATCAGCCATCTTTTTCAGCGCATAGGTTCTCTTTGCTGCTTTGGTATTTTGCAGCATGACCATGCCCCTTTTATCGTCCACATTCACCAGCGCAAATGAATCAGACGGCAGTTCATCAAAAAATCCCTTTTTTGCCCGGATATAACTTTCGAATGTCCGGTGATAATCGAGGTGATCGTGAGAGATGTTGGTGAAAACGCCTCCCGCAAAGTTCAGGCCGTGAACCCTTCCCTGATCAACAGCATGCGAACTCACTTCCATAAAGCAATGTGTGCAACCTGATTCGAGCATCTTGACCAGCAATTCATTAATCTGGATCGGATCCGGGGTGGTGTGCGTAGCAACCGATACTTCCTCTTTAATTTTATTTTCGACCGTTGACAAAAGACCAACCGAATAATTCAATGCCGTGAACAGTTTATGCAGGAGGGTCACCACCGTTGTCTTTCCATTCGTCCCGGTCACGCCCACCAACTTCAGCTTTGAGGAAGGGTTCTGATAAAAATTGGCAACGATGACGCCAAGTGCTTTGGCACTGTGTTTCACGGTAACGTAGGTTACATCTTTCGAAAGCGTCTCCGGCAATTTCTCCGCTACGATGGTAACAGCGCCATTTTGAATGGCGCTTTTAATAAAAGCATGCCCATCCGATTGCGTCCCCGCCACGGCCACAAAAAGATATCCCTTCTTCACTTTTCGAGAATCAAAGGCTATTCCTTTGATAGCCATTCCCATGTCACCGGAGGCAGAAGTGATATTTACTTTGTACAATATGTCTTTCAGTTCTCGCATCAACTTAAACTGATATAAATTCTTCTTCCTTTAGTGACTTTCGTACCTGGTGAAATGGATTGCTCCACCACCCTGCCCTTGCCATTGTACTCTACCTGAAGTCCGGATTTCTCCAGTAAGAAAATGGCGTCTCGGAAAGTCATTCCTTTAACGTTCGGCACCTGATCCCTGGCGGCAGTGTTGTTGCTCCATAACACCGAATTGCCATTCCTTACGGCCCTGATCCAATCCTCGTCTGTTTTGCTGTGACTTGAAACGCCCAGCTCATTGCAAAGCATGGTCAGCTCGTCTTGTTTGCCAGCCTGAATGACAGGGAATACACCCGCTTCGAGCACTTTTTTCTTTTCCATGGCCATGTGCAGATTGATGTCGCGGGCATAAATGTTGTCCGCGATGTCCTTAAAAACAGGCCCGGCCACATTGTTTCCATACTGCTGCCAGCCCTTAGGGTTTTTAATCAGCACGATGGCCGTGTACTTCGGATCATGCGCAGGAAAGTAGCCGACAAATGACGTGACATATTTTTTTGTATACCTGCCATTCTCCAGTATTACTGCCGTGCCCGTTTTTCCGGCAATTCTATAATTTGCATTCTTGAGGTTGGCTGCCGTTCCGTTTTCAACGACACCTTCAAGCAACATTTTTAGTTTGTTCAAGGTGCTGGAGGAGCAAATTTTACTGTTCAACGTTTCCGTTTCGAATTCTTTTTTGGTTCGATCTGCTTTTGAAATGGCTGTCACAAAAATTGGCTTTATCATTTTGCCATTATTGGCCACGGCATTGTAAAGGGCGAGGGTATGAAGGGGTGTAATTTCAAACCCATAACCATAGGCCATCCATGGAAGGGTGATTCCACTCCAGCCTTTCTCGCCCGGCCGAAAAATTTTCGGATATCCCTCCCCGGTAATTTGAAGTCCGAGTGGCTTGGTGAGCCGTAGCTCATCAACATAGGTCAGGAATTTAGATGGTTTAAGACCAAAATGCTGATCGAGCAATTTCGCCATTGCCACGTTGGATGATAATTCGAATGCCTGCCGAACAGTCATTGTGCCATACCCTCCTTCGTGGTGGTCCCTTACTTTGTTTTTGTAAAAAGTAAATTCTCCTTTTCCAGTCTCTACACTGTCTGTCAACTTGATGTTGGTTTCCTCCAGGAGTGCCATCATCGTAACCAACTTAAAGGTTGAACCCGGCTCAAAAAGTCCACCGACAGCATGATTAAAAATTTCGCTGTAGTTACCTCCCTCCCTGGTAAGATTAGAAATGGCCTTAACATGACCTGTTTTTACTTCCATCACCACGACCGTTCCGGCATCGGCATCGTGTTGGGCCATTGCCCGGTGCAGTGAGGTTTCTGCCACGTCCTGAAGATTGATGTCGATGGTGGTTTGAATATCCAAACCATCCTTGGATTTTACGTTGCCCGCATCGTAAACAGGTTTCCAGGTGCCCCCGGCAATCTTCTGAAACAGCGCCTCACCATCCTGGCCGCCCAACTCCTGGTTAAAACTATATTCCAGCCCGGCACCATTACCGTTCTCATTGATAAATCCCACCGTTCTCCTACTCAAATTTGAAAACGGCCTGTACCTCACGTCTATTTTTTCAAAAATGACTCCACCCCCATACCTTCCCTCTCTAAAGATGGGCCATGAGGACATTATTTTTTTTGTCTGGTAGTTGATCTGTTTTCTGTTGAGGATAATATATTGACGGTTGGCGGAGCGCGCATCCTGAATCATCCGCTTATAGTCTGTCGGGGATTTATCCCTGAAAAATCTTGAGAGGAGAATAGACAGGGAATCAATTCCTCCCTTGAATATCTTTTCTTTCGCCAGCCTTGGGTCAAACGCAACTTTGTAAAATGGAAGATCCGTTGCCAGCAGGCTTCCGTTATCCGAATAGATATTCCCACGGGTCGCCTTAATCTTTTTGTAATCAAAAGTGATTTGTTCGCTGATCTTGATCCACTCCTCGCCCTCTACGAATTGTATGTGAGATATCTTAACGATGACGGCAACGCCAAACAAAAGCACAAACAGAAATGCTATGCGAACCCGAATTAATATGGACCTTTTAATATTCACCTTCTTGTACTACTATTTTATAGGGTGGATTTGAACTTTCTTTTAATCCCAATGCTTTGACCCTTCTGGCCACTTCCGACTGCTTGCTGGCAAACATCAAGTCCGCCTTTAAGGTTGTGTAGTCGGCCCTTCTGTCTTCAACATCCGTTTGCATCTGATTTATTTTCCGCGTTGTCTTTTCGGCATAATGGGTATTGCCGATGTAAATCAGGCTAAGCAGCAAAACAAAAAGTATTTTTGGTAAGTGCTTCACCGGGAAACCCTCCTCGAAATAGGTTTCCAATTTCACACGGCTCTCCAATCCGGAAAAAATACTCTTTCCTGTTCCCGTCTCCTTTTTATTTTGTCCGATCTTAAACTTGTTCTCACTCATGTTTCATATCCTTTCTGCAATTCTCAATTTTGCACTTCTTGCTCTGTTATTTTGTTCAAGCTCTTCGGCCCCTGGCGTCAATGGTTTCCGGTTCACCGCTTTAAAGGGTCGAATGGGGTTGCCATAAAAGTCCTTCTCCAGGTCACCATATATTTTTCCCGTATTGATGTAATTCTTAACCATCCGATCCTCCAACGAATGATAGGACATCACCACCAGTCTTCCTCCCTCGTTCATCACCTCATTGCATTGCATTAAAAAAGTTTCCAATGCTTCCATCTCCTTGTTCACTTCAATCCGCAGCGCCTGAAACACTTGCGCATAATATTTGAAGTCCTTCCCTTTTGGCGCGATCGGTTTCAGAATGCCCAACAACTCGAAGTTGGTTTCGAATTTTTTCTTGGCCCGATGCTGAACCACAGCTTTGGCCGCAGTCTTTGCATTCTTCAACTCACCATACATTCCAAAGATCTTATGCAGTTTTTCTTCTGGATACTCGTTTAAAATATTCGCTGCAGTAATCGAGCTTTTAATATCCATCCGCATATCCAATGGCCCATCAAACCGGGTCGAAAATCCCCGCTCAGGCGCATCGATCTGGTGGGAAGAGATACCAAGATCAGCAAGAATGCCGTTCACCTTTTTGATCTGGTTGAGTTTCAAATACCTTTTCAGGTACATGAAGTTGGCTTGACAAAATGTAAATGAACGATGGTTGATTTTGTCTGCTTCACGTTTTGCATCCTCATCCTGATCAAAGGCGATCAACCGTCCACCTTTGATTTTCTCCAATATCTTCAAACTATGACCGCCCCCTCCGAAGGTTACATCCACGTAAACTCCTTCCGGGTCGATGTTGAGAGCAGAAATACATTCACTGAGCATGACAGGCTGATGATAGCGAGCCTCATTCATTACTCATCCAGGTATTTCTGCGCCAGTTTTGACAATTCACCAGGGTCATTGATCATATGTTTCTCATAGAGTTTCGGATTCCATATCTCAACCTTATTGCCCATACCCACCAAAATGGCTTCCTTGTCGATTTGTGCGTAGGCAAGCATGTTTTTGGGAATGAGAAATCGGCCGTTGCCGTCCAGCTCAACCGTAGCCGTGCCTGAAAAGAAGTTGCGTTGCAACTTGCGGTACTCTTCGTTGAACTCACTGAGGCCTGAAATCTTAGAGAAAACTTTCTTGAATTCCACCATGGGATAGAGAATGAGGCATGGCTCGAAACCCCTGCGAATCACAAGCTCATTGCCTGAACTGTCAGGCAACTGGCTTTTGATCCGGGCAGGCAATACCAGCCGCCCTTTGGAATCAAGCTTACTTTCATACTCACTGGTGAAGAAAGTCATGACGATTAGTGGTTGTCTTTTCTTTCCCAAACCCCTCCGGGTCTGGTTCTCCTAAAACAAACATAGGTAGAAAAATAACATTTTCAACCACTTTAACCCACTTTATGACACTTTGGAGCCTTTTGGAGCCAAAATATGGGACGGGATAGCCGTTTTTCGGCCGGAGCACACTTGATTTTCTTAGCCTCATCCGCTAAAAACATGGAAAAAACAGGGGAATTGATGCTGGCAATTTTTAATCCAGCCTTTTTGGGCAGCGGCAGGCGTGATGCGCCTAATCTATTTTAGTTGATGACCCCTGTGCTGCTTAATTGACTTATTTCTTCTTTCGAAAGCCCCAACTCAACTTCCAGCACAAGGTGTGAGTGTTGTCCAAACACCGGAGGGGGTTGCATATGTGAAACATCTGGAAGCCGGCCATTGCTATGGCTCACCAATGTCCTCAAACCGGTTGATTGCGCATGGTTTATTAGCAATTCTTTGGACTCCTCCATTTCAAAGACTTCTTTCAGATTTTGAATTATGCCTGCTGGAATTTTCAGCTGATTGCACCGGCCGACAAATTCATTGGCAGTCAATTGGGCAATACCCTGACCCAGATGGGCATTTAGCTGTTCCCGGTTCGCGACCCTAAGCTGATTCGTTATAAACAAAGGGTTGGCGCTAACCGAGGCCATGTCGAGCATCCTGCATAAATCCTCGAATTGCCTGTCACTCCCGATGGCCAACAAAACCCGCTTATGATCTTTTGTCAAATAGTTGTCACCGTAAGGTGCAATATTGGGGTGGGCTGAGCCCTGGCGTGACGGCAACTTACCTGCAACCAACCAGTTCGTAGCCTGGTTGGCCAGAGAGGAAATGGCTGTCTGGATCAGCGAAACCTCGATAAAGTCCCCCCGTCCTGTCTTTTGTTTATTGAACAATGAGAGGAGCAGCCCTTCCTTGAGCTGATGCCCTGCAAGCACGTCAATTAAGGCGACAGGCATTTTGGTGGGAAGCCCAAGGGGTTCTCCGTTCAAGTCCATAAATCCCGATTCGGCCTGGATCACTGCATCATATCCCACCCGGTCATTATCCGGCCCGTATCCGGTAACCTGGCCGTAGATCAAGAATGGATTCTTTTTTGAAAGTGTTTTGTAATCAACTCCTAACTTTTCAGCATCTCCAGGTTTGTAACTCGCAATAATAATATCTGCCATGGATGCCAAGTCCTGAACAATCTCTTTCCCCCGGGTTTTCGAGAGGTCGATCGCCAGCGACCGCTTGCCCCAATTTACTGAGGAAAAGTAGGCTGAAACATTGCCCTCCTTTTCACCCTTTACTTTCCAGGTGCGCGTAACATCTCCGGATGTCTTCAGATTTTCAACCTTGATCACGTCAGCCCCAAGCTCGGCAAAAAATTGTCCCACACCCGGACCGGCAAGCACGGATGCAAGCTCCACGACCTTCAGACCAGCGAACATTTCCTTACCTTGCATCGTTGTAACTATTCAAAAAAGCAATCGCACTAAAATATGAGGTTAATTCTATTTCTTCTTCCCGTCATCGTCCTTTTTTCGTGCGGCTCGCAACCAGAGCTTAAATCCGGTCCGTGGAGGGGAATAATCGATGTGCAGGGTCAGGAGTTGCCCCTGAATTTTATTGTATCCAAAGAAGGCGCACAGTATAAGGTTGCATTGAAAAATATAGAAGAAAAAATAGAACTGGATGAAATCACCATCAAAGGGGACTCGGTGAGGATGGTGATGCATATTTTTGACACGGAGATTCGCGCTAAAATAGAGGGTGAATCAATGACAGGTTATTATGTCAAAAATTACGAAAAGGATTTTAAACTTCCGTTTGCTGCAACCTACGGTCTTGAACATCGATTTGTCAAAGCAGAGACCACAGGTGGAGCTGACTTCAGCGGAAAGTATGCCGTAACCTTTATCCACGAACACGATACCACCGTGACAGTTGGTATTTTTAATCAAGCGGGCAATCAGCTAACCGGAACTTTCCTGACACCTACAGGTGACTATCGCTATCTACAGGGAAATGTCGTTAACGGTCAAATGATGCTCAGCACATTCGATGGCAATCACGCATTTGTTTTCAAAGCTTCCCGCGAGGGGGATGGCTCACTCCATGGTGATTTTTGGTCTGGAAAGGATTGGCATGAGTCCTGGGTCGGGATAAAAGATGACCATGCGGCTTTACCCGATGCCGAGTCACTTACCTTTCTTAAGGATGGTTACGACAAAATAACATTTGCTTTTCCCGACTTGAACAAAAAAATGGTGAGCCTTTCTGACGATCGATTTAAAGGTAAGGTGGTGATCCTTCAAATTTTCGGGACGTGGTGTCCAAACTGTATGGACGAGACAAAATTTCTTTCACAATGGTATTCAAAAAATAGTCACCGGGGTGTGGAAATTCTCGGGCTTGCCTACGAAGCGAAAGATGATTTTGATTATGCCAGCGGCCGGGTAAAGAAAATGAAAGAGAAACTTTCTGTCCCTTATGATTTTGTCATCGCGGGTAACAAGGACAAGAAAGAGGCAGCCAAAACGCTGCCCATGCTCAACCATGTGCTGTCCTTTCCCACCACCATATTTATCGGGAAGGATGGGACCGTAAAACGCATCCACACCGGATTTTCCGGGCCTGGAACCAGAATTTACTATGAGCAGTTTATTCAGCGTTTTAATGACACAGTCGATGAACTTTTAGCTGACAAATTAGCTTCAATACAGTAGGTTTGTAAAATAAATACATGGCCCGTTCCCGGCCAGTCCAAGGTATGTCAAAGAGGGTAGTTGTTGGCCTGTCTGGAGGAGTTGACTCCAGTGTTGCAGCATACTTGTTAAAAGAACAAGGTTATGAAGTGATCGGCATGTTCATGAAAAACTGGCATGATGACTCCGTCACCATCAGCAAGGAATGTCCCTGGCTCGATGATAGCAATGATGCCATGATCGTGGCCCAGCATTTGGGCATCCCATTTCAGACCATTGATCTAAGCAAAGAATATAAAGAGCGAATTGTCGATTACATGTTTGCGGAGTACCAACGGGGACGCACACCCAATCCAGATGTACTATGCAACCGGGAGATTAAATTTGATATTTTTCTCAAGGCGGCCATGAAGCTCGGGGCTGACTTTGTTGCCACGGGGCACTATTGTCGCAAAGGAGAATTAAACAATGGACAGAAAGTTCATCAACTGCTTTGCGGGAAAGATCGGAACAAAGACCAAAGCTATTTTTTATGCCAACTTACTCAGTCGCAGTTGGAAAAAGCGCTTTTCCCAATTGGCGAACTCACTAAACCCGAAGTGAGGGCACTGGCCAAAAAAATCGGACTGGCAACGGCAGACAAAAGGGACTCGCAGGGTTTGTGCTTTATCGGCAAAGTGCACTTGCCAGAATTTCTTCAACAAAAACTGGAAACAAAAAAGGGGGAAGTAATTGAAGTGCCCGGTGACTCTGGCATTTTCAGTAATGGCTGGAGCAGGGATGATTATGCCGCGATCTCACGGCCTTACGCCCTCAAGCCTGAATCGGGAACCATTGTGGGCACGCATAATGGAGCACACTACTATACCATTGGTCAACGCAAAGGATTGAATATTGGTGGTTTTGCAAAACCCTTGTTTGTCATCGGAACAGACACCAACAAGAATATAATTTATATGGGCCAGGGCGATGATCACCCCGGTTTATACCGAAGCGGGCTTTTTATACAGGCAGATGAAGAGCATTGGATTCGGGAAGACCTAAAACTTGATGTAGGCCGATCTCAAAAATACCAAGTTAGAATTCGTTACCGCCAGCCTTTGGAGAATGCGCAATTGATCAGGCGAGACGAAGGGACCTATATCGTCTTCGATAATCCGCAACGTGGGGTAGCTCCCGGTCAGTTTGCAGCGTGGTACCACGAAGACGAGCTCATTGGATCAGGAGTTATCAGTTGACCAACACAGTCAATTCGGCTCCGAAAAGCATTTCCCTGTCGTTGTCTTTTATATTCCACCTAAGCAGCGTTTTCACATCAGGCACTACTTGTCCTTCAAAGGACTTCACACCGTTGGTGAATATTACGATTGGCTTTGTGAAGTCGAAGTGGTCAGGTGACAACAACAACGTATATCGCTTAACCCACGATGTTTTTACGTTGACGACATTGCCCTCCTTTTCTAATTCAACTATTCCGGAAGGTTCATCGCGTTTAAATGCCTGCGAATTAATACCAGAAATCAAAACCTCATTGACGTCTCTCACTTTTCCATCCGTTTTGGTTTTTCCCAATTTTCCTATAATTAAATAGCCAAACCTGTTATGGTTCGTTATGTCATCAGTTTGCCAAACCAAACGATTACGATAAGGATTCCGCTTGTTTTTTTCAACAAACATATTGATGGAATCTCGTAAAGCAGGGTACCAACCAAGAGAATGACCTGACGAGTCTACTTGAATAAAGCGCATGTCCTTGTTGATGCGCTCAATACCTGCCACATAAGGTCGCTCCATATCAAGGTGAAAAATGTGATCACGTTTTGTATTGACCACCAGCAGCGCACTGTTTCTAAAATTGTTGAAATACACTTGCCTGTCACCGACTTTTGCGAGCGCCCGAACCGAACCAATGAAGGGCGTAATCGATGACCACATCGTCTGGTCACAGTTAGAAAAATAATAACTCCCAATGCCACCATCTGACACACCGCTCAGGTGAATACGATTCTCATCCACATTATAGTTATCCTTAACCCAGGTCACCAGTTGCTTGATGTTATTTGACTGCACCTCACTCCACCATGGTGCCAGATACCAGGCTGCCGGAAAGACAATGATTGACCTGGACTTGAGAAGCTGGCCACTCAATGTGTCCACGGTGTATCGATACAGGAAATCAGGGTCCATGTTAGAAACTGCGCCATGGAGATAAACCTGAACCGGGTATCTTCTTTCCGGTGAATAGTCTTCCGGTATCACGACAAGAGCCCGTGGCGGCAACCGGGAATCTTGTTGGGGAATCTTAATAAACCGGGTCGGCCTGGCTGGGTACCGCTTTCCTTTTTTGAGTATCTCGACCACCTCTTCAAATAGCGGGTTTAGAGAAACAATTTTTTCAGCCGCTCGTTCCTTTTCCCTTTCGGTAGTGGCCGACCAATAGCGATTGATGGCTTCATGCAGACCGGGTTCGACACCTGAGTTGGTAGCGACAAAGGCAAGGGTCAATATTATTATAAGTCTAATCATTCGATAATTGCTTCAATATTACCTATGAATTTTAAAGATTGAAGCAACCTTAAAAAAAACAAGTTCATTCAACCCCGGTCATGGCAGGATTCTTGACCCACCGAGTAGAAACAGCTCAGCCAAATAGCTATACACAAAAAAAGGTCAGTGGTTAACTGACCTTTTTTACATTTCATGAAACCACAAATTCCAACCTCATTAGTTCTCAGCTTCCTGATCCGCCAATCGTTTGCGCATCGCTTCCTGTTTCGCCTTGTGATACCTGCGCCTGTTCATTCGATCATCCGCAGCATCTTCACGTGCATTCTTGATCCTGGCGTGTTTAATTCTCGCATGCTTTACCCGTTGGTGCTTGATGCGGGCTTGCTTTATTCTTGCGTCCTTTTTTCGCGCATCACTAATTCGCACGTCAGACACCCTTCGATCGGTTACATTGTCATCGCTCCACCGAGCATCTTGTATCCTTTTGTCCTTAACCCGGACATCACTAATTCTCGCATCCTGAATGCGCGCCTGTTTGATTCTGGCCTGCCCGAAGCGATGATCAATCAAATCAGCTTGATTCAACCTCGCCTGCTGAATCCGGGCCTGTTGTAGCCTCGCCTGCTGAACCCGATCGATACGCTGATCACGACTCACGTCAGTTTCACGCCTGTCCTGACCAAATGTAGCTACAGCAATTCCCATCAACCCACTGAGCATCCATGTCATTACCTTTTTCATTTCTGTAGTTTTTAGTTAAACAAGTATTTGCCGGTTAGACCGTAGGGCAAGCGCAAGGTTTAATTGCGAATGGAAGTTAGTGCGACAATACCCAAAGAGTCCTGGCAATCAGGCTCCAACACATATTCAGAGGGGACAAAAGTATTTTACGATTCTTTAAATCCAGACACGCCACCAGACACAATAAACTTCATGGCCGAAGGACCGGATATCTCGATCGGTTTAATACTTGATTTGGGGACCAAAAAATGGTTTCCTGAAAATGCGTAGGAGTGCGGAAAGTAAACCGCCACCATGTCGTTCAAACCGATGTCCGACAAGTCCTTTTGGGTAACAAAGCCGATTTGATGAATGTCATTCTCCTTATTAATAAGGACCAGTACAGGCTTGTTAAATTTTTTTTTCTCCCCTACGAATGCAGAAAGCAAATCTTTCAACGATGAGTAGATCAATTTGATCAATGGAATCCGGTTGATGCCATGCTCAAAAATTTCCACAAAAGTCTGAAACGCATACGTGGACGTCAGGTATCCGAATGCGCTAATTGCCCCGATAATAATGACAAACCCTATCCCTGGAATAGGAATGTTCAATAAGTTATCGAGCCAACTGAAACTGATGAATATAACATAGGCTGTGGCCATCAGTGGAACGATAAATAACGTACCGCTGAAAAAGTACCTGATAAATTTTCGCAATGTTTCGCGCATAATTTTAATTGGTTATAAACAAAAAAAGGCCCCTGTTTATCAGGAGCCTTTAAATTCTTCATCCTGAAATTTTCAAAGGGCTATTCCGATAAACGACTTGAACGCTATCCCCATCAATCCCGTAATGATCATCGTGAGTCCAAGTCCCCGAAGTCCGTCCGGAACATTCGAATATTTCAATTTTTCGCGGATGGCTGCCAACGCCACGATGGCCATCATCCAGCCAATCCCCGATGAGGTGCCGAATACAGCCGCTTCGGCCAATGTGTAATCACGCTGCACCATGAACAACGCGCTACCCAAAATAGCACAGTTAACAGCAATGAGTGGAAGGAATATCCCGAGCGTTCCATACAAAGCGGGTGAAATTTTTTCAACAATCATCTCAACCAACTGAACCATCGCGGCAATGATGGCAATGAACATAATGAACTGTAGAAATTCCAGGTTCATCCCTTCGAACTGTGGGCTAAGCCAGGTGAGCGCGCTCTCTTTTAAAATGTATTGCTGCACCATCCAGTTGGCAGGCACAATAATAGTCAACACAAATACAACAGCAGCACCCAGTCCAATCGCTGTTGACACCTTCTTTGATACTGCCAGGTACGAACACATGCCCAGGAAATAGGCAAAGATCATGTTGTCTACAAATATTGACTTTATTCCAAGGTTAACTAATTCCATAACAAAAGACGTTAACTTTTTATTGCTCTACATAACCTGTTTTCGTGCGTTGTATCCAAATGATAATCGCCAGGATCATAAACGCACCGATTGAATCTACCATGAGTCCATTATTAACATACGGAATACTCATGGCCTCAAATACTTTGAAGTTCAGCACCGAACCCGAACCAAAAAACTCCCGGAAGAAAGACACCGCCAGAATGATCCACGCATAACCCAAGCCACTTCCAAATCCATCCAGGATGGAGTCATAAGGTTTGTTCCCCATAGCAAAAGCTTCAAGGCGGCCCATAACGATGCAGTTGGTTATGATCAATCCCACGAAGGCTCCCAGCACTTTATACATCGGATAATTGAATGCTTTCAAGAATTCGCTAACCAGTGTAACGAACAGGGCCACTACAGCCAATTGAACAATAATTCTGATCCGATTCGGTATATAATTTCTTATCAGCGAAATCAACAAATTTGAAAACACCACCGTAAAAATTACTGCCAATCCCATGATGATGGTGGGCTCCATTTTAATCGTGATGGCCAGCGCGGAGCAAATGCCCAATACCTGTATAGTGATCGGGTTGTCTTCATTAAGCGGATCACTGATTAATTTCTTCCGTCTTTTCGAAAAAAGTTCTTCAGACTTTTTCTTGGTGACTTTCTCTTCTGCTACTGCTGTACTCATATGCTTTCTATTTTAAAGCCCGGCAACACGCTGCGACTTTACCTTCTTAAAATACGATTCGTAACACGTCAGGTACTCCATCAACATCCTGTTGACGCCATTGCCCGTCATCGTTGCGCCCGACATCCCATCCACATGATGGTCATCCAGGGGTGCCCCCTTTTCCCCTTTCACCATGGAGACCGAAACCAATTTGCCCGATGCATCATAGATTTTTTTCCCTTCAAATCGCTGACTTATTACGGGGTCGTCTGAAATACGGGCACCCAACCCTGGCGTCTCTGCCTTATGTCCAAATGAAATGCCTCTAACCGTCTCAAGTTGACTGTCCAATGCTATGAATCCCCAAATTCTATCCCAAAGTCCATTTCCATATACGGGCAGAATATAGGCCTCCACTTTGTCAGGTTCTGTTTCGCTCACATACTCAAACACGGGAAGTAACCTTTCATCTACCTTAAGCTTATAATTTTTTGCTACGTCAACTTTCTCTGCCACGATAGGCTGTCCCTTGCTATCTGTCTTTACCTCTTCGCCCTTCGAATTCACTACAAAACTTTTGATGCGCTTATCATAAATACCCAGCACATCATCATCTTCAGTGATATTCATGACGGCACTTAATATTTGCGATTTGGTGTCATACTCAATTGACATGGCCTGTCGTGGCCCCAACAGGATAGACGTAATAGCCAGTGTACCACCCACAAACACCGTAGTGATCAGGGTGAAAATGATAATGTAAGTGTTAGACTGTCGCACGTTGTAATCTTCTTTTTTTGTTTGCCTTTACCACATAATAATCAATTAATGGAGCAAAAACGTTCATTAATAATATCGCCAGCATCACTCCCTCAGGATAAGCAGGGTTGAAAACACGAATTATGATACTTAGCACGCCAATTAGAAATCCATAGATCCATTTTCCCGTTTCGGTTTGTGCGGCAGTCACCGGGTCTGTCGCCATAAAAACCGCCCCGAATGCCAACCCGCCAATTACCAGGTGATAGTGTGCCGGCATCAGCATAAATTCGTTTGCACCGATCAGATTCATACCCAAAGCTGCAAAATAGCCTCCTGCAAACACACTGAAGATGATTTTCCAACTTCCAACTCCCGTCACGATTAATATCAGACCACCAATCAGGCACATCAGTGCCGATGTCTCACCAATACTGCCCGGCATAACTCCGAGAAATAAGTTGGAGAAACTAAATATGCCGTCAGCCCAACCTGCGCCAAAATGATTTAACGAGTTGACCACATTTTCACCCGTTGTCAAAGATGAGGCGCCTATAGAGAGCGGTGTAGCACCGGAAAATCCTGCAACAGGCGTTGCATCTCCCAGGTATGTCCACACATCGCCTGAGATATCGGTTGGATACGCAAAGTATAAAAACGCCCTGGCCGTAAGCGCCACATTCAAAACGTTCATGCCCGTACCCCCAAAAGCTTCCTTGCCAATAATTACAGCAAATATGGTAGCCAGCGCAACTTGCCACAGCGGAATATCAGGGGGCATTATAAGAGGAATGAGCATGCCCGTCACCAGGTAGCCTTCGTTTACCGGATGTCTCCTGATGGTGGCAAAAATAAATTCAACCCCCAGACCCACGGCATAAGAAACGATCACTATAGGTAACACCTGAAGGGATCCGATCCAAAGTTTGTCTCCGAATGCGGCACCTGGATTGCCTGTCGCAAGAAAGTGTTGGTGCCCCACATTCCAGATACCAAAGAGTAAACAGGGCACCATGGAAATAATTACCGTCATCATGAGCCGCTTCAGATCAATCGCATCCCGTATCTGGGCGCCCTTTACCTCGTTGACTGTATTGGGAGAAAAAGCGAAGGTATCAAACGCTTCATAGGCGTAGTAGAATTTCTCCCACTTACCACCTTTTTCAAAGTGTGGTTTTAACTTATCAAATTCCTTGCGTAGAAACTTCATACTTTGAATCAGCTATTCTGTAACAATTCAATTCCTTCCCTCAATATCTGTTGCACATTGTGCTTGGACACATCCACAAATTCGCAAAGCGCCAGGTCCTCTTCAATCACTTCGTAGATTCCAAGTTCTTCCATCTCATCAATATCTTCGGCCAGGATCGACTTCAACAAATAAGTCGGAAGAATATCCATTGGCGTAACCTTCTCAAAAATTCCGGTTTGAACAAATGCCCTTGGCTCTCCATGGGTGTTGGAATCGACTTTGAACTCTTTTTTTGGTGCCAGAAAAGAAAAGAGGCCAAAAGCACGATGAAAGCTCACTTTGTTAACCGTAGGAGCAATCCAACCAAGAAATTCATAATGGTCTCCCTCAGGAATAACGGTGGCATAATTATCAAAGAAACCAATATAGCCGTGTTCGCCCACGCTTGTGCCGGAAAGCACATTGCCCGAGATTACCCGCACATGGTGGCTTACAAGTTTATTGCCCGTCAAGTTTTTTACAGCCACCCCGGTATAGGTTCGGTAGTATTGCGGTTCTTTCACCTCTGAGCCAACCAACGCGATAGTCCGCGATGCATCATGAATACCGTTGAGGAACAGTCTTCCTATCTGGATTACCCCAAACGGGCTGACGGTCCACACCACATCACCTTTATTAATTGGATCGATGTGATGAATTTGTACGCCAACACATCCTGCCGGATGCGGACCGGAAAATTTATTCAACTCTACGCCTTTGGCATGTGAAAAGACGCTTGAAATTTCGCTGGTCGTGTGCACATTCACATGAACCGATCCAGCGGTAAATTTTTTCAACACATCCAATCCCACCTGAAAAAATTGATCCTGGCCTTTAAAGAGTATGCTATAGTCGGGAGCAAGCGGATGGGTATCAAACGCTGATATGTGAATTGCTTTTGGTTTCGAGCCGGGATCGGCTATTGACCCAAAGGGACGCTGAACAATATTGGGCCATACACCCGCTTCAAGCATCGATTTTTTCGCCTCATCCGCTGAGAGGTTGGCAATCTCCGAAACGGAAAATTTCCTGAAGGATTTATGTTCAACTTTTTTATCGGCTAATATCTTAATCTCCAGTAGTTTACGCTTCTCTCCCCGCTTGATCTCTGCAATTTCTCCACTTACTGGGGCCACATGCACTACCTCGGGATGCCTTTTATCATGGAAGAGGGCCGTTCCTGCTTTGACTGCTTCGCCTTCCTTCACCAGCACCTTGGGTAGGTACATGCCCGGAAAATCGGTGGGTTTTACTGCAATCGTATCTGACTGTTCTAGTTCGGTGATTTTAGGAGCTGCTTTGCCCGCAAGATTGATGTTAAATCCTTTCTTGATTCGAATGAATTTGCCCATGCTTAGGTGGCAATTTATTTAATTTAGGCCGTGGCAAAATTAGTAATTTAATCCATTGGGCAAAGCCAAAAAGATTTAAAGAATACATCTGATTAACGAACGGGAAAAGTGGTGTGAAGTGCTACTTTTGAGCAGTCATTTTCGCGGTCGCCAAACGAATGACTTCATCAACCTGTTCATCAATGGTGACATGACTGGTGTCAAGAAGTACGGCATCATCCGCCATTGTCAGCGGGCTTACTTTTCGGTTGCTATCGAACTCATCGCGCTGGCGCAGATTGGCAATAACGTTATCAAGGTCTACCAACTCTTCTCTTTCCAGCAGTTCTCTTTGCCGCCTGAAGGCGCGAATCAAAAGGTCAGCGGTCACAAAGAGTTTTAACTCAGCATCTGGAAATACCACCGTCCCGATGTCTCTTCCATCCATCACTATACCTCTTCGCTTCCCCATTTTCCGTTGGGCGTCTACCATAGCCTCCCTCACCTCAGGTATAGCACTTACCTGGCTGACGGACTCAGAGATTCTCATTTTTCTTATTTTCCGCTCCACGTTCAAGCCATTGAGATAGGCTTCCGTCATTCCCTGCGGATTGATCTTAAAATCGACCTGAATACCGGTCAATGCTTTTGACACTTCTTTCGGATTGGTCAACGCAATGTGATTGTCAAGAAAATAAACCGTAACGGCCCTGTACATCGCTCCAGAGTCAACATAATAGTAGCCCAATATCCGGGCGACCTCCTTGGCGGTGGTACTTTTTCCACACGCGGAAAAACCATCAATCGCTATGATAATTTTTCGCATCGTCTAACAGTCCTTTAACGGGCAGGGAATGGGCTTTCCTCTTTTAAGTTTCTTATTCTTGTGAGTATGGGATGAAGACGCGCATGAAATCACCAGCGACATGATGACCATTAGCGAGGTTAACTTTAGATATTGAAGAAATATTTTCATAAGTGATACGCTAAGGTAACCAATTTCATCCCTATCCTTTTGTCTTTGCATCATAATTCATTCTGAAGCCTATTTTTTGACCGGCTCCCAGTTCGCTTGTCTTTTCCATTTTCTGATGAAGGGTGATGAATCTCACCTGAGGAAACGGAGGTGCCATCAGGTCATTTTCAATCGCGATCGTCAAGGCATGCTGCACGATTGCATTCAAATCAGCAGGTTCGATGGATTTTGCCGATACCTGATTGAAGAGAAATCCCAATCTTCCCTCTCCTTCCACCAAAAAACGATTTTCGTGATTGATCAGTATGCGTGCAACCAGGTATCCGGGGTCGTTAACCCTGTTGTACCTGACCGAATCGGACATAAAATTGTAGATCATGATCTGCCCAAAGTACCGGTTGATTTCGTTTTCGGTAAAGTAGGGTTGCTGAATAGCCGCATGATTGGCTTCAAAGGTTACAATATTGGTGTGCAGGACAAATATCAGCAGATCGCCAGCCAGCTTAACTTGAAATTCATGTTCATTCACCTCGATGTAATCCACCGTAACATCTTCATCTTTGATTCGTACCTGATCTTTAAGTTTTTCAACGATCCTGACAGACTCGCCCCTCAAAATCCCAAATGCGGCTATTAAATTTTTGTAAGTGACCTGCTTGGCAGCTGACTTATTTTCCAAAATTTGGCGAATATGAGCCAGGGGGTCATTGGGCTGATTCATAATAATTTTAAGATTGTGATTTGGCCGCTCATGCCTTAAATTTATGGTATATGAAAAATAAGACAGAAGGAAACGCAGAAAAGTTTTTCAAAGATTTTGGTAAAAAAGTAGATCAGTTTGTAGTTGAACTCAATGACGCCAACAGCCGATTGAGAAAGGATTTCGAGAGTAAGTTCGAAGACCTGAAAAATGCGGGGGAAAACTTGAAGAAGGAGGTTAAAAATAAAGATCGATGGAGCGAGGTGGAAAAGTCATTAAAAAAAGCAGGGAGTGAATTAGAAAAAGCGTTTAAGGCGGCCTTTCAAAAAGAGGCAGCAAAAACACGACCTAAAGCAAAAAGTAAGAAGAAAAAATCCTGATCATGGTAACGGCACAGGGCGATGGTGCAACATACAAAGGTTGATTCCTTTCCACGTCACACCACCCCAATGCCTAGATTTGAACAGTCTTCCATTTTCCGCGTCTGAAAATCATAATGCCTGCAATCGTAAGCACCGATTCAGAAATGGGAATGGCCGCAAATACGCCCATGGGCCCGAAATCAAATTCAATAGCCAATAAATAAGCCAGCGGAATTTGAATAAGCCAAAAAGCAAACAGATTCAAAATGGTTGGCGTCCTGGTATCCCCCGCCCCATTGAACGACTGCGCAATCACCATCCCATATCCATAGAAGATATATCCCAACCCAATAATCTGGAGACACCTCATTCCGTAAAAAATCACGTCCGCCTCCTTCGTGAAGAGCTGAAGTATCGTGCCAGAAAAGAGGAGAAAAACAACCATGATCATGGTAAGAAAAACCATATTGTAAAATCCTGTTTTCCAAACCGAGCGCTCTGCGCGTTCCGGTTGGCCCGCACCCAGGTTTTGTCCCACCAGGGTAGCGGAAGCGTTGGACATTCCCCATGAGGGAAGGATCGTGAACATGATCACGCGAATGGCAATGGTATACCCGGCCAACGCAGCACTGCCAAAACCCGCCATAATCTTCACGAGGAAAATCCAACTTGCCGAGGCAATAAGAAACTGACCGGTTCCACCTGCAGACACTTTCAACAACCGCCCGACCACCGGCCAATTGATTGCCAAAGGCGCCTTGTTGATTTTAAGGATACCCAGCCCCCGAATCAAATACACCACCTGGTAAAGTACACCAGCGGTTCGCCCAATATTAGTGGCAATGGCTGCACCCTCAACACCAAATGCTGGAATAAATCCAAATCCAAAAATAAACATGGGGTCAATGACGATGTTGATGATATTGGCAAACCACAATGATCGCATCGCAACGGCTGCATTACCCGCCCCCCTGAACACTGCGTTGATCAGAAACAAAAGCATCACACTAAAATTTCCCACAAACATCCATCTCGCATAACCGGAGCCTGTTGAAATGATTTCGTCAGATGCACCCATGATCACCAGAATATCCTTGTAAAAGAAGAATCCAATCACACCGATGACCAAAGCAATGGAAACACCTATGTATATGGATTGTAGCGCTGCAACGGCCGCCCCAGTAGCATTTTTTTCACCAACCCTGCGTGCAACCATAGCTGTGGCGCCCATGCTGAGTCCAATGGCGATGGAATAAACGATGGTAAGGATTGACTCCGTAAGACCAACCACGGCCACCGCATTGCTGTCGTTCAGTCGGCTGACATAGAAAATGTCCACGACAGCGAATAAGGATTCCATGGCCATTTCCAATATCATAGGAATAGACAACATGAAAATGGCCCTGTTGATACTGCCATCCGTGAAACTCTGCTCGTCACCACGAATCGCCTGTTTAAATAAATGAAATATCGAAGCTGTTTTTTCTAAAACTCTCATGATTAAAAAAATGAATAATGAATAATGACCCTGACAAGGGTTACCTTAGATTTGGCCTCTTCGGGCCGAGATTCACCGGCTTAGCCCGGCAGGCAGCCAGTGAGGATTACCAGCTTCATAATTCGTAAGAGTTTTAGCGCTTGTAGAAAAGCGTCCGCGAATATGAATAAAAATTTTGAAAATATTCCCATGCCCTGGAAAAAAATGCCCAAAAATTTCGGGCTAATACCGTCCGCTCCACGCAATTTCTGATGGCAGGGGAATCGGGTTTATTTCAAGACGATTTTGCGGATTACGGAATTCAATCGGTCCGCAACAAAGATCTCATTTTTCGAATTGACTGCTATCGCGTAGGGCGTGTTGAATCTTGATTCGGGCCCCGTCCCGTTAACCAGCCCGCTTGTACCGTTGCCGGCTATAGTGACAACATTACCCGAGGCAGTTATCAAACGAATGGCGTGATTGCCACCATCGGCCACAACAAAAAAATCATTCCTCCATTTCGCAATGCCACGCAGGCTATTGAACCTTGCGGCCTCAAGGGTACCATCTGCCATCCCGCTGTCGTTGTTACCTGTCATGGTAGTCACCTCCCCTTCCAGGGTCACCTTCCTGATCGAGTTAACATCTGTGACGACCAGGTTTCCAACGGCATCAATGAGTACCGAAAAAGGTCCAACAAAACTGGCCAGCGCTCCTGCGCCATCGAAGAGCAATGCGTTGCCGCTCCCCGCCAGCGTTGTTACTTCGTTTTCTGGGCTTATCTGGCGTATTCTGTAGTTTCCAGCATCGCAAACAAAAATATTTCCAAGTGCATTCGCAGCCATCCCTGCCGGGGTATTAAAAATAGCAGTCGTCCCCGTGCCATCGGCATATCCGTTGCTGCCTGTGCCGGCCAGGGTAGTAACATCTGCTGAGGGGGTTATTTTTCTGATGTTGCCTGAACCGGCCTCCGTGACAAGAAGATTACCTTCTGCCGTAAGGAATATCTGATTGGGCCGGAACAGGGCTGCCCCAATTCCATTGCCATCAATGGAGCCTGCTACACCGCTACCCGCCAACGTAGAAACATTGCCGTCAGCAGCAATTTTTCTTATCAGATTATTGTCCCGATCACACACGTAGAGATTATCACTCGCGTCAAACACCAAGCCGGTTGGTAAATTGAAACGCGCCTCCAGCGCAGATCCGTTGCCAAAGCCAGCCGTGCCATCGCCTGCAAAAGTTGTTACGGTCGCGGAATAAATGTAATCGAAGTTGGGCCCGGTCACCAACCCGGCAGCGGTGCGCACGGTAATTTTGCCGGACCCCGCCCCGACTGGCACAATCGCGACCACCTTGGTTGCAGTGAGCGATTTTATGTTAGCCACCGTGCCATTGAATCTTACCACAGTGCCTCCCGGCAAGGGATCAAAGTTCTGCCCCGTTATAGTCACCTCTGTGCCGGTTGCTCCCAGAAGTGGCTCAACCGACTCGATCGTGAACGGATTCAGGTACCTGAATTCGGGACCTTCCGCGGTGCCCCCTGCCGTAGTTACCGTTACCTTTCCTGTTCCGGCATTTTCCGGCACGAGCACGACAAGGTCAAAAGTATTTGAGCTAATCACAATGGCACCTACCCCATTGAATTTCACCTGGTTGGCCGCTGCTTCTGGCGCGAAATCTGTGCCTGTGATCTTTACCTGGGTCATAGCCGTTCCGCTGGTTGGTGTGATTGATTGTATGAACGGAGGCACCTTATTAACGGCATCGAAACAACCACTAAGGTGAAAAAGGCAACCTACCAGCCCGGTCATCAAAAGTATCCTAAACATTTTCATCTGCTGACGATTGATTTTTAACGTTGTACATCGGCCTGTCCACAAACAGGGAATCGCCCAGCCTATTTTTTGGAACTCCACCAAGTGCGATTTTCATGGCGATGCAAACCTAAGATTTTATACAAAGATAATGCGTTTGATTTTTTTTTGGAATCACCGATTTAACGTTACAAATCCAGCAAAAATTGCGCAGGAGGCGTGCGGGAGAAAATGTTTTACCATCAAAATCACTACAGTAGATTAGGGCAGGGAATAATGCACAAATTTATTCGAAGAAACCAACCGTTCCACCGACCCACGTCTTGTCCTGATTATACTTCACGCCTATCATTTCGCCACGGCTAAAACGAACCAGGTTGGTCATTAAGGTTGGACGGGCATTCCCGTCCTCCCAAATAAATAACAACCTTACCTCTGCCTTAACCATGCTATCGGGCGCCTGAACAACGGGTTCGTATTGAACCTTGCGCTGTAGTAAATAGTGATGCCGTTCTGCCTCTGGTATCGCGGTAATATCCGCCCTGTTCACATGAAAAATCACACCAGTCCCGGAAAAAGAAAACAACGGTTTCAGTACGTAGTTTTCCAGGTCTTCGGGAATTTCCCGGATTGTATTCAGAAATTTGCATTCAGGCACATACTCACTTTCAATCATCGGCATGGTGTACTTGCTGATCCTGAAAAACCAATTTGGATGACCTGCCCATTCAACATCTACCTCCTCGCGCATCGTGAATTGGGCGTTTAAATCCTTTCTTTTCACCAGCTCGTCAAAAATCACCCGGTTGTAAATTCTATGGATTAATGTCTTTTTGCCATTTCTCATGTAAAACAGCGACCTGCCTTCTACCATCACGTCACCGATATGAATAAAAGGAATACCGGTAAGTCGCTCGGTCACCAGAAAATCAATGGCCGTGTTTTGCCTGATGGGATCGATCTCCAACAAGATTACATTTTCCGGTTGATGCCCATTCAGTAAAGCTTTGGATAATATCCTCCGATATGAATCCGGGTCGACAAAATGGCTGTGCCATGATGGAGGAATTGGGAAGTGCGTTCTAAACTGGGTCGACAAAAAATCCTGAAATCCAAACAAGGACGGAAAGCCTTGCATTTCAATAAGTCTTGGCTGAAATTCTCCGTGCTCTTTTACGATGGCAAAATCAAGTGCCAAAAACAGGGTATGATCGGTCTCGTTGGGCACGGCCAGCCCAGGGGGGATGGCACCGCTGGTTTTTTTCCTGATATCTCCTCCTGCTATGAAATCAACAATTTGGTCCGATGCCTTAATGAGTTTGGCCTTGAATTCCCTGTCAATGAATAATGGGCTCTCCGCAACACGAAACGTGATTTCATAATTATAAGCACGATTGAGGTCATCCAGGAACGACTGGTATTTTTCCCGTGTGAAGTGGCGGTTGAATTCCGCTCGCATTGAGGGATTCATGATGCAACCGCCTTTTGGCCAACGGGTGATCCCCTCTTAAGAAATGTGGGAATAATGGTTCTGTAGGTTTCGAGAATTTTATCCGGGTCATCCAGATGTTCCAACATATCCCGGTACTTTTTCTCACCGTGTTTCTTGATCACCAGCGCTTTTTTATCCTCTCGCTGAAAGTACATTTTCATACCCTCAGCATCTGCCTCCGGATGAAACTGTAGACCAATCATAAACTCATTGAATCTAATGCCCATCAGTGCCCTTTCGTATCGAACATGGGGTCGGATTTTTTCAATGCATAATATTTTCGCGCCTGTCTTTTCGATCTTATTTAAATCTGGTTTGAGTATTTGATACTCACGAGAGTCTACCGCCCAAAATGGGTCACTTAAATTTTGCAATAATGGATCATTAATCCCGTCCATGGTCTTATGAACAGGCATTACGCCAAATGACATGCTCTTCCTCTCGGAAACCTGGGCGAATCCGTAATAACGGCAGTACACCTGAAATGAGTGACAAATCAGCAGCACATGTTTGGCCCGTTCCGGAAACGATTCATTATGGGCTCTCAATGCGTCCATCAAATCAAAATACTTTTTCTCCCAGGCTGAGCCGATGCTTTCCATGGGGTTGCCGGGTCCGCCAGTGGAAATATACATGTGAAAATTCAGGTCGGGCACTTCTTCCCTGACCCGGACGTCAAATATCTGACAATCTACAGGCTGACGAATTTCTTCCTGAAATGACGAGACCAATTGTTTTATACAGCGCATCCCTTCGTTGGTCGTACCGTTGTACAAATCCAAAATGGCTATCCTAATTTTTTGCTTCAAAATCGACATGCTTTATCACTCATTAGACTCCTTCCAGCGTCTGATCGGTAATGTAGTCCACCACATCTTCAATCTTGCCTGTTTTCTCAAATACCCGTAGCTGCCTGTCTGCACCGTTTCCATGTTCCAGGATTTTGTGGATGTAATTGATCGACTCGCGACTTCCGAGCTCGTCTATTACATCATCCACAAATTCTAAAATTTCTACTATGAGTGCCCGGGTGCTCACTTCTGTTTGTTTTCCAAAATCAATCAGTTTCCCATCCAGTCCATAACGCGAAGCCCTCCATTTGTTTTCGTTGATCAGTGCCTTGGTATAAACAATCCAGCTCACGTTTTGCAGGCGCAATTTATACAATTTAACAACCAAGGCCTGAAACAATGCTGCCAGTGCAATAGTTTCTTCCACTAACAATGGCACATCGCAGATTCTGAATTCTATTGTGTCAAAAAAAGGATGAACCCTTACATCCCACCAAATCTTCTTAGCGTTGTCGATGCACTTGGTTTTGATGAGCAGGTTTACGTAATTTTTATATTCTTGCCAGTCGTTAAAAAAATCAGGAAGTCCGGTGCGGGGGAATTTGTCGAAGATTTTGGTCCGGAAAGATTTGAAACCCGTATTGCGTCCTTCCCAAAATGGCGAGTTGCAGGATAAGGCATAGATGTGCGGAAGAAAATACCTGATGGTGTTCATGATATGAATGGCCATATCCTTGTCCCTAATTCCTACATGCACATGAAGCCCAAAGATGAGATTAGATCGGGCCGCATCCTGCATTTCATTGACTATTTCATCGTAGCGTGGATTTGGCGTAATTAATTGTTTGCTCCACTGAGAAAACGGATGCGTCCCTGCTGCTCCAATCTTTAATCCCAGCTCTGCGGCAACCCCCGCCACCAGTTTTCTCAGTCTCATTATCTCCTGGCGAGCCTCGGAGACATCATTGCAGATACTGGTACCCACTTCGACCACGGCCTGATGCATCTCCGCCTTGACGTGGTCCTCCATTATTTTTCCGGCCAGTTCAACTATTTTTTGGTCATGCGATTTCAGCTCCCTGGTGACAGGATCAATGACCATGTACTCCTCTTCAACACCCAGCGTGAACTTCTCCATAACTTCTTGGTTTAACTTTTCGTCTTGCGGGGGGTTCTCTTCTTTGGCGCCTTTGGTTTGGTATTGATGGCTTTAGTAATGAACGTGCCCCAGGTCAGATTGTCTTTGCCGGGTACTTGTGCCTCGGCCCTTTCAACGGCCATTTTTGAAGCTGCCTTGATAATCCATTCAAAATTTTCCTGACCAACGGAATTCACATCAGCGTCAGGAGCGGGATTACAAAAATCTATGGCATAAGGGGTGCCTTTGCGCACGGCAAATTCAACCGTGTTAAAATCATAACCGAGTGCATGATTCAGTGTAAGCACAAATTCCTTCACTTTGTCCAGCAGCTTTGCAGATGCCGGTCCCTTGTCGGATACATATCGCAGGTGATGAGGATTTTTTGGCTCGTACCGCATGATGTGCACATCGGAGCGGTTGATACAGTAGCAACGGAAATAATCCTCAAATTCAATTTCTTCCTGCAACATCATGACCAATTGGCCGGTTTCTGCATAGGCCTTGAAAAACTCATCCATGTTGTTGAGTTTATAGACACTTTTCCAGCCACCCCCGGAGTGTGGCTTCATATAGGCAGGCCAGCCGATGTATTCAAATATCTTCTCCCAGTTTTGGGGAAATTTGAGATTAGCAAAAGAAGTTTCACTGGTGTCTGTGGGTCGCTCATGCGAAGGAAGTATGACCGTTTTCGGAACGGGTACGCCAACTTTGGTCGCCAGTGCGTTATTAAAAAATTTTTCATCAGCACTCCACCAGAATGGATTGTTGATGACAGCAGTCCCCGAGGCGGCTGCATTCTTCAGGTAGGCGCGGTAAAATGGTACGTCCTGTGAAATACGATCGATAATTACCGCATAACCGGAGTCCACGCCTTGTTGAACCGTGTCAACCAAAACCGGTTCTGCTGAAATGTTTTTCAGCCCCATTTTGTTAATGTTTTCTACCAATGCATTCGGGAAGGATCTTTCCATTCCATGCAGCACACCAATTTTTTTCATAACATTTACTTTTAGTTGACACTTATTTGATCAATGACAGGTAATGGGTAAACATCTCCCTCCATACCGGCCAGTCGTGATTTTTTTCTTGTCGCACATCCAGCCAGTGATTGATCCCCTTTTTCCTGAGAATGGCTGCCATTTGCTCATTGGCATTCCAGCACATATCATGCGTGCCTGTGCCGAGGACCACAAACATGTCGTTGAAAAACGGATTTTGTGAATCAGGAATAAAATCTGGCGGGTTATTAAAATAGGCATCATCATTATAAAACCCGTCCAATTGCGATTTGATATCAAAAGATGCCCCCATATTGAAAATATACTTTACAACCTCGGGATGCTTAAAACCAAAATTGGTGGCATGATACCCTCCGAAGCTGCACCCCGCTGTTGCTACCCTGGTGACACCGGTCTCCCTCTGCGCAAGGGGAACAAGTTCATTAAACAACATCAGGTCGTACCATATGTGATTTTTCACGCGGTCCGCGGGATGAATTTTTTTATTGTACCAACTATCGCGATCAATTCCGTCAGGGCAATAAATTTTCACCAACCCATTGTCTACATACCACGCTACGCTGTCAATCAGTTTAAAATCTCTATTCTCATAATACCGGCCCATTGATGTAGGAAAGAGAATGACCGGATATCCTTTTGTGCCAAACGACAACACATCAACATCGCGACTGAGACTTGGAGAATACCATTTGTGGTGATGTTCGTGCATAGAAACAGATTTGCAATCGATTGCGAAGCCATTGTTGATTATTTTTAATCAAACTACTTTTGCAGCGCGTGTTAATCAACAACGAACAATGCGCATTTTATTGGAATCTAATGAATTTGGAGCTTCGTGACAAATAAAATTGAGACAGAAACGATCAAAAAACATAAGTACAATCAGGAAAACATAAGGGAGAGTTATACCCAACTGCTCGACAGGCATGTCGAAATAGAATTGCTCCTGCCTCCGGATTATCAAAACGCAACCACCTCCTATCCCTTGCTGCTGTTGAATGACGGACAGGATAACAAGGCTGTAAATATCAAAGAACACGTTGAAAGACTAACCAATGACAGAACCATTGGCCCTATTATCGTAGCCGGAGTAAAGGCAGCGGACCGCCTCCAGGAATATGGTATTGCCTCCAGGGCAGACTACCTTGGGCGAGGAAGCAAGGCCAAGGCCTACTCAAAATTTATAAACGCTGAATTAATACCTTATCTCTTGCATCAATACCCGATACAGAACAATCCTCACACCATTGCCGGATACTCTTTGGGCGGACTTTCAGCCATTGATATTGCATGGAACAATCCTAAAACGTTTTCAAGGGTTGGCGTTTTCAGCGGATCATTTTGGTGGCGCAAAAAAGATATTACAAATAAATATTATTCTGACTATCGCGACCGGCTCATGCACCGCGAGATCAGAAAGGGAAAATTCAAAAAAGGACTAAAGTTTTGGTTTCAGACAGGAACTCATGATGAAACCAACGACAGAAACAGGAATGGCATCATTGACTCCATTGATGACACGCTGGATCTGATAGCGGAACTGACCCGGAAAGGATACCGCCCTTACGATGACATTCATTATTATGAAATACATGGCGGAAAACACAACACCGAAACATGGTCGCGAGCCATGCCCGCATTTCTGAGATGGGCATTTGGATCAAAATGAAAGTTATTTTTTCAGTAGGTCCGGAATTTATATACCGTACGCTGCCTGTATATTTCTCCCGGTAATAAAGTGGTGGAAGGAAAATGCGGGTGATTGGGCGAGTCCGGAAAATGCTGGGCTTCCAGACAAATGGCCGACCGAAAAGGATAGGGCTTGCCTTGTTTTCCCTTAATCCTGTCGTGAAGATAATTGCTGCTGTACACTTGCAGTCCCGGTTGAGAGGTCCAGACTTCCATAACCCTGCCAAACTGTGGATCCCGGAGCACGGCCGCCAGAGAAAAATCTTCTTCCTTTTTCAAAACCCAATTGTGGTCGTATCCCCGTGCCAGATTCAACTGGGGATCATTGGCATCAATTTTTTCCTTAATGGATCTGAATTGCCTGAAGTCGAAAGGTGTGCCTGCTGCGGAAAGTAATTTCCCGGTTGGTATCTGATTAGGGTCAATCTCGGTGAAGTATTCCGCATTGATCATTAATTCATGGCTTTGAATTTGCCCTGCCCCATCACCCGCCAAATTAAAAAAAGAATGCTGCGTCATGTTGACCACCGTTGCGCGATCCGTCACCGCTTCGTAGTCGATCGCAAAATCATTATCATCAGTAAGTGTGTAAGTAACACTAATGTCCAGATTGCCAGGAAATCCCTCCTCGCCATCTACGCTTTTGTAAGTGAGCACAAGGGTATCGTCATCTGAACCGGCCACTTCCCATAACACATTGTGAAATCCACCGGGACCACCGTGAATGGAATTGGGCCCGCTGTTTTTCGCCAAGTGATACTCGCTGCCATTCAAACAAAATATCCCGTTGGCGATGCGATTGGCGTAGCGACCGATCAGCGCTCCAAAGTGGGAATTACCTGATATGTATTCCTCCGGGTGGTCATAGCCCAACACGATATCATCGAGTTTTCCAACACGATCGGGCACCCAAAGTTCCATGACGGTACCTCCCAGGTTAGTCACTTTCATTCTGGCTCCCGACTTATTTTGAAGGGTACGGACGATCAGGTTGGCGGTGGATAAAGGCAATGCTGATTTGCAATATTTACCCCAAGTAAGCGAGCTTATGCCTACAATGGAAGCGAAATTGGCAAAAAATTAGCGACCCTCGAAAGCCATTCATCAGCGCAACTATGCCGCGAGTTTATGAATTATAAATCTCGAATCAATGGATGCAGTCAGAACCCTTTGATCTAAAGAGCAAAATTAAATTCCACTTTGTTATCAAATTAATTCCAATCATCTGGCGGAGAGGTCGAAGCGTTGCCGAATACTTTTGTGCAGGGCCGCCACAACACACAATTGTCAATGGGAGCTATGTCAAATTCGGGAATTGGCAGTGGCGCATCGTTTGCAGTTAAGTCTAAAATTTTCTTCCGAATAGCGGACGCATAAAACAGCCCGATGGCCTCCCTGGCGGAGTTTGTTGAAAATATATTAGACCGGGCTTTGCCAAATGCGGGCTGAAATAAACTACTTGCACCTTCCTTTTGATCTCTCAAAACCTTCCAAAACTCAAAGGCTTCTTTGCTTAAGCTCATTTGTTCGGCCCTTATCATGTATTTACCACGCCCAAATCTCCAACTGTCAAATGGAACAAATCCAACTTCGATCTTTTTGAAATTAGTAGCTGTAATTACTTCATCACTCAAGTTTGGTTTACTTTCAAAATCAGTTACCCAGCAGACGCAACAGGTGCAATCGGATTGCTGAAGGAGGATTCCTGGTATATGTGTAATTCCAACCCCGGAGCCCGTGTATATGTATCCGCTGCACGCAGGAGGATCCGGAGGTGGTGGCTCAGGATTTATTAGTCTTTTAAAACAATTGTGATCGCTAAATCTCCTTAAATGAGGGAATGTTTCGACTACATATACTCCCGAGATCCTCCATCTGACAAATGAGTCCTCATCCAGTTTTCCTCTTGAATCAACATATAATCTGAAGCCGTATCGAGTAGGTCCATTGATTGTAGCTACTTCTTCCCATTCATAATACAATGTATCCAAATCGGGAACCTGCTTCATTTCGTCTGGAATTGATTCAAATAAACTTCCATCCATCAGCTCAATTTTCAAATGATATTTTCTTCCAACCATTCCGCGAATTCCGTTAATGGACGTTTTGTACAATCCATCGCCCAAACCCTGGAGTATCTCTGAATTGCCCTGGTCATCGTGTATGGAAACAGATTTGGCGATGGTTGGCTCCACAGAATTCAATACATCATCGGGATTAGCGATACTGGAAAGGCGTACCGTGTAAGGGCCCGGTGCATCTGTTATTTGACCGTCAACAACCAGTATTTCCTGTTTGCCTTGTTGTAATTCGGTTGCGAGCCGGTCAACGCACGAATCATTTACAATCAATCCAATGAGCGCAAACCTTAACCAATATTTCATGTAATAAATATTTAAAATTGAGCTAAGACTTTCCATACCCCGCGATGCGTCAAAAAAGTAAATGACGGATTTACCATAACTTAAACAGTAAACACACCAGGGGTATCTGTCAAATCGTACAACACGATTGTTCACTTATTGGATGACGCATGTTTGATATTAAGTGATTTGAAAAGGATCGATACAAATTAAGCTGACTACAGTTTGACAAGTAGTTGAGCCTGGTCGCGCAATGGAAGAGAACTGGATTAAGAAATTTAGCAGGAACATCGTCCGCTTTGGTGGAGGCGGTCATACTATAACATCGGTGACGTTCAGACTCTGGATTCCTTATTCCGCGGTGGCTTGGTAAAATGAATTGAAGGCGCATCGTTTACCACTCCTGTTAAAATAAGAAAGGGGCCAAGGCCCCCTCCTTTTTGTAAACTGATGGAGATTCTATTCCTGTCTTATTCCATGATGATGTTCTCCAATCCTGGAATAGGTGCCGCAGTGATCGCGCTCACATTGCCTGTGCTGCCGACAAATACCGCGTAAATAGACATGCCTAGCGTCTCATCATCCAGCGGATCTGCGTTCTTCCGATCATCCAAGAATTTCCTGTTTGCGGTGAATGTCGAGAAAATCGTTGTTAATAACCCGCTCGTTCCAGAGTTACCACCTGTAACGGTAATTGTGCCTTGCTGGCGAATCGCTACCTTATCCTTCGGATTTGCTGTCGAGTTGGGATCAGTGTCCATCACCCAGGTCGCATTGGCATCTGCATCAAAGGTTACATTTAATGGCGCTGGTGTTTGTGGGTCTGCGCTGTGGGCTTTGTTCACAGCCACCCAATAAATCGTACCTGTCGTTGACCCACCCGGGTTACCCGGTCCGGTTCCCTGAGTCCACGCCCACCTGATTTGTGTGCCAAGATCGTAAGGAGATGGCAATGGCTGTACGCTTGGTGCCGGTGGTTTGTTCACATCAACTGTCAATGATGCATTGGGAATCACCGTGGCATTCCCCGCCAAATCCCTACCGTCTGTGAAGCTGATGGTCAGCGGACCATGTATTGCAGGGTTTGCCGGATTGATTTCCTCAAACAAGAACAAGTATGAGGCTGATAGTCCGTTGGCTGCCACCGTCATCTCCTGTCCAGTGACTTCCTTCAACTTATCATTGGGATCATCGATGGTTATCTTGATCCTGTCTGCTGCTTTATTACTCAGTGCCTCGTTGAAGGTAACACTGATGGTCACAAACTGCCCTCGACCTATCCTGGTTCCCGTACTGGTAGCTGTTCTCACCGGTGCCGTATTATCCACATTGATCGTCTGAGTTCTGGCAACCTGGGCCAGTGGCAATCCATAAGTGTTCGCTGTCGCTCCTGAAACTGTTGCTGTTACCGCGCCAGTGAATCCCGGGCTAGCCGTTACGATCTCATAAAATACTCTCGCACTTTTCTTCACCACGCCCGAGCCGGTCACCCCCACGGCAGCGGACGTTGTTGCCTGGTTGCTGTAAGCGAAAGTAGGGGTGTTGGTGATATCCTGGTCGTAGGTGGCAAACACCGTATCCTTCGCTCCCGCCCTTAAGGGAAATACAGGACGCGTAATGGCTCCGGTCGAACTCTTTACCACTTCACCGGCCATCTTCAATGTGGCTATTGGCACAAAGTCCGATGACCTTTCGGCCAGGTAGTTCAGAGAATGAGCAGGAAAAAATGCATTTGCCGCGAACAATCCTGGATTTGTCATGGCCGATGCCGGTACCGTACTCCCGTCAGTCAGAATGATGTCTGATTCAATGATCAGGTCAGTACGATTCAGTGACGCAGGACTCACGTTTAGGGTTGTCAAAATAGTGGAAAGACTCACAGAGACCCTACCTTGCCTGGGCCTTCCTTCAGCTGGCGAAACAAATCCGCTGCCTGCCACAGTCGCCACTCTCGAGCGCGGACCAGTCAGTATTCGCGCGTAGACTTCAACACTTTCCAATAGGCTTTGATCCTCGGAAATAAAATCTGCAACATAACTGAAGGTCTCTGTTCCCAATATATTGTCCTTGAGGAAAAAATTTTGGTTCACATTTATAGTCCCTTGCGTACCATCGTTGGCCCGCAAAGCGAGTAATGATCCCTTCTTGATTTCTTGAAGTCGGAACGGATCCAACGAATCATCCTTGCAAGCCATGATCAGTACGAACATCGTAAGCATGGCTATTCTATTGATTATTATTTTCATGTCAGTATTGTTAATAAGAACCTGCGGGGCCTGTCACATGGACAAGCCCCTTCGGTTCACCTCATTCATTATTTTAAATCGTCCGGATTGCCATCCCAGAATACTTTTCGTGTTGCTTTACCTTCATTGGAAGGGGCATTCGCATTCAGGTTTACAAATGAAGCAGGATAAATCATCGACCTCCAGAATGGACCTTCGGTACCAGGAACCGCGCGGATAGGCTGAAGATTTTTAGGAGAGCTCGTTCTGCGGTATAGATTGTAAGCCTCAATACCATTTCCCCATAGCGCTTTGTAATATTCCTTAGACGTTACATCGAGTTTATCTGTGGCCGCATCATAAGCCGCACCCAAGGTCGCTGTATAGATCACTTGTGCAGGCTCAAGGCCGGCTGGCAAGGTCTGACCTTTGCTCACAGAAAAAGATCTCACCCGGTTTATGGACTTGTTTACCCCATCAAGCATGGCTTGCTTGGCATCACCGGCCACACCCAGGCGAAGGATAGCCTCTGCCCTCATGAAATCCGTAAAGAAAGACATGTAGATCGGCAAGATACCTGCTCCATTGGCTCCCTGTCCTAACTGAGTTGTTGAGGCATAACTGGGATTACCTGCAGCACCCGTTGGATTCGTATCCAGTCTACCACCAACCGGATAAACTCCAGGTGCGGTTATCACTGGCGCATCCGGGTTGCGCCCCTCCGCATTGCCATGGTCACGGCCCATAAAACCGGGGTCAAAACCACAATAAACCGCATCTGCTGTAACGTAGTGAATGGGTTTTCCAACAAATTGCCCGTTTGCGTTTATGCATGAGATCGCGTTCGGAGATACCAGGTTACCAGTCACTAAACTTCCAACCTGCCGGTAAAAGTAGTAGCGCCACCTCGGATCCTGCACCCCTAAACCATTGAATACCTCTTTCAGAAAGTGGTTACCGATCCAACCATTCGCTGAACCAGCCACAGGCTGATAAGTATCCCTGTAGTAAGGATGTCGCGAAGTTGCCGGCACTGCAGCAGTACCATATTTATAGGTAAACTCCTCCGCATCGGTATCCACCAGGTTTTCGCCCAATAGCGCTGCTATTCTTGTAGTTGCAGCAGACTTTAGCGAAGGCTGTGCCGTCATATTCAGCTGCGCTTTCAGCTCCAGAGAATTTGCCAACGCCAACCAGTTGGCCCGATTGCCATTATAAAAAATGTCGCGGGTAAGAGCGGCCCCGGCCGTAGCCGCTGGCTTTGCAAGCTCCGTCCTTGCTTCGTTAAGCGCACTAATCGCCATGGCATATACATCGCTACCTGGATCCGCCTTCGGATTCAGATTACCCTCCCGGCCCTTAAGCGCCTCAGTGGCCGGCACATCTCCGTAGACATCAACCAAAGTAAGAAGGATGTACGCCTTGATAACCTTGGCAACTCCAATGTGCGTGGTTAGATTTGCGTTTTCTGCCAACGGGAGCAGCACCTCAATATTTACGAGCACCTTTTGGTAAGCATCTATCCAAGCAAAGTTCTGGCCTTGCGGTAAGAATGAAGTTGGGTAGGTAAACCCTCCGGACATCACACGCATCCGAACCAATTCGTCAACGCCCCTTGTCACCAGGGCCCGGTCGGCACCGCTGACTTTTTCAAAAAAGGCAGCAAAATCTCTCTGCACGCCATTTAATAGCAAAGTAGGGTCGGCAGTAGAAAGGCCTACTTCGTTCGGGTTGTCAAGATCCTTGTCCAGGTCGCACGACAATGCGAACAGGACGCAGGTCAATCCCATTATTTTATAAATCTTTTTCATGTTTTTTTCAATTATTAGTTGTAGATGCCTGCCTTTCGGCAGGCATTTAATACCTATCACCTTTATATCATAAACTCCTTAGAAAGTTAACCTGAGGTTAACGCCATAGCGCCTGGCTGATGGACCGCCCAGGAAATCGAACCCTGCGCCATTGCCCACTCCGAAAGCCGTCCGATCAAAATCAACACGTGAATACTTCGGTGCATTGATTGCCCGGAACCACATATTGTTGCCCACCAGCGAAAGATTTGCACTGCGTATGGCCAACTTCGAGATCAGATTTTGTGGTATGTTGTAACTCAACGATACCTCACGCAAACGAATCCGTGATGAATCGAAGATACCGGTATCGTTCGCATCGCTGCCTATTATCGAATTTCCAAAGAAGTATTGCGATGGAGGCATAGGAATGTTGTTGGGCGTTACGCCATCAGATTCCAATACACCGGGGATAATCAACGGAAGCCTTGGATCAAAATCTTCAAGCTCCTTCGCTACGCCACGGGCCACGGTAGCTGCTGCTGAGAATGAATACGTATCTCCGCCATGAACATAGTCCCACTGGAAGCCAAAAGTCAGGCCCTTCCAGGTCAGGTCACTCATCAATGATCCAAGCCATTGGGGATTTGGATTTCCGATAATTCCAATCTCGGGGGAAATCGAATAATTTCCAGCTGCGTCAATCAATGACACGCCATCCGCATTTTTTAAGCCATAAGTAGCTTGAATGACATTAAAAGGTTGCCCTTCGATGGCGAAGTTTCCCAGGTTGCTAAACCCATTTATTAGTATTTCCTTAGAACCCTCTGGCAAGCTCACGACTTCGCTCACGTTACGGGTCCAGTTTACACGAAGATTCCAGGTGACTTCATTGCTGCGAACCGGTGTCACCGTCATTCCCGCCTCAATACCCTTGTTGCTAATTTCCCCTGCGTTGATGAGGGTCTGTTGATAACCTGCAGCCGGATCAAGCGTGCGGGTAATTATCTGATCTTTGGCCGATCTGTTGTAAAACGAAAGGTCGAGTTTTGCCCTGTTATCCAGCGCCTGTGTCTCTACTCCAAACTCCATCTCGGTTTGCCGCTCTGGCTTCAGGTTAGGATTCGCCAGGGTGATATCCAATCCTTGTGATGATGCAGTACCAATCGCGTCTACCTGGTAAACCGAATTTGTGTTAAGAATTGGCCTCGTATTGTACGGATCAGGGAAGTTAGCTGATGTTCCGTAACCTGCTCGCAATTTCAAAAAATCCAAAATCCCGGCTGCAAAACCAGGGAATGCGGCTGTAGGAATAAACGATGCACTTGCTCCGGGATAGAACAACGCGCGGTTTTCTTTCTCCAAAGTAGACACCCAGTCGTTACGACCGGTGATGTTCAAATACAAGAAGTTCTTGTAGCCTAAGCCAGCGTCAAAGTAGCCACCCACCCACGTCCTGCTCTCCGTCCTGTTAAGGTTTGATAAGGCAGAGTTTCGCAAATCCCTGGGTTGGGTATTGGCAAAGTTCCTGTGCTCAATCAAACCGAACACCACTTGTCCAGAACTTTCCAGTCCATTTTGAACGTAATCATCCTTCCTTGCATTGAACCCAACGATGGCCGTCAAATCTAAATCTGCATTCAGTTTCTTCTGAATCGTTCCTATGACCGAGTGATCGGCAATGGTGTTGGTAATATCGACTGAACGGTACAAACCGGTTGCAAATGCCAATACAGCAGGCTGAAAACCTACGGCACCTCTGTTAACCCAAAGTGTTTGTTTCTCGCTGTATGTATCCAATCCAAGGCGGTAGGATAACTTGAACCAGTCGGTGATGTCATAGTTGAAGCTCACATTGCTAAAAAACCTGTTGGTAACAGATCCTTGTCTGGCATTGTCCAGTGTCCAGCGTGGGTTGGTAATGTCGTTGCCGTTCCGATAATATACCGATGCACCCGTTACTGGATTTTGAAAAGGCCAGTTCGTCAAATCTATATTGCGGGGGGTAAAAAACAGGTTAGCAAAAATGGAAGGCGCCCCTTGTGAGTTGCTACCAGTTCCTGCGCCTGTTGGAGGAGTTTCAAACTCAGTGCGCACAAAGTTGAATACGCTGTTCATTGTAAATTTGTCTGTCAACTTTGCCGTCCCTCCCAGTGAGAAATTATTGCGCTCCAGGTTGTTATTTTTTATAAATCCGCTCTCATCCAGGTGGCTGAAATTGAAGTTGATGCTTCCAAATTCGTTACGTGCCCCGATGTTGAATGAAGTGTTGGTTGAGCTTCCTTTTTGAAACACGTCATTAACGTTATCGGGCTGAGCTACCGGTGTGTACGATCCGATTGCAGGATCGTAGGCACTGTTGAGTGGACTTGCCTGCCTGAACTCGGGAAACTGCGGAAAAGTATTTCGGTGCTCAAAATATGGGTGAGGTGGATTGTTTGGCGGTACATTGCCATCAAACACGTAGCCCCAGTTACTGAAGAACTCTCCATAGTCTCCGTCAAATCCATTTCCCCATTTGTTCTGCAATTGGGGGATAACGGCCTCCACGGCAAACACTGACTGACTTACAGATGCCTCAAAGTTCCTGGTCTGTTTACCACTGGCACCGGCCTTGGTCGTTACCAGAATCACACCGTTACGGCCTTGCGATCCGTACAACGTTGTTGCACTCAAGCCACGAAGGATGTTGATGGTGGCAATGTTGTTAGGGTCCAAATCCAAAAAGCGGGTAGGTGATATCTGACCATCTCGGAAGTTCTGGTTCGTATCATTGGATGCTGTATTTATAGGCACTCCATCCACAACCCATAATGGCTGCGTGTTCCCTGATACTGAACTGATACCACGGATATTGATCTTGGATCCTGAGCCGGCAAGTCCTGAGGTGTTCAAAATCTGAAGACCAGGCGTACGGCCCTGAAGGGCACGACCAAGGTCTGTCTCCGGCTTATTCGCAATGTCAGAAGCGGATATGGTCGTAGAGGCAAATCCCATGGACTTACGCTCACGCTCAATACCCTGGGCGGTTACCACCACCTCAGTCAACTGCTGAACATCCAAACCCATCCTGATGTCGATGATGGAGCGCTCTCCAATGGCCACCTCCTGGGTTTGCAAACCAATAAACGAGTAAACCAATGTTCCGCCTGAGGACGGTACATTCAATCGGTAGTTACCATCCACATCGGTAACCGTTCCATTCGTGGTCCCCTTAAGAACCACGTTCACGCCAGGTAGAGTCGAGCCATCTTCCGAGGCTGTAACTTTACCTGAAACCACCCGCTCCTGTGCCCATGAACTGAGCACAAAGACGAATGAGAAGCACAATAGTAAAAACTTCTTCATAGATATTTGTTTAGTTTTAGCAATAGGTATTCCCTCATTGCCTTAGAACAAACGTATGTAAAATTGAATCTGAAGGGTATCGGGCACAATGCCTGAATTTTGAATCAACAACTGCATCCGCGAGCACACATTACCTGAGAGACATCATCCAAGCCAAACTGCATCGTTCGTCAGGATGCATCATTTATCCAATAGGGATTTACTGATACAATACCAGAAATTAAAATTGAACAAATTAATAGGGTGGTAAGACGTGGACGATCGGCCTTCGAAATAATTACATGCTCCCGATCAATATCTTATCCGAAGATGCTTTTTCGATTGCCTCGGATTTTGAATTTACATTCAGCTTCGTGTAGATATTCCGAATATGCGTTTTTGATGTGGCTTTGGATATGGAGAGTTCCTCGGCTATTTGTGAATAGGTCCATCCTTTGGCCATGAACTGTATGATCTGTCGCTCTCTCTTGGTAAGTGGGGAATTCAAATTCGCGTGAAAATTATTGATTACCATCCTGGCAATTTTGCTGCTCATGGGGGCTCCACCCAATACAATCTCATCCAAAGCCTGGAGCATTTCCATAAAATTAGCTCCCTTGGTAATGTAACCAGAGGCGCCAGCCTTTAGTGACTCAAACACCAAATCATCGTCCTCGTGGACCGTTAGCATGATGACCTCGATCAAATGATTCCTTTCCTTAATTTGCTTGGTTGCCTCAACCCCGTTCATACCCGGAAGTTGAATGTCCATCAAAATGATATCTGGTGTGCGCTTCCTGATCTTGCCTATCGCCTCTTCTGCCGTGGCACACATCGCGATTACTTCGTATAAATTGGTTCCGTTGATAATCAGGGAGTAACTCTCCCTCAGTTCAGCACTATCCTCCACGATCATTATCATCTTTTTTTGCGTAGTTCTCATCATCTCATTGATTTTTAAGAAACATTAACACGAAATACGGATACTAATAAAACGCCAGAAAAAAAATTTGGCGCCATGCCATTCATTCCAGGCTTAAAATTGGTTGATCTATTTTTCATTTTCTATCGCCTACATTAGGTTATTTTTAAATACCCCACTACCTGCCAAAGGGATTAATGCATGAGGTGGGTAATCCCACACCTGATCAAATTCAAAATTATTACTCATCTTCGTACGACTCCATCAAACAAAGTATTTGGAAGACCAACGTGGTTACATACCCCAAGAAGGGTGTCGTCTGCACTTTTAAAATAATTTCAAATCGTTTTTTTTGTTTAGACATTTGCCGTGTAAAATGAAAGTGTGCACTAATGTCATCCTCCTCCTGCTTATGCAGGCTAGTTGTCTGAATCTTTCAGCACAATTGAATATCCAACAATTTGGCGTTGCCCAGGGCCTGGCACAAACTCAGGTTAGTGCGATGCAAGAAGATAGATTTGGATACCTGTGGATAGGTACATTGGGCGGTGGCCTTTCACGGTATGATGGCCACACCTTTACGAACTATACCATGGCAGAAGGATTGCCAAATAACATGATCCGTGATTTACTTTGGACCGATGATCAATTGTGGGTCGCAACGCATAGCGGAATAAGTCGGTACAATGGTCAGCAATTCACCAATTATCAGGTAGGCAAAAAAATTGGACTATTCGCCAGGCGGATTTTTAATCATCAGGATTCCACTTTTTATGCGCTGAATAATGGCGAGCTGGGGATGATACTAAAGGATTCAATACATGAACCCTTCCAGCATGCAATCATTGGTAAAGTTTTAAAAACCATTCACATCAGGGGCACGTCCCTCATTTGGCAAACCCGGCAGGGAGATAACAGCCTGATCATCATTGATAAAAAAGGATTATACTCCATAAAACCGGATGGACGCTTTACAAATTTATTCTCGGCCTTCTATCAAGGAGATGACCTTTTCGTGTCCACAAACGGAGGATTGTATCGAGTTAACAACAAGACATTGGATAAGATATTGGATGTCCCCCACAATGTCATTGGATTCGACAAAATTAATCAGGCCTATATTGGATTGGATGGGTTTGTGTTGTTCACCATTAAATCGGAGAGCGATCGCATTGTAGAGCAAAAGGTAAACTACCTGGTCGGTGCACAAATAATCGATTCAGAGGGGAATTTCTGGTTGGGTACGGACCGTGGGCTCGTAAAAATATACCCATATCTGTTCCAAAAAATTCTGGACGATCCGGATCGTGATGATCCCGTAACCGCCATTCAGCGCTATCAGAACCAACTTTGGATTGGAACGACCTACCAGGGAATAAAAATTTATGAGAACAACCACTTGACTAAAAAATATGACTTTGGGTCAAGAACCAAAAACTATGTTTGCACCATCCTCCCGGACAACAATGGCAAACTTTACATCGGCACCGCAGGTGGGTTGGCCAGCTATCATGAAGGCCAACTCATCTGGAAGTCCAGCGCGCTGATCAACAGTGCCGGATGCGGGGCTTTTGATAAAGCTAACAACGCGTATTTCGGATCTACCGAGCGGGGATTGTACCACATGAATGACCGCGGAGATGTTAATACCATCGAGGCATTTAAGACGACCGTGGTGTGGTCTATCGCATACAACAAGTGGAATGATTTTTTTGTGATCGGGACCAATGTTGGATTATGGAAGATTCAAGGCGATCGCACAGAAAAAATAGAAAGGCCCGAACTGGAGGGGATTGAACTCATGAACATGGACTGGATGGACCAGAACACGATCATTATCGGTACTTTGGGAAAAGGCATATTTCTATACTCTTTCACAAGCGATTCCCTTGAAAGAATTGATATTACTCGTGGACTGGCGTCCAATTCAATATTCTTTGTTTTCAAAGAAGATTCAGGAATTTGGCTGGGAAGCGAACGTGGGATTGATTTCCTTCATTTGACAGACGGCAAGGTATCCGGCCTAACACATTTTGATGAAAAAGACGGACTTCTGGGACTGGAAACCAACCAGGGCGCTTATCATAAATCAGGTAACATCCTCAATTTTGGACTTGCCGATGGGTTATACAGGTTTAAGGGACAATGGAAAGAACCCAGCACCGCCCCCCTCCATATTAGCAGTGTTAAACTATTTTATGGAACACCAACGGATAAAAGTTTCACGCCAATCATCGAATCAAATTACAGCCAAGAGGAGCATTCTTTTGCCCACAATGAAAATCACTTGACATTTGATTTTAACAAAATCAATAAGCGGGACCCGGACCAATATTTTTTTAGCTATTTCCTTGAAGGGCACGACCAAATCTGGTCAATCCCATCTCTGGTAAAAAGGGTGACGTATAGCAATTTGTTTCCTGGCACCTACAAACTGAACCTTGTAGCGACCGATAGGTCCGGCACCTTTCGTCATGATCAAACCCAATTTAACTTTGTTATCCACCCGCCAATTTATCAGACCACCTGGTTCAAGGTCAGCGCTGTATTTCTGATCATTGCGCTTTTTATTCTGCTGGCCTACTTATACAATTTGAGCAGGTTAAGGGCTGCCACCCACCTACAGGAAATAAAAGTTTCCGAACAAACCAGATTAAGAAAAGAAATTGCGCGCGATTTTCATGATGAATTGGGCAACCAGATGGCCCGGCTTATCAACTACATCGGCCTACTCAGGATTAGAAATATTCTTGAACAAAACACCTACGAAAAGCTGCACGGATTTTCACATCAAATTCTTACCGGCACCAAAGATTTTGTTTGGGCATTGGATCCCAATAACGATGAATTGAACAACCTTGTTCTTCACCTGAAAGATTTTGGAGAACGAATGTTTCAGGAAAAAGATATTAATTTCGGCTTTTATGGCGACCTACCACCCAGCCACAAATTGCCCCTTGGCCATAGCCGACAGATTAATCTCATATTCAAGGAAGCCATGACCAATACTTTCAGGCACGCCAACGCAACCCGGGTATCATTTCATCTCCAGCTCTCCCCCACAGAACTGCATCTATCCCTGGAAGATAATGGAACAGGTATTTCAACGGACGTATGGGAAAAGGCGGTACGGGGTATCAACAACATGAAAACCCGGGCAGGTCGCCTTGGGGCACAGCTTACCATGACTACTACCGATAATGGCACTACGATTACGTTAAAGCTTCCGGTTAACAACGGTCAAACAGAAACCTCGCTCAAATAAGATGATCACGATTCGCCCTTGCGATCGCATCGGCCCTGCAATTTACTTCTAACTTCCTGTAAATATTTCGTACATGCGTCTTAGTGGTTTCGCGAGCGATGAATACTTGTTTTGAAATTTGCGTGAACGTCTTTCCTTCCGCTACAAGTTTCAAGATTTCTGCCTCCCTTTGGGTTAATGGAGATTGGTAGTTGATATGAAAACTTTCTATGACCATTTTAGCAATCCTGCTGCTCATAGGGGCCCCACCATTTTTTATTTCCTGCAAACCTTTGATGATCTGCTCAAAATTGGAACTCTTCGTGATGTATCCGGAGGCTCCAGCCCTGAGTGAATTAAAAACCAAATCGGAATCCTCATAAACAGTAACCATCACAATTTGAACGGATGGATGCTGCTGCCTGATGGCCAGTGTCGATTCAACTCCGTTTTTTCCAGGAAGTTCTATATCCATTAAAATAAACTCGGGCTGCTCGGACTTAAGGTGTTTAATTGCTTCCTCTCCCGTTCTAAAACTTTTTGTTGCACGAAAATTATCAGAACTGTTAATGATATCAACCAGGCTTTCTCTCAAAAACTGATCGTCTTCTACTATCCAAACTTTCACGGGCTTAGCGGTTTTTTTAACCATTGTTCCTTTGCAATTACGATCTAAAGATGTGTTGGGTTTGAACCAAAATTACCAAAAAGGAAATGATGAGGAATCTACCTCCCCCAACCGTGTTGATTTTTTGAGCGGTTGCCGTCACCTCACGCATTGCTTGAAAAGCAAATTTCACTTTTTCCAACTTCGAAGGTGAAATTGACCTCCCCGATCAGAACCTATTTTCGTATGATTTTCACAGACCATGATCATTTCATCAACACAATCGCGGTATTCTCTCTGATCACACCAAAAAATCGACCTTAGGCATGACCATCGATTGAAGAAATAAGTTTATCTAAGGAAAAAATTGGCTTATGAAAAAGATCATTATCGTTTCGCTTTGGGTAATCTCGTTTGCACAAACCACAGGTCAGATTATGCCTGTAACCCGTGAACCATATGGTGGTAACAAGCGGGCATTTGTGTCTGAACAAATCGGAGTTGTGAAAGTGGAAATCAGCTACAACAGACCTGGCGTCAAAGGACGTGAGGGTAAAATCTGGAACACGCCTGTGGCTCACTATGGATTTGTGGACCTGGGGCACGGAACTACCAATGCCGCACCATGGAGAGCAGGGGCAAATGAAAATACCACGATTTCATTTTCGCATCCGGTAAGTGTCGAGGGCAAAGAATTGCCTGCCGGAAAATATGGATTTTTTATAAGCCTTGGGGAAACGGAAAGCACCCTGATCTTCTCGAAAGTAAACAATTCGTGGGGCAGCTTCTACTACGATGAAAAGGAAGACGCCTTGAGAGTAGTGGTGACTAACAAAACATCGAGCGAAAGTGTCGAGTGGCTGAAATATGAGTTTATAAACCAAACAGAAAGCAGTGCCACCATCGCCATGTTGTGGGAAAAACGGATCATTGCATTCAAAGTAGAAGCTGACACCAAAAAATTGCAAATGGAAGCTTTTAAAAGCGACTTTAGGACAACCCGTGACTACTATGATTTTTTGGTTGGAATTTATTGGTGTGTGCAGAATGACTACGAATTGGATCAGGCGCTTGCATGGGCTGACCGCGCCATTTCATTTCGCGTAATGGGCGAGAAGAATTTCAGAACGTTACAGGCGAAAGCGGCTGTCCTGGACAAAATGAAGAGGCATGATGAAGCAAGAAAAATTATGGAAGAAGCTATTCCCTTTGGCACCATGTACGATGTTCACTCCTATGCAAGGCAGCTGGTTGATCAAAAATTGGTGAGTGATGCTTTGAAAGTATTTAAATCTAACCACGATAAGTATCCTAACGAGTACTACACGCACGTGGGAATGGGAAGGGGATATTCAGCACAAGGCGATTACAAGAAGGCAATTTCATTCATGAAGTCCGGGTTGGCAAAAACTACCGATGCCACAGCCCGAGCCAATATCGAAAGAATGATTCACGAACTGGAAAAAGGAAATGATATCAATAAATAAAAGAATGGTAACAATAAGGAAAACTTGTTATCTGATCACCTGCATTTTATTAGCATCTATTACGTTCATTCAAATCACCCAGGCACAAACCTATGCAATCAAGGATGTGACCGTAATTTCTATGGCTACAGAAGGGTCATTGCCGCACCAGACGGTAGTCATCCAGGACGGGGTTATCAAAAGGATTGGCCGTTCCATTAAGATTCCTAAAACTGCCACTTTAATTGATGGTACGGGTAAGTACCTGATACCGGGCTTATTTGACATGCACGCCCATTTCTATTATGAACAAGGTGAGCATGTCAATACCTGCGAATCGGAAATGAAATTAATGCTCGCCAATGGGCTGACGACTGTAAGAATCGAAGGAGGGCATCCTGCGTATCTTGGCGCCCGGGAAAAGGTGAGAAGAAAAGAATGGATCGGCCCAAGGTTGTTAATAGCAAGCCCTCCTTTCGTGGGAATAGGATCTACTGAAAATCCGTTCGAATTCTTTTGCGATAATCCGAAGGATGCTGATGAAGCTGTTAAAAGATTTAAAGCCGAGGGGTACGATGCCATCAAAATCGCATTTATGGTGAAGCCTGATGTCTATCTCGCGATAACTCAGGCGGCCAGGGAAGAAGAGCTTAAAATAACTGGCCATGTTGGCCCCCTCATAAAACTTCCTGCCGCCCTGGCAGCTGGGCAACAAATCGAACATATGGATGAGTTTATCGAGGCATTGCTGCCCGACACCAGTTATAATCACGGCCAAAGTGTCTCAGACATGAATCTTTGGCGGCCCAAAGCATGGGCGACCGTTCCTTTCCTACAGGTAGAAAAAATACCATCGCTCGTTCAGCGCATAAAAAATGCAGGTATCGTTGTAACACCGACCAATTATTTCTTCTACTCCTTCTTTGCCACTGGGATTGACGAAGATCAAACCAATCAAAATGCGGCCTTCAAATACGTACCCAGCCACATCAAGGATCATGCGTGGAAAGTAAGAGCCAAATATTGGGACAATCCTCCCCCTAAGGAAAGCAGGGAAAAATATGTCGCCATTCGCTTTAAATTGATAAAAGCATTGTGGAAGGCTGGTGTCCCGTTGATGACCGGGTCCGATTCGCCACAGTGGTTCACCGTACCAGGGTTCGCCATTCATGATGAGCTTGAAAATTTGGTTCAAGCGGGTCTGACACCCTATGCAGCATTGCAGACAGCAACGGTTAATCCAGCCAAATACCTTGGATTATTTGACAAAACCGGAACCATTACAACAGGAAAAGGAGCAAACCTTGTTCTCCTGGACAGCAATCCGCTAGAGGATATCAGGAATACCCGATCAATCAACAGCGTGATTATAAATGGAAACTTATTTAATCGCACCGAGCTCAATAAATTATTGAAAGAGGCAGAAATCTTAGGTCAATAGTCCAGGCAAAAAACCTCGCATTGGCGCACGCAGCGATGGTCCAACATGGTAATCTCAAATAAGACCTAAAAAAGGCGCAGTCTCTTTGGAACCAAACTACAATATCAAGATTGACGCCCATTTGTTGTTAATAATTCTCCACGCTCATTTTCAACAATCGTACGTTGCAGCCTTTTCAACAAAAATCGTAATTTCGGATAAAAGCAAGAGGGGGCGTAATGGATACTTTTTGGGGTCGCGCGGCAGCTATCGAGACCTATTGATAAATCTTAAATACCATGTGTTACCACAGCAGCAAGGTCTATAGTATTACCGATCTCGAGCAACATTACCAACTCATCGCTCAGGACGATATTGTTTCATCGTGGGATAGGTTTTATCATGAAAACGGTTTCGATCACCATCCGGGCCCAGTGATCACCGCGCCCGATTCAATGGGACTGTTTTCCTGGGGCCTGATACCCTGGTATACCAAAGGCCTGGAGGACGCATTAATGATCAGAAACCAAACATTGAATTGCATCAGTGAAGACATGTTCGACAAACCCTCTTTCAGGGATTCTTTAAAAGACGGCAAACGCTGTCTCATTCCTATGTCCGGCTTTTTTGAGTGGAAGTGGGAGGACTCAAAGGGAAAAGAAAAAACACCTCATTATATATCCGTGTTGGATCAACCCATATTCAGCGTGGCAGGTATCTATTCCAGCTGGAAAAATAAATCGGATGGTACGATAACACACACCTACTCAGTGCTCACCACCAAAGCGAACCAGTTGATGGAGCAGATTCACAACAACAAAAAAAGGATGCCGGTAATCATACCCAGAGCATATGAACGCGACTGGTTAAATCCAACGTTGACCAGGGATGACGTTCTCGCCCTTTGCCAACCCTTCGATGCCAACCGCATGAAAGCGCATATCATCAGCAAGCGCATCACCAGCAAGAAAGAACCTACCAATGTTCCCGAGGTTTTGAAAGAAGTTGAAAGCGGGAGGTTGTTTTGAGTTGGAAATTAGTTCTGTTATTTACATCGGCTTAGACTGCTCTAGCCTCGTCATCACAGCCGCACTAATGTTGCACTGAAATCATTAAACTCGCCTTCATCGCCAAATCTGGACCAACTTTTGAAATGAAAATGATTTTGATCTTGCTGCCTCAGTTCGGTTCTGAGGTATTCGTCACCCTGCGGCAAATTAAGTGTTGTTGTGGTACTCAAAATTTTTTTTTCTCCGTCATAGTCGCCAAATTCCACAACCATGAGTGACACACGACTGTAGATATAGGTTAACCTGTATTTTGATTTTTCTGTATCATAGGTAAGCCAGCAGATGAACTGCCGTGGTAAACCACCGGTGGAATTTCTCAGCATGGCGGTCCATCGAAGGTAGGTAGAATCCAACGCCCAGGTGATCTCGTAACTGCCAGTCTCTTTTGTTAACTTGCCATCTCGCGAAATCATTTCGGTATTCACCACCCAATTGCCAGACAGAGGGCTCAATACTTTCAATTTTGACTTTATGTCATTATGCATTGTTTGCGCTGTCGTCAAGCTGGCCAGCAGGACGCAAACAACGAAGGCGATATGGCGGTTCATATATTTATTTGTGAAGCAGTTTGCCAGTGAAATTTTTCTTTACTCCTTGAGGCGATCCGTGTCGTTCCCTCAGTCCATTGCAAATATGTACTCGAATCATGAGTGCTATTTATTGAGGTAGATCATCATTGGCACTCACCTGTACGGACCTCATCGACATCTCTTAATCTTTTTCCATTATCCTATCACGTCCAAAACCACCTTCCAATTGTTCCCACCTTCAATTTTCCAAACCCGCAGATAGCATAAATTCAACGTGCGTGGATTATTACCCGTCACGTGGTACCGCAATGTGCCATACGAATAGGCAAAATCTCCTGAAGCTGAAATCCCACTGCCATTTACTTCAAATTCGGAATATTCAAGCCCCGCCTCTACCAGCTGACTCGCCTCTTTTTTTCCAATGACAGGCTGCTGGAATGGATGATGTAAACGGCAATCATCGCCTAAGTACGATGACAAGAATGAACGTTTAAAGCCATTAAGTTCCGCATTATACTCCTCTTCAGTCTTTTTTTGGATCTCGTGGGCGTTGACTATTTTCCACTTACGTTGTGGAAATGTGTTGAGTTGGGGAACCGCGGGACTAGAGGGAATTTGATTGGCGTCATACCTGCCGCTGCCAAGGTCAGCAATCGCCTTCCATTGCCCATCAACCTGTTTCTTCCATACCGTGTTATAAACCAAAACATTCACTGGCACGGAATCGGTCTTTTGCTTGTAAATTTTCAATGGCCCCGTAGTGTAACCAAGGTCACGTGTAGATGCGATGTCAGCGTAGACAGGGTACCAAACAACCTTGCCCGTATCGGGCCCATCGGGCCACTTGTTCATCGCACTTGACCATTTCTCGATGTTACCCTGCTGAAAAGTCACCGCATCTGGCAAAAGATTCTTCATGAAGGCCTCCTTAAGGCTGGAGTTTTGCGCGTCATCGGAAAAATTAATTTCCGCCTGTATCAACTCCTGGAGGGCAGGCGGGATGGATTGGGCCTGTGCCAGGCTTATCAAAGTGCCAAGTAGATAACTTGAAGTAACTGCTATTCTTTTCATTCGTGGTCGTGTTAAAAACCTGCAAATACTTGTAGTTTAATTTAACTTCCTATCACGCATTTGGGTAGATTTTGGATGACTGCTATCGCACCTTTAATGCACAACTGCCAATAAGGGTGAGCACAACCGTCTAACAGGTAATTGCGGCCGCTGTCCCCGTCTCTATTTGGGTTGTTGTAGAACTTCAGAGGCGGCTGGTCTGAGTAGCTATGTTTTACATTGACGGGGCATCTCGAGAACTATGGGGTAATGCTTTGTGCAATCTTGGAAGCAAGATCCGATTTACGCGCCACAATTTCCTAACTTATGAACATGATTTGTTTCAAACCGACCGTTTAAAACACCTTAACTTTTCTTAATCGTTCCTTGTGCTTCGCATCCAGGTGAAACGTGGAATTAAATTTAAATTGAAGAAATTCGTCATAGCCATCCAATGAAGGATATTCAACAAGTTCTACCCGGTTAAATACAAATAAAACCTGTTGGAGTCTCCCTGCAAAAGGTGAAGACATGATCTTGATCGGAACGGGCGGAAGAATAATTTTCTGATCAGCGCCTTGCGGACCATGAATTTGCCACAAATAATAGCCATCTGGGTCTGATGGAACACCAATTGCACCTGAAGCGCTTACAGAACTAAAATCGTATTGACCGGATGTCCGAAGTTGGTAGTTGGATCCTTCCTTGGTAAGGGCGATGACCTCAAACTCCGGATTTTTGACTCCAGTTGCAGGAGCATTGCCAACCAGTCGATAAAAGCTGGCGCCACTCCCAGTCGACCACCCGATTTCGGTAATATACTCTGGGTAGTTCATGTCCTGGTCGAAATACAGCTTGGTCGAATTTGTTGCAGGCTGGAAAAATTCCATCGTATTATCACTTATAGTAAATGCCAAATCATATTGCCCCGGTGCTGGAAGCGCCTGCAGCGACCCGCTTGCTTTGCTTGCCCCAGCTACTGTGTAGGTGAGCGTAGTGGGTGTTTTCATCATTTGATAATCAATGAGTTTCGTTTGTTCGATCTGCGCGTCTTTCACAAAATAGGATTTTGGCGTAGCTCCTGGAGAAGGTATCGTTAGGTAAAATATATCTCCAGCCGGTTCAAACAAACCTGCAAAGAAAGGTTGGCTGACCAGGGTTGTACCCAGATTGGTAGCAAACCTGACATTGCGCCCGCTGACAGAAATAAATTGGGGATTTTGAACCGGATAATTATTCACTTGCAGCTTATGGCTTCCCCGAATCACCGGCTCAACGCCTGAGTCCGCTTTGCTGGTAAGCAGGTATTCGCCAGGGGCCATCGATGTATAAGTTTCAAAATAGAAGTAGGGAATTATTTTAGTGCTGTTTTGCGGCTGTCCGTCCCTATAAAGCTTGAAAAAAGTAAGGCCGTACACGTCCTTGTCGTTGTGTGCCGCTGGTGGGGCGAATTCGACCTGGTCCCCCTTCTTGAACTTTTTTATACCAACTTCTTTTCCTTCCTGGTCGGAGATCATTAGCCAGTACTCCCTGTCCACGCCATCCAGCTCGAAATCATCCAGGGTATTGAAAGTAAAAAAAACAGGCAATTCGGTAACATCTTCCGATTCACTTGTGCAGCCGCATAAAAGCACCAAGACGAAAAACTTCAGTATTCTTTGCATCATATGAGAGGTGATAATGGTGAAAATAGAAAAAACTTATTCCTGGTGCAAGCCTCCACTCTAAATCGCCAAGGAACCCCAAAAAGAACTCGCTGGTTTTTTGCCTTTTCTTTTCTACCTTAAAATTGCCAAACTGCTTATTTCATGAAAAGACCTTGCCACATAGTCCTTTTAGGTATCCAATTTTGCGCCATGCTCGCATTTGCCCAGCGCGAGCCAGTGCTTAAACAAATTGACGTGCCTCACGACTATTATTATAGAGAGATGTACCTCCCTCAACTCACCACCGGGCCGTCTTGTGCCACCTGGTCTCCGGATGGCGAAGAATTAATATATTCCATGGCGGGGTCGCTGTGGAGACAGAAAATCAACGAAAAAGTTACCATTCAGATTACCCAGGGACCAGGTTACGACTACCAGCCAGACTGGTCGCCTGACGGACAGCACGTAATTTTTACCCGATACACCGGAGATGCCCTTGAACTGCAATTGTTGAACCTTGCGACAAACGAAATTAGTCCCTTGACCGCAGGCGGGGATGTCAATCTTGACGCCCGGTTTTCACCAGATGGAAAACGGATCGCCTACGTCTCTACCAAAAATACAGGGCATTTCAGAATTTGGATTGGGGATCTAAAGGTTGATCAATTGGAGAGTAATCCGTTTTCTCCCGAGCGCGAAACAAAAATCCTAAGATATTATTACAGTCAATGGGATCATCAACTCAGTCCTTCATGGTCGCCCGATGGCCGGAATCTTGTATTCGTAAGTAACCCGGACAATATCTATGGTACTGGTGCGATCTACACCGCGCCACTCACCCGTCCGGACCGGCTTACACTTATTCAAAAAGAAGAGACCACATGGAAAGCCCGACCAGATTGGTCGCATGACGGTAAGCGGGTCGTGTATTCATCATATCTTGGAAGGCAGTGGAACCAGTTGTGGGTCACAACGGCTGCCGGAGGAGGCGACCCCTACGCGCTCACTTTTGGAAAATTTGATGCCACCTACCCAAGGTGGTCCCCTGACAATAACAGGATTGCCTACATTTCAAATGAAGGCGGAAACACCGCATTGTGGATATTCGAGGTGTTGGGAGGAAAAAGTTATCAGCTCGAGATCGAAGAAAGAAAATTTATCCATCCTGTTTCTCAACTGACGATCAACGTTCAGGATAAAAATCAAAAAGCCCTGCCATCGAGGATATCCATCCTGGCTGGAGATGGCAGAAGTTATGCACCGGAAGGCGCCTGGATGCACGGTGATGATGCTTTCGACCGTTCGAAACAAAAATTCGAAACGTATTACTTTCATTCTGAAGGACAGTCTATCGTGACACTCCCGAAAGGTATCGCCTATGTTCGGGTATGGCGCGGACTGGAAAATAAAATTCATCATCAGCAAATCAATATCACCGATGATCAGGCCAGTCTTACCGTAACCATCGAACCCTTGTCGTTCCCGGTGAACATGAGCGACTGGGTAAGTGCGGATGTGCATGTGCACATGAACTATGGTGGGCATTACCGCAATGCACCTGAAGCAATGGTAAATCAGGCGAAAGCTGAAGATCTTGACATTGTCTTCAATACAGTGGTGAACAAAGAACAACGAATTCCAGATATCGACTATTTTTCTACACAACCTGATCCATCATCAGACAGTGAGGTACTGCTGCTTCACTCTCAGGAACATCACACCAGTTATTGGGGTCATATGGGATTGTTGGGGTTGAATGATCATTATCTTATTCCAGGCTATTCCGGTTATCCCAACACCGCCATTCAAAGTGTCCATCCGTCCAATTCGGTGATCGCTGATCTTGCGCACCAACAAAATGCCCTGGTAGGGTACGTCCATCCGTTCTACGAAGCACCAGATCCTGCCAAGGTTACCATCAGTAACGCCTTACCCATCGATGTAGCACTGGGGCATATCGATTATTATGAAACCGTGGGGTTCAGTTATCACAAGCCCAGTGCAGAAGTGTGGCACCGGTTGCTCAACTGTGGATTCAAGATCAGTGCAGCGGGAGGCACGGACGCGATGGCCAATTACGCTTCACTTCGCGGCCCGGTCGGAGTAGACAGAACCTACATTTCTTTAGGATCTATTCCGGACAATCCTGCTCAGAGGCGTGACGCCTGGCTGAAAGGTCTAAAGGAAGGCCGGTCGCTGGCCACCAACAGTGCCATTCTCGAATTGAAAGTCAATGGGAAGGTGCTGGGTTCAGAAATTCGGCTAACCGGAAAGAAAGCAAAAATAAATTTTGAGGGATTCATGCGGTCGGTAATTCCCATGGACCACCTCGAAATCATCGTCAACGGAAAAGTAGCCAAATCGATTGCACTAAATGGCGAAAAAACTGCTGCCGACTTTTCGGGAAAGCTGGAAATCAGCCAAAGCAGTTGGGTGTTACTGCGCGCGTGGAACGACAGCGCCTCACCAGAAATTCAGGACTTTTACCCCTATGCAACCACCAGCGCCATCTATGTTCTGATGAACAATCAACCGATACGCTCAAAGGTGGATGCGGAATATTTTCTACAGTGGATTGACAGGGTGCGTGAATCGGCCACACTCCAAACCTACCTTACAGAGAGTGAAAAGGAGCTCACATTGAACAATATCAACGAAGCCAGGAAGATTTTCGAAAACCGGAAATAGGAAATTTTCTGTTCACCTGCTGTTTACCTTTTATTAACTTAAAAGACAGAGATCGCTGAATCTTTCGGGGGTAAAAAACGTATTAATGCTGAACGAAAGAGGGATAGAAAAAAGCTAGAGATATTTTAATTGGGTTAAAGCAGGAACAACAAAATATAAGATATGCCTTTGACCCTCGTGACGAAAGAAAGATTGGAAGAACGAAAAATGGATTGGATTACACTATATATTACCGGTGAAGATGGCTTTAAACCAGAGGTTGCCAGGCGGCTGAATCATTCTGACCTGAACTATATGCCTGGATACATCGGCAGTGGGGCGGGCTCGGACGACCACGACATGTACTGGGTAGATAAAAATGTAAGCATCCGGGAATTCAAGGAGGCAATTGGAGCAAAAACAATCTGGAAGTACAGAATCAGGGTTTACTGCAGCCTAGAGGAATTTATCGCATCACGAAACAATGAAACTGAATCATTCAGCGCCAATGACCTTGCGCTTATCCGGGAAATGAGGAACGCTCCGTACACCAGAAAGGCCTCATAACGCCTGCGGTTGCTGAACCGCGTAGACCGACAAGGTTTTGTCGCGTCTGATTGTAATGTACCCAAAATAAATCAGGACTATACCCATCAACTCGGTTACATACAGCACCTCTGTATAGCCGAACTTTGTGAACGACCCGCCTATTCCTGGTAGAAGACCTCCAAACGCGATGAATAAGTTACCAAGGAACCGGTTCCGATAGATTGCCTCTTTGCTGTACTTGTAAGCCGAATAAAATGCCCCGCCAACCAAAAAAATAAACGCGTAAATATTTACAAAGGGAGTAATCAACCGGACCTTGCTCCAGGCCAGCACACCACCTGTCAGGCGGGTAGGCTCGACCAAATCATAGTTGATGGGAGACATCAAAACCAAAATGGATGCAACGAAGATGATAACCGCCACGACTCCTCCCATCATATTGGCAGTGCGCTTACTAAACATGAGGTAAACCGAGCCTTGCGCCAGGGGGAATCCACCAAGCAGTGCTCCTAAAATATACCACGCCCTAAATACCGGAGCACTCCACCCGAACAGCCCTACCAGGCTTTCTGTCAACGTACCCAGCCCATAGGTAAGTACGCCCAGCGTCCACCAAAACAGGTACGAAGGTCTTCCCTTTGCGTCCCAGTGCCGGTACAGTGCCACAAAAAAAAGCGCTGACAAAACGGTAGTGAGAATGGGAATTTTGTGAATGAATGACAACATAAAACGAGCGCAAGTATAAAGTTTAAATGCAACCAAAGATGCCGGTTGGCGGACAAAAAGTACCTGTTGTAAATGCACATTTTTTTCGGCTTAATTTGAAACATGCTAGAACGGGATTAGTTTAGGCCATAATTCTACATCTTGAGCACAAACACTTTCGCCCCATCGCCCAAAGGATTTCAACACAATAAAATAGGCCTTCCAACGGGGTCAAGTGTCGCAGTAGTAGGAGCTGGCGCATTTGGAGGTTGGTCTGCCTTGTACCTGTTACGCAGTGGTTACAAAGTTACTTTGATAGACGCCTGGGGTGCCGGCAACTCTCGCTCTAGCTCCGGTGATGAAACCAGGGTGATTCGATCTACCTATGGCGGCAACGAGTTCTATTTTGACCTGAACGTTCGTGCATTACACTTGTGGAAGGAACACGAATCACAGTGGAATAAAAAACTATTTTTTAACTCTGGAGTAATTTGGCTTTGTTACAATGCTTCGTCTCCTTTGGTAGATGACTCCATTCCGTTTGCCAAAAAGCATAAGATGGACTATGTGTATTTGTCCATTGACGAAGTCAAAAGGAGATACCCGGTCATCAGCACGAAAAGCTTACACCATGCCTATCTCGATCCTTTTGGCGGGTATCTGAAAGCGCGCGAGAGTTGCCAGGCGGTCCTCGAGGCTTTTGTAAAGGAGGGTGGAGATTTTATTCAGGCTTACGTAGAGCCGGGCCAGCTGAAGTCGGGGCAACTGTTAAACATTAGGCTTTCCGATGGTTCAATAAAAACAACAGATGCCTATCTATTTGCTTGTGGTTCATGGCTGGGTCAATTATTTCCTGAAGTACTAAAGGATGTCATCACTTGTACCAAGCAGGAGGTGTTTTACTTTGGTGTTCCAAAAGATAAGTCATTGATGTATGATCAACTGCCGGCATGGGTGGACGTTGACGGACAGGATTTTTATTATGGCATACCCGGCAACGCGAATCGCGGCTTCAAGATCGGAGTGGACAGGCGAGGCGAAAAGTTTGACCCAACTTCCGGAGAAAGAATCTCCAATCCACAGGTGCTGGCCGATGCGCGCAAATTTATTGAGATGCGCTTTCCAGGGTTGAAAGGTGCGCCAGTTGTGGAGAGCAGGGTGTGCCCCTATGAAAATTCTCCTGATGGCAATTTTATTTTCCAGCCACACCCTGAAGCAAGCAATCTTTGGTTTTTGGGTGGTGGTTCAGGACATGGGTTTAAGCACGGGCCGGCATTGGGTGAGCTTGTCGCGAAGAGTTTTGCCTCCTGAATTCAAAGAGAAAAACCACATTTCAAATTATGATCATGACAATGCTTCCTTTACTCTTTCGGGTGTAAAGGGCATCTGATAAAGGCGTTGACCCGTAAGGGCCGCAAAGGCATTTGCGATCGCGCCTCCAATACCCGGTATCCCCGCCTCACCAATTCCCACCGGGGGCCGATCACTTTCGATAAACGCAACCTCTATCGTTTCTGGCGCGCTTGCACATCTTAATATTTCATAGTTGTGAAAATTTTCCTGATCTACTTTACCATTTGCAAAAGTGATCCGCTCTGTTAGCGAACTACTGATACCCATTATCACGGCACCCTCCACCTGCATGGTGGCATTGTCCGGCTGCACAACTATGCCGGCATCCAGTGCTATCCAAACCCGGTGAATTTCTATTTTTCCAGTATTGGCATCAAGAGAAATTTCAAATACAGTAGCGGTAATCGCACTTCGCTCGCAAAAGCTGAATCCGAATGCTCGCCCCTCACCTGGGATTCTACCCCAGCCTGCCATTTGCGCTACTTTATCCACCACAGCAACCGCCTGAGTGTTTCCTTCCATCATTCTTTTGTGAAACTCAATAGTATCTTCATTCAGGTCGGTCGCGATTTCATCAACAAAGGCTTCAATGGCATATTTGTTATGACCGTGTCCCTCTGCCCGCCATGAACATGTCTTGACTGGTCGCTCGGTATAGACCGCTTCATGTAATTGATGCGGAATCCTGTAGAAAGGAATCTCTGCGCCAGTATGCAACAATACCTTGCCAGGACCTGCCACCTTATACTTCCAAACCTGAATATTACCTGTGGCATCTACGTCCGCCTCCAGCCGCTGGAGCGAATTGGGTCTAAACATCCCATGACGCATGTCATCCTCGCGGGTCCACAAAAGCTTGACGGGCAATCGGGAAGCCTTTGCCAGCTGACAGGCGTCAATTAAATAATCCCGCCTGGTTCTCCGGCCAAATCCACCTCCGAGAAAGCATCGGTGGATCACGATGTTTTCTTCTTTTAGTTCCAATTCACGCGCGGCATCCCTCAACACCGAGTCTGGGGCCTGCGTACCAATCCAAATTTCTGCCGACTGACTTTCACTGGAATAGGATACCACTGCATTGACTGGCTCCAGCTGACTGTGGTAGGTATAATCATTGTAGTATTCGCGAATAAATTTTTTAGTACCCTTCCATCTTCTTTCCGGATTGCCCCATTTAAATATCTGTGTTACTGTTGCGGAACGGCTGTTCAACAGTTTTTTATATTCGGCCGGATCAGACTCACTATTATAATCCACAAAATCAGGTGCATTTTTCCATTCTACTTTCAAAAGACGTTTTGCCCTTAAGGCAACAGCAGAACTTTTGGCAATAATACCGATGGCATTGTTAAACTTTACGACATCCATCACACCGGAAATGCTTTTTATTTCTGCCTCATTCCAATTTAGCGGAATCGCTCCAGGAGTCGGTGATTTCTCCATAACTCCGTAAGCCATGTTGGGGACGGCAGCATCAATCGAATATACCGCGCTGCCATTGACTTTGGGCGGAATATCATGCCGTGCAACACTGGTGCCAATAATCTTAAACTGAGAGGCTCGCTTTAACTGATCGGGTTTTACCTCAGGCAGTGACTCAGGTATTTTACCCAACGATGCAATTTCGCCAAACGACATCTCCTTTGCAGCGGCAAGGTGCCTCACCAACCCGGATGAAGTCTCTACATCAGATAAGGCAACGTTCCAATAATTTGCCGCCATGATGGAAAGGATCTGTTTTACCTGCGCGCCTGCCAACCGCAGGTTTTTATAATATCCTTCTACCGCATAACTTCCCACGATGGCCATCATCGGACGGCTCCCCCAACCGTCATGACCAAAAATCGTAGGGTCAATAGGACTGTCGATTATTTTGACCTTCGACCAATCCGCATCCATCTCCTCGGCCAAAATCAATGGCAGTGCGGTACTGCTTCCCTGACCCATTTCAGCCGCTGGATTGCAAATGATAACGGTATCATCCGGCAATATTTTGACCCATGGATTGATGGTGACCGGTGGCCCCTTCTCGCTCTCCCACCAGGAACAACCCGAAAGACCAAGCCCTGTGGAAATATAAAAAGTGAGACCACCGCCCAACTGCAAAAATCTTCTACGGCCAATTTTTACTTCATCTAATTGCTTCTCATTCATAAACTATTGTGTTTTAGAAGCGTCCTCAATTGCACGAACAATTCGCGTATAGGTACCGCACCGGCAAAGGACGGCATTCATATGCGATGCAATTTCAGCACGGGTGGGTTGCGCTTTTTGCTGAAGTAGAGCTACAGCCTGCATGATCTGACCCGACTGACAATAGCCACATTGCGGCACCTGATGTTCAATCCAGCCACGTTGCAGTCGATGTGAATTATTTTCGGATAGACCCTCGATTGTAGTGACTGATTTACCCTTAATAGAAGATAAGGGCGTGATGCAGGAACGAATGGGATTCCCATCAAGATGAACGGTGCAGACCCCACACTGCCCGAGTCCGCAGCCATATTTCGTGCCGGTAAGCCCCAGCGTATCTCGCAATACCCAAAGCAATGGCGTATCCTCTTCCTCCTGAATGGTCACGCTTTTTCCATTGACAGCGATTTCGTAGTCGGCCATAAGTACGCAAGTGGTTTATTCCTCTTGCAAATACCATTATGCGCAAATAAGCCGGTAATGAATTAATTAATTTGACAGAGCGATTAAGTCCAACGTCAGGAAGGAGGCGATGGTAGGCATATTTGATTACAATGACACAGTACGGAAAGGCATCGTCTGCAATCCTATGCGCCTTAGCGACTCGGTTGAAATGAATGAGCCCGTGATAATGAATTGACCGAAACAGATCTCAGTCCAGCGCCTGTTTCAGATCTTCGATAAGATCCGACACATTTTCAATACCCACCGATATCCGCATGAGATTGGCGGGGCTTTTTGCCATTTCTCCCTCTGCGGACAGGCGATGCTCTACCAGACTTTCAACACCTCCCAGGCTGGTGGCGTGTTTGAATATTTTCAATTTCCTTCCAAAGGCCAATGCTTCCATCTCCCCTCCTTTTACAAGAACGGAAAGCATGGCTCCGAAACTTCCCTTCATTTGCCGTGCTGCCACAGCATGATTGGTGTGGGTTTTGAGTCCTGGAAAAAATACTTTTTCAATTTTGGGATGTTGATCCAGCATCTCTGCGATGACGGCCGCACTTTGAGCCTGGGTTTTGATGCGAATAGGGAGCGTAGCAATACTTCTGAACAACAACCAGCAATCAAACGGTGAGGGTACAACTCCACCGATGGTCTGGAACTCACGAAGGCGCTCCGTAATTTCGTTCTGTTCTTTGGCAATTACGCAACCACCCAGTACATCGGAATGTCCTCCGAAATATTTAGTTGATGAGTGAATCACCAGATCTGCACCTAAAGTAAGCGGCTGGATAATACAGGGAGTAGCCCAGGTATTGTCGCAGGCCAAGATGATTTTATGTTTTTTTGCAATGATGCCGATCGCTTCAATATCAGCAATTTTTAACTGTGGATTGCTTGGCGTCTCTACCAGTATAAGTTTCGTGCTTGGTTTGATTGCTTTTTCTACATTACCCGCGTGGGTCATATCCACTTCATCGTAACTGACATTCCACCGCGGATAAATCTTTTTCGCCATATGCGCCACGCCATGATAACAATCATCCGAAACGATAATGTGGGCTCCCGGCTCTAACACCGCATGAAATACAGCCAGGGATGCAGCCATGCCGGATGAATACGCTATTGCCTCCGCGCCTTGTTCCAAAACAGCCAGCTTGGTCTCCAACGCGGTGCGATTAGGATTGCCGGAGCGTGTGTAAACAAAGCCTGTGGGTGATATTGTCCCCGCTTCATCACGCTCAAAGGTTGTGGACAGGTAAATGGGATTGGTGACCGATCCGGCAGTTGCGTCTTTTATTTCACCAGCATGGACTGCTTCCGTTTCAAATTTCATTGTCGCTTCTTTTAAAAGGGCTAATTTAAGTTAAATAATGAGTTGTCAAGCCCCGACAAATGATGCTATTTCTTTGTATTGGTAAAATGAACAATAATCTCACTAAGCAGTTCCGCATCCACACCTTCCAACGGGTGCTTTACCTTTTCAAGTATTTTCAATTCTCCAAATTTCAGTTGGCTTGCAACTTCCTGAGACTCTTCTATTGTTACCATTCGATCCATATCACCCACAGCAATCATTACGGGGCAGGATATGCACTTAAAATCTTCGGCCGTCATTGCGTGCCCATTGCCAAGACCTAAAATCATGGTACCTGTGTTGATCATCACCTTCTTCCAATGATTTCCATGTCGCTGGGACAGTGTTGCTGCAAATTCGGGAACCTTCAAAACCACCTTTTCGGGATCCAACATTTGAACCTCCTTCTCAGCAGATTCCTTATCCCACTTAAACTTAGTTGCCAGCGTAATGATTGCAGCAACTTTCTCGGGAAATTTTTCGGCCACATTTAAAGCCACATAACCACCCATACTGTACCCGAAAAAGTTCGCCTTTTCCAAATTGTTCTCCCGCATCAGATCAAGGACATCATTGACAAAAACGTCCATCGCGAACGGTTCCACAACCTCACCCCCACCATGTCCGGAAAAATTGAGGTCGTAGACCTGAAAATGATCGCTTAGCAACTTTTTCAAATGGCCAAACTGATCCCGGCTACCCAGGGCACCGTGAAGCAGGATGAGTGGACGCGCTTTCATTATTAGAACTATTCCCCGAAAATACACAGAGGTGGTTTCGATTAAAAATCTGCTTTCGCGGTCACAAAATTGATCGGCACGCAAAATGAAAAAAGGGAGCTCTCGCTCCCCTTTTCCTATCTAAGATATTTAACGGCTTAGCCGATCGTAACCCTCTTGAATTCGGCCACGGTCAGTCCCTTGGTGATACCGTCAAGGTATTGTGCCACCGTCTTGCTGTTGTCTTTCACAAAGGCCTGGTGAACCAGGGTGTTGTCCTTGTAGAATTTCTTCAGCTTTCCTTCAGCAATTTTCTCCACCATGTTAGCCGGCTTACCTTCCGCAATGATTTGGGCTTTGGCTATTTCCAATTCTTTTTCGATAATGGTTTTATCCACCTGCGTCTCATCCACGGCAACCGGATTCATGGCTGCGATTTGCATGCCAACGTCCTTTCCCGCCTCAGTCACATCTTTTCCGTTGACGCCTTTCAGCGAAACCAACACACCCAACTTAGATCCCGCGTGGATATACGGCACCACAGTCTCGCCCTCCATATGAACAAACTCGCTGATCTCTACCTTCTCGCCAATTTTTCCCACCAACTCAGTGATTTTCTCCTGCACGGTCAGGTTACCCAACTTCTCCGCCATCAAGGCATCAACGTTGGCTGGCTTTTTTGCAAACGCCACTTCAGCAATACCATTACCCAGACTCTGAAACTCATCGTTCTTTGCCACAAAGTCGGTCTCACAATTTAATGCAATCAAAACCGCCTCTTTGTTATCATTGGATGTTTTGATAAATACAGAACCTTCTTTGGCATCTTTGTCAGACCTGGCCGCAGAAACTTTCTGTCCCTTCTTTCTCAATATCTCAATTGCCTTTTCGAAGTCACCATTTGCTTCAGTAAGAGCTTTTTTACAATCCATCATTCCCGCACCGGTCATGGTGCGCAGCTTATTCACATCTTGTGCTGTAATCGCCATTGTTGAAAATATTTAATTGTTACTCGTTGCTTTAAACCCTGACGATGCTTCAACCCGTTGAATCCTGTCAGGGTGAAAAAAACTAAACACCGGCTGGAGACCGATGTTTAGTGTTGAAATGTTCGGGGCCGGAGCTAACCGGAATACCTCACCTATATTATTTCGTTTCCTCTACGATCTCGTCTACTTTCTTCTTCTCTTCTTCCTCCTTCTTCATGGCCGCATCATCTTTGTCCTTTTTGCGCTCCATGAGGCCTTCCTCAATGGCCTTACCCACGTGCTCAAGGATGATCGATATCGACTTGAATGCGTCATCGTTGGCCGGAATAGGGAAGTCAATGTTGGTCGGATCCGAATTGGTATCTACCATGGCAAATACCGGAATATTCAATTTCTGCGCTTCGGCTACTGCAATGTGCTCGCGTTTTACATCCACCACAAACAGGGCCGATGGCAGGCGGTTCAAGTCAGCGATACCTCCCAATAACTTCTCAAGCTTCGCCTTTTCGCGGGTAATCATCAGGCGTTCGCGCTTGGCCAGGTTTTCGAAAGTTTCGTCCTTCAACATCTTTTCGATCTGAGCCAGTTTCTTCAATGACTTGCGGATGGTTGCAAAGTTGGTAAGCATACCACCAAGCCAACGCTCAGTCACGTAAGGCATGTTAAGCCTTACCGCCTGGGTTTTTACAATATCCTTAGCTTGCTTTTTGGTCGCCACGAACATGATCTTGCGTCCGGAGCGAACGATATTTTTCAGAGAAAAGACAGCCTCATCCAGACACTTCAATGTCTTGTTGAGGTCAATTAAATGGATGCCGTTATTTTCCATGAAAATATACTCGGCCATCTTAGGGTTCCATTTGCGGGTCAAGTGTCCAAAGTGAACACCCGCTTCCATCATTTCTTGTGTGGTCAATTTATTAGCCATTCGATTGTATTAACGTTTGCTGAACTGGAATCTCTTTCTCGCCTTTCTTTTCCCGTATTTTTTCCTTTCCACCATACGTGAATCCCGGGTCGTAAGTCCATCCTTTTTCAATGCTGGTTTATGCTCCTCGTTCACCTGCACCAGGGCGCGGGTAATACCAAGGCGGATAGCTTCCGCTTGTCCTTTTATTCCACCACCTTCTACGTTTACATTGACATCATATTGGTTATCCAACTTCAACAACGCAAAAGCTTGTTTAACAGTGGTTTGGTGAATCTCTGATTTGAAGTAATCTGTCAACTCGCGGTCGTTAACCGTGATTGTGCCATTTCCAGGCTGCATGTATACACGGGCAATCGCAGTTTTCCTTCTTCCAGTCTTATTGGTAATTTCCATTTATCAGAACTTTATTTCTTTGGGTTGTTGTGCTTCGTGCGGATGCTTGTCTCCCACATACACGTGCAGGCTTCTGTAGACTTCGCTTCCCATACGGTTTTTCGGCAACATACCTTTCACCGCATGTTCAATTAACCGCTCAGGGTGTTTCGCCCTGATCATGGATGGCGTACGCTCGCTCTGACCTCCCGGATATCCAGAGTGGGTGAACAAAACGCGGCTGTCCCATTTTTTTCCCGTCATTCTCACTTTTTCGGCATTGATTACCACTACATGATCACCGGTATCGACATGAGGAGAAAATGAGGGCTTATTTTTGCCTCTTAGTACCTTCGCAACCTGGCTCGCCACGCGCCCTAGCACCTGATTTTTAGCATCTACCAATACCCACCCTTTCTCTGCGGTGGTTTTGGTAGGATTTGTTGTTTTGTAACTGTTATGATCCACTTTTGATCCCTTTAAAATCTGTTTTAACCGTGTATACCCCTCCAAAAAGGGACACAAAAGTAGACCCATTTAGCTAAATTTCCAAGCAGGTGTTTCTTTTTACCGGATATTCTGAGACAATTGCCTCAAAAGCGCAGCCATATCTTTCGGATACGGTGCCTCGACCTCAATATTTTCACCATCAAGCCCTGAGAACCCCAACGAATGGGCGTGCAGGGCCATCCTTTTCATGAATGGCTCTTCCTGCGAATCCCTCTTAAGGTTGAACCCTCTTTTGACGGACGAAAGGAAAAACTCCTTTCCCCCATAGGTTAAGTCGCCAGTGATGGGGGCGTTGAGTGTAGCCAGGTGTAACCTGATTTGGTGCATCCGTCCTGTAATGGGACGACAAAGTATCAGGGAATGGTTTTTAAAGGTTTGCAATGTATGAAACCAGGTTTGGGCACTTTTCCCTGCGCGGTCAATTTTTACCGTTCCATCACTTTGCTTTAAAATGGGCAGGTCGACCAGTCGTTCTTCCAGTTGGCTGATTCCATCAACCACGGCATGGTAGGACTTTTTAACCTGACGCATTTCAAACTGAATGCTCAGGTGCCTGTAGGCGTCCGGATGTCGTGCAATGGCCAAGATACCTGACGTATCTTTGTCCAGCCGGTGACACACCTGGGCTGATGGCTCCATTTCTCTGGCCAGTTGTAACAGGTTGACCGGGTCGTTGCGATCTTCCAGCGTAGAAATAAAAGGCGGCTTATTAATCAGGATGTAATCCTGGTTCTGAAACAATATTGATTGCTTAAAACGTGCTGCGGCAGATTTCAAGCACCAAAGGTAACACTAGGTATTTGAATCAGGTGTTAGGGAGGTTGTTTTTGCCAGGGGAAGGTTAAAACTAAACGTGGAACCTTTGCCTGGTTCACTTTTTACTTCGGCTCTACTCTTATGCCCTTCCAATATGTGCTTTACGATTGCCAACCCCAACCCCGTTCCTCCTTTCTCCCGGCTGCGGCTTTTCTCCACGCGATAAAACCTTTCAAAGATTCTGTCCAGGTGGTCCGCAGGTATACCTTCCCCGGTGTCACTTACATGTACTTTTACATGCTGCTTGTGCACCGTAAAGCGAATCGTCACCTCACCGCCCTCGTTGTTGTATTTGATCGCATTTGACACAAGGTTTGTCATCACCTGAGTGATCCGCAGCCAATCGGCATAAACGAGCACCGGCTGCTGAGGCTTCTCTATGCGAACCTCAATTCCTCTGCTCTTCCCTCGTTGCTCAAATTGATCTATGACTTCAACACACAGTTTATACAGATTGATGTTGCTGAACTTCATCTTGATATCCCCTGTCTCAATCTGCGACAGGGTCAGGAGGTCCTGCACGAGCACATCCAGACCATCCAGGCTCTTGGCTGCCTTGCGCAGGAACCGGCTGCGCACATTCTTGTCATGAACGGCACCGTCCAACAGGGTGTGTACAAATCCCTGAGCTGCAAAAATCGGAGTCTTTAATTCGTGCGATACATCGGCAACAAATTCTTTCCTGAACGTCTCAAGCTTTTTAAGTTCGTCAATTTCGGCCTGCTTAAACTCGGCAAAGGATTGTATTTCCCTATATATTCTCTTAAGTGGATTAAGTTGACTGGATTTTTGAGCGGTCGATTCCGCAAGGTCAATCCCATGAAGCTTCCCGAGCATTTTATTGATCTTCCTGATTTCCCTGAAAAAGACAAACTCAAGCAAACCAACGCATAACAAATACGATACAGAAAACCCCACACCGGCTGCAACGAGCGCCCCCTGCATATCCACGCCACTTACCAGAGATAAAAACAGCGCGGTAACCATGCCGATTGATGCGGCAAGCAACAAAGCCAAAACCCTGGCACTAAACACGGACGTTTAATTTAGATGAAACTTATATCCCACTCCCTTTACTGTGGTAATATAGTCATCTCCAATCTTTTCGCGCACTTTTCTGATGTGCACGTCAACGGTCCGTGCCAAAACGTACACATCCGTACCCCAAATATTCTGCAACAAGTCGTCCCTGCTAAAAACTTTATTGGGATGCTGGGCGAGGAAGAACAGCAATTCGAATTCCTTTTTTGGTAAGCTGATTTCCCGGTCTTTGACCTTGATGGTATAGCTCGTGCGGTCAATGATTAAGTCACCCATTTTGATTTGAGTGGAAGAACCTTTCTTTTTGGACTCCCTTCGAAACAAAGCAGCAATTCTGCTCATCAGGGCCCTTGGTTTTATCGGCTTGGTAATGTAGTCGTCCGCGCCCACATCAAATCCGGCAACTTCGGAGTACTCTTCCGACCGGGCGGTGAGAAAGACAATATAAGTACTTTGGAGCTCCGGGGTATTACGCAAGATTCTGCACGCCTCCACACCGTCCATTTTGGGCATCATAATGTCGAGGAGAACCAGGTCAGGGATAAATTTTCGGGCCACATCAACCGCTTCCGCGCCATCGGAAGCTGTTCTCACCTCGTAGCCAGCTTTTTCAAGGTTGTATTTTAATAATTCCAGGATAGGCTCTTCGTCATCTACGACAAGTACCTTGGGAGATGGCTTATTAGCCATAGAATTTTCTATTTTTCACGTAACAAAAGTACCCAGAAATTAAGCTATTTAAAAGGGAACGTTACCTTCTTAACAATTCCTTAACCCCCACCCAATTACAGAAATGGGAAGCGCAGCGTATAATCCCGAATCATCTCTACCAATCGGCCTTTGTGTTTCCGCTGCAATTCATTTTTGAAATCGCCCTGCTTTGACTGGTATCTTCTGTAAGCAAGAAAATAATCGTTGTTAGGTAATCTTTCCTCAAATTTTTTGACAGGAATTTTATATTTGTAGAGGGTAAGCGTGTCCATCGCGTTTACAATTTTCCGAATCAGTGCCTCCTTCTTTTGCCTTTTTGTTTGATCGGTGTCCGCGTCACTCCATGATTGGTACAAACTATCCAGGGCCACTCCTCCTCTCAAAATGTGATCGCTATATCGTCTATGATCCTCCACTTCGTATACATACGTCATGTACTCTTCAGAATCCCTTCCATATTTTGAGCTGATAAAATCAAACGCGGCCGAATCACCGATAAAAGTTGCCAAGTTTTCATTAAAGTCGATGCTGTCTTTGATAAAAATCGTAGCGTGCACCATTTCATGAATAATTAAGCTGGCCAGATCTCCTTCGTTCCGTTCCAGCATTCCACTCAGTATCGGATCAGTAAACCAGCCCAGCGTGGACCATCCACCCGGATTGCGAATGCCAACATCCCAACCCTCACTTTGCAATCGCTTCGCCTCCTCCATGGCTTTTTCCTTCCTGAAAAATCCTTTGTACGGAACGGTGCCCACGATTGGAAAATCCCAGGTCTTCGACTTGAGCTGAAAAGGTTCGCTAGCTGTGACTACCCACATAAGCTCTTCGCCCTTCTGATCAAAAACAGTCCTGTAGTTTTCTGAATCGTTTAATTCAAGGGAGTCAATGGCAAATCTTTTTATCTCTTCTACAATGCGCAACTTGTTTTTTAATGAGTCCGGAAATCCTGAATCCGACAATACCTCCTCAATCGGACGCGCATTCCAGATGATCTTCAACTGATTAAAGCCCTGATCAATGCCATAGCTGATAAGCGTCCAGTTCCAAACAACGAGTCCTAAAAAAACTACCGCTAATGCCAAGCCAACTTTCTTCATCTATTTTCGGCTAGTAAATAAAAAAATGTTCGATGGATTGAGCTACTTTCAAGATTGCCATAAATTGGTATCAATCAAACCATTTGGCCAATTTCCATGCTATCGAAAACCCTAGGAGATCAAACTGAAAGAAAAGTTTACCCGAACGGCCTTCAAAGGCTGCATTATTCAACGATCCACGGCCCTGAAATGTGCATGCAGCCAATAATATTATGTGGGGAAAAACTCTCACCTGAATTAAAGTGCAAATTAAAGCAGTTATCTGTTAATCCTTAACACTTAAGGAATTCCAAAAATAAATCTAATTGGCCAAATCAGGAGCAAGTTCTTTCCTATCCGCTAACCTTGGTGAATAAGTGCTGAAATGGTAATTTCAACCCCTACTTTAACAAAGACACAATAAATAATATCAAGATTCTATGAGCGACAACAAGGAAAAAATGAAGGCATTGCAACTTACCATTGATAAGTTGGAGAAAACGTATGGTAAAGGTGCCGTAATGAAGCTGAGTGAAGGGAAGGTGTTGGACATTCCTGCAATTTCCACCGGGTCGCTTGGTCTAGACATCGCATTGGGAATCGGTGGAATTCCCCGCGGGCGCGTAACGGAAATTTACGGCCCTGAATCGTCCGGAAAAACAACGCTGACCATGCATTGTATTGCCGAGGCACAGCGCAAAGGCGGTTTGGCCGCATTCATTGATGCGGAACATGCATTTGACAAAACATATGCCGAAAAACTTGGTATCGATACAGAAAACTTACTCATCTCACAACCTGACAATGGAGAGCAGGCGCTGGAAATCACAGAACACCTTATTCGCTCGGGGGCCATTGATATTATTGTAATTGACTCCGTGGCGGCATTGGTGCCTAAAGGCGAATTAGAAGGCGAAATGGGCGACAGCAAGATGGGTCTGCAGGCCAGGCTGATGTCGCAGGCGTTGCGGAAACTAACAGGCACCATCAGCAAAACAGGATGTGCATGTGTGTTCATCAATCAGTTGCGCGAGAAGATTGGAGTAATGTTCGGAAATCCCGAAACCACCACAGGAGGTAACGCCCTGAAATTCTATGCCTCCGTCAGGCTGGACATTAGGAGGATTGGTCAGATCAAGGAGGCTGCGGACAACATCACCGGTAACCGCGTACGGGTGAAGGTAGTGAAGAACAAAGTGGCGCCCCCCTTCAAGGTGGTTGAGTTTGATATAATGTATGGACGAGGAATTTCTAAATCCGGTGAGATCATCGACATTGGTTCAGAACTAAACGTGATCCAAAAATCCGGATCGTGGTTCTCCTACGAGGGAAACAAACTGGGCCAGGGTCGCGATACCGTAAAACAACTGATCGAAGACAATCCGGAGTTAATGGAAGAACTGGAGAAAAAAATCAAGGAAAAGATCTCCGGAATAACACCGGCAGCCGTAGAAGCCGAAGAAAAATAACATACCCCAGTCATTGCGATTTCGGAATCCCATCGCGATTCCCGTAAGTACCCTAATTCAGACTCCTTTTTGAAAAAAGGCTGAATTAGGGTAACTTTCTTGCGATTCTTTCGCCTTAACCCCACTCGTATGAAAAAAACTAAACTGACACTGTTATCGATTTTATTTGCCCTGACCGCTTTTGGGCAACAAGAGAAAGGTGATCTTGCCATTCAGTTCTCTGGAAACTATATATCCCAGAAAATAGAGGCGGCCGGGTTTTCTTTGAATGTCTCCTCCGGCAATATCTATCTCAAAATCGGCAAGTTTGTGTCACAGAAATTAGAACTTGGTGTTAAACCAAACCTAAGTTTTCAACCTGGCCGGAGTGGACTTGAGACAGCAGGCGTGGATGTTTCTTTTGGATTTGGGTCCTATGCCACCTATTCGTTTCTAACCGAAGGGGCAAAGGCCTTCCCCTATCTGGGTGCGGAAGTCAATTTCTCTCCGGCAGGAAAAGATGCGGACGGAAATAGCCAAATGACGATCAATTTAGGACCATACGCGGGTCTAAAATATTTTCTCAACGAAAAAGTAAATCTGGATGTGGGATTCAACTACATGGCCAACGTTGCCAACAATTTTGATGCTGGTGCAGATCTAAAAATTGGCGGATTATTTACGTTTAACGTGGGGATTGGCGTAATTCTTGGTAAGGTGAACTAATGCGTTTGGCTGCGATCATACTGACTTCGCTTTTAACCTGCACATGGACGATCTCGTATCAGCAGGATATTTATCTGATGCCTCTAAAAAAAGATAGGGTCAGTAACAAGAAGGTTAACGCAATTTCATTTTCATCGGACGGAAAGTTCATATCTATAATCAGCGATGAGAATATTCTTTCAGTGAAGGAATTCTCGGGCAAAATTTTGTTTGAGGAAAAACTCAGATCTTCAGTCGTTCTGCAGGAATTTACGATGAACAATGACGGATTAATCATTGCGGAATCGAATGGCACAGTAAGCCAGCTTGATATACCGGCCTTCAAATTGCGACAGCTATTTGTACTAAAAGACGGAATCCTCGAGGCAACACTCGATCCCAACAAACACCTGGTGTCCGCCCTCAACAAAAATTATGCGATAGAGACGTTTGACGTCAACACCCAGATGAAAAGCACTACGTTCACCGCTGGTGACGACTTAAAAAAAACATTGTCGATCGGGTATGAACGTTTCGGGCAAAATTTTTATGCCATAACCTCTCTGGGTTCTACTTTCTCGTGGACAGTTCAAAATCAAAAACTTAACAGACAATTGGTGCTTCAAAGTGGAGAATATGGAGGATCCAGGTCGGTCATATATTCTGCAGCATCAAACAGCGGGGGAAATTGGTTTCTGACGGGCACGCAGGAAGTTTTTATTCCTAAAGGGGGAATGCAAGGCAGAAATCAACCCGAGCGAAGGAATCTGATTATTGCCTACGATTGGACTACAGGTGAAGAAGTAAAGCGGGTACCCCTTCGTTTCAGGGTGGATGGCATGGCCGTGGGCCCCGGTCCCGCTCATGTTGCATACTATTCGACCGACAGTAAAACCATCAGTATTCTCAACATTGAAAAAGCGGAAGTGACCAGCAGCGTCACACTCGAGGGAAGGCCAAACTGCATAACCCTATCCGATGATGGCGAAATACTGGCAATCGGAAGCTACGATGGAGAGGTGTATATGTATGAGGTGATCAGAAACAGCCCGGCCTCAATTCAAATTACCAATCCGCCATTAAAACGAAATATAGGAGATCATAAAGTAGATCAGGAGAGCCTGATAGTGGAGGGCGTGATTGATGGCAGTGAACGAATCAATAAGGTTCTTGTCAACGGATCGCCTGCTGTGTTTGATTACAATTCCAGAAGCTTCCAGAGTCCGGTAAGCCTTGATAAGGGAAAGAATAAGATCCGGGTATCGGTTGAGAATACGGAGAACAAAACGCTGGTAAAAGACTTTTACGTCACCTGCGAAGTTGCTGCAAAGAAAACGGAAGGCGCCAGACCACACAATGGCCAGAAGCGACTCGCCCTCGTCATTGGAAACTCCTCCTACAGCAGTGTACCCAGGTTGAAAAATACGACAAACGATGCCACGTTGATGAAGCAGGTTTTAACTGAACTTGGCTTTCAGGTGACGCTGGTGTTAGACGGAGGTTACGAGCAAATAAAAGGAGCCATTTATTCCTTTGGCGATCAAATCGGAGATTCAGACATTTCATTATTTTATTTTGCAGGACACGGTTTGGAAATTGACGGTGTCAATTACCTGATTCCCGTTGATGCCACCATTCAGTCCGCACTTGATGTCAAGCTGAAAGCCATTCCGCTCACGGGTATAATCAGGACGCTTGAGTTTGCCAACGAAGAAGGATTGAACATGATCATTTTGGATGCATGCAGGAACAATCCGTTTCCAACAGGAAAGCGGAGTGCAGGTCAGGGACTTGCCCGCACGCAACCGCTCAGCGGCACATTGATTGCCTACTCCACTGACCCCGGCAGCGTGGCCTCAGATGGCGATGGTGACAACGGTTTATATACGGGAGAATTGGCCAAGCAACTCAGACAATCCCAGCGGATTGAAGACATTTTTATGAACACAAGAAATAACGTGGAGCGGCTGTCGGGAAACACCCAACGACCCTGGGAGGAAGCCAGGCTGAAGGGCGTGTTTTATCTTAAATAGAAAAGTATGAGCACAATTTTAAATAATACCATTATGTCACCATCCCCATCATTTGTAAGAGTTATCGGCAGAGCGATTTGCATTGCCCTGTTGTCAACGCTTGTTCTTAATTCCTGCACTTTTCATATTGGCAAAGATCCGGAACCTTCAAGTGGAGGCGGTGGTACAGGTGGCGGCACTGGACCTTCCATCAATTTTGTCAACATCACGCCCTTTGATGTCACTGTCAAATTAAATAATGAAACCAAGAACGTCAAGAAGGATGGTGGCTTCGCTTCATTCAGTGGATCAGCGGGCGCTTCTGCCACTTACTCTGCCGAAACCATGGCGACAAGCTCAACGGGAGGAACATTAGGAGTAAAGGCAACATGGACCAAGACCATTAGTTTCCCTGCGTCAGGTTCGGAAACGGAAAACCTTGAGGTCTCCAAAGACTTTTTCTTTCTAAAAATTTTCAACTCCTCGGGAAATACGATTTCGAAAGTAACGGTCGGCTCCAATTCGGACAATGTGCAAATTGTAAGCAGCACCTCGCAAACACTTCCCACAGATGTGGCCTATTACAGGGCTACCTCTTCGCCCACCCTGAAGGTTGATTTTACCAATGGCTCCAGCAAGACGTTCACCTCGCTGGATTTGCCTGGAGAAGTTAACCAGGTGACCATTGCCACGCTTACACCCGGTGGTGGGGGCTCCGTATTCTCGTTTGGCGGAGGCCTGGGGGGCGGCAGTGGAAGTGGTAGCGGATCGGGCAGTGGAACCGGCCCGACCATTACCCTCGGCAATAAAGGATTCACTGAAATCACGGCCACATTAAATAGCGTAACCAAAACAATTCCCGCAGGCGGTACAGCGGTATTCCAAGGGTCGGCAAGCGCCTCAGCAAGTTATACCGCTGAAACTTCGGGGAAAACGACCTCGGGCACTCAGGTGGGACTCAAATTGACCTGGACAAACACCACTACGTTCCCGGCTTCAGGAAATAAGACCATCGATCTGGTCGTTTCGAAGGATTATTTCTTTATAAGTTTCACCAACAACTCCTCCAAGACGATCAATAAGTTAATTGTAAACAAAGGACTGACATCAGAAACAACAGATAACATCGTCATAGCGACAGGAGGAACCAAATTTGCCATCGGCTACTATCGTGCGTTTAGCAATACGATTGTCAGGGCTGAGGAATCCGGGGGCTCATTCTGGGAGTGGAGTCCAGCACAATTGAATTTGCCATTCACTGAGAACCAAAGTGTGTCGCTGGTAGCCAACAATTGAGGTATTCTTAGTAGAGGTCGCTAAGCCCTTATCGCTTCAACCGGATCGAGCCGCGCAGCCATGGCTGCCGGCACGATGCCGGATACCACTCCGATTACGCAAGACACGCCTAATCCAAGGACAATATTTTTTACGCTCAGCACCACCTCCAAGCTTCCAAAAGGCGCGAAGGTCAGAAGAAAGACAAGGAATATGCCCGTCAGCCCTCCTATCAGACTGAGGAAGATTGCCTCGAAAAGAAATTGAAACAGAATGAAATAATTTTTTGACCCGAGGCTTTTTTGCAAACCGATAATACTTGTCCTTTCCTTCACGGTCACAAACATGATGTTGGCTATACCAAAACCGCCTACCAAAATGGAAAAACCTCCGATGATCCAGCCGGCCACGCCAACCACATCGAACAATCCACTGATGACGTTGGCGAGGGCCTCTGGTCGGTTAAGGGCAAAGTTGTCTTTGTCCAAAGGGCGAAGGCCACGTTTGCTTCTGAGTTGCCCCCGCATTTCATTCTCCAGTTCAACAAGTCCCACATCCGATTCTTTTCCTTTCGCCCCTATTCTCGAAGAAGTTTCATTCCAAGCTCCCGTGCCCGTTTGATAAAGCCTCCGGAACGAGTTATATGGAATGATGCATCCGTAATCACTGCTTGGCGTACCGAGAAAGCTCTGCCCTTCTCTTTTTTGAACACCCACGATCATGTACTTGATGTTTTTAATTTTGATACTTTCGCCTACCGGATCCAGTCCGGTAGGGAACAATGCCTTGGCTACTTCGAAGCCCATAATGACCACGTTGCGCCCCCCTTCGATTTCGTCAAAAGTAAAATAACGACCCCGCTCTACATTGACCTCAAACACTTCCTGATAGCCAGCGCTGGCACCCCGAAGCCCGATCTGTCCAATGCTTGAACTGCCCCGCTTTATTACCGCATTTCCGCGGGCAGCAAAGATGGTTACCCCATCGTGGTTTTGAAGATTGGCCTGCAAAAATTTGAATTCGCTGTAAGATGCATTTGGCCGATTCCAATAATCCCACCATTTGTATTCCTCGCTGCCATCACCCCCTGGATATGGCCACTTCTCCGCATAGATGACACCGGATCCTAAAAAGGCGAAGCTTTCTTTAATATTGCGCTCCAGCGAATCCACGATGGTAAAAACTGCGATTATGGCAAAAATGCCAACCGTGACGCCCAGCAATGATAAAATCGTTCGTAATAAATTGACCTTCAGGGCGCTAAAAGCGAATCGAAAGCTTTCAAAAATGAGTTTTAGGGTAAGCATGAATACACTATAGACGGATGGAGTGAAATTGAGTTACAGAAGCCAATAATTAAAACAAATCCTTATTTTTGCAACCTCGATTTAAAATGCCCTAACTATGGGCTTGATATAAAAGTATGAAGTTATCCAAATTCAAGTTTGATCTTCCCAATAATCTTATCTCGTCACATCCCGCTGAAAACAGGGATGAGTCCCGTTTGATGGTCTTGCACCGCAACAGCGGAGAGATTGAGCACAAATCATTCAAAGACATCGTAAACTATTTCAATGAAGGGGACTTGTTGGTGGGCAATGATACGATGGTATTTCCTGCCAGACTTTACGGCCGCAAGGAAAAGACCGGAGCCAAAATTGAGGTCTTTTTGCTTCGGGAGCTTAATGCCGAAATGCATTTATGGGATGTATTGGTAGATCCTGCCCGGAAAATCAGGGTGGGAAACAAGCTTTACTTTGGAGATGGCGATCTGGTAGCGGAGGTCATCGACAACACCACCTCAAGAGGCCGCACCATCCGCTTCCTGTTTGATGGCGACTCAGAATCTTTCAGCAAAATAGTTGAATCACTTGGTGAAACTCCCCTACCCAAATACATCAAACGCAAAATTGAACCTGCTGACAAGGAACGCTTTCAGACGATCTACGCGAAAAATAAAGGTGCAGTGTCGGCACCAACAGCCGGAATGCATTTTACCAGGCAATTGTTAAAGCGCCTTCAAATCAAAGGTGTGGAAATGTCGTTCATTACCTTGCATATCGGATTGGGCACTTTCCGCCAGGTTGACGTAGAGGACTTGACCAAGCACAAGATGGACTCCGAGAACTTTATCGTTGGTAAAGAATGTGTGGAGGTCGTGAACAAAGCCATTGACGAAAGGAAACGCGTTTGTGCTGTTGGCACCACCACCATGCGGGCGTTGGAGTCGGCTGTTTCTGCTGGGAATCGTTTAAAGGAGCGAGAGGGTTGGACGGACAAATTCATATTCCCGCCTTATGATTTTAAAATTTGCAGCGCAATGATCACCAACTTCCACATGCCAGAGTCTACATTGCTCATGATGGCTGCCGCTTTTGGTGGATACGACCACGTAATGCATGCTTATCAGGTGGCTAAGAAAGAGAAATATAAGTTTCTCACCTACGGTGACGCGATGTTGATTGTTTGATTCAAAATTGCCTAGGCCTCAAAGCTTCAGATTTCTGAAGCTTTTTTTATTAACTTGTTTTCAAACTACCAGGAAGTTTGGTTTTAAAAGAATTCGCACTCATCGTTGCCGGAGGCAAGGGCACCCGCATCAAAAGCAAAATCCCAAAACAATTTCTGGAATTGCAAGGAAAGCCTGTGCTGCTGCACACCATTGAGGCATTCTACCGGTATTCTGAAAATATTAAGGTCATTCTCGTTTTACCAGAGGACGATTTTGACAACTGGGCAAGCATCTGCGAACGCTTCCAATTCAAGAGATTGATAACACTGCAAAAGGGAGGAGCATCACGGTTTCAATCTGTAAAAAACGGCCTGGAAAAAATTAAGGACAACGGGCTGGTAGCTATTCACGATGGCGTCAGGCCGTTGGTCAGTGAAGATATAATTGCCGCATCCTTCCGGCTGGCCGCAGTGCACAAATCCGCTGTGGCTGCAGTGAGGCTAAAAGAATCGATCCGGATGACAGATATGGATAATACCCGGGCTGTCGATCGATCACGGTTCCGGATCATCCAGACACCTCAAACATTTGAGACATCCCTGATTAAACAAGCTTACCAGATACCAGAAGATTCAAGCCTTACCGATGATGCCAGCGTGGCAGAAAAAAGCGGACATCGCATCTCCCTATTTGAAGGGAGCTACGAGAATATCAAAATTACCACAGCGGAAGATTTGATCGTGGCGGAGGCGCTTCTTAATTCAAAATTCAAGATTTAAAATTGCGTCAAAGCCAATAAAAAAATAAAGCCCTGAAATTCAGAGCTTATTTTGAATCTTGAATTTTGAATTTTCATCCTAATATTCGTCCTCATTAAAGAAGAAGTCCTCCTTGGTGGGATAGTCGGGCCATATCTCCTCAATGCTTTCATAAGGCTGACCGTCATCCTCCAACTCCTGCAGATTCTCTACTACTTCCAAAGGCGCACCAGACCGGATTGAAAAGTCGATCAATTCATCTTTTGTGGCTGGCCAGGGCGCATCCTCCAAATAGGAAGCTAATTCGAGTGTCCAATACATAGTATTCCTTCCATTAATTTTTCGCAAAAATAGAATTTAATTGGTTAAAACAAACAGGTTCAATTTTTATCCGCCCAAGCAAAAAGCTCACCATTTTTTGCCAGCCAAACATTTATAGGCGCAGGCTTCACGCGTTGGGGCAAAATGATCATATTAGCGACTCTAAAAGTTGAACCAGGATGGCTGACGAAAAAATTATCTTTTCAATGACGGGGGTGAATAAAATCTACCCTCCGAACAAACAGGTTTTAAAGAACATTTACCTCTCTTTCTTTTACGGGGCCAAAATCGGAGTTCTCGGTCTTAACGGATCAGGTAAATCATCATTGCTACGCATAATTGCAGGAATCGATAAGGAATTTCAGGGGGAAGTTGTTTCCGACCTCAGTTTTTCGGTTGGCCTGCTGGAACAGGAGCCTCAACTGGACAAGACCAAGACAGTTAAGGAAATAGTTGAAGAGGGAGTAAAAGAAATTGTAGACCTGTTAAAGGAATTCGAAGAAATCAACAATAAATTCTCCGAACCCGAAATCATGGACAACCCTGATGCCATGGAGAAGCTGATTAACCGTCAGGGTGAGGTGCAGGAGAAGATTGACGCGTTGGACGCCTGGGAGCTTGATAATAAACTCGAGCGGGCCATGGATGCCTTACGCTGCCCTCCGGCTGATGCCAAGGTAGCGCATTTATCGGGCGGTGAAAAAAGACGGGTAGCTTTGTGCCGTCTGCTGTTGAAGGAGCCAGATGTGTTGCTACTTGATGAGCCTACCAACCACCTTGACGCTGAATCGGTGCATTGGCTCGAAGAACATTTGCGCCAGTACAAAGGAACCATCATCGCTGTGACCCACGATCGTTATTTCCTGGATAATGTAGCCGGGTGGATTCTCGAACTTGACCGTGGCGAAGGTATTCCCTGGAAAGGAAACTATTCTTCGTGGCTCGACCAAAAATCAAAAAGGCTTGCACAAGAGGAAAAAACTGAATCCAAAAGACAGAAGACCCTTGAGAGAGAATTGGAGTGGGTGCGGATGGGTCCTAAGGGCAGGCAGGCAAAGGGAAAGGCGCGTTTGAGTGCCTACGAAAAATTATTGAGTCAGGAGACGAAGGAGCGGGAAGACAAACTAGAACTCTTTATTCCACCTGGGCCAAGGCTGGGAAATAAAGTGATCGAGGCCAATGGCGTATCAAAGGCATACGGAGATAAACTCCTTTACGAAAACCTGACATTCACCCTTCCGCCTGCAGGTATTGTTGGTATTATCGGTCCCAATGGAGCGGGAAAGACTACCCTGTTCAAGATGATCACGGGGGTAGAAAAACCGGATGCGGGAACGTTTAGCGTAGGCGAAACCGTTCAGATCGCTTATGTAGACCAGGAGCACGATGATTTGAAACCCGAAGACACCGTGTGGCAGGCAATAACCGGTGGCAACGAGTTGATCATGCTTGGGGGCAAAGAAGTCAACTCAAGGGCCTACGTCAGCAAGTTCAACTTCGGTGGCAACGACCAGCAGAAAAAAGTCAAGGAGCTATCGGGTGGCATGCGCAACAGGGCCCACCTGGCTATTGCCCTGAAGCAGGGTGGCAACCTTTTGTTGCTTGATGAGCCCACCAACGACCTTGACGTAAATACGCTTCGGGCGCTGGAAGAAGCCCTCGACAATTTTGCAGGCTGTGCGGTTATCATTTCCCACGACAGGTGGTTCCTGGATCGGATATGCACGCACATTCTTGCATTTGAGGGAGACTCAAAGGCATTTTGGTACGAGGGGACATTCAGCGAATACGAAGAGAACAAGAAAAAGCGGCTGGGTGATGATCAGCCGCACAGGATTCGTTATAAAAAATTGGTCAAATAGGGGGTCATTTCTCTTATCGATTTTTTTTGAGTCTTTTTCGCCATGAATTACGACCTGATTTTACAAAACGTTGGCAAACATATTACACTCAACGAAGAGGAGATCAGCTATTTCACATCCATTCTCAAACCCAGAAGTATCGCCCGCAAACAATTTCTATTGAGGGTAGGTGATTTATGCAGACATGAGAACTTCGTCAATAAAGGTTGCTTCCGTGTATATACGATTGACGCTAAAGGCGTGGAGCATATCGTAATGTTTACCCCTGAAGACTGGTGGGTAAGCGACATGTACAGTTTTCTTACCCAAACTCCCGCGACCTATTACATCGATGCACTCGAAGATTCCGAAGTATTTCAGATCGACAAAAGCGATATGGAGCAATTGTACATCAGGGTGCCCGAGTTTAACCGTCTATATAGAATTCTGCTTCAGAATGCCTTTGTGGCCAATCAGGAGAGAATCGCCCAAAATTTATCGTTTACGGCTGAACAGCGGTACGATCATTTCCTGAAAAAGTATCCGCAGCTGGAGCAGCGCCTTCCGCAAAAGCAAATTGCTTCCTTTTTAGGCATTACTCCTGAATTTCTGAGTATGCTAAGGGGAAAAAAGGCCAGGGGCTGATTTCTTAAACTACCTTAATTTTTATAACCCGCGCCATCCCGTGCTTTGCATTGAAATTAAACAATTAAGACAATGCAAGACATTAAATCAAAAATCGAAGAATTGAATGCCCTGGCCCTTCAAGGAAAGGCTCTTGAAGCATTCGACAAGTTCTACCATGATGAAGTCATCATGCAGGAAAACGGAAATCCCCCGACCGTTGGCAAGGCTGCTAACCGAAAACGAGAAGAAGAATTTTTCAACAGCATCACAGAATTCAGGGGAGCCGAAGTGTTGGGTATGGCGGTCAATGAGAATATTTCTTTTGTGACCTGGAAGTACGACTATACCCATAAAGACTGGGGTGTCAGAAATTATACCCAGGTTTCCATGCAGATTTGGAAAGACGGCAAGATTGCCAAGGAACAATTCTTTTACGCAAACTAAAATCGGCAATGAAAAAATTCATATTTGAATCAAAGGATGATTGGGCCGGCTTGATCGTGCGTCTCACGCTGGGTCTGATTCTATTTCCTCATGGCGCGCAGAAACTGCTCGGCTGGTTTGGGGGTTATGGTTTCGAAGGCACGATGGGTTTCTTTACTGAAACCATGAATTTGCCGTGGATCGTTGGATTCGCAGTGATTATTCTTGAGTTTTTCGGTGCCCTGGCCTTGATTATCGGATTTGCAAGCCGCGTGTGGAGCCTCGCATTTGGTTTTCTGATGATTGGCATCATATTCACCTCCCACCTGCAGAATGGATTCTTCATGGATTGGGAAGGCACCATGGCTGGAGAAGGTTTTGAGTATCATTTGCTGATCATTGGATTGTGTTTGGCTGGCCTCATCAACGGAAGCGGCAAATATGCCATCGACAATAAAATCAATGGCCTGACCGCTTAGGAAACTTTGCTTTTAATTAAATCACGAGGTTCAAGTTTATGATAAATTTGAACCTTTATTTTTTTATACCCACTCAAGATGAAAGCCTTATATACCATCGTCCTTTTGACCCTCTCCAACACCTTCATGACATTCGCGTGGTATGGGCACCTGAAATTTAAGGGAATGAAATGGAGCGAAGGGCTGCCCCTGTTCACGATCATCCTCATCAGCTGGGGAATAGCTTTTTTTGAATATTTACTTCAGGTGCCTGCCAACCGGATAGGGTTCAAAAGCAATGGCGGGCCATTTTCACTTGTTGAGTTGAAAGTCATTCAGGAAGTAATTACGCTCGTTGTTTTTGTTGCTTTCTCGTTGGTCTTTTTTAAAACAGAGTCGCTACGATGGAATCACCTGGTCGGATTTATCCTGCTTACAGGCGCGGTTTATTTCATCTTTAAGAAATAAGAGAGCCGGGAGATTTTAAAAAAAATTCCATTTAATGATATTCGCAAGACCTCATTGTGCCGGCAGTTGAAAATAGTTCCCGCATTTCAATTAACAGGCACTTAGGTCTCCCTGATGACTTATCCTACAACAATCCGAGGTTTCTTAACTCACAAGAAACCTTACCAAATCCAGACCGGTTGTTGAGTCATAGTTTTAAACCAAATAACAAAACGATGACAAAATTTAACGTTCCGAAAAGAGAAGAGGTTAGTGAAAACAACAAGGTGATTTTTGACAACCTGCAGAAGAATCTCGGGTTTGTTCCAAATCTGTATGCAACCTTTGCCTATTCAGACACAGCATTGGCTGATTACCTTGCTTTTCAAAACAGGAAAAGTACATTGAAAGCAAAAGAAAGAGAGGTGGTCAATCTGGTAGTCAGCCAGGTCAATGATTGCCACTACTGCCAAAGTGCACATACTGCCCTGGGGAAAATGAGCGGCTTTACCGAGGAACAAATTCTAGAGCTGCGTTCTGGAAGTGCATCGTTTGACCCTAAACTGGATGCACTCGCGAAGTTTGTAAAGAACATTACCGTTAATCGCAGTAAACCCGATCCTGCCGTAGTGGAAAAGTTCTTTGAGGCAGGCTACAACAAGGCCAACCTTGTTGACACGATCATTGTGATTGGAGACAAAGTGGTCAGCAATTTCTTCCACGGCACCACGCAGATACCAATCGATTTTCCATTGGCGAAGAAATTGGAATTGGAAACGGCTGAGTGATGCAAATCTGATAGGGGCCGTTTTAATAGTCACATTTGATGGCGGCTTGAAGTAATATTCAAGAGCGCAATCAAATCGAGCTTCGAGGCAGCCTCTATTTTTTTTGACCTGTGGTAACACTTGATTGGGTTAACCGATAGATCAGGACCGCTGCCCGCTTCGCCTGCATGGCTATCGTGCGCGGATCAGCGGTTTCGTTAACGGTGTGCCCTCCCGCACTCCTGGGGCCAAGGCCATCGATGGCCATGTCAACATAGGGTGCCGTGAAAGAGATGTCCGCTGCACCTGCATCCCTGGGATTCACTGCCTTAACACTTCCAAATCCCAAATCATTACTTACCCTATCGAAATAACTTAACAACTCATAATTTCCCTTGACGGGAGCCAGGGGTGGATACCCCTCGCCAAAACTAATCTCAGCTTTTGTTTGAGGACGATGCTTCGAAACAATTTCTTTCATTGTGTCCTGTGTTTTTTTCAATTGCTCAGGTGAAATAGCGCGAATGTCACCTGTTACCACCACATGCTTTGCAACGATATTGCTCTTACCATAGGCCCTACCACCATCCATTTCCTTCTCGTGATCTACACTCGTTCCACCCAGTATCATGCCTGGGTTGAAAGTTAGATTCTCTTCCTGTGACAAGGTTGCATAAAATCCATTGATGATGCGTGCTGCTTCATAAATAGCACCGGCACCAATACTTTCTGTAAACACCTGGGAAGAGTGGGCCGGCACTCCTTCTACTTTAAGCTCCCAACCGGACGAACTCCGCCTGGCAACCACCGCTGTTTTAGGATTCCCATCGCCATCTTCAAATCCCAGTGCAATGTCGGCTGCTTTGGCAGCTTCAATCAGATCATGCCGCGCCACGCTTAATGGTCGGCCACTCAACTCCTCATCTCCCGTCATTACAATAATGATGTTCATGTCTTTCAACACATTGGCATCTGTTAATGCCTGCATCGCTTGCACGATAACAACATCTCCACCTTTCATGTCCCCAACTCCGGGCCCGCTCATGGTGGAGTCATTGATCATTTTGAATTTTTGAAATGGACTGGTTAATTCAAATACGGTATCGAGATGACCGATAAGTAACAATGTTTTCCCTTTCCCCTTGTGCTGGGCTACGAGATGACCCGATCTTCCCCACGCTTTTCCATCAACCCACTTGGTTTCAAATCCCAGCGCATCCAACCTCGCCTTAAAAACCATGCCCACGTTCTTCACACCTTCGAAATTCATGGATCCGCTATTGATGTTCACAACTTCTTCAAGCAGTTTCAGGGCCTCCTGGTGATGCTCATCTACTGAGGCGACAATTCTTTTTTCAGTTTTCGAAACTTGCCCATGAATTGATATCGACAACAGCACAAAAGAGACAATGATTAATCTTCGCATAGGGATATACATTAAAATTGAACTGACAAATTAATGGAATTGGCTGACTAATCGGTAATTGATGGACAACAAATACTTAGCTCACAGGCCAAGTTGCAAACTGAACCGCATCCCTTCATTTGATGGATAAACTTGCATGTCAAGTTTACTTAACGCGCCATCTTTTTTCACTTTGTGAAGGTGAGGAATAAGCCAACCCGTGAATGCGCCCAACGCATATCCGGCCATCACATCAGTTGGAAAATGTTTTCCTGCTTTCACCCGCAAGTATCCGGTGAGTGCAGGTATATAACCTGACACCGACCACAACACGATTTTTGTTCCCTTGTTCATGTTGGGATGATAGTCAGAAATTACTTTGGCCATGAAGAACGCAGCGGCAGCCGTGTGACTTGTATGCCCGGAGAAGAAAGATCGCCTGGAACGGGCATTGGTTCGCTGGTCCAATGGGGCCTCTGGATTGTAAACGACCGGTCTGCTCCGGTTGACGATATTTTTTACCGTGTTGGTTATGCCAAAAGTGATTGCCATCACTTCGGCCGACATGGCCAACAAGGCGGTTATGTCCTCTTTGGTGTGGTGTTCTGAAATTAATAAAATAGGAAATATGGTAATACCCGACCGGATATAATCACTGGCAGTCGCAGCCGTGGTAGAATAGTTAAAAACCGACCTTCTGTCAAATGCATTGATATCACTGATGCTTAATGAACCCAATTGCGCAGCCGTAAATGGCTTTGTACTGTTCAATTCCGCTGCCAAAAAACCCGCGCCCAGTATGGCGCCCGATGAGACGATAAACGGGACTTCACGCTTGAAATCCAGACGGTAGGGCGGCCCCTCAGCATGGGTGTGGTCTTTACAGATGGAACAGAAGTCCGGGGTTGAGCGCTGACACCAACCCGAAAGGGAGCATGTCAATAGCCATGAAATTACAAGAACGCACTTTCCCATGGCTGACAGCACGCAATTGCCCCAACAAGCGTTGGTTGATATGTTATCTTTTAACAGCAATAATCAAACACTTAGGATCGGCAAGATAACCTTTGGATCAAACTTTCCCGGCATGATTTACTACAAAGGACTCTACATTCGAGCCCTTGCGCGATTTTGAGGCGCTTTGGATTTCATGATTTTCAAATTAACTTGGTTCAAATCCTGATTTTTATGATCGATTATGACTCCATCCTGCGGGAGATCTACAACGATGTTAGGAAAATGGGCTCACCCGGAAAGGTAGCTACCTATATACCTGAACTGGCGAAGGTTGACGGCAATAAATTTGGCGTGCATCTACTGACCACAAATGGAAAATCTTACGCAATAGGTGACAGTAGTGAAAAGTTTTCCATTCAGAGTATTTCAAAAGTCTTATCCCTGGCTTTCATTTTCCAGCAGGTGGGAGAAGATATATGGAAAAGAGTTGGGGTCGAGCCATCAGGCGACCCATTCAACAGTATTATTCAATTGGAATATGAAAATGGCATCCCACGCAATCCATTCATCAATGCGGGCGCCCTTGTAGTTGCTGATTTGATAATCTCGCACTTTAAAAACCCAAAGGAACAGTTTTTGAGATTTGTCAATGAACTGACTGGCAGTGATTCCATTATTTACAATTTAAATGTAGCTGCATCTGAAAAAAACCATGGCTACCTCAATGCATCGCTGGTTAACATGATGAAGGCGTATGGCAATATTGAAAATGAGATAGACGAGGTATTGGATCTGTATTTTCATCAATGTGCCATCGAAATGAACTGCGAAGAGCTTGCCAGGGCATTTCTCCCTTTTGCCAACCAGGGGGAACTTCCCCACGCTGGTAAAAAGATTTTGACCAAAAGCCAAACCAAACGTATGAACGCACTTATGCTCTCTTGTGGATTTTATGATGAATCGGGTGAGTTCGCCTACGAAGTTGGACTACCTGGCAAAAGCGGTGTAGGAGGCGGCATTGCCGCCATCTATCCGCAACACTTCAGCGTAGTGGTCTGGAGCCCTCGCCTCAATAGCAAGGGTAATTCTGCCCTTGGCATGAGGTTTTTGGAACAGCTTACCACCAAAACGGGTATGTCGATATTTTAAGTTGCTGATCGACCGGACCCGCAGATGCGACTTGATTCACTCCAGACTACTGAATTTTATAGTTCAAACTGATCCATCCTCCTCCGTTATAGACTTCGCTAAACCCGTGTGAACTTAAAATGCTCTTTGCCGAAGCGCTTCTCAAACCCGATGCACAACAGGTAATAACAACCTTGTCCTTCTTCAGTTGGCCGAGTTGCTGGTGGAGGTGTTGTAGCGGAATGTTTACAGATCCAGGAATATTTCCACTTCTAAACTCATCCTTGGTACGTACATCCACAATCACTGCTCCGTTTCTAACCAGTTCCCTGAAATCTGCCGCAGTACCGGAGCTAAATATTTTCCTTAAAATTTCCATCATAGTCCAATGTTCATAAAAAACTTGCGACAAAGGTCATCATGGGAAATCCAAAAAACTGTAACAATGGTTACAGACTGTTCAGCAACTTAATCTGGTTCCGGTACAGGAGGAGTTTGTTGTCATTCTCAAGCTTCTTAAGCAACCTGGAGATCACCACCCTTGAACTTGCCAATTCATTGGCAATTTGCTCATGCGACAAATTGATGAGTGATGAACCCGTTACCTTCGATTTTTCTTTCAGGTAGGAGATCAGTCGCTCATCCAATTTTTGAAAGGCAATCTGGTCAATGGCCTTTAACATCTCATTGAATCTGTTGTGAATGGTTTTCATTACAAAGTTTTTCCAACTTGGATATTTGACCAGCCACTCATCCATCAATGAAGCGGGTACTGCCAACATTTCCACATCTTCCTCAGCCTCGGCTTTTATTTCGCTGGGGTGGTGTTGCATGCAACAGGTGAAACTCATGGCGCAACTCTCGTTGGGGTTTACATAATAAAGTAACAATTCTCTTCCCTCCTCATCAATTCGGGAAATCTTAACAATCCCCGAGATGATGATGGGCATTATCCGCACAGTCTGACCAATGTCAATTATCGTTTCCCCGGCCTTCAATGTATGCACCTCGCCTTTTCGCACAAAATCACCGATCAGCTCGGGCTCAAACAGTTGACCAAATCGTTCTTCGAGTTTCATTCTGCAATACTACAAAGCAGGCATAAAAGGTCGGGCTATTTATGAAAACTTTTAGAGGGGAATAGGAAAGCCAGGTGATCTACTCCTGCCACTCAGGTGGAGCCACTACGGAAGAGTTTCTAAATATTTGTTCCCCGGTGGACCATAGTCCACAATTGTTTTGAGGAGGTTGAATGCGATACTGTGGTATCCGGATGGCAGCATCCCGGCTTCCAATGATAAACGCCACCTTTTTATGGATGGCTGTTGCATAAAAATATCCTCCAGCTATGATGGCAGAGTTCGTGGAACGGATATTCGTCCGGGCCCGGCCAAAGGCGGGCTGAAACAAACTCTCTGCTCCTAATTTCTGATCCCGGAATATTTTCCAGTACGCATAGGCGGCCGGGTTCAGGCTCATTTGTTCTACTTTGAGCATGTACCTGTCGCGCGAAAAACTATACTCATTGATGTCAACATAACCCATTTCAATTTTTTTGGAAGTTCCGTTGGTCTGAATCGCATCGTCATTGAGGCGGGGTCTTGTTTCGGGTTCAGATATATAGGAAATGCAGCACGTGCACTCTCCTACTCTCTGTAGACCATTACCAGCGAGCACAAAACCGCTGCAAGGCAATGGAGCTGGCGGCCCTGGATCTCTGCAACAGTTGCAAAAAAATCTATTTAAATGAGGGAAAGTCTCCAGTGAAAATATACCGGTATACTTCAATCGCGAATACCCGCCCGATTCAGGAGAAGTCGCATCCATAAACACCCTAAAGCCATATTCGGTAGGTCCGCTCAATGGCTTTCTGGACTCAAATTGATAATAGACGCTGTCAATGGTTCCGCTCGGCAATATTTCTTCCGGGTCCGACTCAAAAATTGTCCCATCTGGCATTTCGATGCGGATGTGATATTTTCTGCCAACTTTTCCGCGAATTCCATTGACACTCGTGCGATAGACTCCTTTCTCTCCCGGGACAAGCACTTCTTCCAGGCCTGTATCATCAAACAAGGTAACTTGCATGGCCTCGATGGGTGTACGGTAATTAACAATTCCATCGGCATCTGAGGAAGCAAATAACCTGACTTCATAGGGACCGGGCTCATCGGAGATATAGCCGTCCACCATCAACGTTACTTCTTCCTGATTCTGAGGTTCGAAATAAAGCCTGTCCACACAATTCGTCAGGGGGCAAAGGAACAGCACATAGCAGATCAGGCGTTTCATTTAATGAAAGGTAGCAAAAACGCCCCTGGCGGTCACTCACCCACAATGAGTGAAAATCGTCTACATTAAAATATTCAACCAGTCTAGCGAATTTCTTCTCCAGGTCGGGTTTTCCACCTTTCATGCATCCAAACCCATTGTGCGGGATGGGCCCTTACCTGCTCTTCGATAAATCTTGTGAAGGTTTGTGTGTTGACCACCATGTCTTTCTCCTCGTCTCCCGTTAATACCAACGGAATTTCGGGAAGGATGTGCATGTGTTGCTTGTTGTCTTTTCCAAGATGAATGTAGGTTGGCACCACGGCAGCTCCCGTTTTCATCGCGAGTATGGTCGCCCCAACCGGTGTTGCTGCTTTCATGCCAAAAAAATCCACAAAACGGCTTTTCACTTTGGTATCCTGATCGATCAAAATGGCAATGGATCCCGCTGATTTCAAGGCCTTGATCAACCTCAGGGTCTCTCTGCCGCGCTCCACGGCCACCGCTCCGTATGCATTCCGATAGTTGAAGAGCAGATCATTGAGGCGTTCATCCTTCAATGGCGTTCCGATAATGTTTGGCTTCAAACCCCGCAGCGCCATATTGGTAATCTGCAGATCAAAAGCGCCCAGGTGACAGGTAAGAAAAATAACGCCCTTGCCTTTTCCCGATGCCATCTCAAAGTTTTCTATACCATGGGTTATCAAGAATTTATTCAGGTCTTCCAGGCTCTTCACTTTTCGTGCGCGCAAAACATCACCGGCATTTTTGCCGAGCATAATAAACGTTTCTTTGCTCAATGCGAGAATTTCCCTAAAGGATAACTCCTTGCTGTAGGCCAGTCCCAAATTAAAAATAACCTGCTCCCGGGTTTTTGTTGCAAACGAATAAGCCACACGTCCCAGCAAACCACAAAACCAAAGCCACATCTTTCTGGGAATGAGATTGGATTTGAAAATCAAAAACCGAACGAAATAGTAAATGAGCGCGTATTTGATCCGTTTTCTAAGTGGTCTTTTTGCCATACGGGGTCAAAGATAAGCCTAGCTTTCATTATATTCACCCAAATTGACATGCAGGAATGAAAACACTTTACCTCGTACGTCACGCCAAGTCAAGTTGGGATAATCTCGAGCTAAAGGACATTGACCGCCCGCTCAATGATCGGGGGCGAAGGGACGTGCCTCGGATGGGAAAAAGAATGAAGGAGCGCGATTTAACGCCCGACCTGATGATAAGCAGTCCGGCAAACAGAGCATTGACTACATGCAAGGAGATAGCAGCCATACTGGGTTACCATGAAGATCGGATAAAAACCAATAGCCGGATCTACCATGCCGATGAAGATGACTTGTTTGACGTACTGAAAGGGCTGAACGAATCTCACACAGTCGTCATGTTATTCGGTCACAATCCCGGTCTCACTTACTTCGCAAACACTTTGCTGAATGAGAATATTATGAACATACCCACCTGCGGCATCGTGGCCGGCAAACTTAACATCAAATCATGGCGGGACATCAGGTCCTCATGTGGAAAAATGGACTTTTTTGATTTCCCCAAGAAAAATAAAAAAGATTGATCAGGGCTTCAGCGTCAGGAGATCAGTTGCTTTATTCTTTAAGAAACCCTTTTCTTTAAACCGGAATCCTGCCACCAGGCGGGCCGTGCCAATGCTATTTTGGAAAGTCGTGCGCTCATAGGTAACATTCCTCGATTGGTTGGACAAACTTAATCCAGCAAAAAAACGATCACCATTATACCCGATCCCTACCCTGCCCACGGAATAAAAATCAATCCGGATATCATTTCTTTCAATATTTTGCTCCATGTATTGCACCCAGTAGTGAGCTGGTCCCAGAACGAGCGTCAGGTTCAGAAAAAACTTTCCGCCTACAAGTGTATAGCTGTAGCCAGGCGCAAATCCCAGCGAAGTGAATCTGCCCTCATTAACCCCAGCCCCCGGGCCCCAGATCGCCTGACGGGACACAGGGATCAATGCCGAGTCAGCGCGCATAGAAAATGTACTTAACACATAGCTCAGCAAGAACGAACCTTTATTGACTTTCTGCCGCTCGCTAAACAAATACGGTGCGCGAAGCGAAAACTGGTTATGGTTAAATATATACGCGAAGGACATCCCGGAATTTCGGGTGATCAGATCCGGCCTTTGGGGAAATGGCTGGTTGGCCGGTACGGTCTGCTCTGGAAAAAGCACGTAGAACCCATCATATTCCTGATAATAAAGATCGGCAAACCATTTTTTTCCTATGGCGGTGAGTTGCAAATCTGAGACATCACTCTCGCCATAAAGTTGCTCACTATTTACATCCAAAGGGACTCCAAAAACAATTCCCAGGTTGACATCAAATAAATTGACATTAAAACCGAGGCTGTACGAATGGTTTGGTTTGAACGTATAACTCTTTTTCAGGTCATCGGCCGAAACGAGATCAAACTCAAGGTTGTTTTTCTTGATAAGGGGGCCAATAAAAAAATACTCTGAATATGAATGGACATATTGAAGACGGGTGGAGTCATTGGCAACAGAAAAACTCCACAGTGAACCTGGCAATAAAACCGCAAGAAGCCCCAGGGCGATCCTGCCCATTATAAAATGTATTCACTTAAGTCACGATTCTTGACAAGGCCAGCCAGTTTCTCGCTCACCATGGCTTTGGTTACCAGGATTCGTGAGTTGGCGCCAATCTTATCGGGCACGTCAAACAAAAACTCATTTAACAATTTACTTACCACCGTCTGTAATCTTCGTGCTCCGATGTTTTCGATTTCAGCATTGATATCAAAAGCCGTCTGCGCAATGGCGTCCAATGCCTCATCGTCAAACTCCATGCTTACCCCTTCCGCTTCAAACAAGGCTGTGTATTGTTTGGTCAACGCATTCTTGGGCTCTTTCAGTATGCGCACAAAGTCCGCCTTTGTCAAATTGTTGAGCTCTACCCGGATTGGAAATCTTCCCTGCAATTCAGGTATCAAATCAGAAGGTTTGGAAATATGGAACGCACCGGCAGCGACAAACAAGATGTGGTCGGTTTTTACGATCCCATGCTTGGTATTGACCGTGCTGCCTTCTACGATGGGCAATAAATCACGCTGAACACCTTCTCGACTTACATCAGGTCCTCCCTTTTTTCCAGATCCAGATGCCACCTTGTCAATTTCATCGATGAAGATGATTCCCGAATTTTCTGCAATCTGAATGGCCTCTTCCTTTACCTCGTCCATGTCAATGAGTTTCGCAGCTTCCTCTTCCAATAAAATTTTTCTTGCCTCAGCCACCGTCACCTTTCTTTTCTTTGCCTTTTTCGGAAGCATACCGTTGATCATATCCTGGAGATTCATCATAGAGGCCTCATCCATCATTCCGGCACCGATCATCCCAACACCTGTCCCGCCTTTTTGATTAACCTGTATCTCTACTTTGCGGTCCTCCAACTCACCATTTTTGATTTTTTCCCTGAAAAGATTCCTGGTACGCTCATTCAACTCAGCATCTGAAGTTGGTATCTCCTGGCCCATATCGTTGGAGATAGCCTGAGGTCTGACACCGGCATTTTTTAAGGGAGGAATTAGTGCGTTAAGAATAATCTCATCAACGATCTGCGCAGCTTTCTCCTTCACCTCTTCCTTTTTTCGGGCTTTCACCATGTTCACCGACTGCTCCACCAAATCCCTCACCATGCTTTCAACATCGCGTCCAACGTATCCTACTTCAGTGAACTTAGACGCTTCAACCTTGACAAAAGGCGCATCAGCAAGCTTGGCTAGCCGCCTAGCTATCTCGGTCTTTCCAACACCGGTCGCTCCGATCATTAATATATTGTTGGGAATGATCTCAGATTTTATTTCGGACTTTACGCTCATACGCCTCCAGCGATTGCGCAGTGCGATAGCAACATTTCTTTTCGCGTCATCCTGCCCTATGATGTATTTGTCAAGCTCCTCAACGATTTGGCGCGGTGTTAAATAAGTTGAATCCATCATAAATTATCCCCTTTTTAAAAGTTTTTTGGTGTCAATTCCAAGCGACACCTGATAGGCCCCTCCTGTCACATATCCGGTGCGACTGAATGCAAGATCAAATTGTTTTACTTTAATCAACGCCCCTATCGAAATTCCGGAACCACCACCTGCTTCCTCCAGCTTCAACTCCTGGTGTTTTAGGAAATTGTAGCCAAGAAGAATGTTTACATTTTTATGAATCAATAATTCGGCCCCAAAGTTAACATGACTTAACACTTTATCCAATGTGGTTCGCGATTCGCTTCCCTGACCAGCGTCCTCATACGGGATCGTGTAATCCAACAGACGGTAAACCGTTCCCGAAAATCTTATCGGCATATGATCTGGTTTGTAAGTCAGCCCCGCCTGAACATCAAACGGTAGTTCAGAAGAAATACCGGGGGAAAATTCCTGCAACACCAACCCTGCATTCTTGATGGCAAGACCGATGGTTAAATCCTTTTTTGGGTGCACAAATGCGCCCCCGATATCCAGCACCAATGCACTGGCACGATAGCCCGCCAAACTTGAAAATATACCCTTGAGATTGACGCCCAACCTAAAGCTGTTCACCTGATGGGCCTTGCCAACAATAAAAGATGATTCTCCGGATGTAAACGCACCTGTGGGCGATCCAAAAATATCATAACCCTGTGACGTTCCAAGATTCAGGTGATTAAACCCAAAAGAAACCGGCCCCACCTTGTCAAAATCGTGCTGATAGGAAAACCCGGTAAGCCCGACTCCAGCAAAATAAAAAAGGTGATTGATAGCAGCCCTTCCATTCAGGGTATCCGATGATAGAGCGGGATTATTCTGGGAAAAATTCGCGAAGTCATTTCGGGAAACGTTGACACCACCCAGGCCGGACAACTGCGCGCTGGCAGGAATATCAAGAGACGTGAATGACCGTGTGCCCGTCTGGCCAAACACCTCCGTGCCGGCCATTACAAGTGTTAAGCCAATAACATATTTCAGCGGATGCCGGCATGAAAATGTAATGGCCCAGAGTATCATTCACGACAAGTTAGCAATTAAGGACATCCGGTTAGTTCTGCCTGGCATCTGAAATTTCAAACTCCAGTGGTTCTTTTACTTTTTCTTTAAGTAAGGCGACTTTCAAGACGTCATCTACGGTTTCTACAAAATGGAACTTAAGACCCCGGACGTAATTTTTTTCAATTTCATCAATGTCCCTCCTGTTCTTCGCGCTAAGAATAATCTCCTTAATGCCGCTGCGTTTGGCCGCTAAGATCTTTTCCTTGATTCCTCCTACAGGCAACACTTTCCCACGAAGGGTAATCTCGCCAGTCATAGCAAGCTTGGCTTTTACCTTCCGTTGGGTAAAGCTGGAGGCGAGCGATGTAAACATGGTGATTCCTGCCGATGGCCCGTCCTTGGGAATTGCTCCAGCCGGCACGTGCACGTGAAGATCATACTGCTGGAAAGCGCGGTTGTCAATTTTAAGGGATGCAGCTTTGGATTTCAGGTACGACAGCGCGGCAACAGCAGATTCTTTCATCACCTCCCCAAGCTGTCCGGAGAGTGTGAGCGCGCCCTTCCCTTTGCTCAGGCTTGACTCGACAAATAAGATATCACCGCCTACCTGCGTCCAGGCAAGACCGGTAACGACACCTGCCGTCTCATTGTCCTGATATAATTCTTCATCGAAAATTTCAGCACCCAAAACTTTTACCACAAAGTCAGCATTGATGGATTTGGGTATCGACTCCTCCATGGCGATCGATTTGGCCACATGGCGAACCACCGAGCCAATTTTTCTTTCCAGGTTTCTCACTCCGGACTCACGGGTATACGCCTCAATTATTTTCCTAATGGCATCACGCTCGAATTTTATTTTTCTGGATTTCAATCCATGCTCCTCCAACTGTTTGGGCACCAGATGCCGCTTGGCAATTTGCTCCTTCTCCTCCACGGTATAGCCCGTCAGGTCAATGACCTCCATTCGGTCGCGAAGCGCAGGATGAATGGTTTCCAGTGAATTCGCGGTGGCGATAAACAATACCTTGGACAGATCATACTCTACATCCAGGTAGTTGTCGCCAAAAGTATTGTTCTGCTCAGGATCAAGTACCTCTAGCAAAGCCGAAGATGGGTCGCCTCTAAAATCGGAGCGAACTTTGTCGATCTCGTCCAGTATAAAAACCGGGTTAGAAGATTTGGACTTCTTGATGTTTTGTAAAATCTTGCCTGGCATTGCGCCCACATAGGTCTTGCGATGGCCGCGAATCTCGGCTTCATCGTGTACGCCACCAAGGGACATGCGGGTATAATTGCGCTGCAAAGACTTGGCGATTGATTTACCCAAAGATGTTTTTCCTACTCCGGGAGGACCATGAAGGCAAAGGATTGGCCCTTTCATATCCTGCTTTAGTTTTAGCACTGCCAGGTACTCAAGTATCCTGTTTTTTACTTTCGTAAGGCCATAATGGTCGGCATCCAGTATTTTTTTTGCACGCTGCAGATCAAAATCATCAACGGTGTATTCACCCCATGGAAGCTCCAGCATGAATTCCACATAATTCATCGCCACTGGAAACTCAGCTGCCTGAGGGTTTATCCGTTGAAGTTTGTCTACTTCCTTGTTGAAATGCTCCGCCACCTCCTTCGACCACTTCTTGTCCTTCCCCAACGCACGCAGGCGTTCTACTTCTTTGTCGGGTCCATCAAAACCAAGTTCATCCTGAAGCACCCTGATTTGCTGACGAAGAAAATAATCGCGTTGCTGCTGATCAATGTCCGTATGAACCTTCTTTTGAATTTCATACTTGATCTCCAGCATCTGAATTTCTTTAAGCATATACTTGAGAAGCAACGTACCTCTCTCGAGGATTTTGTCCGTTTCGAGGATTTTCTGCTTATCGCTCACCTCCACATTCAGATTGGATGAGAGGAAATGAATCAGAAAAGAAATGCTTTGAATATTGTCCAGCGCCACCTGAGCCTCCTGAGGAATTTCAGGGTTTAATTTCAAAATTTTTGAGGCCGCATCGTGAAGTGATTGCACCAATGCCTTTACTTCATGACCCTTACTTTCAGATTTCAGGTCCGACAGCAATTCGATGGTAGCGGTGAGGTAGGGATCTTCGTTTAAAAACTCCTTTACGGAGAATCGATTTTTACCCTGGATAATGATCGTGGTATTGCCATCGGGCAATACGAGCATTTTGATAATTCTGGCGATAGTACCAAATCGATATAAATCATCAGCACCAGGTTCCTCCGTGTTCTTCGTCTTCTGGGCTATCACCCCCACGATTCTGTTCCCCTGATACGCTTTCTTGATCAACTTGATCGACTTTTGACGAGTAACCGTAATGGGAATCACCACCCCGGGAAACAGCACGGTATTTTTTATAGGGAGTATGGGGAGTTCTTTGGGTAAGTCATCAGGTTTGAGATCAGACTCCTGTTCGGGGTTGATCATTTGGATAAGGTCTTCCGAGTCTTCCTGCACGATCGGTGCAATTTCGAGTGATTTAAACATACGTATATTAACGTGTCAATTTGACACATTTATTCAAGGTCAGCAATAAATTTAATTTGCAGCATTGTATAGTCAATAGCAATGCCAAAACAGGCATGAATAAGCTAAATTTGCATTGACCCCAATTTATGATCTACCTACGAGCCATACTCCCACAGTGAAAAAGTCCCCGCTGATAGCTATATCGATCATTCTGGTTAGTTTTTGCTTCAGTACTCACGCCCAAAATAGGCCAAATAAATTGAAAAAAGCGGGTGTGGTGACTCTTGACGACTCCCTTACGACTTACGGTCAGTCTGACATATTTAATTTTCCAAACATCAATAAGATTCGCTTCTACCAGAACGAAAAAGAGCTGGCGCTGATACAGCGTCATGATAACGCAGGGGTTTCCGATAAGCTTTATGCCGAGATCAAAAGGTATGTTCGGAATTTTGGTGTGGAGAATTTCAGTAAAAATGTTCCGCTGCTTTGGAATCTTGCCCGGCTATCAGAATCACAGGGTCCTCCGGGCGAGGCGATTTTACTTTACAAACTCATTCTAAAACATCATCAGCAGGGAATTAATATCGATGACCTTTTTCATGTCTACGATTCGATCGAAACAGATAAAAAAGAATATTATGTCCCGCTCGATTACTATTACGAGCTGGTTGATTTGCGCAAAGAGATCGATACGCTTCAACCTCCCCAGTCTGTGCTGATCAATATGGGAGATGACATCAATTCTCTCAAGGAGGATTACGGCCCCACCATTGGCAACGTAGATGGCATACTGTTATTTACTTCCAAGCGCAATGTTCACTACGCAGCAGGAGAACAGGTGGTTGATGAAGACTTGTTTTTTAGTCTGATGGAACCTGGCGGGTATTGGGGCAAAGCCAGAGAATTTAAGACTATTAATACCAACTATAATGAAGGATCTGCCTGTCTCAGCAAGGACGGAAAATTTTTATATTTCTCTAGATGCAACGCACCAGGCTCCCTGGGCAATTGTGATCTATATGTAAGTGCGCTCGGGCCGGATAGCGTCTGGAGTGCAAGCAAAAATCTCGGACCGGCCATCAACAGTTCCGGATGGGACTCACACCCCAGTCTGACCCACTCTGGCGATACGCTCTACTTTGCGTCAAATCGCGCTGGGGGTTTTGGCCTTTCAGATATTTACTACGCTACAAGAGATGAAAAAGGCGACTGGCAAAAGGCGCTCAATGCCGGACCAATCATCAACACACGCAACAGCGAAGTGAGCCCTTTCTTTCATCACAAATTCAACGTATTGTATTTCAGTTCAAATGGACATCCACTCAATTTTGGCGCATTCGACATTTATAAATCCTATTTCAAAGATGGAAGTTGGCAGGAGCCGAAAAACATCGGACCTCTAGTCAACGGGGCCGGCAGTGAATACTATTTTACCATCGATTCGCAATCGAAGTCGTTGTATTACGCACGATCTACGGAAGACGATCACGACAACCTTGACCTCTACTCCTTTCCAGTGCCCATGGGGGCCCAGCCTGAAGCCCAGACTGCGCTGAAGGGATCATTGAAAAGCAGTCAAACCGGTGAGCCCCTAAAGGGAATCGTGTCCATCATTGACCTTGACGGAGGTGTGGAGGTTGCGCCAAAATTTTTGCGCGATGATGGCACCTTTGATTTTGAGTTGATCAATAAGCGAAACTACCTGCTGATTATTCAGGGGGACGATTTTTTCAGAATTGAAGAACTTTTCTTTCTGGACGGAGAACTCCAAATGGATCGCGAGGCGGATCCAATTGAAAGTAAAATCGCATTCGAATCGCTGGAATTCGAGAACGGGAAGTCGGACATCTTGTTGACAATGCATCGCGATCTCGACAAGGTGGCCAATTTTTTGATTGATCATCCAAGATTAAACCTGCGCATTTCCGGCCACACCGACTCCGCTGGAAAGGAAGAGGCAAATCTTAAATTATCCCAAGACCGGGCCGATGCCATTAAGAAATATCTTTCAGATGAATTCCGGATCGATCCGACCCGTATTGAAGCCATAGGCTACGGAAGTTCAAGACCGATTGTTGAAGAAATAACCTTGAAGGATAAGCAGCTTAACCGCAGGGTAGAGTTTGAAATTTTTAAGCCGTAGTCAATTATCCACCCGTAATCAACTTCGCAATGTCATTGTAGAAGACGAACACCATCAGCACGAGTAGCATGGCCATTCCGATTTTCAGTGCAGTCTCAAAGAATTTCTCAGAAGGTTCACGTCCACTGATCATCTCGTATAGCAAAAAAACCACGTAGCCGCCATCCAATGCCGGAATAGGCAACAAATTCATAAACGCAAGTACCATTGAAAGAAGTCCGGTCATTCGCCAGAAGCGCTCCCAATCCCATTCGGTACCAAAGGCCTGCGCCATACCGATCGGACCGGACAAAGACTTTTGAAAGGAAATATCACCCGAGAAAATTTTCTTGAAGGCCTTCAGTTGGAGAAAGATGACCCCGAAAGCACGCTCGGTTCCCAATCCAATTGATTCACCAAAACCATAGTTAATGTATGCCAATTGATTTTTATCCAGCCCTTGCGCGGCAAAGCCAATAGCATCAAATCCTTTAAAGTTTTCCTTAAATGTCAGAATTTCTTCTCCCCGTTGTACTTTGAATGATATGGTATCACGTGGATTTCCCTTGACCATTGCAATTACCTCGTCCAGGTAGGTGACGGGCTTTGCATCAATTTCAAGAAATTTGTCACCCGGCTCAAGGCCCACCTTGCTGGCAATGCTTTGTCGCTCCTCAGTTTCATCTCCTGCCACGCTGTAAGGCGCCAGCTTCGATACGCGTCCCACCACGGCCGGAATCCTTGGAATCAAAAAGTTACTCATCGCATCTTTTCGATTAAAATTCTCAATAAAATCTGATGGAATTGGTAAATCTAAAACCTGACCATCCCTGTTGACGGTGTAATACGAGTTTTGGGATAGGAGGACGTCAGGCTTAGCCACGTCCTGAAAATCCGTGAAGTCAGCACCATTAATTTTTACAATTTTATCTCCTGTGCGAAATCCGATTTTCTCTCCCAACTCCAACGCCTGGATTCCACCGTTGTTATTGATAAAATCTTTTGGAATATAGGTATCTCCAAGAAAGTAGGTAAGCCCTATGAAAATCAGGATTCCGGTAATTACATTGACAATAATTCCTCCAAGCATGACAATCAACCGCTGCCACGCTGGCTTTGCCCGGAACTCCCACGGTTGTGGCGGTTGCTTCATCTGCCCCTTGTCCATGCTCTCGTCCACCATGCCGGCAATTTTTACATAGCCGCCCAAAGGAAACCACCCAACCCCATACTCGGTATCACCTTTTTTAAATTTAATAAGTGAAAAGTTGAGCACATTTGCCATGGGGAACAGGAAGTCAAAGAAGAGGTAAAATTTTTCCACTTTGATGTTGAACATCCTGGCCGTTACAAAATGGCCCCACTCATGCACCGCTATTAAAATCGAAAGGCTCAGCAGCAGCTGGGCCGTCATAATCATTCCTTCCATTACTTTTTCTTACGCTTTACCTACTTTACAAACTCTCTTGCTCTAATCCTTGTTTCACGATCGGTGATCACATAATCCTCATAACCCGGCTCTTGAACAAAATCCATTTTCTCCAAACACCTCTCCACCACTTTTGACATACCCAGAAAACCCACATTGTTCTTCAAAAATTCCTCTACGGCCACCTCATTGGCCGCATTCAGCACACAGGGCATATTTCCGCCTCTCTTTATGGCCGCAAAAGCAAGCGCAAGATTACGAAAAGTTTCTGTATCCGGCTGCTCAAATGTAAGGGAAGGATACTTTCTGAAGTCAAAACGCTCAAAATCACTTGCAAGACGCTCCGGGTACGTAAGTGCGAATTGTATAGGTAAACGCATGTCTGGCAATCCAAGTTGTGCTTTTATCGAACCATCCTGGAACTGCACCATGGAGTGAACGATTGATTGAGGATGTACCACCACTTCCACCTGTTCCGGCTTGAGTCCGAAAAGCCACTTCGCTTCGATCACTTCGAGACCTTTGTTCATCAGCGTTGCCGAGTCGATGGTCACTTTCGCTCCCATGGTCCAGTTCGGATGCTTCAGCGCCTCCACCCTGGTTACATGGACGAGGTCCTTGTTTTTCATTCCCCGAAATGGTCCTCCCGATGCGGTAAGAATAATTTTCTCAATCTTGTTATCGAATTCACCCACGATGCATTGAAAAATCGCAGAATGCTCTGAATCAACTGGGTAAATGTTAACGCCTTTCTCTTTTGCTAAACGGGTGACCAAGTCACCAGCCACCACCAGGGTTTCTTTGTTGGCCAATGCGATGGGCTTTCCCGCCTCAATTGCGCGGATGGTCGGAAGTAATCCTGAATAGCCGACCAGGGCCGTCAAAACCAAATCAATGCTATCCATTTGCACTACGGAGGCCAACGATTTCTCCCCGGCAAACACTTTAATGTCTTTTGGATCAAGTGCTGCGTGGACCTTTGCATATTGATTTTCGTCCACAATGACCACGGCATTGGGCTTGAACCGAAGTGCCTGCTCGATAAGTAAATCCGCATTCTTTTGAGCAGTGAGTACCTCCACTTCAAAATAATCGCGGTGAGATGCGATCACCTCAAGCGCCTGTGTGCCGATGCTTCCCGTGGAACCGAGAATTGCGATGTGCTTTTTTCTTTTCAAAAAATAGTTTTTTAATGTGCACCAAAATAATACTAGTCTACAATCGGTATTATTCGCTCAACGTCATTAAGTAGTTGTGGAAGAATTTTATCAACCACATCCCATACCTTTTGTGTATCAACCTCGATATAATCGTGAATTAGCTTGTCTCTCATCCCAGCCATTTTGGCCCAAGGAATGTTTGGATGATTTTGCCGAGTGTCTGATGAAACGCGCTTTGGTGCCTCGCTAACGATTTCAAAATTTCTGATTACCGCATCCCGGACCAGCCCATTCCGGCCAAAGTCCGCCTCAGAGAATCCCTCGGTATATAACAAAATTGTTTTAATGGCGTCTCTGATATGTAGAAGATAAACTTTATCACTTTTCATTCTATAATGGCCCCAAAATTCTTCCTCAAATCAGAGATTTTAGATCCATCTCAATGTATGGACGCATGTACTTGCTTAGCGAAGATTCAGTGACCAAATCCACTTTGATCCCAAGGACCTCAGTCAATTCCTGCTCCAGGCCAATTAAATCAAGAAGGTTAATGCGAACGCCAAATTCTACCAATAAATCAAGATCGCTGTTCCGAACATTTTGGTCACGCGCATAGGACCCAAAAACCCCGAGTTTGGTGGGCAAATAAGACTCAAGTTTATTTATAATGATTTGTCGTTGCTCAGGGGTAATCATGCCTCAAATTTAATAAAATATAGTATTCACTCCATTTCGGTCACCATCCAGAGGCCATTTAACCGACTATCAAAAAGGAGAATGCTTAAGCAATTCATCCGCAATTTTCCTATCGTTGGACAATCTTGGAACTTTATTTTGTCCACCAAGTTTACCCATTGATTTCATGTATTCAATAAAGCCTCCCTTTTTCACCGCGGTCACTTTAAGTGGTCGCAAAATATTACCAACAATTAGGTCATCGTAGTAAACATTCAATTTGCGCAGATGTTCATCAAGCTTTAAAGAAAACAGTTTTTCATCGGCAGGAGGATTGGCAAACTCGATCAGCCACTCATGATGCGGCAACCCCTTTTCGGGTGTAACCTGAGGTGCCACGGTAAATTCCACCAACTCTACTTCTGGAAACTGAAGCATCGTTGCCTTCATGGCTTTTTCAACCTCCTCCCCGATTACGTGTTCACCGAACGCAGAGATAAAGTGTTTAATTCGCCCGCTAACAATAATCCGGTAGGGCTCTTTAGACACGAACTTAATGGTATCCCCGATCGAGTAGCCCCATAGACCGGCATTGCTATTGATTATCAAAGCATAATTCTTTCCGAGTTCCACTTCGTCAATCCAAAGACGTGTAGGGTTTTCATTATAGTACTCATCAGCGGGTATAAACTCAAAGAAAATCCCTGAATTTAAAAGCATCAACATTCCCTCCTCAAATTGAGAATCCTGGTACGCAATAAATCCCTCGGAGGCCGGATACAACTCAATCGAATCTACCTTTTTGCCAATGGTCTCAAATAGTTTTGCGCGATAAGGTTCGAAGTTTACTCCGCCATAAACGAATAGCGAAAAGTCAGGGAACACGTCTTTGATCTGTTTTCCTGTTCTTTCCTTTATTTTGTCAAAATACATTTGGACCCATGGCGGAATACCGGAAATTAATGTCATCCGCTCAGGCAATGTCTCATCAATAATCTTTTCGAGTTTCTCCTCCCAGTCTGCAATACAATTGGTGGCGTACGTAGGCATTTGATTGCCTCTCAAATACCCCGGCACATGATGATTCACGATCCCGGAAAGTCTGCCTGTGTTGATGCCTCCCTTTTTGTCCAACTCCGGACTTCCCGAAAGGAAAATCAACTTTCCATCGAGGAACGCACCCCTGCCCGATTCATACACATAACTCAGGAGTGCATTGCGGGCGCTGTTGATGTGATTGGGGATACTGTCTTTTGTTACGGGAATGTATTTCGTTCCGGATGTAGTGCCTGACGTTTTAGAAAGATACGCAGGTTTGCCAGGCCAGAGAATGTCTGGTTTTCCCTCAATGACATCCTCGATGTATGGCTTAAGCGCTTCGTAATCCCTTATGGGAATATTTTTTTTGAAGTCAGAATAATTGGTGATCGCTGAGAATCCATGATCCACTCCGAATTTCGTTCCCGCTGCTTTCTTCACGATGTGTCGTCTGATCCGTTCCTGAAATGCACCGGGCTGCGATGACCACTGCCGGGTCTCAGCTGCAATCATCGAAGCGAAAGGTTTTGCTAAAATGGATCGAATCCCCATAGCTGTAAAAGTAAAAAAAGTTGCCCGCCCTGCCCATATGGCTGACATTTCTTCCGATAGACAGTTTGGGACTATTTTTGCTTCTCATTGACATCATCGAAACTTCGTTTATTCAGTCGCGTTGTAACAGGCAAACATTGCAGTATGAACATGTTTAAAACGATCATTATCGGATTTTTAGCCGGCCTGGCTGGGGCTTACACCTATGTTAACTATCAAATGGAACATGGAGGCCTGCCCGGGCTACCTGACACGCCCTATAATGTGGCATCTTACAAACCAGAAGAGGTATATCGGCCTACCATTGTCAATCCGGGCCCAAGCATCAACGCTGCAGAAGTTGACTTCAGTGGTGCGGCCGCCAAGGCCATACCAAGTGTAGTCTACATCAATAGCATCTCGCAAAGCGGATCGTCTTACTCCTATTGGGATTTGTTGTTCAACGGCAGGTCTCAGACGCAGGTAAGTTCAGGCTCTGGCGTCATATTTACCAATGACGGCTATATCGTGACGAATAACCATGTGGTTGAATCCGCTGAAAAAATTCAGGTGATTCACAATAAAAAGGTTTACGATGCTGAATTAATCGGAACAGATCCGTCTACAGACCTGGCTGTACTTAAAATTGAGGAAACCGACCTTCCCGCCATTACCCTGGGTAGTTCAACCAACCTTGCTGTTGGCGAATGGGTGGTAGCTGTTGGGAATCCGTTTTCACTCTCCTCAACGGTTACAGCCGGAATTGTGAGCGCAAAGGGACGAAGAATCAACATCGTGGAGGATAAATTTCCCATTGAGTCTTTTATACAAACCGATGCGGCCATTAACCCCGGCAACAGTGGGGGTGCTTTGGTAAATAAAAATGGTGAACTGGTTGGGATCAACACAGCCATATTGTCCCGCACGGGGTCATATACGGGATACGCCTTTGCAGTGCCCATTGATATCGCGCGCAAAGTCGTTGAGGATTTGGTAAAATATGGCATTGTGCAGAAGCCATTTATCGGAGGCAATGTGGTGGAGTATGATTATCAAAATGCTGAAAAGTATAAGCTGAATACGAACGTTAAAAACTTCAATGGCGTGCTTCTGGCAGAACTGGATCGGCAGGGAGCAGCGATTAAAGCCGGCTTAAAACTTGGAGACATTATTATTAGACTAGGAGATGTTGACGTTAACAGCAAAAGCGAATTCGAGGAAGAGTTAAGCCATCATTCTCCGGGAGACAAGCTCGATGTCACTTACCTCAGGGATGGGAAGCGAAACACGACCAGCCTGACACTCTTTAATCGAGATGGAGAAACCAGCCTGATCAAGCGCAAATTTTACAATGATGCCACGTTGGGCGCTACACTGGAAGCTGTGGAATATGGCGTGAAGGCGTTTAAAATAACTGGTGGGTTGTTCAAAAAAATTGGCATACCGGAAAATTACACCATCATTTCAATCAACAGGCAGCGCGTAAAAGATCCGCAGGAGGTGATTGACTTCTTCGACAAATACAAAGGGAGGGTGATACTGTATGGGGTGACCAGCGCAAAGCAGGAGCTCCCGCTTTCATTTTACCTGCAATAGGTCAGGAGACCATTCTCAATTTTAATTTTTTGCTCAGTTCGTCCACGGAGTTTTTGAAATTGGAATCGGCTTTCATCATGTCCTCCACCGATTCCAAGGCATGGATAACTGTACTGTGATCGCGGCCACCAAAGTTTTCCCCGATCAGTGCCAGCGTAAGTTGCGTATATCGCTTGCAGAAATACATCGCCACTTGTCTTGGGATGACGATTTCACGCTTTTTCACTTTGGCTTTCAACGAATCCAGGCTAACCTTAAAATAATCTGCTACGGTCTTTTGGATGAAATCAACGCTTACATCCGACTGAATTTCCTTTACAATATTTTTTAAGACCTCCTTGGCCAACTCGAGATCAATCTCCTTTTTAAGGAGCGTGGCGTGGAACATCAATGAATTAAGCACGCCTTCCATATCGCGCAGGTTGGTATCCACACTGTACGCAAGGTATTCCGCAACCTCTGTGGGAATTTCGATACCATCGGACTCCATTTTGTTGTGGATGATGGCCAATTTCGTTTCAAAATCCGGCTCCTGCAGGTCGGCTGTTAACCCCCACTTGAATCGTGACAGCAATCGTTCCTGAAATCCTTTCAGATCCCTGGGAGGGCAATCACTTGTCATGATGATCTGCTTGCCCGACTGGTGCAACTGATTAAAAATATGGAAAAACATTTCCTGGGTTTTCTCCCGTCCAGCAAGAAACTGAACGTCATCCAGGATCAAAAGATCAACCTGAAGGTAAAAATTCTGAAAGTCCTGAAGTTTGTGGTTCTGTAGCGCATTCAAAAACTGGTTGGTGAAATCGTTCTGATCGACATACAAAACGATTTTGTCCGGCAAGCTCTTCTTTATTTCGTTGCCGATGGACTGCACGAGGTGAGTCTTGCCCACACCGACACCGCCATAAAGCATCAGCGGGTTAAATGATGTTACACCAGGCTTTTTTGCCACGGCAACGCCTGCAGACCTGGCCAGGCGATTACAATCGCCCTCAACGAAGTTATCAAACGAATAACTGGGATTTAATCTAGAATTGACGGTGCGTGGATCAAGGGCTTTAAAGCTGAATGGCGAATAATCATCAAGATTACCATTCCCATTCTGATTTGGCGACCCGCTATGGCGCTTCATTCCCGTGCCATTGGGATAGTTGACCATCAATGGAGGGTTGTGGTGATTACCACTGTCTACAATGACTGAATATTCAAGCCTACCAAGGGAGCCAAGCACACCATGAACGGCCTTTTTTAATACAGGAACATAATTTTCCTCAAGCCATTCATAAAAAAACTGGGATGGAACCTGAATGGTCAGTACGTCACCTTCAGTTCGAATGGGAACGATCGGCTTAAACCACGTATTGAAATTTTGTTCGTCTACTTCTTTTCGAATTATTTCGAGACAGTCATTCCAAATGGTGCCGCATTCAACTTCCATTACTATGCGCTAAGTACTTTGCTCTTATTTCAGGTTTCCGATCAGGGAAAGGGACACAAAGGTGTAAAAAATTTGAAGAACAAAAAAGTTAAAAGCCATCTTGATTTGTAGAAATAAAAACAGTTTAAAATTAAAACCAAATCAAAAAAAATTGTATAAGTGTAAACTAAAATTCAATATTGGGACAAGGAGAACTGCCTTTATTAAACTTTTTTAGTCATGTTACACGATCAATTTGATTCATTTCAAAAGGCAGACAAGAAAACCTGGACTGAAACCGCCAGAAAAGAGCTTGATGGCAAGGACCCGTTCGAAAATTTATCTCGCATGCGGGGAAACTTATCCATTCACCCGTATTACGACCACACGGATACGGCTTTGATCAGGTCTGAAAGCCTTAAGCCATCATCTGACCCATACCTGGGACCGCGAGCCTGGCGCAATACGCCCCTGGTAACTGTTAACGATGGTCTTGAGGCGAATACCATTGCGCTGGACCATCTACGTAATGGTGCTGACGGAATTTTATTCAGCATCAAAACGCCCGTTGACATTGACAAGTTGCTGGCTGGCATCGAGTTATCATACTGTGGCACCTATTTTCTGTTCGAAGACGACCATTCAAACTTGTTAGTCGACTTTGAACAGTATGCAATTGCTAAAAAAATTGACACCACGCAGATTGTTGGTGCTGCGTTCTGGAAAAAACTTCCTTCGGATAAAATAAGGCTTATTACACTATTCAAGGATTGGGACAAATTTCATGTTTTGGGAATTACATCCACAAATGAGTCGGACAGTTCTCTAGCGATTGCAGCAGCATTGGCAAATGGTGCCCGTACATTGTCTGAAACTATTGATAATGGCGTCAATAAAAACATTGTCATCCCTCAACTTTGCTTTTCATTTAATATCGGGCAAGATTTTTTTATTGAAATAGCCAAACTAAAAGCGTTCCGGAGGCTATGGCGGCAGGTAATCAGGGCCTATGGTGTAACCCATAGCGATAGCAGCACTCTGATCCATGGTTTTGTAGATGCGTGGCGCAAAAAAGACTACGAGCCAAACGCCAATATGCTAAAAGGAACAACGGCAGCGATGAGTGCAGTATTGGGCGGCTGTGACGGCATTACAGTGGAACCTGATGATGCAAATGATGAACCCTTTAAGGCGCGAATTGCGCGAAACGTATTATCCGTATTGCGCGAGGAGTCTCACCTGAATCTAACGGCAGACCCTACTGCAGGGTCCTATTATCTCGAATCGCTGACAGATCAGCTTGCCAAAGCGGCCTGGTCCAAATTTCAACATGACATGAAATCATGAAGCCGGATTTTTCAAGCATAAAATACAATCAATTCGGGCCGGACGATGGTGAGGGGACTACTCATCGTCCAGTGTTATCCGCTGAACAAATTGAGATTCGGCCCTCCTATGCTGAAAACCCAAACCCCTACCTCAAAAATTTTACTGCTGGCGTACCGCCATACTTAAGAGGGCCATATGCCACGATGTATACCGTCCGGCCATGGACCATCCGCCAGTATGCAGGCTTCTCCACTGCAAAAGAATCCAATGAGTTTTATCGAAAAAACCTGGCAGCGGGTCAAAAGGGATTGTCGGTTGCTTTTGATCTTGCTACACACCGGGGTTATGACTCCGATCATCCACGCGTGGCGGGCGATGTAGGCAAAGCCGGAGTTGCCATCGACTCAATCCTGGACATGAAAATCCTGTTTGATAAAATTCCACTGGATAAAATGTCGGTTTCCATGACCATGAATGGGGCCGTCATTCCCATCATGGCGTTTTACATCGCAGCTGCCGAAGAGGAAGGCGTGGACAAATCACTCCTGAGCGGAACCATTCAAAATGATATTTTGAAGGAGTTTATGGTGCGCAACACTTATATATATCCCCCGGCACCTTCCATGAAGATTGTTTCGGACATCTTCGAATATTGTTCCTCTTACATGCCCAGGTTCAACTCAATCAGCATCAGCGGATATCACATGCACGAAGCCGGTGCTCCAGCGCACATAGAATTGGCCTACACGCTGGCAGATGGTCTGGATTATATCAGGGCTGGTATTCGAGCTGGTATACCCATTGATGATTTTGCTCCGCGGCTATCTTTTTTCTGGGGCATCGGCACTCATTTTTTTATGGAGGTTGCCAAATTAAGGGCCGGCCGGCTGCTTTGGGCAAAAATTGTTCAGCAGTTCAAGCCAAAGAATCCTAAGTCAATGGCCTTGCGCACGCATTGTCAAACATCCGGCTGGAGCCTCACCGAACAAGATCCGTACAACAATGTGACAAGGACGTGCATTGAAGCCTTGGCTGCCGTTCTGGGTGGTACCCAATCGCTGCATACCAATTCGCTGGATGAAGCCATTGCGTTGCCGACCGATTATTCGGCCTGGATTGCCAGAAACACTCAACTCTACCTTCAAAAAGAAATCGGTGTTACCGAGGTTGTGGATCCGATGGGCGGGTCCCATTTCGTGGAATACCTGACTGATCAATTGGTGAACAAGGCATGGAAATTGATCGAGGAGGTGGAAGAACTAGGCGGCATGACAGCAGCTATTGAAAGTGGATTGCCAAAAATGCGCATTGAAGAAGCAGCCGCATTAAAGCAGGCCCGGATTGACGGAGGCCGTGATGTGATTGTGGGTGTGAATAAATACCAAACCGATGATACTCCAGATTTTGAAATTCGTGAAGTGGACAACCATTCCGTGCGAAACGAACAGATTGAGCGGCTGAATGCATTGAAGCGTGAAAGAAATCAAGCGGATGTTGAAGCGGCCCTTCAGGCATTGACTGATTGTGCCAGCAGCGGCAAGGGAAACCTGCTCGCGATGGCCGTTGAGGCAGCCTCCAGGAGAGCTACCCTGGGAGAAATTTCCTACGCGATGGAAAAAGTATTTGGCCGCTATAAAGCTACGATCAAATCTATTTCTGGCGTATATTCAGGCGAAATGAAATCGGAGAAAGAATTTGAGGAAGTAAAGGCGCTCTCTGATCGTTTTGCCGAATTGGACGGCAGACGCCCCAGGATATTGGTGGCCAAGATGGGACAGGACGGTCATGATCGGGGCGCGAAAGTCATCGCCACTAGTTTTGCCGATTTGGGTTTTGATGTGGATATCGGCCCCTTGTTCCAAACACCGGAAGAGGTGGCCAAACAGGCTGCGGAAAATGATGTGCATGTGGTTGGTGCCTCGAGCCTTGCCGGTGGACACAAAACCCTGATCCCTGGATTGGTCAAAGCCCTCGAAAAAATTGGCCGGCCCGACATCCTCGTGGTGGCCGGAGGTGTAATCCCGCAACAGGATTACGACTTTCTATACCAACATGGTGTAGCCGGAATTTTTGGCCCAGGAACACCCGTGTCACAGTCCGCCAGAATAATTTTAGAGAAAATTATTCCAAAATAACGGCAAGCGTCAATTTTCACCTTCCGTCAGCAGACGATATCAGGCAGCGATAGTTTCTTTTGAATTGCCCTTACATTAACTAACGAAATGCTTAACTTTAATTTGCGAAAGTTCGAAGTGAACGAACGTAAATAGATTGGGGTATTCCCCGAAAATTCTAGCTATCCATAAACTCACTGTTATGACCAAAAAGGCGCCTATCTATTTCATTCTTGTACTATTTTTTAGTCAGGTAGTTTATGCCCAGAGCAAATGGGAAAAGATGATCGGAAAGGCTGAGGCTTCGTACACAACGGGAGACTATGCCAAAGCCAACAAAAACCTGGCAAAATTTAACAAAAAGGCTACGAAAAAGCTCGGAAAACAAAACGAATACACACCGACCTATCACGTCCTGCTGGCAAAATATCAACTCGCGTCCGGTCAACTGCTTGACTTTGAGGCAAGCGTGAAAAGCGCAATCGGCACCAGTATTGCCGTCAATCAGGAATCAAGCAAGAAGCATGGTTTGCTTATACTCGACATCGCAGAGTTGTACATTAGAAACGGAGCCTTCCGTCAGGCCATTGAATACCTTGATCAGTCGAAATCTATTCTTGACAAGGCGGCAAATTTTGATAAGCAAACGGAAGCCAGATGGAGTGTAGATAGGGCTGAGGCATTGGGTGGGCAGGGATTTTACAACGCAGCCATAAGATTGTTAAAGCAATATGAAAATTATTTTGCTGGTCGTTCGCTTCGGCAAGAAACCTTTGTTGACGATAGTGGAAATTTAAAGAGTAGAAAACTGAGTGCTGAAGAAGCTGACCAAAGGTTCAATGAATATGCACGCTATGCCACTCTCCTTGCCAAAATATATGGTTCGCAGGGGAAATTACTTAGTGCTGACTCCGCATTCGTTGGAGCAACACAATGGATTGATAAGAATCTTGGAACCACCTCGCTGGCCTACGTTACCAACCAGTTGTATCATGCCCGAATGCTTCTTGAGAATGGAAATGAAAACAACCTGCCAAGAGACCTTGAATTCGGCAGGACAATTAATTCCTTAAAGGCCAAGTACAAGCCTTCACATTATATCGGGGTAGACATATATGAAGAAAATTTAAAGATGCTTTTGAATACCAATAACTCCGCGCGGTATCTCAATACCAAGCTGGAATTTGAAAAAATGATCAACAGCACCTATGATAAGAATAGTATTTACGCAGTGAGATTGAAGGCGGTTGATTTCGATTCTAAAAAAAGCAGGGACAAAACCCGCAACCTGGAAAGTGACGCCAACAATATGCTAACCAATACGGCTGGGCTGCCACGCAACAACGTGACCACCGTCAAAATTCTGGAATTCCTTTACGACCTGGCCCTGGAGCAAAAAAAGTATGTCAACGCAGAAAGTTACCTGAATTCCATTATCGATATCAAGAAAGAACTATATGGAGACAAAGCTCCGCAAACGCACCTCGCGAGAATTCGCCTGGCTAATTTCTACGTTGACAATACCAACAAACTCAACGAGGCCGCTGCGATTTATAAAGAAAGTTTTGAAAATTCTGTGGAAAAAGAAATCGGTGCATGGCATAAAGATCACCTGGAAATATTAAACCACATGGCCACGTTGTATGAGTTAACGGACAAGTACAAGGAGGCAACTGCCGCATTGGATAAAGCATCCGATGTATCCAGATCCAAATACAGCAGCACAGACTATCAATATGGTGTCGAGTTGAACAATATAGCCAAGCTTCAGTTAAAGCTGGGGGCGTACGAAAAAGCAGAGGCAAATATTAACAGTTCACTGGCTATTCTCGAGCCGCTGCGAAAAGACGAGACAAAAAAAGCCTACCTGATCAGCGCAATTGAAACACAGGCCACCCTGTTTGGAATTAAAGGAATGTTTGACGAGGCCCAGGACGCACTCGACCGTTCGGCCAGAATGATTTCCAAGTCTGATGTTGCCGGGATTGACGAGCTCAGCACAGCAAAAGAGTTGTCAAGTCTGTTCATCCTGCTGGGTAAATATTCCATTACCGAAAAGTTGCTTAATGAACTTATTCGCGAATATGAAAAATTGTATGGTGCCAATTCGCTGAGATTGATTGATCCCCTGGTGAACATGGGACAGCTTACCCTGGCCGAAGGAGCTTATACCGATGCTGAGAAAATTGCACTGAGGGTAAATGGCGTGGCCCGGGAGGTTTATGGCCAGCAATCCACCAAGACCGCGCCCACGCAAAAATTATTAAGTGACATCTACTACACGATTGGTGACTATGAAAAGGCGCAGGACTATATTCAGCGGGCGCTGGAGAGTCAGCAAAAGCAATTTGGAAGAGAACATGTTGAAGTTGCCAAATCATTGTCCCAATTAGCCCTCATCAGGTTCTACAAAGGCGATGATCCAAAAGAGGTTGAGAAAATATTGCTTGAAGCCAGGGATATCATGGGCAATAAGTTGGGCCGGGAAAATCCGCAGTATGCCGACATTCTTAAAAACGTTGCCATTCTCAACATCTCCCAGAAAAAATATGACGTTGCGTTCAGTTCCCTTACACAAGCTGAAAATATTTGGCGTACCAAAACAGGGTCAAAAAATAATATCAATGCGGCCAGCATTTACGCACTTACCGGTGACGTGTACTATCAAATCAAAAACTACACCAAGTCGGAAGAGTTCTATAATAAATCCAAGGACATCTATGAAAGGTCATTCAGTAGGTCCCACCCGGAGTATGTGAAGGTCTTGTCGAAACTTTCGAAGGTTTATTATATGGAAAAAGATTACAAGCGTGCAAAAAGAAATATCGAAGAGGCGCTTAATAACTACGAGGACTTTCTTAAACGTTATTTCCCTGCATTGAGTGAGCGGGAAAAAGCGAAATATTGGAATACCATCAAACCTGATTTTGAATTTTACAATACACTGGCGTTCGGACAACTGGATGACTTTAGGGACCTAAGCGGAAAAGTATACAACTACCAGTTGCTTACCAAAGCCCTGCTGCTCAGCTCTTCGATTAAAATGAAAGAACGAATACTCAATAGCCAGGACGAAAATCTTAAATCGAGCTACAACGACTGGGTACAGAAAAAAGAATTATTGACCAATGCCCTTTCGATGAGCACCCAACAACTCTCGGAAAACGGCATTGACCCGGGTGCCCTGGGCGCTGAAGTGGAAAAACTTGAAAAGGCCCTCAGCGAAAAGTCCGAATTGTTCGGAAAGGACTTTGAAAACAAAAGAATTACTTACGAAAACGTGCAAAAATCGCTCGGCAAAAACGATGTCGCGATTGAAATGGTACGGTATCGCTATTTTAATCACACCTTCACGGACTCTGTTATATACGTGGCACTGTACCTGCGCAATGACAACGCACGACCAAAGGTGGTTGAGTTACCAGAAGGGCACCGCATGGAGACCCGATTCTTCAAATACTATCGAAATTGTATCACAGGAAAAATAGTAGACAGATTTTCCTATGGCGTTTTTTGGGAACCTATACATAGCAAAATCGGTCAATATGCCACACTATTTATGTCGCCCGATGGCGTGTACAACCAGCTGAACCTGGAGGCGATACCAACACCGGATGGAAAATATGTCATTGACAATTCAAACATTGTCATCGTAAGCAATACGAAGGACTTGTACCTGAGGCAAATCAAGGCCAAATCCGAAGGCTCCTCAAATACTGCCACGATGTTTGGCAATCCTACATTTTACCTGACTGCCTCCAGCGGCAATATTCCTTCACTCCCCGGAACGGAAAAAGAAGTTGCAGAACTTCAATCGCTGCTCGACAAGCAAGGCTGGAAGACATCCGAGTATACCGAATCCTCAGCAAGCGAAGAGAAAGTGAAAGAACTTCAAAGTCCAAAAATATTCCATATCGCCACGCATGGATTCTATACGCCCGACAATACCTCAGATGATAGCCTGGCCGAGAACGAGGCTGAGAAAACAGAAAACCCATTGCTGAAAACCGGCCTGTTATTAAGAGGCGCGGGCGATTTGTTGGAGAAGACGAAATATAATTACAACATGGAAAGCGGAATCCTTACCGCGTATGAGGCCATGAGTCTAAATCTGGACAAAACCGACCTGGTTGTTTTAAGTGCTTGCGAAACGGGTTTAGGTGAAATCTCAAATGGTGAGGGCGTTTACGGATTGCAGCGGGCCTTCCTGGTGGCAGGTGCAAAAACCCTTATCATGAGCATGTTTAAAGTGGATGACGCGGCCACCCAAAAGCTGATCCTCACCTTTTATCGAAAATGGCTATCAACAGGCAACCTTCGCCAATCTTTTATTGACTCGAAAAAGGAACTGCGCACCGAATACCCCGAACCTATTTATTGGGGAGCCTTTATGATGATTGGACTGGACTAACTCCCGCGCTGATTTGATCTGAAATACGCCATAATGTCTTGAGTATCGTGCTATTGGCTCCTAATCAAGACATTATGGCGTACTATTTTAGGCAAAAACCGATCGGCATACTTTTCAAGGAAAGAATCATTGTGTTTACAAACTGATGTTAAACCATTAAAAACTAAAAATTATGAGTATCGTACGTTATAACCCAAATGACTTTGTGCCGATCAGCTTCAGCAGCCTGATTGACACCTTCTTCAATGATTCAAACTTCAAATCTGGCACGAGCACCTTCGTTCCCAGGGTTGATGTAGTTGAAGGCGAAAAAGCCTACGAACTTCACGTGGAGATGCCCGGCATGAACAAAGAGGATTTCAGAATTGAAGTTAAAGACAACAGGTTGACCGTAAGCGGTGAACGCAAGTTTCATTCAGAGAAGAATGAGAAAGATTTTCATTCCATTGAAACGCGCTATGGATCATTCAGTCGCTCGTTTACACTTCCTGAAAATGTAGATGCCGACAAGATAAACGCAAAGTACAACAATGGCATTTTGGAGCTGAACATTCCAAAAGATGAAAAAAAGGCCCTTAGGACCACCATCAAGGTGAACTAAGTTTTGCTTCGTCAAATTTTTCGAAAAATGCCCCGGTACTGCACCGAGGGCATTTTTTGTTTTTATCTCGGCCATATTAAGGGGAATATCGTTAACTTTATAAAAGTCCGAATTCAAATTGTCAGTTGTTGATGCAACGCTCACTACTCATCTTTTCGGTGATCATTGCGGCATTTATTGGAGCCGCGCTGGGGATAATTTTCTCCATTCGCTATATGGATTTAATAAGCCCCGGCTACAATTCCGTACAGGAACGCCAGGCGGCAGCGCTGGTGAGTTTCGGTGGAGACTCGAACAAGTACGATCTAAAGGGTCTTCATTTTGAGAAGGCCGCACAACTGATTACTCCGGCAGTTGTTCACATCAGGACTACGTATGGATCTGGAGAATTCAGCCTCAATCCACTCAAGCAATATTTAAATCCACCGGCACGTTCATCAGGATCCGGGGTTATCCTCACAGATGATGGGTATATCGTCACCAACAATCACGTCATCGATGATGCGACACGCATAGAAGTGGTGATGAACAACAATCAGCGCTTTTATGCCAAGTTGGTTGGCAAAGATCCATCCACCGACCTGGCACTTTTGAAAATTAAAGCGAGAAATCTTCCCTTTGTAAAATACGGTGATTCTGATCTAATCACCCCGGGTGAATGGGTACTGGCCATTGGAAATCCGTTTGACCTGAACTCAACAGTCACCGCTGGAATAATTAGTGCCAAAGCTCGCAACATCGGCATCCTCCGCGATCGTAATAATCTTCAGGTGGAGGCATTCATTCAGACCGATGCAGCGGTAAATCCCGGGAATAGCGGAGGCGCGCTGGTTAATCTAAACGGTGAACTGATTGGTATTAACTCGGCCATCGCCACTTCAACGGGTAACTATGCAGGTTATTCTTTTGCTATTCCGGTTTCGCTCGTAAAAAAGATCGTGGATGATTTGCTGGAGTTTGGCGATGTGCAACGAGGGCTGCTTGGGGTTCAGATCATAGATGTGTCTGCAGAACTGGCAGAAAACAGGAGCCTGAATGTGGTTCAGGGGGTATATATCACACGTGTCAACCAGGGCAGCGCTGCAGAGGACTCTGGAATGGAACCCGGAGACGTGATTACAGCCATTGACGATCATCCGGTCAACACCGTTTCCGAATTGCAGGAATGGGTGGCACGAAATCGTCCCGGACAGGCGATCAGTGTGACGTTCATCCGCAATGGAAGTGAAAAATCAGTTAGAACTGTCTTAAAAAATTTCGAAGGATCGGACAATGTGCAAAAAAAAGAAATTCAATTTGAAATAGAAGGGGCTACACTGGAAGACGTGCCCTATAAAACACTGGCCAGGCTGAATATTGATAGCGGCATCCTGATTAAAGACCTGACAGAAGGAAAATGGAAAAAGGCTGGTATCAAGTCAGGGTTCATCGTTACCCATATCGACAAAGTTCCCATTGACAACGTTGAAGACCTGAACCGTACTCTGGATTTTAAACGGGGAGGGATTTTGGTAGAAGGCGTTTACGGTAAAAATCAGCATGAGGTGTACGGTGTTGATTGGTAGTGGGGATAAGTGCTGATTAATCACAACTTCTTTGATAAGTTTTAGAAATCCTGAGTAGCTTTGTGTCCCAAAATTTAAACAACGGACATGAAAAACTTTGGAATTAAAGATGCACTTAAAACGCTTGGAATTCAGGCGACCAATCCTGGCGTATCTACCGGACAAAAATGGATTAATTCCACAGGTCCCCTGCTCGAGTCATACTCGCCTGCAGATGGCAAGTTAATTGGCAAAGTAAAGTCGGCAGACGAGAAATCCTTTCATCAAGTTGTTGAACAAGCGCAGTCAGCGTTCCTGGAGTGGAGATTGGTGCCTGCGCCAAGACGCGGGGAGATCGTACGCCAGATTGGAGAAGCACTGAGAAAATATAAAGAGCCGCTTGGTAAATTGGTTTCCTATGAGATGGGAAAATCTTATCAGGAAGGATTGGGCGAGGTGCAGGAAATGATTGACATCTGCGACTTTGCGGTCGGTCTCTCCCGACAGCTGAACGGCCTGACAATGCATTCGGAAAGACCGCGACACAGAATGTACGAACAATACCATCCCCTGGGCGTGGTTGGCATTATTTCAGCTTTCAATTTCCCGGTAGCCGTATGGTCCTGGAATGCCATGATTGCGTGGGTGTGTGGTGATACGTGTATCTGGAAGCCGAGTGAAAAGACCCCTTTGTGCGGAATCGCATGCCAGCACATCACCGCCAAGGTTTTTAAAAAGAACAACATTCCTGAAGGCGTTTCTTGCCTGATAAATGGAGATTATAAAATCGGTCAGCTGATGGCTTCTTCTGAATTGATTCCTCTGGTGTCCGCCACCGGGTCGATCAGAATGGGAAAGGCCGTGGCCAAAACGGTGAGTGAAAGACTTGGCCGACCACTTTTGGAACTGGGTGGTAACAATGCGATCATCATTTCGGAAAATGCGAACCTCGACATGGCCATTCGCGGAGCACTTTTTGGTGCCGTTGGCACCGCAGGTCAGCGATGCACCTCCACCAGACGCCTGATCGTTCACGACAAAATCTACGATGAAGTAAGTCAGCGTTTAAAGAATGCGTACAAAAAATTAAAAATCGGTAACCCACTTGACCAGGAAAATCACGTTGGCCCATTGATCGACAAACAAGCGGTAAAACTGTACCAAAGTGCCTTAAAGAAAGTGAAGGCCGAGGGTGGATCGTTTGTCGTTGCAGGCGGAGTCTTAACAGGAAAAGGATATGAATCTGGTTGCTACGTGAAGCCGGCCATAGCAGAAGTGAAAAATAGTTACCAGATCGTGCAGGAGGAAACCTTCGCACCCATCCTCTACCTGATCCGATACAAAACGATTAGCGAAGCAATCGCTTATCAGAATGGCGTGAAGCAAGGTCTCTCTTCTGCCATCATGACAACCAATATGCAGGAAATGGAACAATTCCTCTCACACAACGGCTCCGACTGTGGAATAGCCAACGTGAACATTGGAACTTCTGGCGCTGAAATTGGCGGAGCATTTGGTGGTGAAAAAGAGACAGGAGGCGGAAGAGAGTCAGGATCTGACTCATGGAAAGTGTATATGAGAAGACAAACCAACACCATCAATTTCGGGAGCGACTTACCACTCGCACAAGGGATCAAATTCGACATTTAATGCACTTGGAATTCATGGTCATTACAGCTACTTTTAGTGGCTAAAATTTTTACGCCATGGCCTCCAAAAAATATCGGACTGTAATGCTCATCGATGACAACGAGATTGATAATCTCATCAATCAGAAGATGATAGAAGCAGCTGCGATTGCCGAGCATATTTACACCCACACCGGGGCGAAGAGTGCGATTGAATTTTTGCGCAATATGGAAAAGCTGGAGGTGGCGAACGAGGTCCTACCCGACATCATCTTTCTTGACATCGACATGCCTTTGATGGACGGGTTTCAATTCTTGGATGAGTTTGAGAAACTGGCTACTTCAACAAAGAAGACATGCAAAATTGTGATGTTGACATCTTCTATCAACCCGCAAGACTTTAATCGGTCTAAGAACTACAACAATGTCAAACTCTACCTGAACAAGCCCTTGTCGCAGGAGAGCATACAAAAAATCAATGTATAACCTTATTGCAATGATATCAGGTTATTGATAAATTTCTCGTCCATCCTGATGAGCATCGTGGGTGCATAGTACGATATCTTCGTAGCCTGAAGTTTTGGAATCAGCGAAGCGATTTTCTTCCGCTTATCTTTTTTGGATTCACTCACTGCGATCTTCAGAATTTTGATGAACAACATGATATTCTCACAGGCATGCTTACCAAATAGCCTGATCTGCCTTTGAATGCTGTTGGCCAATTGATTGAATAATTCAAAGTCGTTGAGCATGCAATACTGGAGTGCGAGCAGCGTCTTTACTTCCATTTGCGCAAACGGAAATCTTTTCAAACTCACATCATTCAATAGTCCGTTAATAATCTTTGCAGCCTCCTCGTATTTCCCCACATAATAACTGGACAACGCCCGGTAAATCACATAAATGGTATGCCTCGGAACATCCAATGGGTCAGACTCCAGATCCATAAATAAACTTTCATTTTCTGCGTACAACTCCTTTTCCGTGCCCAATCGCATGCTCCGGTCGAGTTTGGAGATTAATACCTGAGCCGAAAAAGTGTAATGCGGATAGTTGACAAGCAGGTTGGTAATGGCATCATTTACCTCTTCAAAATATTTCTCTGCCTGCCTGTAAACCTTGTAGTGGTTATAATACTCAAGCTTTAAAAACTCAAAAACAAGGTTGAGGTGAAAGTACAGCGGGTCTAAGTTATAGTTGTCAAATATTTTCTGCACGTGATCAAAAATGTCCTCGGTCGACTCTCCTTCCATGGTATCGTCAGGTTCAACAAACAAGCGATGATGGATGAGCATGCAACTTTGGTAAACATATAAACGGTGCGACTCATATAAATGGGCCACATTTTGCATTTCCTTCATCAAGAGGATCAGGCCCATTTTTTCATTTTCATCCCCGGAGAGCACAAAACTGCCATACTTCTTAAAGTATTCAGCCAATAGATCTTCAGCCTTGTCCACGGCCAGCATATACGCGACATGCCGATTGTACAATTGGGAGTAACTAAAATGCTCCGGGCTGTTGATATGCATTTTCTTGAGCGACTTATACACGATCGTTAGCTCGTTGGCGAGGTCATAGTCAATCAATTCTTTCTCCAGCTTTTTTAGGGTCGCGATTGAGATCGTTCTTTTTTTAGTGAATAAAACCTCGTTGAGGTTGGCCACTTTACGCAAAATATCAGTTCTCGGGCTTTCCATCTGCTCCAGCAAATGCTCCTCGATCTTCTGATTTAATCTCGAACGCAGGGTATAATAAGCATTGGCATTGACTTCCAGCTCCACCATTATCTTGCTATCTGATAATTGCCTTTCACGAAGGGCCTTCAGCAAATAAGCTGATTTTTCTGCGTTGCTCTCAATCAATGAATCATATATGGACTTAAAGTCTTTCTCAGAAAGCTGCTTGACAATATTCTTGAGTTTGGCCATCGATGCGGTTTATATAACATGAAAAGTTACAAAAATTATAAAAGAGTGCAAGAAAATGGAAATGGATGAAAATTAGCTCAGAAACGGAGTAAACAAAGCCGCGCGGTCGATTCCATGCCGGCCAGCACCGAGGGGTTTGGCAATCATTCTCAAAAAAAATTACTTCATATTTAGAAATCAGGATTGGCGATTCGTCCGGGTGATCTAAATTCGAGTATACCATAAGCCTGTAAAAATATTCTGCCATGAACTCAATAATTATCCTGTTTCTTCTGCAAAGCGGCTTGTTTGCAGGACCGGAGGGCTATCGGCTGACCGACAGCCACATTTTCTTCACTTATCCAAGCGCGGAAAAGAATCTTGAAGTTTTTGTTTCGGGCAACTTTAATGGCTGGAGCAAAGAAAGTGAATGGAAAATGACTTTTGAAGTCGGAAAAGGATATGTCCTTTCAAAACCAATTGACGCGGTGCGCAAACCCGGAAGTTCATTTTACGAATTCACCTTTCGCGTAAACGGCAAGCTGATTGATGCCAACAAAGACGCGTCCAACGTGATTCACTGTGCCGGTTACGGATCCCGGTATTTGATTCACTTCTAGAAACTAAAAAAGCTGCCCCTAATTTTTAGTCAAAAATTTCGAGGCAGCCTTCTTTGTGGAGAATATCGGACCTGCCTCCGGTAGGCAGGGTCGAACCGCAACCGACAATACGTGGAGAATATCGGAGTCGAACCGATGACCTCTTCCATGCCATGGAAGCGCTCTAGCCAGCTGAGCTAATCCCCCGTGTGATTAGGGTGCAAATATATTTCAATTTACCAATTGGTCAAACGCGAGAACCAATGTAACGATGGTCACATCCACGGTGTCTACACTATTTTATTATCAGTCTTGCTTCCGTATTGCGATTTGGGTTATCATACCGATGATCCGGCAAAATCACCACTATATGTAATAGCCACAGGGTCAGGGCAACTATTTGGGAAATTTGTGGTTAAACGCAAAAAGCATTCACCATTATTAATGAGACAACCCCTGCTTGTCACCTTATTTATAATCTTCAGCGTCCTTTCCGCCATCGCGCAGGTGGGAAAAGGGAAGTTATCAGGCGTAATTAATGATTCCTCAACCGGTGCGCCCGTAGAATATGCAACAATTGCTCTCATCAATCCGCAAACCGGCAAACCTGTTGATGGCACGGTGGCCGATGGCAAAGGGAAATTTGTTGTTAAGGAGATAGCCGATGGCAAATACAACTTAATCATTTCATTTATTGGCCTTGAGACCATCACCAGGGAGGTGGAATTCAACGAGGCGGGCCCTAATATTGATCTTGGAACCATTCAATTAAGTCCGTCAGTGAAAATGCTCAATGAGATTACCGTGGAGGGCGAAAAATCCCTCATTGAAGAACGTGTGGACAGGATGATTTACAACGCTGAAAATGATATCACCTCCAAGGGTGGCGATGCGGCCGATGTATTGCGAAGGGTTCCTTTGCTATCGGTTGACCTTGATGGCAATGTTTCTCTTCGCGGCAGTGAAAATATAAGGGTATTGATCAATAACAGGCCTTCAACAATCACAGCTGGTAGTGTGGCGGACGCATTGAAACAAATACCCGCTGACGAAATCAAATCTGTAGAAGTGATCACGTCACCATCCGCAAAATATGATGCCGAAGGCACTTCGGGGATTATCAATATCATAACCAAGAAAACAGTCCTGGAAGGGGCAACCATGAACATCAATAGCAGCTTCGGCAACAGGGGATCGAACCTCGGCTTGCGCGGAGGATACAAACAAGGCAAGTTGGGCGTCTCCCTGGGTGGGTGGGGAAGATACGGCTACAATACACTTGGGAGCTTTGAAAATACACAGATCACGGGAGTTGGTGTTAACGAGATGACTACCATTCAAACCGCGGATACCCGCAGCAATTACCTAAGAGCGAACTATACCCTGGGCCTTGATTATGACCTCAACAAAAAAAACTACTTAACCTCATCGGTTCGGTTTGGCGGTCGTGGCTCCAAAGATTACCAGGATCGACTGGTGACCAACAGATTTTCCACCAGCTCAATGGTTGACAATTCCATCAGGGATGTGTTTTCCAACAACAACTCGAAGTCAGTTGATATTAATTTTAATTATACCCACCTCTATGACCAAAAAGACAAAGAGCTAAGCATTCTTGGTCTATACAGCAATGATGACGGCACGAATGATTTCGAAAACTCAATACTGAATCCCAATGATTTTACCTTAGACAGCCGGATTAAAAACGTGAATGGTAGCAAAAATGAAGAATATGCCGTTCAGGCTGATTTTCAAACACCTATTGGCGATAAACAGTTGGTGGAGATGGGAGGCAAGCAGACCATCAGAAATGCACTCAGCGATTACCAGTATTTCACCGCCATCGGTACCAATCCATATGCGCTCAGCACCAATCTGGCGCTTTCCAATTCTTTTAACTACAAGCAGGACGTGAGCGCTGGTTATCTTTCCTATACCCTGAATCTGAGCAAATATTCTTTTAAAGCCGGAGGACGATACGAACACACAACAATCAACGCATTTTTTCAGGACGAAGTTGATATTGTCATTCCCGCCTATGGCCTCTTTGTTCCAACAATCAACATCGGCAGGAAATTGAAAAACAACAACATGCTCAAGGCGGCATTCAACCGAAGAATTCAACGTCCGTCCATTCGATACCTGAACCCAAATATTCAAGCTTCAAATCCACTTAACATCACGATTGGAAATCCGTCACTGGATCCTGAATTCACCGACAACTACGAATTAAGTTATAGCACCATCATTAAGGGGGCCAACGTTAACCTTACTGGATTCGTACGAAGCACCAACAACTCAATTCAACGGGTAAGCGATATCATCGGTGACACGGTGAGAACAACCTACCGGAACATTGGGGATGAAAAGGCGTATGGTGCAAGCTTGAATCTCAACCTGATCATGAGCGACAAAGTCTCCATCAACGGAAACACCGAGCTTTATTATATGACGCTGAACAACAATGTACCCGATCCCATCTATAGTGCGCAAAACGAGGGCTGGGTCATTAGCGGAAGAGTTTTTGGTAGTTATAAAGTCACCGACTCTTGGAGCCTTCAGGCTTTCAGCTTTGTTCACGGGAGACGGGTACAACTGCAAGGGTATCGCGGAGGATTTGGCATGTATTCTCTGGGAATAAACAAGGACCTGCCCAATAAGCGGGGAAGTATAGGATTTGGGGTGGAAAATTTTCTGGGGAATAGCATAACCATAAAAAGTGAGACGATTTCTCCGATTATCAATCAACAAAGTACCACAGTCCGACAGAATTTGAATTTTAAGGTTAATGTTAATCTTAGATTTGGTAAGATTGAAGGGAATGCCCGCACATCCACGCCCCGAAGAAGCCGGAGAACCATTTCCAGTGATGACTTAAAAGAGGGGGATGGCGGTGGTCAGGACGATGGTCAGCCGCAAACTCAAACGCAAGGCTCATTTTCTCCCGGCCGACAGCGCGGAAGTTCAGCAGCACCTGTCAAAACTGTTGCACCAAATCCATCGGCTATTTCCAACCCCACTGGCACCTGGACATATACTGTGGACTCCCCGCAGGGCGGAGGAGGCATGTTGGTTATAAGAAAGGATGGAGAGAATTACGCAGGTTTTATCATAAGCAACCGGAACAACAAAGAGTCGCCACTTGCTGATGTTCAGTTAAACGGTAATGGGTTATCGTTCACATTTGAATCAAATTTTGGCAACAATATCTCCACGAACCTGGTAACCGTGATCATCGATAATGAATCGTTTGAAGGAACCTTAACCGTTGGGCAGTTTGGTACTTTTCCCCTGAAGGGGAAAAAATCGCAATAGAACCACACCCTGACAATTGTCATGAGCAAGTCTGAGTCGCATCATGACAAACATTTAATGATTAGCCCTATTTTTATTGTTCACCGTAGAATAGTAACATGAAGAAAATAATTGTTCCCACCGATTTTTCCGAAAATGCCACCGCTGCCATCGAATATGCCTGTGAATTGGCAAAATCACTGAAGGCAGCAATCGTTGTTGCCAATGTCCACACTCCGGCTGTGACCCACTATAATGTAATTAGCCCGCTGATTACAGAAGAGACGGGTCGTGCACAGAAGTTTGCGGAAGAGCGGCTCCAATCGATAGCCAAACTGATTCAAAAGCAATATGGAGTCAATGTGACAACCAAATTCCTGGTTGGAGGAATGGTGGAATCTATCGAAAGCCTCATCGGAGATAGCAGCGCTGAAATGGTTGTTATGGGAACCAAGGGCGCCAGCGGCATTGAAAAAATACTGTTTGGAAGTAACACTTCACGCGTCATTGAAAAAGTAAAGTGCCCCGTGCTCGCAGTACCCGTGAATTGCCCGTTTGCATTACCAAAAAAAATCATGTACGCTACCGATTTCCACAATGAAGAACTCGGCCACTTGACAACGCTTACAACAATTGCAGGAGTTTTCAATGCAGAAATAATGATGACCCACATCACCACCGACCGGTCCGCGTTGGAATCGGAGGAAATGCTGAAGCGAAATTTTGCCAATAGAGTAAGTGCCCTTTCCGACTACAAGCCAATTAATTTTTTTGTTAAGTACGAAGATGATATCGCCAGGGCACTCGACTCCATTTTGGGGCAGGTGAATGCCGACTGGATTGCGATGTTTACAAGAGACCGGACGCTGTTCGAGAAATTGTATAACCCAAGTCTTACCAAGGCCATGGCGCATCAGACCCGGGTTCCCTTATTGGCCATCAAGGCCTAACAATTTTCAGCCAGGGCACGAATACGCTGAACCATTTTTGGATCAACTGATCTGGATTTATATTCCCTCCCGGAATCTCCCCCCAGCGCAGCGACATTCGGATTCTTGAATTGCATGGCGCTGTCCCTAAATGTGGCCGCGGAAAAATGGATTTCGCTCACTGCTGTCTTTTTTACAATTTCAGTCACCGTCTCCTCATTAACTCCCGAACCAGCCATGATCGCTATTCTGCCATTTGCTTTTTTTACCAGTTCGGCAATCAGGTCGATGCCATCCAGTGCTTTTGTTCGCTGACCCGAAGTTAGTATCCGATCGAAGCCTAGCTCGATGCAATCTTCCAGCGCCTCAAAGGGATCACGCGTCATATCAAATGCGCGATGACAGGTGACTTTGAGGGGACGTGCTTTATCGATGAGTTCCTTGCATCTCTTTTTATCCATGGTCCCATTCTCATTCAATATCCCAAATACAACACCATCCACACTCAGTCGCTGACATTGCATCAAGTCACGTTTCATGATGTGGAACTCATAATTGGAATAACAAAAATCTCCACCTCGGGGCCGCAACATGACGTAAACATCCATGCTGATGTTTTGGCGCACTTGCTCTATCATGCCAAAGGAAGGTGTAGTTCCTCCCTCGGCCGGATTATCGCAGAGCTCAATGCGATCCGCCCCTCCTTCCTGTGCGCGCAAGGCTGACTCGATATTGTAGACTACTACCTCACATATCATAGCGATCATTTTATCCTCAGCGCCTTTGCGCCACCACGGTAAAAAGATAACCGCAAAGTCGCAAAGTCGCAAAGTTTGAAAAGCATCTTATAAAATATTCAAACACAAGAATGAGAGGCTCAATAGTAAGAATCAGCTTCAAACAACTTATTGGGAATGTCTGGTGAGTAAACGGCATACGTAAATCCTTTCTGCAAAGCATAGGCGCCAAATTCTCCATTTTTGTTGATGGCCAGAAACCCAACCTGGATTTGTTTCGAATTCTCCGGTTGATTTTTTACAATTCTTTTGACAGCCTGCTCACAGGCCTCCTGCGGACTGTTGCCCTGTCGCATCAATTCAACAACCAGGTGCGAGCCTACGATTCTAATTACCTCCTCACCTACTCCCGTAGAAGTGGCCGCACCAATTTCGTTGTCTACAAACAAACCGGCTCCGATGATGGGCGAGTCTCCCACCCTACCGCGCATTTTATACGCCATACCGCTGGTCGTGCATCCCCCGGAAAGGTTGCTGTTCGCATCCATTGCCACCAAACCAATCGTATCATGGTTTTCAATGTTTGCGATGGGCTTATATTTTGAAGTCTTTAGCCATTCTCTCCACGCAGCTTCTGATTCCCTGGTAAGCAATTTTTCTTTTTTAAAACCCTTCTGCAGTGCAAACTGCAATGCCCCGTCTCCTGCCAGCATTACATGTGGTGTTTCTTCCATCACTTTCCGGGCTACCGATATGGGATGCACAATGTGTTCCAGACAAAGGACCGCTCCACAATTCGCCTGTTCGTCCATGATGCAGGCATCCAGCGTTACTTTTCCCTCACGATCTGGAAGTCCACCTAAACCCACGCTACTTTCCTTCGGATCTCCCTCAGGCACCTGCACCCCTTTTTCAACGGCATCCAATGCGCGACCGCTGGATGATAGTATTTTCCATGCCTCTTTATTGGCTTCAATTCCAAAATTCCAGGTAGAAACAACAATTGGTTTTGAAACTGGAGCAGGTTTGTTACCCAGTGTTTTCCAAAATGGAATGGCTGACAGCATGGATGCGCCAATGCCGATGAACTTTCTGCGGGAGGTTTTCATATAACGGTCAATCGATTATTCTTCTGGCAAAGCGAAAACGCTTTTGATAGTATTCTGTATATAAATTGGTTTCAATTACCCCCAGGGAAGAAGAGGCGTGAATAAATTTGACATTGTCTTTCCCTTTGACATCCGTTACGAGACCAACGTGGGTAATCTGTCTTCTTTTTTTCCCTGTAGCAAAAAAGACCAAATCTCCCTCCTTCAATTGCCTCATTTTAACTTTTTCGCCCATGAGTGCCTGATCTGTCGACTCGCGTGGTAGCGAAATGTTGATGGATCGAAAAGAATTGATGAGCAAGCCCGAACAATCCATTCCCGACCGGGTGGTGCCACCCCATTTATAAGGCGTGCCTGTAAACGTTCTGGCAGTCGCGATTACCTCGTCCACCTGTTTCGCTCTTAATTTTGCCCTGCGCGATGCAGCGCATCCAGAGACTAGAAAAAAAAGGAGAATAAAAACCCCGAGCCTTTGAAAAGAGAATTGCGTAATTTTGAGGCTTCCAGATGAGTACACAATTCAAAGATACATAAATTGATGGCTTACGTGAAAGAAACGGTGGTGTTAGAATCAGCGCAATTAAGTGAAGAGATTATCAGGAAGTTCGTTTCCATTGTGGGAGAGGAAAACCTTTTTATGGACGATGAGCAACTGGCGAACTATGGCCATGATAAAACGGAAGACCTCCTTTTCCTTCCCGATGTAGTGTTAAGGCCGGGAACCGCGTTGGAAGTAAGTGAAATATTAAAGATTTGCAACGATCATAAGTTACCGGTCACGCCCCGTGGCGCAGGTACAGGTCTGGCGGGTGGTGCATTACCTGTTCACAAAGGTGTCATTCTTTCTATGGAGCGGTTCAACAGGATTTTAAACATTGATGAACTGAATCTCCAGGCAACTGTTGAGCCGGGTGTTATCACAGAAGTATTCCAAAATACGGTTAAAGAAAAAGGTCTTTTTTATCCACCGGATCCCTCCAGCAAAGGGTCATGTTTTCTTGGCGGTAACCTGGCCAATAATTCCGGAGGACCCAAGGCTGTGAAATATGGTGTCACACGTGACTATGTGATTAACATGGAAGTTGTTTTGCCAACGGGTGAAATCATCTGGACCGGTGCCAACGTCATGAAGAACTCGACCGGGTACAACCTTACGCAATTGATGTGCGGCAGCGAAGGTACACTCGGTGTGATTACCAAAATTGTATTCAAACTTCGTGGCTATCCGCATAAGAATGTATTGATGCTCATTCCGTTTGTAACGAATGAAGAAGCATGCAGGGCCATCGCCTCAATTTTTACGGAAGGCATTACACCTTCAGGCGTGGAATTTTTTGAAAGAGAGGCGGGCATTAAAACAATCGAATATTGTGAAAAGGTACTGAACAGTCCTGTGACTACACGACTGCCTGAAAACATGGGCGCCTATCTACTCTGTGAACTGGACGGTAATGATGAGGAGGTATTGATGCGAGACGCGGAAAAGGTGATGGCTGTGGTGGAAAAATTTGAAATAGGCGATGTGTTGTTTGCAGATTCAGCGCTACAAAAAGAAGAACTCTGGAAAGTAAGGAAAAATATTTCGCCTGCAGTCAACTGGAAAACAGTTACCAAATCAGATGACGTAGTGGTGCCAAGGTCACAACTCCCCACACTGATCAAAGGCATCAAAGACATTGGCCGGTTGTATAATTTTAATACGGTATGCTTCGGACACATTGGTGACGGCAACATTCATATCAATTTTTTGAGAGATGAGATGAGTGATCACGATTGGGAAACAAAGGTTCCAGAGGGAATTGGGGAAGTATTTAAACTCGTGGTGCGGTTGGGCGGAACCTTGAGCGGGGAACATGGCGTGGGCATTACCAAAAGACCATACATGCCTATCGCCATGAGTGATGTAAACCTGAATCTTATGCGGGGCATTAAAAAAGTGTTTGATCCCAATGGGATCATGAATCCAGGCAAAATATTTTGATTCGAGCGTCCTTTGTCCGGCCCAATCTAATTCAGAGCTAACGTGTGTGGCATCACCGGAGTATTTGCGTTTAATCTGGTTGGCAAGTTCAACATGATCAACGTGACGGCCGCCACCCAGGCGCTGGCAAAACGCGGTCCGGACTTCCAGGATATTTACACAGATGGTTTTATTGGTCTTGGTCATCGCAGGCTTTCCATTATCGATACGTCCGATGCCGGCAATCAACCCATGTGGGATGAAAGCAAAAGGTATTGCATCATCTTCAACGGGGAAATTTTCAATTTCAAGGAGTTAAGATCTGGACTACTATCAAGGGGCATTGGGTTTCGGTCGCAATCAGACACGGAAGTTCTATTAAAACTTTATATCCAGGACAAGGAGCGTTGCCTGGACAAACTCAATGGCTTTTTTTCCTTTTGTATATACGATAAACAAGAGCAATCTTTTTTTCTCGCCAGAGACAGGTATGGCATAAAACCTTTGTTGTATTTGTTTGACGAGGATAAATTTCTTTTTGCTTCGGAGATGAAATCCATGCTATGTTATGGAATCAAAAAAGACATCGACTTCACTTCATTACATACCTACCTTCAACTTAACTATACACCAGCACCCCACACTATTTTTAAGGAGGTCAAAAAATTACTTCCGGGCCACTACATAAAGGTGGCTAATGGCGCAATAAAAGTTCAGTCCTATTATGAAGTCCCTTATTTGGAAGAACGGGTTGATCGCCAATTGTCTTACGACCAATCCAAGGCCAAATTCAAAAGCCTGTTGGAGGCTTCTGTCCAGCGAAGATTGGTAGCCGATGTTCCGTTGGGTTCCTTCCTGAGCGGAGGTATCGATTCTTCCATCGTAGCTGGCCTGGCCAGCAGGCACAAACCAGATCTGCACACTTTTAGCATAGGGTTTAAGGATGAACCGTTCTTTGACGAAACTGAGTATGCAAGAATGGTCGCCAAACATTTCAACACCGCTCATACGGTATTCTCTTTGACCAATGATGACTTGTACAGCCATGTTCATGCTATCCTGGACTACATCGATGAACCTTTTGCGGATTCATCCGCCATTGCTGTATATATCTTAAGCAGAGAAACACGCAAACACGCAACCGTTGCTTTATCGGGTGACGGTGCTGACGAACTTTTGGCCGGGTACAACAAGCACGAAGCCATGTACCGGATGCTTCATCCCGGTTTTAAAGAAAGCCTGGTTGGCAGCTTTGGTGGGCTTTGGCATGTATTGCCTCACTCACGCAATAACCCGTTGTTCAATAAATTCAGGCAACTAAGTAGGTTTGCAACCGGCATGAAGCTCGGTGCAAAAGAACGCTACTGGCAGTTGGCAGGATTTGCCGATGAATGTGAAGCCTTGTCGTTGTTTTCACCAGACTCCCTTCAACACTTTGTACGGCAGCAATTCCATGAGAGAAAACAAGCACTCCTCGGTACAGTGTCAAATGGGTCAATTAATGACATTTTGTTAACTGACACCAAATTGGTTTTGCCCAACGACATGTTGACTAAAGTGGATCTCATGTCCATGGCCAACAGCCTGGAGGTACGCGTACCGTTTTTGGATTATGAACTGGTAAACTTCATTTTCAGTCTGCCAGATCACTATAAAATCAACTCCTCTATCAGAAAGAGAATTGCACAGGATGCATTTAGAGAAATGCTCCCAGCGAAGTTATACAACCGTCCAAAGAAAGGATTCGAAGTACCATTATTAAAATGGTTTAGAAGAGAAATGAAATCATTGATTACAGACGACCTGCTTTCAAAGTCTTTCATCGAGCAGCAAAATATTTTTGACTACAAAGCGATTGCCAAACTCAAAAAGCAGTTGTTCTCTTCCAACCCAGGAGATGTGCATGCCCGAATTTGGGGATTGATTGTTTTTCAATGGTGGTGGAAGAAGAACTGTAAGTAGCTCATTTTATTATTTAAATGGATATGAAAACCTTAATTCGATTGGAAGAGCTGGCGTTATTTGCACTGGCCATTTACCTCAATTCATTTTTGCCCTTTCCAGCGTGGTTATTCTGGGCATTATTTCTTTCACCCGATATAGGCATGTTAGGGTACCTGGTCAATACAAAAACAGGCGCGCTGACCTACAACCTGCTACATCACAAAGGGGTCGCCTTGCTTTGTTACTTTGCCGGCTATTACCTGGTTATTCATGAACTGACTTTTGTGGGCGTCCTGTTGCTGGGCCACAGCTCGTTCGATCGAATTTTCGGCTACGGATTGAAGTATGGTGACGCGTTCAAACACACGCACTTAGGGACTATAGGACAAAAATCCCCAGCTGGGTAGCAGGTTGAATCGGCCACGATGCAATAACGCCTAGCCTTTCGTTTGCTCTTTCGCCCACATGTCTCGCAAGGTGACCGTCCGGTTGAAAACCAGTTTCTCTTTTGTAGCGTCTGAGTCCATGCAGAAATAACCGGTGCGCATAAACTGGAAACGATCTTCGGGTTTTGCTTTTTGCATTTCCGGTTCAGCAAACCCTTTTTGAATTTTTAGTGAGTCAGGATTTAGATGGTTGGTAAATTCATCCTCGATAGATCCCAAATCTGCCGTGTTGAACAGCCGATCATACAACCGTATTTCAGCCGGCACTGCATGTTTTGCGCTCACCCAGTGAATCACACCCTTCACGCTTATGCCTGACGTATCTGAACCACTTTTGCTTTCAGGGAAATAGGTGCAACGCAGCTCGGTTACATTCCCTTTTTTATCCTTCACCACCTCCTCACACTTTATTATATACGCGCTCTTCAACCTTACCACGCCACCAGGCGCCAGCCTGAAATATTTCTTGGGAGGGTTTTCCATGAAGTCATCCCGCTCAATGTATAACTCATTGCTGAAAGGCAGGTTTCTGGAACCGGCCCCTTCATCTTCGGGATTGTTTTCACTGGGAAGCAATTCTTCAGCAGCATTGTAATTAGTGATAACAACCTTGATGGGATCAAGCACGACCATCCTGCGCAACGCAATTTTATTCAGGTGGTCTCTTACGCAGAATTCAAGTAAACCAAAATCGATGAGGTTGTCTCTTTTTGCCACCCCAATGCGTTCACAAAAATCCCGGATACTTTCAGGCGTAAATCCTCTCCTTCGCATGGCGCTGATGGTGGGCATCCGTGGATCGTCCCAGCCATTCACATACTTTTCATTCACCAATTGCAACAATTTCCGCTTACTCATCATGGTATAGGTCATGTTGAGGCGGGCAAATTCGTACTGCTTCGAGGGATAAATTTCCAGCTTGCTGATAAACCAGTCGTACAATTCGCGATGCGGCACGAACTCCAGTGTACAAATACTATGCGTGACACCTTCAATGGCATCGCTTTGGCCGTGAGCGAAATCATAAAGCGGATAAATACACCATTTGTCACCGGTCCGGTGGTGATGCGCGTGTTTGATCCGATACAAAACCGGATCTCGCATGAGCATATTGGCATGTTTCATGTCAATTTTAGCGCGCAAAACTTTCGAGCCATCCTTGTGCTTGCCTTCCCTCATCTCTCCGAAGAGCTTCAGATTTTCGTCAATGCTGCGGTTGCGGCAGGCACTGTCTGTACCTGGTTTTGTAGGCGTACCTTTTTCTTCTGCAATTTTTTCACTGGTGCTATCGTCCACGTATGCCAGTCCTTTGCGGATCAGCGTGGTGGCGAAATCATAAAGTTGATCGAAATAGTCGGATGCATAAAACTCGTTGGCCCAGTTGAAGCCAAGCCACTTTACATCATTTTTAATATTCTCCACATATTCAGTTTCTTCCGTTACCGGATTGGTGTCATCGAAACGAAGGTTGGTTGCACCATTATAGTCGTTGGCCAATCCGAAGTTGAGACAAATGCTCTTGGCATGGCCGAGGTGAAGGTAGCCATTGGGTTCGGGCGGGAAGCGGGTGACGATCTTTTGGTATTTGCCTGACTTCAGGTCTTTCGCAACGATCTCTTCTAAAAAGTTAAGCCCTTTTTCTTCCGCCATGATGATAAAATAAATGAAAGCGCAAATCTAGGCATGGCAGGGCAACAATTCCTCTTTGCAGCACCAGAATAAGGCATCAAATAAATTTTAGACAAGTCTAAAAATATATTTCTATTGTTCTAAATTATGGCTACCTTTGTGCCATGACTTGGAATAAGGTTCCTGTTTTGCCTCTGCTTTGCGTTGGCGGACTTCTATGGGGTTGCAATGAGCTCCTCCCCTCGGCACCTCCCGATAATGAGCTGTTGGATGGCCCTGTGGATGGGTTAAATGCGGAACAAACAACCCGTTTTATAGCGGGTGACATCGCATTTAATGATGAGGTCTTCATTCCAGAAACGGGACTCGGGCCGATCTTCGTAGCTACGTCATGCGGGACCTGCCATGCCGGAGATGGCAAAGGACATCCCTTCACCACGCTGACCCGTTTTGGTCAAACCGATTTTACGGGCAACAAATTTTTGAATCAAGGGGGACCACAACTTCAACATCGCGCAATTCCTGGCTTTTTGCCGGAAGTCATCCCCCTCGGAGCCACCTCCGCAAAACTTACACCTCCAGCCAATACGGGACTTGGCTTTATTGAACTGATCCCTGATAGTGAAATCCTTGCGCTAGCCGACCCGAACGACCAGGATGGTGATGGCATTTCAGGCCGCGTAAACCTGGTCACTATACCACCCTATGTCACTCCGCTGCCTGATGCGATATCATTTGGCGGCAGATACATTGGCCGGTTTGGGAAGAAGGCAGCCGTCTATAACCTGCTTCAGCAAACTGCCAACGCCTACAATCAGGATATTGGAATCACTTCTGTTTTTGAACCGAAAGATGTCTACACGGGTATGGAAATCGACCCGGAAGTGGATGTCAAAACCATTGCGGATGTTGTTTTCTATTTGCAAACATTAAAAGCCCCCCTTCCACGCACCTCACCCCTCGAAGGAAAAAATATTATGGAAACAGCAGGATGCACCAAGTGCCACGTTGCACAATTCCAAACTGGATTTTCTTCGGTAAAGGCGCTTTCAAACAAAATCATCTATCCTTACACCGATTTACTGTTGCACGACATGGGTCCGGAACTGGATGATGGCTATACCGAAGGGTCGGCTTTGACCAGTGAATGGCGTACGCCACCGTTGTGGGGTTTGGGCCTTTCGAAAAATTCGCAGGGAGGTAAGTATTTCCTGCTACACGATGGCCGTGCCCGCAGCATTGAAGAGGCCATTCTCATGCACGGAGGTGAGGCGATGAAAAGCAAGGAGGCTTTCGAGGGATTGTCCCCGGATCAAAAAAAACAGTTGATTCAATTTTTAGAGAGCCTATGAACAGGAAACAATTCATGAGGCGCTGTGGCGCCATTTGTTTTAGTTCAGGGGCAGCGGCCCTTTTGCTTCAAAGCTGTGGAAGCGTTCACTATGCAGCACACACGATGGACGGAAATATCATTTCATTAGACAAATCGGAATTCACTGAAATCAGAAAAGACCATGTCATCCAGCGCCCTTTTGTGGTTGTGAAAGATGCCGGACTTCCATTTCCGATTTGTGTTTATAACAATGGCGATGTTCCAACCGCTCTTTTGATGCAATGTACCCATCAGGGATGTGAGGTGAATCCAAACGCTTACTCATTGGTTTGTCCATGCCACGGAAGTGAATTTGACACCCATGGAAAAGTGCTTAACCCACCGGCTGAAAAATCGCTGCAAGCATTTAGGGTAAGCATCGAAGGTGAAAATTATTTAATCCATCTAAACAGTTTGGGATGAAAAGAATAGCAACACTCTTGTTTCTCGTCATCACTTCTCAAACCGTTATGCGAGCGCAGGAAGCACCGGCAAGTACGGACACGACCAAGATGCTGATGAACATGGATGCCGTGTACACACGCCCCTTTATGTCCATCGGAAAGACTCCTGTGGCGGTGGGTGGGTACGTAGAGGCCAACACACAATATTTTGTTACCGATGGCATTACTGAAGGATTTTCCTTCCAGATGCGAAGGCTCACATTGTTTTTGTCTTCTTCGATCAGCAAAAATGTAAAATTCCTGTCCGAGTTAGAGTTCGAAGATGGAACCAAGGAAATCAATATTGAATTTGCCGCCATTGACATTGAGTTTCATCCGCTGCTGAATTTGCGGGGTGGGGTCGTCATGAATCCCATTGGCGCATTTAATCAAAATCATGATGGACCCAAATGGGAATTCACGGATCGTCCCATCATGGCCACACAGATGTTGCCTGCTACCTGGAGCAATGTGGGCTTCGGCCTCCATGGCAAGAAATATACGCGCAACCTTGTGCTCGCATATGAGACTTATCTTACCAATGGTTTTGATGATAAAATTATTGCGAACGTTGAGAACAGAACTTTTTTGCCCGCCACCAAGTTGAACCGCGACCGTTTTGAAGAAAGTTTTAATGGCGTGCCGCTACTAACCTCAAAAATTGCGGTTAGACACCGAAAATTTGGTGAACTAGGTATTTCCCACATGGGAGGTGTGTACAATAAGTTTCATGATGATGGAACTAAACTTGACATTCGAAGAAGGGTGGATGTGTGGGCCATCGATTTCAACACCACGCTCCCTACCAACACCTACTTGACGGGTGAGGTTGCCTTCGTCAACGTCAATGTGCCGGAAACCTACACCCAACAATTCGGGTCCTCACAAATGGGAGCCTTTTTCGATGTGGTGCATCCGGTCCGCCAGGGAAAATTTTTGGGTTGGGACAATGCCGTTTTCAATGCCGTGGTCAGGGCTGAGTACGTGGATTGGAACAAGGGTACTTTCAGAGAAACAGGCGATGCCATTGCCGATGAGATTATTGCCATCGTACCCGGCATCAGCTTCCGACCAACCAACCAAACCGTTATCCGCTTCAATTACCGCCACCATTGGCAAAAAGATCTGCTTGGCAACCCGCCCGCAAAGACCGGTGGTATCCAGCTGGGGATATCCAGTTATTTCTGACGGGACGGATCGCTGGCACACGAACCGGAACCAGCGATTAATGATCACATTCCCGGCAACGGCATTGCTTCGTGTACTTCAATGGTGCAGGCGGCATTCCATCCCAAATGGGGATGTCCTTGCAGGAGCGCAATCGCTCCCTTCATATCTTCAGCCTGAAGGATGGAATAACCATTTACCTCTTTGTTGCTGTTCGCGCTTTTACCATCGGGGCTCAGCCGCTGACCGCCCATCAACGGGGCGCCCATGTCCACCAGTTTGTCGCCACACTTCTGTGCCCATTTCATCCAGCCTTCCATGCCCTTTGCCTGATCTTCTTTGGATATGTTCGCCATTTGTTTTGCTGCCTCGGCAGGTGTGTGATAGATAACGATAAATTTTTTCATCTGAATGGGTTTAGATTTTCTTATTGATGTACCTATGACGAACACCTGGCGGGGATAAGGACATCATTGCAAAAAAATATAACGGGCGTTATTCGCCCCTGGTCTAGTTATACCACACAGCGTACCGCTGCCTTCGCAATTCCAACGCCAGTTTTTCTTCCATCTTCAAGGCTTCCGCCCTGGTTTTCATGGGCTTGATGTGGTTATACAAACTTGGCCGCAGGTACCGCCCAAACTTTTGTACAATGTTAGAAGACAGCTTTTGTCCTTTCTTATTTCTGTAACCCAGCCTGTGCTGTTCAAACCTTTCCTGTGGCGTCTTGCTGGTCATGCCTACATAGAGGCACTCCAACGCGCCATGGTATTGCGGATTCGCTTCACGAAATTTGGTGCTTTCGTTGAATACTTTTCTGGATAATTCGATGACGTAAACTGTGTAGGGCAAATTTTCTCTTTGTCTTTTTTATATATCCGGGTCCTTCAAATAAGGTCACTTTCTAACTCGGGGGTACAAGGTTGCTAACCCCCACTCTGGCTTAAGTTTGCAACTTAAGCCCTTTCAATAAATGGCAGCTTGCAACTGCCTCTCAAGTTAGAAACTTGCAATAATTTTATAGGCTTAAGTCGCCCACTTGCTTCCCTCCTGCCACAAACTTAAGCCAGTTGAGAGGGCACCTGGCATTTTCAATCGTGAACAAGATCGCAAATTTCCTAACTTATCTAGAACGATCTGAATTGCGTCAAGTTTCTCAATGAACAGTTTCGATTTAGTTCATTAGACCATATTCCGTTGGTGACGATGACCCGGCCTTCGATCCACGGGTCGGCATTTAAAATGGACCAAAATGGGTTACTGCATCTTTTCTGCCCAGTATGTAGCTTGCCTTAAAAGTGACTATCGAGTCAGCAATGTCACAACTCAAGCAAAAAGTAAATCAAACGGTGACAATTAATTTTACAACCTTGATGCCTCTAATTGGCATTACTTGTCTAACCTTAAGTTGCTCAGTGCGCGACCAACCATCAGGTAAGAGCAATATTTTGTTAGCCAGTGACGTTGGTGTTCAATCACTAGCCAAAACCCTGGATAACCATGGCGACTTAAGAACGATTTCGATCGGAAGGATCGAACTTTTGGTGGATAACCTAGCGTACGTCCATCTCGGGCAATCACTGGTACCCATGCCACCATTTGAGGCCTATCAATGGACACAGCATTTCACTTTGGATTTCGAGCGCAACTATTTCAAAAGCTGGTCAAGGCAGGAATTTAGCGGATTTGCCTTCGAAGATGTGCATATCTCGCAACAAGGAAGGGCTAAAACTTTCAACCTGTCCATGAAGAACTATGGGCCGGCACAGCCGGGTTCATCGCTGCTCAACCTGGACGTGCTTCCGCAAACACATTTGATCGAGGCACTTAAGCATCCTCTGATGGTCACTCAAGGTAATCCAACAGGTGAAGGCACACTCCTATTTTCAGGAGCAGGCAGAAGACAAACCAATTTTTTCGTGGATTCTGCAACAGGATTGATTACAAAAATTGAATCAATATCAAGCTCAAACGCTTACGGCCCTCTGGCAAGAATCTACGAATTCGATGAGTACTTCGAGACTAACGGAATTAAATTTCCAGGCAGGGTCAATCTCACACTCACTACATTTGCCATGGAGCCTGTGGTGAATACTTATCTGATTACCAAGAAGGACGCAGCAGAACTTCCCATTCCTTCCGATGATGTGCTGAACAACTATCAAAATCAAGAGACCTCCATTTACCCCCCAAAGGGCATCATGGAACTTGGATCGGGAGTCTATCTATATCAAAACATCACTGGAGTAACCGATGGCCACACGTACAATGTGCTATTTGCTGAGGCCAGCGATTTTATTCTGGTTGCCGAAGCCCCGGTGAGCGTTGAACTTGCCGAAGAAGTCATCAGTGCAATCAAGACAAAGATACCCGACAAGCCCATTCGATACCTTGTCCAAAGTCATCACCACAATGATCATTTGGCGGGAATCAGACGGTATGTTGTCGAGGGAGCGAAGATCATCACCACGGCAGCAGACACATCGCTCATTAACAACATCGCAAAAACTACTTTTTATCATAAGCCTGACCTTCAGGACAAGGTAGGAGCTGTTCCCATCTACGAAATCGTCAATGACAAGAAAATGATTCTCAACTTTGAAGGACTGAATCTTGAGGTGCATGATATAGGACCAACCCTTCATGCCAATGAGATGCTTGTACTCTATTTTCCTGAGCTCAATCTGATATTTCAGTCAGATATGATAATTTATAAGGAGCATCCACACGATACTCCACTTAACAAGCAATTCGTTGGTTGGATGAGACTTTCCGGTCTGGCCATTGAAGCCATTGCCGGTGTCCATGGACATGTCCTTCGTGAGGTTGACGTGAAGAAACTCGTGGATTTACATTCCAATTAATTCCAATTCAAGGTCTCCCAATTTAGGCCCTTATTAGCCACTCTTCACCTGCTTACGCTGGGTAGCCACTTTGTTATACCGAGCGATTACTTGTTGGATGAGTGGAGAGCTCAAAACCTGGCGTTGACCAAAAAATTCCGCCATTTTCAACTAATTTGGGCCCGATGAGTGCAAATGAGATCATCCTGGTTGTCATCAGCGGATTGGGCGTAATCCATGGTTTGTTTCTGGCATTATTTCTATGGAACTATCGCAAAGGAAATTCACTCTCCAACAAACTTCTAAGCACACTATTGATTGTCCTTTCCTTCAGGGTGGGCAAATCCGTGTTTCTGGAATTCACCGACAATATCGATATCAAAATCATTTTTGTTGGGCTGAGCGCAATCATGGCCATTGGCCCTTTGTATTATCTCTTTTCGCTTTCATGCACACAAAAATCATTTCGCCTTAAAAGCAAACACCTCTTTCACTTTATCCCTGTGTTCGCAGGCATGGTCATCGGGTTTCGATTGGAAGAACACCACACGGAAACACTTCCATTGCTTTTTTTTGCATTTATCTTCCTGGCGTATTACCTCCATTTGCTTTTTTACCTGCTGTTCAGCTATCGATATATTCTTCAGCAAAGGAAGGCTGGTGTTAGCAGCGAGGTGTTTGATTTACTACAACTCTTTTTCTACGGACTACTGGCCATTTGGGTCGCGTATGTGTTGAACTTGTTCGATGAAACCGTCCCGTACATCATCGGGCCGATACTCTATTCCGTAGTAGCTTATGCGATCAGCTACATCGTATTTATCAGGGGGTACATTCAGAAGATCGATCATACAAAATATAAGACAACACCCGTTACGGATGAGCAAAGTGATCAGATCTACGCGAAAGTGCTAAAACTGATTGTGGACGAGAAACAATTCCAGAACACTAACCTTACCCTAAAGTCACTGAGTGAATCTCTTAGGGTTAGTCCGCAGATTCTATCACAGGTAATCAATCAAAAAAGTAAAAAGAACTTCAACAATTTTGTCAATACTTTCAGAATCGAAGAATCCAGGCGCCTGCTTCAGCTTGAAGAGTTTAAAAACCAGACCATCGCTGCCATTGCCTATGAGGTTGGGTTCAACAGTATCTCCAGCTTCAATACTGCTTTTAAAAAACAAACAGGCGAAACACCCCTGACCTACCGCCAGCAACTGCCAAAATGATCTTTTTCTCTTTCGAAATGATCATTTGAAAAGCCTTTGAACTCAGATAGCCTCACATTTGCCTCAAAAAACAAATAAGCTATGTCTGGAAAAAGGAAATTCATCAAATGGTCACTCATTGTATTCGCAGGATTAATTACATCCATCGTACTGTTCGGTATATGGTTCATGAGCTTGCTCCCAACGCCTACCGAGTCAGCAAAAGATATTAAAACCACATCCCCCACTGAACTCTCCTACCTCACGGAAGGTGTCCTTCCACACCGAGGTAAGATTTTAGCGGTAGTCACCAGCACGGACAAAATGGGAGATAGCGGTAAAAGTACCGGGTATGAACTGACTGAATTATCGCGCGCCTATTATGTGTTCCAGGCCAACGGATTTGAAGTAGATGTGGCCAGCCCAAAAGGGGGGACTCCACCCGTTGTCATTGATGACGGAGACATGAAGGACATTGATTATGCCTTCCTGAACGATTCCGTTGCACAGGCTAAGGTGAAGCAGAGCATCGCCATGAAAGATGTTAACCCCGAGAACTATGAAGCCGTCTACTTTGTAGGTGGCAAAGGTGCCATGTTCGACTTTCCGGAGAATGGACACATCCAAACTCTCGTGAGAGATTATTATGAATCCGGCAAAGTGGTGAGTGCCGTGTGCCATGGCCCTGCCGCACTGGTCAATGTTACACTCAGTAATGGTAGTCCACTGCTGGCAAATCGTCAGGTGAGCAGTTTTACCAATAAAGAAGAGTTGTTGCTCATCGCTGATGCCGAAGAAATATTTCCATTTCTATTACAAGACAAACTCACTGAAAAGGGTGCGCGCTTCAACGAAGGTGGAATGTATTTAAATACGGTAAGCAAAGATGGCAATTTGGTAACGGGGCAAAACCCATGGTCTACCTGGGGGGTGGCGGAATCGGTCATTGAACAAATGGGTTACGTGCCTAAAAAGCGAATCATCACTGCCGAAGAGAACAGCATTACCATTTTGGGCGTGTTTGAGACGGAAGGCTACACCCTAGCCAAAGTCGCCATTGATGAATTTTGCGCTCAAGACCGCATGTCTATTGACAGGGAAATTCTGGCGGTTCACAGTATCGTGGCAGCCATGCAATTTGACTTGCTCAAGGCTGCGAACTTGATTCGTTTGTTATCTTATAGCAATGGAGATTTGTAAGGTAGTAGCGAAACCAAGTTGATTGTTGCTGTTGAGACTTAAGTCGCCCACTTGCTTCCAGCTTGCCACAGACTTAAGTCAGTTGGCGAGGCTCTGCGGAGAATTAAGAGCTCTGCGGTTACACCTTCACCACGCAACTCTCCACTCAAACTTACTTCTTCAAATAAAATTCCTTAAACCGAAGCACCCATGTTTTACCATCATCACGGGAATGTTCACTTGTCCTCATCATCCTGTCAGATGCCTGTGGTACGAACGCCTGGCGCGATAAGACTTTCACACCTTCCACAATAAACACTCCATACATGTACCAAATGCCATCGACCTTACATTTCTCCGCAGAGTCTCTCGAAGAGGACTCTGCGGCTATACATCATCTCCTAAATCCCCACTCAAATCCACATCATCCATTTCCGAGTAACTTGTCACTGGGTATATGCCGCCAACATTATTCTCATAAAATGAAGCAGAACTATGGATATACTTTGACCTATCCTCCACCAACTGCCAATGCCCCTGACATGGGTTATCATGCATATAATTTAACTTCTGTTCCGTAAACCTATGATCGTAGCACTCCTTCCAATCAAAGGATGGTTCAAAAACCTCATGTATTTTACCTCGTAGCCTGTCGGTCTGGTTCACGAGGGAGCCTAGTTCATCAAGAACCTCATTATTACCCTGCGCGATTAACCTCTTAACCAATTCATACGCCATGAATCGCTTTCCATTTCCAATAATTGAGTTAATGGATTTTCCAGTATTCTTAAACCCGATCAGTACATGCAAGTGATTGGGCATGATCACATAGCCCATAATATAATGGCCTCTGCTTTTTAGGTGGTCAAACCAGTGATAAACAATATCATATCCATTGACCATTTCATATAACCTAATCCATCGGGCACATGTAATGGTAATGAAAAATACTCCATCCTTCTCATGTATGGACTTGCGGACTGGCATCAAATATGAAAATACTGAATTTTTTGGAGAGACCGAGGATCACTTTTGCCGCAGAGTCCCCACTCCCGCATTCCCTCACGGGAGACTCTGCGGAGAATTAAAAGGTAATGGCGCGGATCACTCGTGCGCAAATTAGGCACGAGTCTCGGTCTCGCTCTTGCTAGCGCACAACCGGAAGACTCGCGCCAGTAAGGGCCTGCCACAGACTTAAGCCAGTGCGGGGCATTGATTATGAAAATACTGAATTTTTTGCAGAGACCGAGAATCACTTTTGCCGCAGAGTCCTCCTCTCACATTCCCTCACGGGAGACTCTGGGGAGAATTAAAGAGCCAGAACTGGGTATTTAAACTCTAAACATTTTCAAAGAACTTAACTGCATACTTGCAGTATTCAATAATCATTTCTTTATCTGTTTCAAATTCTTTTCGTTTGCCTAAATAGTTATGACAAGTAGTAGTAATTTCTTTTCCATCCTGCAGTTCCTTATAACTTATACATTTGATGTGTTTCCTTGTTACAAGAACGAACAGGGCATTTTCAAATGGATAGTCTCCATACTGTTCAATATCCTTAAGCTTTAGCTCACCATTGGCCCTATACTTCACCTCTATGAAATGTGCCTGATTATCTTTGAAAACCACAAAATCTGGCATTTGCCGAATGTTTTTTGCCACATCACCCCTAACTCCCTTCAGAAGGTCCTTAATTCCTGGTATAGAATTCTCCATTCCGTAACTAAATACTTGGAAACCAAGAGAGCGAAACAACTCCTCAACTATAGTTTCTGCAATTCTACCCTTTATTACACCCGATATCCATGGGTTCTCTTTCTTATCAGATTTACTTGGGGTTACTTTTCCATCTTTATTGCTGGACTCATTTTCAACCTTACCAACCCCAGAAGACTTTTCGTCCTTTTTATAACATATATAACACAGGCCTCCTTCGAATTTTGTGTATTCTCCACATTTGATACATTCTGGCATAATTAATTGTCAAATATTTAATCCCTCTACACTTGATTAAAATGCTGAAGAACACCAACGAAGGTTATGGGTTAAGAGACAGTTAAGTCTCATTTGCTTTTCCAAAGGGAATATGTACTAAAGGAATATCTTTTAAGCTTTCATCCAAATGAACTTTTTGATCATCGAAATAAATATGTGGTTTCATGACCTTAAGTATCCTACTTTTTTCAATTCCACCCAGAAAAAATGTTGTATTGACTGTAAGACCCCAATTTTTTAGAGTTGTAACCATCCTTTCATGCGAAGGGGCATTCCTAGCTGTTATAATTGCTAAGTTGATAATCTTCTTATAGTCCTTGTCAGATTCCAACCTCTTGTTTTCAATTTCCTGAATTTCAACTAGCTTCTCAACTAAGTTTTTTAAAGGGCCTGGTTTGTGTGCTTGTCCTGTTTTAATCGCTTCATGAGCATGAAACTGATTTAGGTCGTTTGTTTCCTTATAAATTTTTTCTGATTCGTCATCAATAATAACCCCGTCAAAATCAAATGCAATTCTTAATGATCTATCATTTAAATCGTCTCTGACTACGGTTTTTAAAACAAGACCAGCTGGATATCCTTTTTCAATTGCCTTCTTGACATCACCCTCATTAGCACTAAGGAATAGAGCTGAACTAAATGCCGGTATGTATTCAAAAGGTGAGGCACCGTCAAAAAAACCGGCTCGAGTAATATCAAGCTTATGTTTTTGAATTGATCTGAAAATTCTTAAACCCGTTTCAGTGGAGTTTCTAGACAAAAGAATAACCTCTATTGGTTTTTGCTCAAAGACCTCATTTAGACGTAGAAGTCTTTTAATAAATGGAAACGCAATACCAGGCTGAAGAGTGTTGTCAATATTTTCCTCTTGATATCTCCGATAAACTTCAGTGCCTTTTTCATTAAAGATTCTATCTGATTCTGTAAGATCAAACAAAGCGCTGGAAGACACAGATATCACTAATTTAGTGTCAATTGGAAAAGGCATGAACTGACGATTTGTTGGGTAACGAAATTATAAGTATTCAATCGGAATACGATAACCACGTAAGGTTTTCATAAGTATTAAACATTATAGTATGCCTCATTATTGAGAATTGAAATCCTATAACTCTTCCCCAGAATCCTGTAACAACCTATTTATCCAAAAAACCGTATCTTAGCATACTGAATAATTAGTGAAAGCCCTAAAATCCATATTTTCAGCCCTTTTGGCCCTCCTCGTACTGGTGTCGGCCACCAGCTTTACGATAGACAAGCACCTGTGCATGGGCCGGGTACAAAGCGTGGCCATCCTGCATGATGCCGCTCCCTGCCCCATGGAATTGATGGCGGAAGCGGGCATGGGCATGGACGGCTGCTGCCAGGATACACAAACCAAAATCGAAGGCAACGACCTGCAGGTAAAAACCCTGAAGCCCCTAGCCATCGAATACCAAAGTCTGTGGGTAGCCACGCTGGAACACGTGATTGAAACGTTCGATCTTAAAAGTGCCTCCACCTACGTTGGTCATCCGTTATACAAACCACCGTTGATTGATCAGGACGTGCCCGTGCTGATCCAGTCTTTCCTTATCTGATTTATTGAGTTGATGTACCGTCCCGTGTATACCATGGGATGCATTAGGCTATTTGCTTAATTCATTTACTCAATTTTTTCAGATCATGTTAAATAAAATCATTCGTTATTTCTTAGAGAACAAGCTCGTCACTTTTCTCGTCCTTATTATTTTCATCGGCTGGGGTATCGTTACTTCCCCCTTTGGGTGGAATACAGGCTTCCTTCCCTCCGATCCCGTGCCCGTGGATGCCATCCCCGACCTGGGTGAAAACCAGCAGATCGTGTTTGCGGATTGGCCCGGCCGTTCACCACAGGACATTGAAGACCAGATCACCTACCCGCTCACCACTTCGCTGTTGGGAATTCCAGGGGTGAAGTCCATCCGGTCTACGTCCATGTTCGGCTTCGCCAGCATCTATGTGATCTTTGATGAGCGCACAGAATTTTACTGGTCGCGCTCGCGCATCCTGGAGAAACTAAACTCGTTGCCGTCCGGACTGTTGCCGGATGGTGTGCAGCCTGCGCTGGGTCCGGATGCTACGGCACTGGGCCAGGTGTATTGGTACACGCTGGAGGGCCGTGATCCAAAAGGCAACGTCACCGGTGGTTGGGACTTGCATGAGATACGCAGTGTGCAAGACTTCTATGTGAAGTACGGTCTCAATGCCGTGGAAGGTGTTTCCGAAGTAGCCTCTATCGGTGGGTTGATCCGCGAGTACCAGGTGGATGTGAACCCCGATGCCCTGAAGGCTTACAACATCGGACTGGACATGGTGATGATGGCCGTGAAAAATTCCAACCGCGATGTGGGCGCACAAACCATAGAAATCAACCAGGCAGAATATTTGGTACGTGGCCTGGGTTACATCAAAAGTGTTGAAGACCTGGAAAAAGCGGTGGTCACTGTGAACAACAACGTTCCGGTGCGCCTGAAAGACATCGCAGTGGTTACGCTCGGCCCCGCAACTCGAAGAGGCTTGCTGGACAAGGACGGTGCCGAAGTGGCCGGTGGTGTGGTGGTGGCGCGTTACGGCTCCAACCCGCTGGCGGTAATCAACGGTGTAAAAGCCAAGATCATGGAAATTGCTCCCGGTCTTCCAACAAAAACATTGGCAGATGGAACCGTAAGTCAGCTGACCATCGTGCCGTTTTATGATCGCACCCAATTGATCCAGGAAACCATTGGTACATTGGAAGAAGCTTTGTCGCACGAAGTGCTGATCACTATCATTGTGGTGATCATGCTGGTGCTGAACCTGCGCGCATCTCTCCTGATTTCAAGTTTATTGCCCGTAGCTGTGCTGATGACGTTCATCATCATGCGCTACTCCGGTGTAGATGCCAACATTGTGGCGCTCTCGGGTATCGCCATTGCCATCGGGGTGATGGTGGACGTGGGCATTGTGTTTGTTGAAAACATTGTGCGCCACCTGGAGTTTCCTGAAAACAAAAATGCAAAAGGCAAAGACCTGCTGGAAGTCATCTACAACGCTACCTCAGAAGTATCGGGCGCCATCACCACGGCATTGGCCACTACGGTAGTGAGTTTTCTTCCTGTCTTCTTCATGGAAGCAGCCGAAGGAAAATTATTCAAGCCGCTGGCCTTCACCAAAACGTTTGCTTTGCTGGCAACTTTTGTTCTCGGCATTGCCGTATTGCCCACGCTGGCTCACCTGATCTTCTCCATCGATTACGACAAGAAAAGAATACGCAGGTTCTGGAACATCACATTTATTGCTGCAGGAATTGCACTGGCGATCTATGTAAAGATGTGGCTGCCGCTGGCACTGGTTGTCATGGGCATTAATAATATTTTCGAAGGTCGCTGGCCTGAAAAATACAAGTCGTTCCCCAACTACATCAACATCCTCATCATGGTGTTGATCGCTTCCTTTTACCTAACTGCTGAGTGGATGCCATTGGGTCACCAAAACTATGTGGTGGTCAACTATCTTTTTGTATTGGGTATTCTGGTTGGTGTGTTGGGCGTGTTGATGATGATCGTTTATTTCTACGAGCCCATCCTCAGCTGGTGCCTTGTCAATAAGGGCAAGTTTCTGCTGCTGCCGGTGTTCACCATTTTATTTGGCGTCACCACATGGATTGGATTCAACAACACGTTCGGTTTTCTGGCCAAAGGTTTTGATCTCGTGGGTTGGAACCTACGCACCACAGGTGCATGGTCGGCCATGTCGCACACGTTCCCCGGAGTTGGCAAAGAGTTTATGCCCAGTTTGAATGAAGGCAGCTTCCTGCTGATGCCTACTTCCATGCCGCATGCGGGAGTGGAAGCAAGTACGCGTGTAGTACAAGAATTGGATATGCGATTGGCCGCCATTCCCGAAGTGGAGTTGGCCGTAGGCAAGATGGGACGAGCAGAATCTGCATTGGACCCGGCCCCTATTTCCATGTATGAAAACGTAATCAACTACAAGTCTGAGTTTGTGGTTGACGATCGCGGACACCGCCTCACTTTTAAAACTGATGATAAAGGGCGGTTCCTGTTGACCAACAAACAAAAACTCACCAACGAAGAGGCACTGGCGCTCAAAATCGACAAAAGTCTTCTGATACCGGATGAAGATGGCAAATACTTCAGAAACTGGAGGCCGGAGATAAAAAGTCCGAATGACATCTGGAACGAGATCGTACGTGTTACTAAAATTCCGGGCGTTACGTCTGCACCGAAGTTGCAACCCATCGAAACACGTTTGGTGATGTTGCAAACCGGTATGCGCGCGCCCATGGGAATAAAAGTGTACGGCCACGACCTGGCTACCATCGAGCAATTTGGCCTTGAACTGGAGGCGATCCTAAAACAAGTTCCTTCCGTAAAAGGTGAAGCTGCGTTTGCAGACCGCATCGTAGGCAAGCCTTATCTCCATTTAAATATCAACCGCGATGCCATTGCGCGTTACGGGTTGAGTGTGGAGCAACTGCAGCAATCCATTGAGACGGCCATCGGTGGCATGAAAATCACCACCACACTGGAGGGTCGCGAGCGTTATCCGGTGAGGGTGCGCTATCCGCGCGAACTGCGTGATGATCCGGAGAAAATCAAAAAGATTCTGGTGCCCACGCCCACGGGTGTGCAAGTGCCGCTGGGTGATCTGGTGAAACTGGAATACCTGCGCGGACCGCAGATGATCAAAAGTGAAGACACCTTCCTGGTCGGTTACGTGCTGTTCGACAAAAAAGAAGGGTATGCAGAAGTGGATGTGGTGGACGAGGCGCAACGATTCATCCAACAAAAAATTGACACCAAAGAACTGGTAGTACCCAGGGGCATCAACTACAAGTTCTCGGGGAGTTATGAGAACCAGGTAAGGGCCATCAAACGGTTGGCCATCGTGATCCCGTTGAGCCTTATGGTAATCTTTCTGCTTTTGTTTTTCCAATTCAAAACCATCATCGCCTCGTCCATTCACTTTTCAGGGGTTTTCGTTGCTTTTGCGGGCGGTTTTATCATGATCTGGTTATACGGGCAGGGGTGGTTTATGAATTTTGATGTTGCAGGCGTGAACATGCGCGACCTGTTTCAGATGCACACCATCAACCTCAGCGTGGCCGTGTGGGTGGGTTTCATTGCCTTGTTTGGTATTGCCACCGATGACGGTGTGATCATGGGGACTTACATCCACCAGGTTTTTGAAGAGCGTAAACCTTCTTCCGTTGCTGAAGTAAGAGAGGCAGTAATGGTTGCCGGCAAGAAACGCGTACGGCCCGCCATGATGACGGCCGCTACCGCAATCATCGCATTGATACCCGTGTTGGCATCGACCGGGAAAGGATCTGACATCATGGGGCCTATGGCCATACCCACATTTGGAGGCATGGCCATTCAGCTGATGACCATTTTTGTGGTCCCTGTTTTACAAGCCTACTGGAGAGAAACGGTAGTTAAACGCGAAGCGAAATGAGAAATACGATAATCATAGCGCTGCTGTTGGCTGGATGCAAACAAATGAGTGCACCAGTGGTGAACATTGCAGGCAACCTTCAGTCCATCATGATGAAGATCGAAACACAAGCAACTTTCGATCTTCGTGATCTGAAAGGACAACCGAATGTGTATGCGTTGGGCGCGGTGGAGGGATTGAAGGGTGAAATACTGGTGATGGATAGTCAACCTTTTGTAACCAGTGTTGTTGAAGACACTTTTTCCTTCAGGAACAGTTTTGACACGAAAGCTACACTGCTGGTTTCCACCAGGGTGAAAGAATGGCATTCGTACCCGTTGGAAGAAAGCATGGACTCAAAAGAACTGGCCGCTTTCGCTAAAAAGATGGCGGAAGAAAACCAGGTGGAAGAACCATTTCCATTTCTTGTAAAGGGAAAGGCTCAGCAAGTAAAGTGGCACATCGTCAATGGAGGCAGCGGCAAATCCAATGCTTCGCACAGCGACCATGCCGCTTCTGGTTTTAGCAGTGAGCTAATAGAAAGTAATGTAGAAGTGTTGGGATTTTACTCAACGGCCCATCAAGGCGTCTTCACGCACCGGGGACAAAATTCACACATGCATTTTAAAGACAGATATTCCATGGGACACGTGGATGACCTGATCATCGATAAAGGAAGTTTATTATTCATACCCAAATCATATTAATTATGTATCGGTATCTTATTTACCTATCAATATTCATCGGCTCCTTATCTACAGGATTTGGGCAATCAACATTGGATGAATACCTGGAGCTGGCAGCTGAAAACAATCCAGGGTTGAAGGCCAGCTACGCGGAGTTTGAAGCAGCGCTTCAAAAAATTCCGCAAATGAGTTCGTTGGAAGATCCCAACTTCAGGGTGTCTTCTTTCGGGCAAATGGTGGAGACGCGCACCGGCCAGCAGATGGCGAGGTTTTCATTGGAGCAAATGTTTCCCTGGTTTGGAACGTTGGCGGCAGCGAAGGATGCTGCAGCACTGAATGCGGAAGCCATGTTTGAATCCTACAAGAGCGACAGAAACGAACTGGCACTCATGGTGAAGGAGGCCTACTATCCGTTGTACGAATTGGAGCAAGACATACGGCTCAATGAGGAGAACCTGAAAATTCTGGAAACCTTCAAAACGCTTGCCATTTCCAAATTCCAAAATGGCCGTGGCAAACTGAGCGATGCGCTTCGTGTAGACATCATGACCAATGAACTCAACACCGAGATCGCCATCCTGAAAGAGAAGAGAAAGCCGTTGGTGGTTACATTCAACAAATTGCTCAACCGCGATGAGCATGCGGAAGTAGTGGTGGACAAAACCCTTGACGTTGCCACCGCGAAAATTGTGAGCCGCGACAGCCTGCAGCACAATCCACGCATGGAGGAGTTGCGCAAGAAAGTGTTGGCTTCGCAGGCCATGGAACGCGTGGCTGTAAAACAAAGTATGCCCAAATTAGGGTTAGGCGTAGAGTACATCATCACCCAAAAGCGCCCGGAGATGACTTTTGCGGACAATGGAAAGGATGCCTACATGGCGATGTTCAGTGTTTCGCTTCCAATTTACAGAAAGAAATACAAGGCCGCTATCAAGGAGACGCAGTACATGCAGACTTCGTTTACTGAAATGCAGCAGCAGGTGGAGAACAACCTCATTGCTGAATTTGAAATGTCCAACTTCGAATTGGAGAGAACGCGCCAACAATTAGCACTATATAGAAAGCAAGTAGCGCAGACCAATCAGATTATCAGTTTGTTGCTGACCTCCTATGGCAATGACCAGTCGGACTTTGAAGAAATTCTGATGATGCAGCAACAACTTTTAAAATATGAATTGATGGAAGTAGCAGCGAGAAAAGAGTATGCGATAGCTATTGCGAAGTTGGAATATTTAACCTCTAATTAATATGATTGATTTAACTTATAGAGGTTTACGCAAAAAAGTTGGACGTCATCGCGAGCGGAGCGTGGCGATCCGCTTACCATCGCACAGAAAATGGGGATTCTTCGCTCGCGCTCAGAATGACGAGTACTCCTTTTGCGTAAACCCAGCCATACAAATTCAATTCAGATTTCGGGATTCATTGCTCACGCTCAGAATGACGTGGGTTTCTGACATAATACAATCAACGAAAGAAAATAAATAGTTATGAAAAATATAATTCAAAACAAATATTTCATTATCGCGATCAGTTTAATAATAGGAATTACAATCGGATGGTTGGTAAGTCCATCAACTCATCAACAAATCACCACATCAAGTGCATCTGAGGACCATCAACATAGCACTGCTTCGGAAGTGTGGACGTGCAGCATGCACCCCTCCGTTCGTCAAAACGAGCCCGGTAAATGTCCTATCTGTGGAATGGACTTGATTCCCCTGGGCAACGATGATGACGGTGGTGACCCAATGGAAGTGAAAATGAGTGAAACCGCCATGAAGCTGGCCAACATTCAAACAACGATCGTGGGCGCTGGCAATTCCGTGAAAGAAGTTCGCCTCAACGGCAAGGTGCAGGCCGATGAAAGGAGAAAATCATCACAGGCAGCACACATCCCCGGCAGGATTGAACAGTTGCTGGTGAATTTCACGGGAGAGTATGTGCAGAAGGGACAGACCATCGCTCAAATTTATTCTCCTGAGCTGGTAACTGCACAGCAGGAACTGTTTGAAGCCAACAAAATCAAGGCGGCTCAACCTGAATTGTTCGCAGCTGCCCGCGAAAAACTGAAAAACTGGAAATTGAACGACAAACAGATCGATGCAATTCTTGTTTCCAACAAGCCACAGGAAAGATTTCCGTTATTGGCGGACGTGTCGGGAGTGGTGTTGGAAAGGCGTGTGAGTGTTGGAGACTATGTAATGCGTGGTGCACCCATCTACGATGTGGCGGACCTCTCCAGTGTGTGGATATTATTTGATGTGTACGAAAATGATATGCCGTGGATAAAAAGAAACAGCGACATCGAATTCACTGTACAATCCCTGCCGGGAGAGAAATTCAACAAAAAGATTTCGTTTATCGACCCCATACTTAATCCTGCGACCCGCGTGGCCACCGCGCGTGTAGAGATGACCAACCCAGGTTTGCGTCTTAAGCCAGAAATGTTCGCCTCCGCGATCGTAAAAAGCGATTTGAAAAGTGGCAAGGATATCATAGTTCCCAAGTCGGCCGTCATGTGGACAGGAGAAAGATCAGTGGTGTACATCAAGAAGACAAGTGATGCAGGCGTGAGCTTCAGAATGACGGAAGTGACCCTCGGTCCTTCACTGGGTGACGCTTATATAATTAAAGAGGGATTGACGGTTGGTCAGGAGATTGTAACGAACGGAACGTTCACCATCGATGCTGCAGCGCAATTGGCGGGTAAACCCAGCATGATGAGTCCCGAAGGTGGCGCGGTGATGACCGGACATGACCATGGCAGCATGAATGGTACACCTGCATCCATGGAAGATCACAGCAACCAGCAAATGGGGTCGACCCATGAAGTGAATGACAAATTCAAAAACCAGATCAGCGGGTTACTGAATCCTTACCTTGTATTGAAAGATGCATTAGTGAAAACCGATGCAGATGAGGCGGCCGGGGCGGCCAATGATTTTAAGGCTGCCCTCGGTAAGGTGGACATGAAACTGGTCAAAGGCGAGGCGCACAACAGTTGGATGAAACTGCTTCAACCCATTAATACCGCCACGCAAACCATCAGTACTTCCAGGGATGTGGAAGCTCAGCGCAAGTCGTTCTCCGCATTAAGCGACAATTATTATGCTGCCATTCAACAATTTAATGTTTTAGGACTGGAAGCTTATTACCAATTTTGCCCCATGGCATTTAATAATAAAGGCGCGTATTGGATAAGCAAGAGCAGTGCCATTCAAAATCCGTATTTTGGCAACAAGATGATGCGATGTGGTGAAACTAAATCAGAACTTAAATAAAGCATTGCGTCTCTGCGTCTCTGCGGTTAATTTTTTCACCGCAATGACGCAAAGGCGCAGCCAGGAATCGAACAACTTAAATAAACTATACTAATCTCTCAAACATGAAAAATTCAATCTACTCATTGCTAATAGCGTTTTTATTCGCTGTAACTATTTCTTTCTCACTTACCTCATGCGGAGGTAGTCAGAAGACCGAAGAAGTTGCCGAAGCTGTATACGCCTGCCCCATGCATCCGGAAGTAACCGGCAAGGCAACTGACACCTGCAACAAATGCGGAATGGCCCTGGAAAAAGTGGAAGAGGAAATGCAAGAGCACACGCAACATTAATCGCTGATGACGAGGAAAATACTGTCTTTGTTGTTTGTGGTTCTGATTGCCGGCTGTAACAAAGAGCAATCTGACCTTGATAAAGTACAGATTGCAGAGCTGGATGGCAGATCGATTGACTGGCGGGACTATAAAGGCAAAACCGTACTGATCAACTTTTGGGCCACCTGGTGCAAACCATGCATCAAAGAAATGCCAACTTTGGAAAAAGCCCAGGAACAATTGCAGGGAGAAGATATAGTTTTTCTGTACGCCTCTAACGAAAGTGTGGATTTGATCGAAAATTTCAAACAGAAAAGAGGTTTCGATTTTCACTATGTGCAGGCGAAGAACTTGGAAGCGCTGAACATCATGGCGCTTCCTACTACGTACATATTCAACGGGGAAGGGAAACGCTTTTTTTCAGAAGCCGGCTTCAGGGATTGGAGTACTGCAGAAAATATATCATTAATAAAAAGTAAATAGCAACGCATGCAACGAATCTTTACTGTCATCCTTATCACCTTGTTGTTTTCCTGTGCTGACAAGAAAAGCACAGAACAAGCCCTGGTGGTGACACCAATGGACACACCTGCCGGTGCACAAAGTGCCACTCCCTATCTGTTTACCGACACGAACAATGTCACTTATTTATCCTGGACAGAAAAAACGGACAGCATCAACATGTTCAAATACGCGAAGTTGGACGGTGAAAGATGGTCAGCCCCATCGGTGATCACCACTGGAAAAACATGGTTCGTCAATTGGGCGGACTATCCAATGATCGCCACCCATGGAGAGAAAAACTTCATCTCCCATGTATTGAACAAAAGTGGTGAAGGCACCTACGCGTATGATGTAAAAATGTACGGCTCGATGGATGGCGGTGAGAACTGGGATAATTCTTTTGTGCTGCACGATGATGGCAAACAGGCAGAGCACGGGTTTGTTTCGCTGATCCCGTATAACGAAAATGTTTTCGTAGCGTGGCTGGACGGGAGAAACACGGCAATGGAAGGTATGGAAAATATGGATGGCCACGGTGGACATCAGGGTGCAATGAGTCTCCGCGGAGCCGTCATTGACTACGCTGGAAAAAAAATCAACGAATGGGAACTGGACAACAAAACATGCGACTGCTGCCAAACCAGTGCAGCCATTACCGACAACGGCCCTATTGTTGTTTATCGTGATCGCTCCGAGGAAGAAATCAGGGACATGTCCATCGTAAGATTGGTGAATGGTGAGTGGACGCTACCCAAAACCATTCATGCTGACGATTGGAAAATTGCCGGATGCCCTGTCAACGGACCACGAGTTGCTTCCATTGGAAATACACTGGCTGTCTCATGGTTTGCCATGAACAAGGACGTATCTGAAGTGAAGGTGATCTTCTCGACAGATGGTGGAGCCACCTTTGGCAAAGCCATCCGAATCGATGGGGGCAAATCAATCGGACGGGTGGATGTGGTGATGTTGGATAAAGACAACGCCATGGTGAGTTGGATGGAAGGTATGGACATCATGGCCATCAAAGTAAATCGTGATGGCAGCAAAGGTGCGCCCGTTATGATTGCCTCTTCTTCCGAGTCGCGCTCCAGTGGGTTTCCGCAAATGACAAAATCCGGCAACAGCCTGATCTTTGCCTGGACCGATGATGCAGATAAAAAAGTAAAAGTAGCAAGTATTAAACTCTAAACAACCAAAACCAACCATCATGCGCTCACGCCTTTTCCTGATCATCCTCCTGTTAAGTTTTATGGCTTGTTCCAATCCGAACAAGAAAACTGAATCCACTCCTGAAACGGCAACCGCCAATGAAGTTAAAGGGGATGATCGCGTGATCATCAATCCGCAAAGCGAAGTGGACACCTTAAAAGGAAGCCTGAAGGCATACGCAGAAGGCAAAATAGGAAACACAAACATTGCTATCAATTACTACTCTCCCGCTACTCGAGGCCGAATGATTTGGGGTGGGCTCGTGGCTTATGACAATGTTTGGGTGACGGGAGCACACAAAGCTACGAGTATTGAGTTTGATCGTGATATTAAAATGGGTGGTACAGTGGTAAAAGCGGGTAAGTATGCCTTCTTTACCATTCCCGGAAAAGATCAGTGGACGGTGATCCTCAACAAAAACTGGAATCAACATCTCGCTGATGATTATGCACAAACGGACGATGTGGTAAGACTTATTGTGACGCCAGAGTCGGAAAAAACACATCAGGAGAGACTTCGGTATGTGATAGAGGCTGAAGGTGAAAATGCAGGTGAAATCGTCACGTATTGGGAAAAATTGGAGATTTCTGTACCTTTTGAAATCATCCAATAGTCGTTCAGACAACCCAAATAAATGTTACGTTCGTTTCTCATTCTGGGTCTTCGCAATCTCTTTAACAAAAACAGACTATATACATTCGTCAATATCATCGGGCTTGCCGTTGGGCTGGCATCGTTGTGGTTGGTGTCCTTGTTTGTTTATGATGAATATACTTTCGACCGGCATTACAGCAAAACGGATAGTATCTACCGTGTGATCCTGGACTTTACCAGTGACGGTACTGTAACATCCTGGGCGAAAACCAGTGCACCCATTGGGCAATATTTGCAAGGCGCCTTTCCTGAAATAGAGCAAGTAGCCAGAATCAGAAAAAATCCAGGTACCGATTTATTATCCGTTGGTGAAAAACAGTTTTACGAACTACAATTATTTTTCGCGGACAGCACGTTTTTCCAAATCTTTGACATCCCATTCAAAAAAGGGAACCGTGACCTGGCCCTGGCTGATAAAAATAATATTGTGCTGACGGAGGCGCTTGCCCTCAGGTATTTTGGCAGCACGGATGTGATTGGAAAAACCATTCGCTACGACAATGGCATTGATCTGAAAGTCACCGGAGTAATGGAGTCCATGCATCCCAACTCCCACTTCATTGCCGATGCATTCGTTACTTTCTCAACATTGCGCGATTTGTTTGGTGAAAAACGGCTGGCGCATTGGGGTCAGTTTGATCACTATACTTATATATCACTATCGCCAGGTGCTTCTGCCGCTCAGCTTGAATCCAAACTTCCGGATTTGCTCAAGCGCCACGCCCCTGAATGGGTGCAGGAAAAGGAATCCTTATTTCTTCAGCCACTCACTTCCATTCATCTCCACTCCGATCGCAAGGATGAAATTTCCGCCAACAGCAATGAAAAGTTTTCTTACATATTGGGCACCATTGCGCTATTTATTTTGCTCATGGCTTGCGCCAATTTTATCAACTTATCCACCGCCACTCAATTATCCAGGTCAAAAGAAGTGGCCGTACAAAAAGCCTTAGGGGCCAATGCCAGTAACCTTACGCTTTATTTTTTCTTAGAATCGTTGGTTATTTGCCTGACCGCTTTTGGGCTTTCACTCCTGGTGGCACAACTTGCCTTGCCCTATTTTAATACGAGTACCGGTAAAAAAATAATGCTGGAGCAAAACCTTTGGATGCTCGCTCCGGCCCTTGGAGTAGTCGCTTTCATCGCCTTATTCACCGGTTTATTCCCTGCCTGGCAATCGCGAAAACTTACTGCATCATTGATTGGCAAGCAACAGTCTGGTGGAACGAGATCAAGCCTTAGAACCAGCTTGGTGGTTTTTCAATTCAGCATCTCCATCTTTTTGATCATCGCCACCTGGATTGTTTTCAAACAACTCAATTTTTTGGAATCAAGTCAGTTTGGATTCAATAGCGAAAATGTAATTGTTGTTCCTGTAAAAGACCGGTCACAAAATAGTCGCTTTCAAACGTTGACGAATGAAATTGAACAATTACCGGGCATCGAAAAAGCAAGCTTCTCTTCAAGCACCCCCGGTGCCAACAATTCACTCACGTACACCTACACAATGGTGGGATCTGAATCCGGAGAGCAGGCCCTTGCCACCTTCCTCGTAGACGACAAGTTTTTTGATCTCTATCATATTCAGCTGAAAGAAGGAAGACTTCTCAATCCGAACAACACCGATACCCTTTCCGATGTGCTTCTCAACGAGGCCGCAGTACAAACACTGGCGCTCAATGATCCCATTGGCCAACAGGTAACAGGCAAGGTGAAAGGAAAAGTAGTAGGTATCGTCAAGAACTTCAATCATACCTCTTTGCACGAGGCAGTACAGCCTGTCATCATGTATGCCTTCACGCCTACCTTTAGGTTTGTATCCGTTAAATTAAAAGATAAACAAACGGGTATTGAGGCGCTCAGCAAAAAGTGGCCCGAACTCTATCATGGTTATCCACTGGAGTACGACTTTCTCAACGATCAGATGAAGCAACTATATGGTGCTGAATTCCAGCTAAAGGAGGCTTACACTTCGTTTTCTCTGATCGCGATATTGATCGCTGGCGTTGGCTTAGTTGGTCTGACTACTTATTTATTACACCGAAAACTAAAAGAAATCAGCATCCGCAAAGTATTTGGTGGCAGTACCATTCAAATTATCAAATGGATGTACTCCGGTTATATCTTGATCATAATCATCGCTTCACTCCTGGCAGGATCAGCCAGTTATTACTTCATGACGCGATGGCTCAATGAATTCAGTTATCAAATTGAATTAAGCATTGTCTATTTTATCTTACCACCATTGGTCATGGCCTGTGTCTTGTTCCTCTCCACCGGATTTCAAACACTGCGGGCTTCCAGGGCCAATCCGGTGAAACACCTCAGAGAAGAATAGCCTAACAAATTCGTGGAAGCAACTCCCCTGGGAGTAAATTCAATACCCTTCTGCCACCGATTCTACTTTTTAAAAGTACCTGGCCGGGATGTTCTGAAGTGACAGCGCCCATGCAAGCCGCCTTTTCGCCTTCAGGTGTATTTCGAAGGACCGCAAGGTATTCATCAGCAATCGATGCATCCACAATGCTGATAAAAATTCCTTCATTGGCAACGTAGAGCGGATCAAGACCCAACATTTCACAGGCGCCTTCCACACTTTCGTTCATGGGCACACTCTTGTCACCGATTGCAATCCCTAAATTAGTTTGAGACGCCATCTCCTTTAACACCGTAGCTACGCCCCCCCGGGTTGGGTCGCGCATCATATGAATTCGATCACCAAATTGATCCAGCAATTTTTTTACCACATGGTTCAGGTTGCGGGTGTCACTTACGATGTCCGTGTCAAATTCTAACCCCTTGCGCTCCGACATGATGGCGATGCCATGGGTTGCCACTTCCCCGCTAATAATTATCTGATCTCCCGCTTTAATTCGAGCTAACGCAATGTTGGCTTTCGGGTGTATCTTCCCCACCCCCGAAGTGTTAATAAAAATCTTATCACCTTTTCCCCTCTCGACCACCTTCGTATCTCCGGTAACAATATGCACGCCTGCTTTTTGCGCAGCATCTTTTATGCCAAGCAGTACTTCCCAAAATTCCTCCATACGCAATCCTTCTTCCAGAATAAAACTCAATGAAAGGTATTTGGGAATCGCACCACACATGGCCAGATCATTGACCGTCCCGTTGACGGCAAGTTCTCCAATGTTTCCACCGGGAAAGAAAATAGGCGAGATGACAAAACTGTCCGTGGTAAAAGCAATTTTACCCGTTAGATTAAAAATCGCACCATCATGCCGTTGGTCAAGGTGTTCGTTCTTCAGTAAATCAAAAACACCACTCTCCAATAATTTTTGTGTAAGCAATCCTCCGCTTCCATGTCCCAAGGTGATGACATCAAAGTCTAGTTTTGGCATCGGACAAGAGAGAGACATCCGCATAGATTAAGCGTCAGCCAGTTCCGCATTGGAGAAATGATAATACGCTGCGCACGCACCTTCTGAAGAAACCATTGGGGCACCCAATGGCGATGAGGGCGTGCAGCCTTTTCCAAACTGACTGCATTGATGTGGCTTCTTTTTACCTTTTAATACTTCACCCGCGATGCAATCTTTATTTTCCGGAACCTTTTCAATTTTGACATTGAATTTCAGGTTGGCGTCAAAGGCCTTGTACTTACTCTTTAACTCATAACCGCTCATCGGTATAGTGCCTATTCCCCTCCAGTCGCGATTGGTGATCTCAAAAACTTCGGCAATCACTTTCATCGCTTCTGCATTGCCTTTCTCTTTCACCATCCGCGTATATTGATTTTCGACTTTATGTTCTCCTTTTTCCAATTGGCGCACTACCATCAAAATTCCCTGCATCAAATCCACCGGCTCAAAACCAGTTGCCACAATTGGAATTTTATAAGTTTCCGCGATGGGGTAGTATTCCTCCAATCCCATAATGGTACACACATGACCAGCCGCCAGGAAACCCTGCACCTGATTTTCTGCATCTCCGATTACCGCTTCCATTGCCGGTGGTACAATCACATGAGAAGTGAGGATAGAATAGTTCTTTACGCCAGCTTTCATCGCCTGAATCACCGAAAGCGCATTGGCCGGAGCTGTTGTTTCAAATCCCACAGCGAAAAAAACGACTTCTTTGTTAGGATTTTCTTGCGCCAACGTCACTGCTTCTAAAGGCGAATATAAAATGCGCACATCAGCACCTTCGGCTTTGGCATCCAATAAACTTTTTTTCGAGCCAGGCACCCGCAGCATGTCTCCAAAAGAACACAGCACCACTTTCTTTTCTACAGCCAGATAAATGGCTTTGTCAATTAATTCTAATGGTGTAACACAAACCGGGCAACCCGGACCGTGAATCATTCTGATTTTCTCAGGCAGCAAATTGAGTATTCCATTTTTCACCAGGCTATGCGTCTGCCCTCCGCATACTTCCATGATGCTCCATGGGCGTGTTACAATTTGGTGCAGTTCATCTAGATAGGATTGAACTAATTCCGGGTCTCTAAATTCCGTTATATACTTCATACTTCTTTTTACAAGATGGTTTGCTGAAGATGAAAGTGAGCGAGTTGACCGAATGATATGTTCTCATCATTGGGTGGTAATTCTTTATGAAAATACAACTTAAAATCGCCTAAACCTTCAACAATCAAATCTATTAGTAGCTTATTTTGGAAAACGCCACCAGAGAAGGCGATTTCGTTATACTTTTTCGAAGTGGCGATCAATTTGATCATACCCACCAACGTGAGGTGAAATTTCATGGCGATGCCACTTTTCGAATGCCCCCGCAGGATATCGGAAACTATGCCAGCCATAATTGATGCTGTGGAAATTGAATTATTGTGCAATAGGACTTGGTAGCCATCATTTAGCTCGTCCTTGTTCGTCTCAGCCAGGTTTTGTAAATACAGCGCAGCCTCTCCTTCGTAGGTAGATACATCACACAGCCCCAGCAGGCTTGCCACCGCATCGAACATACGCCCCATGCTGCAGGTGGATGATTCAGGATGGTTTAGCATCTTTGTATACAATGTATACTCATCATTGGAAAATTTATTTTGCAATAAATTTCCGGCTTCCTTATGTCGTGCACAGAATGCCATGGCTGACAAGCGCGGCTCACGGGCCATTTTATCACCGGCCAATAACGGAACATAATCAAGGTGACACGTGCGGCTGATCTTGTAATTGCTGTATTCAAAAAATTCTCCTCCCCAACTGTTTCCATCCGATCCGTGACCGGTTCCATCCCAAATCACACCCAGAACCGGGTCATCACTTTCAATTAAATTATTCTCCTGTAGCACAGCCGCAAAGTGTGCTTCGTGATGTTGTATAGGAAATACGGGCATCTTCATTTCATCAGCCCAACTTTTGCCTTTTTGGGTCGTGTAGTAACCAGGATGCTGATCCACCAAAATATATGTTGGTTTAACGCCCGTTAGATGTAAAAGGTGTTGTAATACCTTATCGTAAGCAAGCTGTGCTTCATAACTTTCCTGATTGCCCAGAAATTGACTGACATGCCATTGACCTTCATGACTCATTCCAATGGACCCTTTTAAATCTGATCCCATGGCAATTACACCATCCTTAATACCACCTGGCATTGGACCAAAATAAGATGGAGCATATCCTCTCGATCTTCTTAGTAAAATTGATTTTTCTTTCACGACTTGTACAACGGAATCATCTTGCGGAACAATAATCACCCGATTGTGGGTGACGATCAAATCGGCAAAGTCTGAAAGTAGAGACAATGCGTCCTCATCGTTGTAAGTAATGGGCGCACCACTGATGTTTCCACTCGTAGCGATGAGGGGCCTACCAAAGTCATCAGCAATAAGTTTAAGCAATGGCGCATAGGGCATCATCACGCCTATTTTGTTGAGCCCGGGTGCAATTTGTTGCTTTGCAATCGCAGTGGAAGCCGCTCGATCGCACTCTATCAGTACAATAGGTGATTCCGGAGTTTGCAATAGCCTCTCCTCCTCTGATGAAGGTATTAGATCTACCTTTAATACCACCATGTTTGGATACATGACAGCCAAAGGCTTTTTCGGTCGGCTTTTTCTTTGACGCAAAGTTTTGATGACACTATCGTTGGAAGCGTCACACAGAAGCAGGTATCCACCAATACCTTTTGCTGCCACTATTTTGCCCTCCTTTAATGCTTTGGTAATAAACTCAATGGGTGAGTCCGTTGATAACTCGTTGCTGTTTTTATCAAACAACGACAATTTGATGCCACATGCTGTGCACGAGTTGGTTTGCGAATAGAATCTGGGATCTGATGGATCGTTATACTCCTTCAAGCATGCATCACACATCGAAAAAGAAGCCATCGTTGTTTTATGACGATCGTAAGGCGTTTCACGTTGGATGGAATAACGTGGTCCGCATTGGGTACACGTAATAAATCCATAACCATGTCTTCGATTGTTTATGTCAGTAAGTTCCTCGTTGCAGTTTGAGCAAATTGAAAAATCGGGGGTGAGTCTGATTTTGTTATTGCCGGCACGCTGACTATCCGCAATTTTGAATTCAGTAAAAACCCTTGAGTCAACCGCTGTTAGTTTGTGACTTTCGATTCTGGCGTGTGGAGGCGCCTGACCAATAATCTCACTGAGAAATTTTCTCACCACAGCCTCAACTCCATTTACTTCAATATGAACACCATCTGTGGCATTAGATACCGACCCCGCCAAATTAAATTGCTGGGCAAGTCGATATACATGCGGCCGAAAACCAACACCTTGCACCTGCCCGCAAATGTGAATGTGAAACGTGCTCACGCTTTTAGTGTTCTGGTGAATATAACACTAAGCGCTCGGACCCTGCAAATCTCAATTTAATGAAAGCTCTTTGGCTAATTGCGTAAGAGAACTGATCACCCCATTGTCCTTTGAGTAATCAATGAAAGAATTTCCATGCAAGTCCGCCTCCGTCACTTTGTCCTCGAAAGGAATGACGATCCGCAGGTCCAATTTCATCTTGGTGCAGAATTGCCGAATGGCCTTTTCATCTTCTTCGTTTTTCACCTTGTTGGCGATAATCATCACTCTTTTTATGCCAAGGTCTTTGGCCAGGTCTGCAAATCTGGCGGCTGCCTCGAGGGAACGGTAATAAGGCTCTACCACGGCAAGCATCACGTCCACGTGCTGTGAGGTACCTCGTTTCATGTGTTCCAGAGATGCCTCCATGTCTACAATGGTTACCCGATCACCCTCGTCAGCCATGGCCGTATGAATCAGTTCACGCACACAAGTATGAGATCCACACATACAACCACTTCCTGCAACTTCAGGTTTTCCTACCATCAGAAGTGTAACATTGTCTGGCGCTTGTTGGCCATATTGATCCAGTACCTGCTGTAAGGGATATTTTACGATAATACTTTTATTTCCATCCTTATCTTCTACACGTTCCAGGATATCCGTACTTAACGGCTTGGGTTGTGGTGAACCAGGTTTCAGCCCCAATACCATAGATAAATTGGGATTTGGATCCGCATCAATGGCGAGTACTTTTTTACCTTGCTGTGCAAATATCCTGCAAAGCGTTCCGCTGATCGTTGTTTTGCCTACGCCTCCCTTTCCTGCAACGGCTATTTTCATTTCTTTTTCGATTTGTTTTCAGCGGCCTCAATATCGATTTCATCCAACTCACCCATTTCCTTCAGAAAGGTCAACGTGCGCTGCGCCTCCTCTTCATCCACGGTGCTGAGCGCCACGCCAACATGCACCAATACAAAATCGCCAACAGCAGCTTCGGGCACGAGATGAAGGTTAATGGTTTTCTGGATTCCACCAAAAGCAACTTTCCCCAACCGCATTTCTTCTTTGCCTTCGTTTAAAATGGATGTCACTTTTCCAGGAATCGCTAAACACATAACCTAAAGTTACTCATTAATCCGAAACTTCAATTAATCCCAAAATTGTCAATAGGATTTACAATTTTGTCCCTGTGGGCCGATGAATCCTGTCTAACGTCAGGATTATCGGGATTAACCCTGACATTGAAAATGAATGGAAAGCTTACTTTATTCCATCAGCGTAGCGCAAAAAAGTCTAATGACTTTTTTGGGTTAATTGTACAGTCCCGGTGAAATCACGATTTCAAATTCTGTTTTGCCCTTGCTTGCAAAAAAAGGCTCCAATTGTTGCCATATCATTTCCTTAAAGCCCCATTCGTAGTCTTCTTCCTCATCCAAGATTCGTTTTTTGCTCATCCAAAACGCACTGATAAACCAGATCATTTTGCTCACCCCTTCAAATTGCCCTTCTTTTTTGGGCGGCATAAACAATTCACTCTTCACTCCTTTCTCTAACCAAAGGGACAAATTATGTATGAATTTTTCAATCTGTTCCTGCCGTCCCTCATAGAGGTCGGGATAAAGTCTTTTCAGGTCCACCACATCCAAAAAATAGAAGGAGTACACATTTAAAAAATGGTAAAGGCGCGAGAGCTGGTTATCAAAATCAATAAAATGAGTTAGGTCTTTCCATGAGCGGAACGTATTGGCCAGTTCTTCATCGACCGTGATCACTATTTTTTTTAAAATTTCTTGCTTGTCGTGAAAATGATAGGCCAGATTGCCAACACTCATCCCCGCTTCGTCAGCAATCTGTTGAAGCCGCACATGCTGTATCCCATGTTGATTAAACAACTTGATTGAAGCCTCAATGATTTTAGCCCTTGTCGTAACACCACTCATTTTACAATCAACTATTTAGAATGGTTTTAAATTCCCCCCAGCCCTCGGAATCAGCGAAATAGAAAACACTTTCTAATTATAATCAGAATCCCGATCTGATAAAACCAATGGCTGCATTATATTGATTCTATTGCTTTTAATAAGCATTGAAAATTGTCTACACAATAGATAAAGACGTATGGTCGATCAATTAACCGCTTCCCTCTTACCCAATGCTATTAAGGAAGTGCACGCATTTTGGCTAGCCGGAGGAAGTTGCGATGGTTGCTCCATTGCCACGGTAGGGGCTACATCTCCTTCCGCAGAAAACCTGATGACAGGAAATATCCCGGGAGTTCCCAAAGTGGTTCTTCATCATCCCGTTTTGTCAGTTGTCGCGGGAGAAAAATTTATGAAACCCTATTGGGATGCCGCAGCAGGAAAATTGGATGCACCTTATGTTGTTATCTTCGAAGGATCACTACCGGATGAAAATCTTGCAAAAAAGTACGGTGGGTACTGGTCCGGGATGGGTGTGAAAGATGATGAAAATGGCGATCCGCAACCGGTGTCTACAGCCGATTGGCTATTCGATTTATCCAAGGGAGCTGCAGCAGTGATTGCCGTTGGCACCTGTGCTACCTGGGGCGGTATACCAGCAGCGGCTGGCAATCCAACCAAAGCATCGGGCGTGATGGATTTTTTGGGTGAAGATTTTCGAAGCTCACTTGGCCTACCGGTTGTGAATATTCCAGGCTGTGCACCTCAAGGGGATAACATTACCGAGACGATCGTTGCAGTGCTACTCTATCTACATGGCATTGGTCCTTTGCCAGATTTTGACGAGTTGGGCAGACCGGCATGGCTATTTAACGAAACAGTTCATCGCGGATGTACGCGGGCAGGATTTTATGAAGAGGGTATTTTTGCTGAAAAGCATGGCGATAAAGAATGTTTGGTGGAAGTGGGATGTTGGGGGCCAGTGGTACAATGCAACATCAACAAACGTGGCGCCTTGAATGGCCAGGGTGGATGTATGAATGTGGGTGCGCCTTGTATTGGCTGCACGATGCCCGGTTTCCCGGATGCGTTTGCTCCATTTTATAAGGCACCCCCGGGCACAGCGGTGTCCTCCAATTTAATGCGCACAACGGGTATGCTCATTCGCAACCTGCGGGGCATTACCCAGGCGTTTCAAAATAAAACTCCACGATGGGACAAGCACGTACCCTCCGGTTGGGGGCATGTGAAAAAGCCTGGCATTGGAGATAAGATCACCCATTACTTCTATGAGAAGTTGCAATTCTCTGATTCGCCTAAACCGGGAACCGGAGCAAAACGATTACCAAAAACTAAGAACCCTAGTTGATATGAATGACGCAGCACTTTACGAATCGTGGTTTCTCTGGCTTGGTGTAGCCACAGTTCTCATCATCGCAGCAGCAGTACTTTTGTTGCTGGTGAACGCAGCAGCACAAAGGATTTTGAAGTTGGCGCTCGCAGCCTTGGGCCTGGTGGTAGAGATAAGGAAAAACACAGACAGTATTTGGGGCCTTCAAAAAACCAATGAAGTCGCTGGTAAAATTTTGAAAGGATCAGGTGACATTAAAGCGCACCTGACACTGGTATCTGATGCTTTGCACGAATTAGATTCTAAAAAATAGGAATATGGAATATTCACAGGAAGCGATTTTAACTGTTTGGGGAGGATCACTCCTTATTGGGGTGGTGGTGATCATCGTGGTTGCACTCCTGCTTCGGCTCATTCTTGGCACCGCCAAAAAGATTGAGTGGGGAGCAGGTCAAATCTGGATCGAGGGAAAAATGGTCGCCAATAACACCATTCATATTCCCATATTTTTGGCTACCACCAATCGCGTTGCTGGCGAAATCCTGAGCAACGCTCTTGAGGTGTATAAAGGAGCCAAAGTTGTAGAGACTCACATTGAAGGCTGCCCAGGATGTCCGGCATGTATACTTTCTAAAAGCTAAGACCATGAACGTACTATTAATGCTTATTACCATTTTGGCCGTGCTGGCACTTGTGTTTGTTTTGATAACAAGTCTTGTCAGCATTCATAAGTCCCTGCAGGCTATCGGTGGCGCTGGAGATAGTTTTTTGGCCAAACTCAGACTGGGATTGCGTGCCATCGAAACGGAAACGGGTCACTTGCCCACAGAAGTTACAAAATTGAATGAAGGCCTTACGAAAACAGCCGAGGGATTAAGTGCTGTGGACGATTCGCTTGTGGCATCAATTAATGCGGCTTTAAAACAAGAAAAATATAAATGATATGAATGCGATGTATGTTTTATGGATCATTTTACTTGTGGTAACTGTACTGGTACTGCCGTTTATCGTCAGCCTTCTTCACAAGGTGTTTCTTGCATCGAGAAATATTCAACGCTACTTCAAGGAAATGCTGGACGCAGGAGTTGGTATTGCGGGCAATACGGAGCACATCAAAGCCCTGAACGACACCATTAAAGTTGCATCAGGAATACTGGGTGTCGCTGGAAAAATAAATGAACATTCGGCTACCCTGAGCGGAGCACTAAAAAGCAGAGCAGAAAAATAAAACAATATGCTACACGAAATCCTCACCCTCATCACCGTATCCATTGTTGCACTTGTCGTGTTGATCCTGGTACTCTACCTTGTACTCATTATTGTTGCTTTGCGCAAAGCGGGTACGTACCTTCAACAATTGGCAGGTGGCCTGCAGAAAATTGCCGATGATACAAAACCGCTTTCGGGCCATTTAGGAATCATAAACGGAGCGTTAAGTCAACTGAATGATGGACTCGGATCTGTTGACAACAACCTCGTGCAAATAGCGAAAGTTTTGAAACTTGTATAACACTCATTAACGAAACCTTATGTGCTTTAAGAATCTTCCAATCGAATTTGATGAAAAGGGAAATGCATTTCTAAAGGAAAATGTAGCGAATCCTTACGAGTACAAGGTCGTTCAACTCGACAAAGAACAGGACAAACTCAAAGAACTGTTAGTCAGAAACGGTTTCATCAAAAATATTGATTACGATCCCGTAACCCGAGTTGCTGGTGCGCTTGCCTTTCACAGCGTGGTTGATTTACAAAACAAAAAGGTGCTGTCAACCAATTCCATGGCCACCTTGTTTCGTGGTTACGAAATCATCTTGAAAGGTCGTGATCCACGTGACGCGGCCTACATCAGCAGCCGCGCGTGTGGTGTCTGCGGTGGTGTCCATGGCACAACAGCTGCCCTTGCCATTGAAATGGCGTTGGGCATTGTTCCTCCGCCATTAGGCGTGGCCATGCGCAATATTCTTTTGGCCATTGAGTACCTCTACGATCATCCTTTGCATTTGTTTTTATTGGCTGGGCCAGATTATTCTGAAGAATTGGTTAGGGAAACGAACCCTGAGATTGCTGACGCAGCCGGAAAAACAAAATCCAGGAATGGCAAGATTCACGGCTACGATACCATCCTGGATATCATGAAGGACCTCAATCCTTTGAAAGGGAAATTATACCTGGAAGCCTTGTCGATGACCCGTGTGGCACGTGAAGCATATGTGATTATCGGTGGTAAGTACCCTCACCCACAAAGTGTAATTCCCGGTGGCCTTTCGGTGACGGTAAACATTACTACCCTCAATGAATTGTACTCCCGGTTGATCAAGTTTTTTGATTACGGACAAAAAGTAACTGCTATCTGGGACGATATTTTTGATTTCTTCCTGGAGCAAAACCCCGCCTACGCAGATTGCGGGGTGCGACCGGCAACGATGGCAGACACGGGTGTTTGGGATCGTCCCGGTGTATATGATGCAAGCTACAAGAATTGTGATAAGTGGGGCGAAGCACGTTGGGCGACACCAGGAGTTACCGTCAATGGTGAGGTAGTGACCACGAACCTGCAACAAGTGAATGTAGGTATGGAAGAATTTGTGGAACATTCTTACTATGAAAAATGGGATGGCCACCGGTTTAAAAATGATCCATTGGGAAATCCATTGAGTCCTAATCACCCTTGGAATAAGGAAACAGTTCCCAAACCCGGTAAGCAAAGTTGGAAAGATCGTTACAGTTGGGATACCTCTCCGACATGGGACAGAATGCCCATGGAAGCCGGTGCTTATTCTCGGCTATACCTGACAGCCAAAGCTCAAAAACTGCCAGCTAGTAAATTTTTAGAGTCAACAGGGCACAGTCTAAAAATAAAAGTACCTGGTCATAACTTACCCGAGGCACACCTTGAATGGAAAGTGCCAGCTAAGTGGAATGCCTTCGAGCGCAACAGAGCACGGGCTTATTGTATTCCTTATTCGGCTGTAGTGGCCATGGAAAATTGGATGATCGCTCAGCAATTGTTAAGGGAAGGAAAAACCGATATCAGTACTCCATATGAAATTCCCAAAAAAGGAACGTTTATGGGAGTGGGTGCATGGGGTGCAGGAAGAGGATTTCTTACGCACCATCTTGTAATCGATAATGGCGTCATCGGAAATTATCAAATCGTTACTCCAAGTACGCTAAATGCTGCACCACGTACTCCATGGGGAGCGCCTGGTCCTTACGAAGAGGCCGTGTTGAATACACCTATTCTGGAAAAGTTTGATAAACCTGAAGACTATCAGGGAATAGATATTCTTCGAGCGATTCGAAGTTTTGATCCATGTATGCCATGTACCACACATATCATGGACAACAGTAGCAATCATGTGGTTACACGCGAAGTAACTACTTGTGCTTGTGGCGTGGAGTAAAAAAACTTTATTAGGCACAATAGGATACCAGAATCTCTCCAACCACTCTATTGGCCCTATGCTGCTCGAAGAAATTCGCGCAAAAGACTGGGCCAGACATATTACCATCGAAGAGATGAATTGGGGACCAATCGCTATTGTGCAATGGTTTCAATCTCTTGACAGCCCTTTTGATCGCGTGGTGCTTTTCACAGCGATTGAACGCAAGGAAAGAAAAATCGGTGATATCTCCATTTTCAAATGGGGAGGACGAACACCCAGCGACAAGGGAGTTCAAGCTTGTATCGGGGACGCAGTCACTGGTGTGATCTCACCAGAAAATTTGTTGATCATCGGTGAGCATTTCAAAATATGGCCTGAAGAGGTCTATATCGTGGATGTTGAACCGGGGCCAGAAAAAGCCGGAACGACTCTCACGGTGGAAGTAGGTGAGCGTGTTGTAGACTACTTAAATACGCTTGAAATAGTGTGTAGAGAGGGCTGTCAAAGTGAGGATAATTTTGCAATTTTATATGGTGACCAAATCTCTGTTGAATGAGTATGGATAAACCAGATCAGAACGATCCCGAGTTAAACTTCCTTTTTTGGAAAGACGAAATCCTGCAGGTAATGTACTGGTTGTATGGAGAGGAATTGGAGAAAAAAGTGTCAGGTAAACAATTGGAGGGACTCCTGAATTCTACGTTCGAAAAGCTCGAAGTACATTTCAAAAAATTAGCCACGGAAGGACTCCTGCAATCAACCCAGGATAATGGTCTTGATTTCTTCGAACTTACTGATAAAGGACGAAAAGAAGCGGGTCAACGTTTTGCAGGAGCATTCGAAGGGCTTCAAAAAGCAGGTCATGGAGAGTGCGGGCCGGATTGTGAATTCTGCTACGGAGACAATGGTGAGAAACTAGAGAATTGTGTTCACAACTGTGCTGAAAGTCACACGCATACCCATTCACGCGATAACTAATGGAGAAGGTTTATTATAGCGATGAAGAATATGAGCAGATGCTCCGCACATTAGGCGAGGCCACGGAGAAGTTGCACTCTATCGATGATGACAATATAAAAGAAAGTGTTACAGACCTGATGCAGCACATCGATGTAATTCACCGCGAAGCATTATCTCGTCTGTGGGCGGTTATCGAAAAAACCAACCCGGAACTGGCCAGACAAATCATAAAAGAAGATTACGCGGTGCGCAACCTATTATCGCTTTATGATTTAACAGAATTTGAAGGTGTGAAAAAACCAACATCACTGCCTCCCATTATTCCCATTGATCAGGTTAAGATTCTAAAGTAGAAAAATGAAAGTCATCCTTCCAAAACTCCTTTTCAACCTTGCTGTCGGTCTGGCCTTGGCAGCCTGCCAGTCTAAGGGAGATGGAGCCGTTACGGGAGGCAAGATGGATGAAGCTGAAGCATACAAAGGGTCTTATAGCAAACTTCCCAACACTCAGGCAGGAGATATTATCAGAAAAGCAATAGAGGGCGCGGGAGGATGGGATGCATGGATATCCAAAAAAGCATTGAGCTATATCAAAATCATTACCTTTTACGATTCAACGGGAGCTGTTTCAAGGGTTTCAAGACAGCTGCATGAATACAATTTGTTTCCCACATTTCAAGCGAGGGTTTCGTACGAGGAAAAGGGAAATAAATATGTTTTGATCAACAACGGAGAGCAGGCCTGGAAACTGGAGAACGGAAAAATAATGACCGATGAAGCCAGTATGAATTCTGCCTGGAACTCAACTTTCGGATCTCACTATGTGATGTGTATGCCTTTTAAGCTTCCCGATCCTGGCTCACAATATGAATTTGAAGGCACCACCACTTTACCCAATGGCAAAGAAGTGAATGCCGTCAAAGTTACCTATCAGGAGGGTGCCGGTTCATCAGCGCTCTATCATACCTGGTGGTATTTTTTTGATCCCAACACAAATGAATTGGCGGCCAATTTTCTGGACTTCTCCAATGGGTACGACTACACGGAGTACATCGCATTTGCGACCATTGATGGTGTAAAACTCAATCAGCAACGCAAGAGTTACAAGACTGATGCAAACAGGAATATTATGTACCTTTCTTCTTCGTATGTGAATGAAGAAATCCAATTTAAAGATTCATTTCCGTCAGATTACTTCGAGCCCCCTAAATGAACGCTGTCAACACCATACCAAAAATTTTAATTGCAGGCGTTGGCAACGAACTGCGGCAAGACGATGCGTTTGGATTGCTGGTTGCAAGGGCGTTATTAAATGACAATAATTTGCCTTCCAATGTGAAAGTGCATGAGTTTGGAATTGGAGGCATTCATCTGGTGCAGGAATTGCACAACCAGTACGACATGCTGGTCATCCTTGATGCGGTAAGTTGGGGAGGACAGCCGGGCGAAATCTTTCTCCGCAGAGCCACTACAGATGACATCAATGAATTACCGAGGGACGAAAAAAGAAATTTCCTTGCTGACATGCATTATGCAACACCCGTGCGGGCGTTGATGTTGGCCAAGGCTGTCAATGTACTTCCTGAGGAAGTGTATATTCTGGGATGCGAAGCGCTTAACACGGAGGAATTTGAAATGGGAATCAGCAAAGAAGTTGAACTGGCAATACCCAAGGCTATTGAAAAACTAACCCATTGGCTTACAGCCAAAACTGGAAATTTGAAATACCAGGAGCAACATTGAGCCGAAAAAAATTAATAGTAAAACTATGGAACAGCAATTTCAAACCGAAAAAGAAAAACAGAAGAAATTAAAAGAAGGCAAGTATCCCTTCAAATTTCTTTTGGAGATAAGAGATGTCGTTAAGCCGATCGTGATCAAGAGAATTCAGATCATCAAAGCTGCCGGCTTCGTCTTATTGCTCATGGTTGCCGGGGTCGCCATATGGTACAACTTCATTAAACCACCCTCAGGAGATGAGCTTGTTGATCAAATGGTAGTGGCAGCCGGAGGAATGAACACCTGGGCTAATGTGAATCACGGAAAATTCCAACGAACTCATCGGCTGTTCTCGGAGACCGGAAAACAGCTCAGTGAAAGAATTGAAACCTTCTATTTCGAAAAAATCAACGGCAAAGTTGAGTTGATGGTGGATGCAAACAGACCCGGTCAGGAGCCTGTTACCATTGGCAAAGACAAGGAGGGATTTTGGGCGTTGCAAAATAAAATATTTGTAAATGCTAAAGAAAAAGCCAAAGAACTGGGTATGATGTGTGAGTCACAATGGTGCCAGCCCAATTGCGATATGACGATGGCATTCTACCGTTTCTCAATGCCGTTCAAATTGAAAGACCCTGGCGTAATCGCTGAAAATGGCGGCAAGAGCAGGGTACTCGACAAGGAGTACCAGGTGGTGAACATAAGCTACAACCCCGAAGTTGGAAGAGATAAGTGGGTATTCTACGCCAATGAAAAAAACCTAATCACCAAAATGGAATATCATCACAAAACCGATCAGGGTACCGCCCAGCCGGAAGAATTCTTTTGGACTGATCACAAAGAAATTGGCGGCTTAATGATCAGCCAAAAATGGACCCGCTACTGGAGCAATGGGCAAGTACTGGAAGAGTATTCTTTTTCAGATTTCGATTTCAACACGAATCTCCCAAGGGAGTTTTATCAGCGACCAACCGGCCTGGCGAATGCGCTGAGTTCGAAATAATACCATTGCCAGCAAAAATAGGAAACCGGGTTATACTGGTTTCCTATTCCTTTTAATCAGCTATCAGGATCATCCCTCCCTCTTCTTGGCTTCCTTTTTGGCACGCTTTTCAGCTCGCTTTTCGGTTAGGGTTTTTAGCGGAGCTTTCTTGCTCTCTTTCTTTTTATCTTGACCTTTTGACATAATTTTAAAGAATTTTGTTGACCTAATTTAAGAGAAATATTTTTTGAAATGAAAGGATCCAGGGCTGACCTCGGCCGATCCGTCCGCAAAACCCGGAAACGTCAAAAAATCCAAAGGAGGCACCCAGTTCGAAACTTTTTACACTAATTTTGATTTTTCAGTGGTTTGAATGAATACAATGACCTTCGCACATGCCCAATCGTCAGGCGCTCTTTCTCAATTTTGACATCAAGGCACAGCCTGACGAGGTCACTTGTGGGCCTACCTGCCTTCATGCCCTCTACCAGCATTATGACGATGATATTTCATTAAAGCAGGTAATCCAGGAAGTGAAACAAATCAAAACCGGGGGAACACTGGCCGTGATGCTTGGTGATCATGCCCTGCAACGCGGCTATAAAGCACAGATTTACACCTATAATCTCAGCGTTTTTGATCCTACCTGGTTCAAATTTTCTTCAGGTAAAATGATCGAGCTGCTGAAGCAACAAATGCGGTTTAAGAGGAGAAAGCGGAAACTGATGACGGAATGTGAGGCCTACATCAAATTCCTGGAGGCTGGAGGCAAAGTCAAATACGCAGAGTTAAATAAAGACCTGATTAAAAAATACCTGTTAGATTCGATTCCGATACTAACCGGGTTAAGTGCTACCTATTTATATGGTACACCGAGAGAAATTGGTCACATAAATAAGTACCACAGCATCAAAGGGGAACCGGTGGGACATTTTGTGGTAATCAATGGCTTTGATGGGAAAGGGGACATTGTCTATCTGGCCGACCCGATGAATCCCAACCCGTTGAAAAGTCAATACTACAACGTGAAATTCGATAGACTTATCAATAGTATTTTATTAGGTATTGTTACTTATGATGCTAATTTGCTAATCATTGAACCGAAATAGTCATGCCGAAGCTGGTAGTTGTAGAGAAGCCTGACAATTGGAAGCTAAATCTTCCCGATGTGGAAGTGATCACTCCAAACGATTATATCACATCGGACGCCTATCAAAACGTTCGGAATATCAAGGTCCTCAATCTCTGCAAATCTTACCAATACCAGACGGAAGGTTATTATGTATCCCTGCTGGCCGAAGCACGGGGTCACAAGGTACTTCCTGGTGTTTCAACCATTCAGGATTTTCGGTTTCCTTCTATCATCCGCTACGACTCGCAGGACTTTGATGATTTGATTCAAAGCACGCTAAAGAATGCACCTTACGATAAAATCGAATTCAACGTATATTTTGGCACTACACGAAGTGAGGCACACAACAAACTTGGTAAACAACTGTTTCAACTAGTGCAGACGCCCTTCCTCCGTGCTATTTTCTCCAAGAAGACCAAGTGGGTACTGCAAAGTGTGCGGCCCATTAGCTTGTCAGAAGTTCCGCCTGATGACAAATTATTGTTTGTCAGTTCGCTGGAAAAATACTTTTTAAGAAAACGGGACTACCGGTCAGACAGGAAAAAGTATGATCTCGCCATTCTCATCAACCCGGACGACAACAATCCGCCATCAGATGACCGCGCTTTAAAACGATTTTACAAAGCGGCCTTAGAGACCGGGTTCAATGTGGAATTCATTACCAAAAATGATTTTGATCAACTCATTCAATACGATGCCCTCTTTATCCGCGAAACGACCAACGTCAATCACCATTCATTCCGTTTTGCAAAAAAAGCGGCATCACTGGGTCTGGTGGTGATCGATGACCCCGTTTCCATTCTTAAGTGCACCAACAAAGTATACTTGCATGAGTTACTGACTGCCAACAAGATTTTGACACCTAAGGCCAATGTGATCACGGAAGAGAATTGTGAGTCATTGCCAAAAAAAATGGGATTTCCCTTTATTCTCAAGCAGCCGGACGGGGCTTTTTCAAAAGGTGTACACAAGATAACCGACCTCGAGCATTTCAAAAAAATGAGAAAAGGGATGTTCGAAAAATCAGACCTGCTGATCGCCCAGGAATTTCTCCCCACTCCCTTCGACTGGAGGGTCGGCATTATTGATGGCCAGGTCATCTACGTGTGCAAATACTTCATGGCCACCGAGCACTGGCAAATCGTGAACTGGAGTGCCAAGAAGGAAGATTCGAGGGAAGGAAATTATGAATCGCTCCCCGTAGATCAGGCACCTAGCGGTTTATTAAAAACAGCCCTGAAAGCAACGTCCCTTATCGGAAGGGGCCTGTATGGGGTTGATATGAAGGAGGTGGACGGCAAATTCTATGTCATTGAAATTAATGACAACCCGAACATTGATGCGGGGGTTGAAGATAAATTATTGAAAGACAAACTTTACTCCATCATCATGGAGGTATTTTTAAATCGAATTAAAGCCGAAAAATGAATCATCCTCCCCGCATTCACCTCTTCCAGGGTTATGGCATAGAACTGGAATACATGCTCGTTGACAAGGATACCCTGGCCGTAAAGCCAGTCGCGGACGAATTGTTGAAGCATGAACTGGGTGAGTATGGAAGTGATTTTGAAAATGGAATCGTCACCTGGTCGAATGAACTGGTAACCCATGTCATAGAAATCAAATCTACGGAGCCTGAGTCCAATTTTAATGCCCTGGAAAACGGTTTTGCAGAAAATGTAAAACGAATCAACGCCATCCTCGACAAATGGAACGCGATGTTGATGCCAACCGCAGCCCATCCTTTTATGGACCCACTTAAGGAGACCAAACTTTGGGCCCATGACAGTAATGAAGTTTACCAGATTTACGACAAGATTTTCAATTCAAAAGGCCACGGCTGGTCAAATCTTCAAAGCACGCACCTGAACTTACCTTTTTATGACGATGAAGAATTTGCGAAACTGCACGCTGCGGTAAGGATTGTGCTACCCATTCTTCCTGCCCTCTGCGCATCATCGCCCATCCTGGAAGGCAAGCTCACCGGTATGATCGATACCCGGCTGAAGTATTATAAAACCAATCAGGCCAGGATTCCATCCATTACCGGTAAAGTTATTCCCGAAGCGATTTTTTCTAAAAGAAACTATCTTAACACCATCTACGAAAAAATTAAAAATGATATTGCCCCATTCAACGCGGATAACATCCTCAATCCAATTTGGGTTAACTCCCGGGGGGCAATTCCCCGCTTTGACAGGGGTTCGATCGAAATAAGGTTAATGGATATTCAGGAATGCCCTACAGCTGACATGGCCATCATCACCCTGGTTATTGAAACGCTCAAGGCATTTGTCAATGAAAAGTTTATCCCGCTCGATGAACAGATGAAAATGAAAACAGATCCGATGGCCAGTTTATTTGAAAAATGCATGGTGAGCGGGCAAAAAACGCAGGTTGAGAATGAAGATTTTCTGAAGGCTTTCGGAGTTCAGAATGGTCCAACTTCAGCGATAGGTGTCTGGAAGAACGTGATGGAGCGCATGGTCAAATCGGGCAATACTGCGCTTGAACGATGGACACCAGAATTATCTGTGATCTTGACCGAGGGGACACTGGCAGATAGAATACTGAACGCATTGGGAGAAGACTATTCAGAAGAATCAATTCAAAACACTTATAGAAAGCTGTGCGGATGCCTGGAGCAAAACAAGATGTTCATCCCCTAACTTGAATGGATGCGCTTGAAGTCAGACCATGGTGGCAAAAATGGATATCAAATCCAATCACTCTGGTTACCCTTCTGGCCCTGCTGCTAGCCGTTCCCCGCTTTTACTGGTTGCTGAGCGGTCAGTACAATTACATCATTCTACTCTTTATCCTGATGTGGGCCTTCCCATTTGTCTTCCTCACCAGAGATGGGAGGAGGACAATAGGATTAAAAAAGCCGACCCAGCCCCTTTGGCTGATCTTTGGATTCGTCCTTGGACTGACGGCATCGGTGTTGATTTATTTTGTAGGTACTACCCTGTTTGATCACACAGAAAATAACTGGTACATGACCATCATGGGTTCCTTCAATAAAGACAACATCATTGAGGGCATCAAACCAAGTATCGGGTTGTTTCTACTCGTTACCTTCCCAACCATGGTTTTTAGCCCCATTGGAGAAGAATTCTTTTTCCGGGGCATGATTCACGAAAGTTATGCGTCAAAATACGGCAATAATAATGCGATGATCATTGATGCTTCCTTTTTTGGTATCACACACCTGGCGCATCACGGCCTTTTGATGACTTCCGATGGACCCAGACTACTTCCGTCTGCATTTATTTGGATTTTGATGATGATGTTCGTGTCTATTTTACTTTTTTATGTTCGTAAAAAATCGGGATCCATTTGGGGCGCTGTGACTTGCCACGCAGGATTTAACTTTGGCATGATGGGCAGTATCGTATACCTTCTTCATGAATAGGGCTGGATTAATCATTACTTGTGAGCATGCCGGGAAGGAAATACCGGTGCAATACAAATCATTATTCGCGCAGTCGGAGGCGGTGATCGACACACACGAAGGCTGGGATCCGGGAGCGTGGGAAGTCGCATCTCATTTAAGCACAGCGCTGGGTGTTAAGGCGTTTGGTTGCCATACCACACGGCTATTGATTGAAGTCAATCGTTCACTAAACAGTCATCAGCTTTTTTCTCGTTACACCGTTGGCCTGGGCGCTCAACAAAAACAAGAATTGATCAGTGAAATTTACTTGCCTTATCGGCATGAGGTGCAACACAAAATTGAGCATCTCCCCTACCCCGTCATTCACCTATCTATCCACAGCTTCACTCCCGTACTCAACGGACAGGAAAGGAATGTTGACATCGGACTCTTGTTTGACCCAGCCAGGCAAAGGGAATCCTCATTTTGTCAGAAATATCGTGATGCGTTAATATCAATCGACCCTCAGCTAAACATCAGGTACAATCAACCTTACCTGGGCACTGACGATGGATTTACAACCTATCTGAGGGGCATATTTGACGACACAAATTATGCGGGAATAGAAATTGAGGTCAATCAAAAGTTTTTGGCAAACCTGGAGCCTATTAAAAACACCTTGGTTTCAGGTCTTGAGCGACTGATTTGATCTTAATATATCGCCCTCCACACTTCTCGGTTATTTAGAATTTTCCGATTTTTAGGAAGCTTTATGAACCGTCTTCGGCTTTGGATCAGGAATATTTTTGGATTCTCTAGGGCAGAAACCAACGGGTTTCTGATTCTCCTCCCACTGATGATTCTTGTACTGTTTTCTCAGCCGGTTTATCGTTTTTTATCCCCTCCGCCTGTCACACGGTCGTCCGTTGAACAGGCCAGATTGGACAGCCTCATTGCCCACTGGGATTTTAACCCACCCTCCGAAAATACAACAGATGGTGGCCCATTATTTCCATTCAACCCCAATACGGCAACGGAAGAAGAGTTGAAGTCACTCGGCTTCCCGTCCACATTGTCGAGGCGCGTAATTAACTACCGGACCAAGGGAGGAATCTTTAATGACCCGGATGACCTCATGAAGATCTACGGAATGGACTCGTCACTTTTCACCGCGTTGATTCCTTATATAAATATTCCCAAGCAATTGAAATCCACAAAAAACGGAGGCAATATTCGCTCAATCAAAAAAACACCAAAGGACCCTGTTCTAATCGACCTTAATTTGGCAGATACCGCACAATTTATCACTGTGTATGGAATCGGGCCTGTGCTGGCCAAACGCATTGTCAGCTACAGAGAAAAGCTTGGTGGATTTCTCGATATCGGTCAGCTAAAAAATGTATACGGACTTGACTCCACGGTGGTTAAGACGGTGGCTACTCGTTTCTTTGTGGATCCGGATTTTGTCCCCAACCAACTGGATATCAATAAATCAACGGAGAGGCAGTTGGCCGACCATCCTTATATTAAATATAAATTGGCCAAAACAATTGTTGCCTACCGTTTTCAGCATGGAAGTTTCAAAGAGATTGACGACCTTTTGAAGATCGATCTGATCAATGAGCAGGTATTCGAAAACATCAGGCCGTATTTAAAAGTTGAGCAATAGATGCCGCGTAAAGAACACCACGTATTAAATACCTACCTACGCAGGCTCACCAACCTTTCTGCCAATAATCGTTCCATATATCTGCCAAGAATTAATTCAGATCAGTTTATTGATCTGCAGGTACTCAGCCAACTCAACGGTGAAAAATCATTTGGCATCATAGAATCCCTGATTGCCGGCAAAATCAAAAAGATCTGCCCGGTAGTCGATAGCCGAATGGAGACGAGTAACGAGGCCAGCAGAAAAATCAAACGCCTGCAGCGGCAGGATCAAATGATTTTTGAAGAGCGTGGCTCCAAGGACCTGCACGTTGGATGGCCATTCGCCAGGGGAAAATTTTCCGATGGCACCTTTGTGAGCTGCCCACTCCTGTTCATCCCGATCGAATTAAAGCAGGAGAAAGGCAATTGGTTGGTGGCCCCACGCGAGGATGCTGACATCACCTTTAATAAATCATTTCTCCTGGCTTATTCATTTTACAACAAAATTCAAGTTGAAGAATTTTTGCTAGACGAAACATTTGAGGAGACGGACAAAGACAGCACCGTATTCAGAACAGCCTTGTACCAATTGCTGCAGAAAAGCTCAATCGACATTCACTTTAATCCCGACAACTATCGGGATGAATTGAGTTTTTTCAAAACCTTTACCCAACCTGAATTTGATGAGCAGCACGGCAATGGCGAATTGAAATTATTTCCGGAGGCCGTCATGGGAATTTTTCCGCAGGCCGGATCATACCTGGTGCCTGACTATGTAGAACTTATCGAGAACCGCAAAATCGAAAGCCTGGAAGAATTCTTCATGAGCAAGAATCAGGCGGATCAGCAATCGTTGCTTTTTTCAAATTTCATTCCCTTCGTGAAAGAGGAAAAATTACTCACCGGGTATGCGGTGGATGCATGGCAGGAAAATATTCTAAAAGCAACCAAGATTGGTTATTCAGTGATAGTGCAAGGCCCGCCTGGAACCGGCAAATCTCAGCTCATCTGCAACTTGATTTGCGATGCCATTGCCACTGGCAAAAAGGTGCTGGTCGTTTGCCAAAAGCGCGCAGCCCTTGACGTGGTTTATTCACGCCTTAAAGAAATTCAACTGGCCGACTTCTTAGCCCTTGTTCATGACTTCAAAAACGATAGAAAAGATATTTACTACAAGGCATCCCGACAAATAGAACGCGTGGATGAGTATAAGGCAAAAAACAACAGCCTTGACGCCATTCAACTTGACAGGAAGTTTCTGCAGGTATGCCATCGCATTGACCAAATAGTTGAAGACTTGGATGAATTCAAAAAAGCGCTTTTTGACAATCATGAATGCGGTGTCAGTGTAAAGGAGCTGTACCTAAGGTCCGATCCCTCCCAACCAGCCATCAATCTGAAGCAGGAGTATCAAAATTTCCCCATGAATGACGTAAACGATTTTCTGGTCAGACTGAAATCGTACGCTCACTATGCCCAACTTTTCGAAAGAGAAGATTTTGCCTGGCGTGATCGCAAACCCTTTGTTGGACTTGGCGTCACCGACCTGAAAGAAATCGAAAAAATACTTTTGGAAATTCCTGCAACCGTTGCCGATCTATTTAAACAATTGGAAACACAAACAGGCGCCAGGCTAGACTGGGAACAATGCGAGGAGCTGCTGGCGCGTGAGAAGGAAATAGATGAAATGATGGGGTTGCTGGAAAACGACAAGACCTATTTCTATTTTCAGCAAATGATAGGTGAGTCTGACGAAGAGACCAGCCTGCTTTGGTTAACCAATATTGAACGACTCGTATTGGGTGGATTTGAGGGGGAAGGTCCAGAAACAACTTTGCCTTCCGGCCAGCTTGGCACTCTTCAGCAGGCATTGTATCGAAGCATGAAAGCCAGACGCGGACCCATTGGTCTGATCCGATGGGAGCTTTTCTCCAAAGACAAATTTTTGATCAAGAGAGCGCTGGTCGGGAATGGGCTTGAAAACAACCGGGCAGGTTTTAAAAAACTTGAACAAAAATTGGACCAGCGACTGAACCTTGAACACAACCTGTCGAAGCTGAAGGCAAAATCATGGCTCAAGGAAATACCTGAAAAAATCCAGGAGGAAAATGTGAAGAAGTGGTTTAATAACCAAAAGAATGCCATCAAGGGAAAACAAATTTTCAGGTCGATCAGGGGAATCAGCAATTTCATAGATCTCGCGTCCCTGACGCATGATGAAATGCTCGCGAGAATAAAAACCTTGTTCAAAATTCTTTCGGAGGTGCCCACGCTAAAGATGAGATGGAACGCCTACCTGAGCACAAATCAACTGAATAGCCTTACCAGAAATCCCGACAGGCACCTGGACCTCCTCAGCGGCTTGCATAGGGATTTTGATGCCCTTTGCGAGTTTGATACCATAAAAGAAAACCTGACACCTGATGAAAAAAATAGTATCTCCAAACTCCATGAGATCGACAACCAGTGGCAGCCTGATAAAATTCAATCGGCCTTTTTTAATAGCCTTTGCCTGGCGTGGATAGATCATATCGAGACCAAGTTCCCCGTGCTGAGAATGGTCTCTTCCGGGAAGCTCCAACTCATCGAATCGGAACTGCAGGAACTTGTCATTGAAAAGCAAAAATTAAGCAATGAGATTATTCTCCTACGGGCAAGGGAACGTGTTGCCGAAGACCTGGAGTTCAATAGGCTAAACAATCGGGTAACGTATCGCGATCTTCATCACCAACTCACGAAAAAGAAAAGAATTTGGCCCGTCCGAAGACTTCTGGCTGAATTCGATAGTGAAGTTTTCAGGCTGCTGCCGTGCTGGCTTGCCTCACCGGAATCTGTTTCGGCCATATTCCCGCTGAGGGAGATGTTTGACCTTGTTATTTTTGATGAAGCATCACAATGCTTTACTGAAAGGAGCATTCCTGCTATTTATCGCGGCCGTCAACTGGTCGTGGCGGGGGATGACAAACAATTGAAGCCGAATGACCTTTACCGCATTCGCTGGCAGGATGAGGAAGAAGAACCTGACCTTGAGGTAGACTCTTTGCTGAAACTCACTAACCGGTACCTGATGCAACTGCCACTGAAAAGCCATTACAGAAGTAAGGCCCTGGAATTGGTTGATTTTTCCAATCAACATTTTTATGACGGCCAGCTGACACTGCTTCCAACAGCTGATAATTTCAGTTTGTCGGAACCACCTATCACTTACCACAAGGTAAATGGCGAGTGGAAGGATAACATGAATGAGGTGGAGGCCAGCGAAATAGTTGACCTGGTGATTGCCCACACTAAAAATAGTCCTGAAAAGGAAATTGGCGTAGTCTGTTTTAATGCACCTCAGCAAATGCTGATTCTGGATTTGCTGGAGGCAGCCTTCGCTAGCAGAAAACTTTCTATACCAGAATCACTGATAGTAAAAAATATAGAAAACGTTCAGGGTGACGAAAAGGACATTATTATTTTCTCCATCGGATACGCACCAGACAAGAACGGCAGGTTCCATTTTCAATTTGGAAGTCTGAACCAGGCAGGTGGTGAAAACCGGCTCAACGTGGCTGTTACCCGAGCGCGTGAAAAAGTGATTGTGGTTACCAGCATTTATCCAGATCAGTTGCTGGTGGACGACTCAAAAAATGAGGGCCCGAAACTGCTGAAACAATATTTACAATACACCAAAGATGTATCGGAAAAAAAATTCCGACCCTTTATTAAATCGACTGCCCACCAGACAAGTTGGTACCTGAAGGATATTATCACTGCCTGGGCAAAGGAAAAATTTCCGGAAAAGAATTTTCGGAAGGATGAGCTTCCGTTTGCCGACATCTCCGCCTGTATGGAAAACAGCAAAACAGGGCTTGTGCTCACAGACGATGAACTGTATAACCAAAACCCATCAGTGAAAGACCTGCATGCAGCCACCCTTCAATTGTTGGAAAAAAAGAATTGGAAGTGTCTCAGGACTTACAGCAGGAATTATTGGCAGGATCACGAAAAGTTTTTCAATGAAGTCGCCAAGTTCGTATCCGCCTAAAAATGAATCTACTTCCTGTAATCAAGGGCAGGCGCACGATCTCCGATCAAGGCCTCATATTTAAAATCACCGGTTTTGGCTTTGAATTCTTTCCAAGCCTCCGCGATTAAAGCTGGATCACTATAGAGATCGATCGCCATCAACGCCATGGATTTGGCTGCGATCATCATTCCCTTCATCCCGATCGAAGTACCACCGGCAGCCACTGCCTGCCAGCTGTGTGCTGCTGTTCCGGGCACCCAGGTGGCAGCAGACATGCCGACTGTGGGCACAACCCAACTTACGTCACCCACATCAGTCGAAGCTGATCCGGCCCGTAATTCATAGGCTGCAATTTCCTGTGTTGAATTTAAAGGCGGAATTTTTCCGGTGAATGACTTTTGAATTTCCGCGCCAAAAATTTTTTCCTCTTCGGTCATGGCGTAGCCACCCACGGTTTTCAAATTGGCGTGCATCACCCTAGCCAACGTTTCGTTGGGTAACAAATCATGTACACCTCCTGTTATTTCAATTTCCACCCTGGTGTCCGTTCCAAGTGCGGCACCTTTTGAGGCATTCACAATTCTCTCCCAAACATCCTTCACCTCCGAACGGTCCGGATGACGGACGTAGTAATAGACCTCCGCAAATGCAGGAACAACATTAGGCGCCTCTCCCCCCTTGGTAATCACATAATGAATTCTTGTTTCCGAGGTGACGTGCTCCCGCATCATATTTACCATCACGTCCATGGCTTCTACTCCATCCAGGGCCGATCGACCTCTTTGGGGTGCAGCTGCCGCATGAGAAGCAATACCATAAAATCTGAATTTTCCAGTTTTGTTGGCCAGCGAAGTTCCGGGACTCGCACTGTTTACGGGGCCCGGATGCCAGTTGATGACAGCGTCCACATCTTTGAACAATCCCTCCCGGACCATATAAACCTTTCCTGAACCACCCTCCTCTGCGGGTGTTCCGTAGAAACGTACGGTACCTTGTTTCTTATTGGCCGTCAGCCAGTCCTTCACGGCAATGGCCGAAGCCGCTGAAGCCGTTCCGAATAAATGATGACCGCAGGCGTGCCCAGCTACCTGGCCTTCAATCGGTTTTTGTTGGGGCACAGCTTCTTGCGCAACGCCCGGCAACGCATCAAATTCTCCTAAAATTGCGATGACCGGTTTGCCATTTCCGTATGTTGCTATAAACGCGGTTGGTATAGCTGCAACACCGGCCTCAACTTTAAAACCATTTTTGCTCAACGTCTCTTGTAGCAACGCTGAGCTTTTTGTTTCCTGAAAACCAACTTCCGCGTAGTCCCAAATGTTTTTGGCGATGCCGCTATATTGATCATACCTGGCATCAATCGATTTTATGACATCGGTCTTCGTTTTTTGACCAAAGACAATTATCGAAAATAGGCTAAGAATTAAGATAGGCGTGATTTTCATGGCATTTTTGACGTTTCATGAAAGGTAATTATTTAAGGACATAATATCATTTCGATTTTACAATAGTGGTATGTCGGGAGGTCGCACATAATTTAACTTTACTTATTAATAAAGGTTGTTTAGCTTGATGCACATTAATTAATTCCATGAAGAAACTATTATTCATTCCGCTGATAGCAATTGGTTTAGCTGTCTATTCACAAGGCAATGTAAAAAAAGCACCCGAAGTGAAAGAGGGCGATGGGCCACATACGCAATTGATCATTCGGGGCGTCATGTTGATTGATGGCACAGGTGCACCCCCGATTGGCCCCATTGATATCGTGGTGAAACAAAATAAGATTGTCAATATCCAATCAGTTGGTTATCCCGGTGTGGCCATTGATGCGGAAAAAAGACCCAAACTTGAGCCGGGCGGAAAAGAATTGAATTGTGAAGGCATGTACCTTATGCCAGGGTTTGTCGACAGCCATGCGCACATAGGTGGTGGTCAGGCCCCAAATGCCGAGTACGTATTTAAACTTTGGATGGGTCATGGTGTCACCACCGTGAGGGATCCGTCCGCGGGAAATGGACTCGATTGGGTGTTGGATCAGAAAAACAAGAGTTCAAAAAATTTGATTACAGCCCCTCGCATTAAAGCCTACACGGCCTTTGGGCAGGGAAGCAAAGACCCCATAGCTACTCCGGAACAGGCCAGGTTTTGGGTGCAGGACAATGCCAAAAAAGGTGCGGATGGGATCAAGTTCTTTGGGGCCGCCCCGGATATCATGGATGCCGCATTGCGTGAAAATAAAAAATTGGGATTGAGATCAGCATGTCACCACGCACAGGTAGATGTGGCGCGATGGAATGTGTTGAATTCCGCGAGAGCAGGGCTTACCAGCATGGAGCACTGGTACGGCTTGCCGGAGGCTCTTTTTACGGACAGGACCATTCAGAATTTTCCCCTCGATTATAATTACCAAAACGAGCAGCACCGGTTTGAGGGTGCCGGCAATTTGTGGAAGCAGGCGGCTGCGCCATACACGCCACACTGGAACAAAGTGATGGACGAATTATTGTCACTGGATTTTACACTTGATCCCACATTCAACATCTATGAGGCCTCACGTGACCTTCACCGCGCACGAAGAGCTGAGTGGCACGAAGAATATACCTTGCCATCGCTGTGGAATTTTTATCAGCCCAGCAAAATATCCCATGGCTCCTATTGGCATGAATGGGGAACTGAACAAGAGGTAGCCTGGAAAGAAAACTACAGGTTATGGATGACATTTGTCAATGAATATAAAAACAGAGGTGGTCGCGTCACGACCGGTTCGGATTCCGGATTTATATTCCAACTGTACGGCTTTGCTTATATCCGGGAATTGGAATTGCTTCGCGAAGCAGGTTTTCATCCCCTGGAAATTATCCGGTCGGCAACCTTGTACGGTGCTCAATTGTTGGGGATGGACAAGGAGATAGGATCAGTCGAGGTAGGCAAACTGGCCGACTTCGTGATCACAGAAGAGAACCCATTAAAAAATTTAAAAGTACTTTACGGGACCGGTGCGATTAAGTTGACAGACGACAATAAAGTAGTGCGCGTGGGAGGAGTTAAATACACCGTAAAAGACGGCATTGTCTATGATGCGAAAAAATTACTTGAGGATGTTAAAAAGATTGTCGCAGAGGAAAAAGCAAAAACAGGGTATGTCATTAAACAACCAGGGATGAATTGATTTATGAAGAAAATATTTGTTCCGGTAATCGGATCCTTACTTTTTATTGGTTGTCAACCCGCCAACGAAAAGAAAATTGAAAAAGCCCCGGAAGTTGTTTCTCTGTTAGGAACAACTTTTTTTGAGCCCGAAAGAAATGAATCAGCCCAAAGAAAGCTGGATAGCGCCCTGTCGATAGCAAAGGAAAATTTTCTGGAGAACCCATCAGAAGAAAATTTTATATGGTACGCACGAAGGTTGGGCTATCTGTCCAGGTTCAACCAGGCCATTGAGGTGTTAAGCGAAGGAATTGAACGGTATCCGCAATCGTATAAACTCCTGCGGCATCGCGGCCACCGGTACATATCGATGCGGTTGTTTGACCGGGCGATCAATGACCTTTCCAGGGCATCGCAACTCATGAAGCCCGAACCTCTTGAAATTGAGCCCGATGGCGCACCAAACCGACCAAATATCCCATTGTCAAATACCCAATTCAACATTTGGTACCACCTCGGTCTTGCCTACTACCTGAAGGGTGATTTTGACAACGCGGAAAAAGCCTATACGGAATGTCTTATGGCAAGTAACAACGATGACCTTATGGTGGCCACCGTAGATTGGCTATTCATGGTTTACAAGAGAGAATCCAAGGACGAGCTGGCTGGTGCGTTGTTGCAACGAATTACCGACTCCATGACGATCATAGAAAATGACGCATACTTCAACCGGCTCAAAATGTATCAGGGTAAGCTAAATGCTGAGGATCTTTTGAATGTAGATCCAACATCGGAAGACTACGACCTGTCATTGGCAACTCAAGGTTATGGCGTGGGCAACTGGTATCTGTACCATGGCGACACGACAAAGGCTGTAGACATTTTTGAAAGAGTGGTGGGCGGCAAAAGTTTCTCTTCTTTTGGATTTATTGCCGCAGAGGCGGAGCTTGCCCGCATGAAGAATTCAAGATAGAACCATCCTTTTGACTGCTTGTCATTATCATTCCTTGCCTAAGCCTGTTATCTTGGCGTTGATTTTGTCTATGACCGATGAGTAAGTCGATTAAGGTATTCAGTCCTGCAACCGTATCCAATGTTACGTGTGGTTTTGACGTGATGGGATTTGCCATTGAACAACCCGGAGATGTCATATTGGCTGAGCAGCGTGTTAATCCCGGTGTTCGTATCAAGAAGGTAATTGGCAATGACACCATCACGTTGAATCCTGCGGAAAATGTTGCCTCGGTTGCAGCGCAAGCGCTTTTGAATCATGTCAAAACTGGAACAGGGATCGATCTTACCATCTTCAAAAACATAAAACCCGGCAGTGGCATCGGTTCGAGTGCCTCCAGCGCAGCAGCTGCGGTCTTTGGTGTAAACGAGTTATTGGGCGCACCTATTCGAAATGTGGGGGACCTTATTCCATTTGCGATGGAAGGCGAGATGATGGCCAGCGGGGCATTTCATGCCGACAATGTGGCCCCGGCTTTGTTAGGAGGCTTCGTCATCGTTCGCAGCAACGATCCGCTTGACGTCATCCAATTGGGCACACCCAAAGACTTGTTCGCTGTGGTACTCCACCCCGATCTTCAAATCAAAACTTCAGAATCGCGCAAGCAGTTGCCTGAAAAAATTCCTTTAAAAGAAATGGTGACCCAAACCGGAAATCTGGCTGGGCTGGTCGCTGGATTATTGCAAAGTGATTATGCGCTCATCGGCAGATCTATGACCGATGTGATCATTGAACCATTGCGAAGGGCATCTATTCCAGGCTTCACAAACCTAAAGGAGGCAGCTATGACTGCGGGCGCCCTGGGAGCAGGCATTTCCGGATCTGGCCCTTCGGTTTTTGCTTTGTGCAAAGGCCTGGAAATCGCCAATCAGGTACACCAAAGTATGATTCATGCCTATGATCCTTTTAAGATCCGGTTTGATACGTACATTTCTGCCATTAATAAAAAAGGAACAATGGTGATCGCGGACTGATCGATGCAGTACTTCAGCACAAACAGGAAATCACCGGCAGTCAATTTTGAAACTGCCGTACGACATGGGCTCGCACCAGATGGAGGACTTTATTTTCCTGAGTCTATACCACAGCTGCCTCCGGATTTTTTTGTCAACATTGATAATCGCGACAACAACGATATTGCAATTCGCGTTGGCAGAGCGTTCATCGGAGACGAGATTCCATTCGACAACCTGAAGACAATCGTTAAAGAGACATTAAGCTTCGATATTCCTCTTGTGGGTATTGAACGCGATGTCTACGCGCTTGAACTATTCCACGGCCCCACGCTGGCCTTTAAAGACGTGGGCGCTCGGTTCATGGCGCATACGCTACAATTTTTCTTACGAAGAAATTCAGAGCGAGCCACTATTCTGGTAGCGACTTCGGGAGACACAGGTAGCGCAGTTGCCAGTGGTTTTTTCGGAGCAGAAGGAATTGATGTCGTTATCCTTTACCCAGGGGGTAAGATCAGTTCAATTCAGGAAAAACAACTTACAACCTGGGGCGAAAACATCTACGCAGTGGAAGTGGACGGTACTTTCGATGACTGTCAGCGGATGGCAAAAGAAGCCTTTGCTGATAGCCAACTCACATCAAAGTATTCGCTTACCTCTGCCAATTCCATTAACATCGCCAGGCTGCTTCCACAATCATTTTATTATTTCCTGGCGTACAAGCAATTGCAAGATAAATCGCGACCGCTTATCATCTCCGTGCCTAGCGGAAACCTTGGCAACCTGACCGCAGGTCTCATGGCCTGGAAAATGGGGCTGCCCGTCCACCGCTTCGTTGTAGCTGCCAACCGCAATGACGTGGTGCCAAAGTTCTTAACCACCGGTTTGTTTGAGCCGGCTCCCTCTGTGCTCACCGTAGCCAATGCCATGGACGTGGGTAATCCCAGCAACCTGGTACGGCTCAACGAAATTTTTGAACATAAATCAGGCGAGGTAAAAAAAATGCTCAGTGGTTATTCGTTCAATGACGATGAAATTCGGTCATGTATCACCAAAGTATTTAAAGATACGGGCTACCTGGTTGATCCTCATGGTGCATGTGGCTATCTCGGCTTACGAAATGAAATAGGCAAGGCCCAAACAGCGCAGGGTATCTTTTTGGAGACCGCGCATCCCGCCAAATTTGACCAGGTGGTGAGCCAATCTATCGGTCGTAGGGTGGCCGTTCCGTCTTCGCTGCAACGCTTTATTGAAAGGGAGAAGCAGGCTATTCGTTGTGACGCCACACTTAATGCCCTAAAAGAAATACTGTCGCAAGTATTGTAGGAGGTTAGTAGCCCCGACAGGAATCGAACCTGTATCAAAAGTTTAGGAAACTTCTATTCTATCCATTGAACTACGGGGCCATCATCACTTTTCTCCAGGCACGTTTGCCGGAGGTACTGTCATTCCCGGTATAAGGCCATCATTACCGGGCGGAAAAGAAATTGCCTGCCACTTCAGGCGAGTTGAGCGGGCACAAATTTATATAAAACCAACAATCTTTAGAGGACTGGCGGTCTTTTTTGGCCACTTTTCCCAACGTTGGCTCGTGACCGCACGCACAAAACAGAATTGTGGTCTACAATTGATAGATAAGCCGAAGGTCCATCTGTTCAGCGACTTCCAGGTGCGCCTTCAACGAGAACCCAACTTGAAATCGCTCCGCAACCCGATACTGCAAAGCATAGCGTTGAAAGACCGCGTGCCGGTTGAAGTAGCGTTCATACAAGTAGTAGCCTACCGCCTGATTAAAGTCGAACTTTCCGAAGAGCAAGTGATGGCGTGCCAGTACCGACACGATCCATGGCTCAAATGGCGCCCCCTGGATGGCCTTTTCACGCAGCATGCTGTCGTGAGACGATTCTAACGCAAGTCCCGCACCGTGCATTTTGGCCAGCGTCCGCAAAGCCCCCAAATAAATTCCTGTCATCATTTTCCTTTCGCTGACTCCAAAGTTGTCCACCGACCTCGAGGCAGCAAACAGCCCGACATGGTACTGCCATTCCTTTTTGTAATCACGGTCTACGCTGCGCGGCATCGGTGACGCATCTTGAAGGGCGTAGGTGATCCCCATGCCAGCCACGGGGAAATTCATGCCTTTGTTGGGTTGTTGCGCGCCACCGTTTGAAATATGGTTGTAATTGATCAAGGTGCCGATGATCCAACGTTGATAAAGTTTGGCCTGTAGGTTGAGGCCAACCGAAAGTTGTCCATTGAGCTTTCTGCTAAAGAAAAGATTCTCGCTGTTGCTGTCTGGATCAAAAATCTTCGTCACATAAGAGGCGCCTACCGATGCCCTCAATCCAAGTGCTAGCTTGCCCCTTGCCAATTGAGGTTCTACAAACACAGCCGTGCTGTAGCTTTTTCCCAAAACGTCTGGATTTCCAAAATCAGCGAATGAAAACGCGATACCTACCTTGCTGTAACAATTGCAGGCGTCCCATGCTTTTGCACTGAAGCGCTGGCGTGCGTATTCTGCTTGTACGCCCCACGGATAAGAGTCGGCCACGTCCCTTACGTCAATAGAATGTGGGATAATAAAACCGTAGAAGCCGCTGACTGCGGCAAATCTGGCGGTGCTGTCGGACTGTCCAAGGCATTGGGTGCAAACCATAGCAACGACAGCCAGAAGTTGTCTACGAGCCTCCATTTATCAGGTTGTTTACACCCCGCCTTCCATGTTATCGTTGGCAAAGGTTTCCTGCCCAAGATACTCGTATCCGTTGTGCAGGTAGTTTGGATAAATTTTCAAATGCTTTTGCTTCACTTCATCAAAAATTACTTTCTTCAATGATTCCAGATTTTCTCCGGTGGCGGCAGAAACGAAAACCAAGGGCCCAAATCCCAGCTCACGGTAAATTCCGGACATCTCTTCCATATCAAGTTCGGGGTGCTGCGATTTGAATAGATCAATTTTATTCAATACCAGAATGGTAGGAATGGTACCCGCTCCAATTTCGCCTAATGTTTGTGTCACCACCTCGATGTGGTTTTGATGAAAAGGATGCGAAACATCAACCACGTGAATCAAAAGGTCGGCTTCCCCCACTTCATCGAGGGTTGACTTGAAGGACTCGATCAGGTGATGTGGTAGCTTGCGGATAAATCCGACCGTATCGGACAGCAGGAAAGGCAGGTTGCCCAACGTTACTTTTCGAACGGTGGAATCCACAGTGGCGAACAGCTTGTTCTCCGCCTTGACGTTTGCCCTGGAAAGTAAATTCATCAGGGTCGACTTTCCGACATTGGTGTAGCCCACCAGGGAGACTCGAACTACGTTGGCCCTCGACTTGCGTTGCGTCTTTCGCTGCTTGTCAATTTTTTCCAACTCATCCTTCAAAATCGAGATTTTGTGGCGGATGTTCCTCCGGTCAGTTTCAATCTCTTTCTCACCTGCACCTCCCCTGGTGCCGGTGCCGCCTCTTTGCCGTTCCAGGTGGGTCCACATTCTGGTGAGGCGTGGCAAGAGATATTGGTTCATGGCCAATTCAACCTGGGTACGCGCCTGGGCTGTCTGAGCGCGTTGCAAAAAAATGTCCAGTATCAGCAAACTCCGGTCGTATACCTGCACGCGCACATCGCGTTCCTTTGGGTTCAACTCCCGCTCAAGATTTCTCAGTTGGGACGGACTCAGGTCATCGTCAAATATTACGTTGTCCACATGGTTTTCAAAAACAAAATCCCTGATCTCGGTTACCTTGCCCTTCCCCACAAACGTGCGCGCATCTGCGTGGGGCAACCGTTGTACAAATCGACTTACTGATAGGATCCCGGCCGTCTCTGCCAGAAATGCCAACTCGTCCAAGTGTTCGATAGTAATCTCCGGCTGAACTCTGCCTGTCTCAACCGCTACCAGAATAGCTGTCTTTTTATTCAATGTCTCTGTCATATTTCCCACAACTGCCCACGGCTAACCGCAATAATAATTTGATTTATTTAACCCGATTAATTTTGATAAAGTTTTAGCTTATGGCTGTTACTTTTGTCTATTTTTACCGATAAAGTACATCAAACTTACATTAATTAGGGTTTAAGGTTACTTTTCGCATGCTTTGAATATAATCTAATGTGTAAGTCGATTAGGGCTTAACCTAAACCTGTAGTTGGTCGAATGAAAGTTGCCATTGTTTTAAACACCTCGTGGAATATCTACAATTTTCGCATGAATTTTGTCAAAGCGCTGATCGCACGGGGGTACGAGGTGCATACGGTGGCACCCATCGACAAATATACCCACTATTTGGTTGAAGCCGGATGCATTCATCATAAGGTAAGGATGGACAGCCGCGGAGCCAATCCGATCAAGGATTTCGCTTTAATTATTGAGCTTTGGTCCATTTACAGGAAGATCAGACCGGACATTGTCCTGCATTACACGGTAAAACCCAACGTTTACGGCACCATTGCTGCCAGTCTCCTGAAAATACCTGCCGTAAATAACGTTTGTGGTTTGGGGACTGTATTCCTCAAGAAAAACCTCGTTTCAGCAATAGCCATTCAGCTTTACCGGTGGACTTTCCGGTTTCCGAAGAAAGTGTTCTTCCAAAATGCAGATGATTTAGATCTATTTTTAAATAAGAAATTGGTCGCCCCAGAGCGGGTCGATTTGGTACCGGGTTCAGGCGTTGATCTTGAAAGGTTCCAGCCACTGCCCTTCAGGAGAAACGAGACATTTACCTTTTTGCTGATTTCAAGGCTTATTTCGGACAAGGGCATCATTGAATACATTGATGCGATCAAGAAATTGAAACATCGGGGGATTTCGGCCCGCTTTCAGTTATTGGGCGCAAAGGATCCACAACATAAGAGAGGCATCAAAGAAAAAGTCATCAACCAATGGATCCATGAGGGCACGATCGAATACCTTGGCACGACAGACGATGTTCGGCAATTTATCGAGCAGGCAGACTGCGTAGTGCTGCCGTCCTACAGGGAAGGCGCCCCCAGAACATTGCTTGAGGCTGCCAGCTCCGCTAAGCCGATTATCGCAACGGATGTACCAGGATGCCACCACGTGGTAAGTGATCACGTCAATGGCTTATTATGCAAAATGAAGGATGCGCATGACCTGGCAGATAAAATGGTGGAAATGGCCAACTTCAGCAACGATAAACTAAGGGAGTTGGGTCAGAATGGCAGGATCAAAATGGTCAATGAGTTTAGTGAACTTGTGGTTATCGACAAGTATTTGCAAACCTTAAACACCCTTCAGAAAGCTTCATAATTGCCTATTTTTGAGGCATGCAAATAAAGGATACGCCCATCCCGGGCTTGCTTGAAATCACACCGCAGGTATTCCTGGACAATCGCGGATGGTTTCTTGAAATGTACAAGGACAATGCCATCGGCAGAATCGATCCCGCTGTAAAATTCGTTCAGGAAAACCTATCCTTTTCAAAACAAGGCGTGTTAAGGGGACTCCACCTCCAACTCGCTCCATTTCAGCAAGCCAAGGTCGTTGCGGTCATCCAGGGCAAGGTACTTGATGTGGTGGTCGACCTCAGGAAGGGCTCGTCAACTTTTGGTGAGTGCTACCGGTGTATATTGGACGGGGTGACGCACAAAATGTTGTATGTACCGGAGGGATTCGCCCATGGATTTTCGGCTTTGGAAGATTCCTATTTTTACTACAAGTGTTCCAGTATATATAGTCCCAACCATGAGACGGGAATTCAATGGAACGACAGGGATTTGAAAATAGACTGGTTGATATCAGACCCGATACTTTCCGAAAAAGACAAGCAACTCCCCAGCCTGAAGGAGTTATTGATAAAATCTGTAATTTCACCCAAATAAGCGGGATTTAACCAAGTAGATGAAACAAGTGCTATTTGCTGGCGTGGTTGGGCTCATGATTTCTTGCAGCTCCTACAAACAAAACATCATGTTCAAGGTCCCTGAGGGATTTGTACCTGAGAAGCCTGCCCCTGGAGCCAGTCATGCTACCGATTACGTCATCCAACCGAACGATCAGATAGCGATCGAGGTGTTTTCCAATCGTGGCGAACGGCTCATTGATCCCAATCCGGAGCTAAGTAACCCAACTCAAAAAACCGACAGCGAAAAACCAATCTATCAGGTGGCCACCAACGGCAAAGTGAAACTGCCACTCATTAATGAAGTTCACTTGGAGGGTTTGACACTGGTCCAGGCCGAAGCAGTGGTCCAGGAGGAATACGCCAAATTTTTTAAGGAGCCGTACGTAGCCATGGGTTTTTCAAACAAAAGAGCCATTCTGCTTGGGGCCATGGGAGGTCAGGTAATTCCCCTCACCAACCAGAATATGCGACTTACGGAATTACTTGCTCTTGGTAAGGGACTGGACAACAACGCGAAAGCGCAAAATGTGCGTGTCTTAAGGGGAGATCAGGTATTTGTGATCGATCTGAGTACCATCGAGGGTTACCGAAGCGGTGATATGTTTATTCAACCTGGAGATATCGTTTATGTAGAGCCAATAAGAAGACCGTTCAGCGAAGCAGTTCGTGAAAATGGCAACATAATCAGCATTATCGTCAGTCTGGCTTCACTGGTAGTTATTATACTTAACGTGAGATAGGTGGAGAATCAAGCGCATACAAAATTGCAAGCGACAGAATTTGAGGGTGTCGATGTCGAGAAACTCAAGATTGTCATTCGCAAAAACCTCTTGTGGATAATTGGCATTTTCCTGGCTGCAAATCTTGCTGCATACCTCACTATCCGCTGGACCAAAGATGTCTATGAGTCTGAATCGGAAATGAAGTTGGATATTAAACAAGATGCCACAGAGCTCGGAATAAAAGCCGTGGTTGAAGATCAAAACATCAATATCATTTCGGGAGAGATAGAGCAGATCAAGTCGAAGGTGTTTCTCAATCGCGTAATCGATTCGCTCGACATTGGCGTTGGCTATTACAGCATCGGAAAGGTGCTTGTTGACGAGAAATACAAATACTCGCCAATACGTATAGAGGCTGACCACTTCCCCCACGCGATCCTGGACGTTCCGATTTATATCGAGTTTGAAGGTGGAGGATCGGCTTTCGAAATTAAAACAAGTGAAAACGGCAAGGGCGAAAAGAGCACTTTTGGAAAAAAAATTACGCTCAACGGGTTTGAGTTTATGGTCAATAAAACCAGGTTCTTTGATCCATCATCGGCTGACGACTACTACTTCATCGTATATAGCAGGGAGTCATTGCTCGACTATCTCACAAAAAACTTAACTGTAGAACCACTCAACTTCAACGCCAATACAATCAAAATTACCTTCAGAGACTTTAACGCCCTCAAGGCACACGCTATCGTTAGCAAAATTGACTCACTGTATATTAGCTACAGCAATGAACAAAAAAATCTTACCAACAAACAAAAGATAGAGTGGCTGAACAATGAACTTTTCCAGGTGGAGAAAAAGATGGAGGGCTTTGAGAACTATTTTGAGAATTTCACGCTGAAAAACAAAAGCAACAACGTTGATGAGGATTTGAAGCGTACCATCTATCTGATTAACAAAATCGACTCGCAACGATTTGACCTTTCTAAAAGATTGACAGAGCTGAATGCACTGATAGAAAGTCTGTCGTCCGAGAATCCAGAACTGACACCAAACCATAAGCAATTCTTGCCCACTTACCTCAATAGAGATTTGGATTTGCTTCAAAAGACGATAGCAGAATCGAACAGGCTCTCCTTATCGTACAATGAAAATACCTTCGCTTTCAAGCAAAAGCAAAATGAACTGAACTCTCTGAAGGATCAAATCTTTGGGCAGGTCACGAGTCTCAAGAGAGGATGGCTTGAAAATATGGCTGATCTAAACCGGAGAAAGGAGAATCTTGAAAAGGCGTTTGCATCCATGCCAGATAAAAACACGCAGTTTTCGAAAAACCAACGATTCTATAAATTATATGAGGAATTCTATCTGTCGATGATGCAGTCCAAAGCCCAATTTGAGATTGCACAGGCTGGAAATACGCCAGATTTCAAAATTCTTTCCCCGGCCACGTTGCCGTCCAAGCCGATCGCCCCTCAAAAGTTAATGATACTGGGCATCGGCCTTGTGAGCAGCCTGGTGCTTAATTTCTTTTTTGTAGGAATCCTATACCTGCTTAACAATAAGATTATCAGTGTTCAGGAGGTAGAAAGAGCAATCCATATTCCGGTGTTGGGATCGATCCCTGCTCTTCGCTCTGGCAAAGCCGGCCTTATCGTTCAGGAAAATCCAAAATCTATGGCCAGTGAAGCCATACGAACACTGAGGACGAGTTTAGAGTTTTTTACATCGGGGGGCGCCAAAAAGACCATTTGCGTATCATCTACGGTGTCCGGAGAGGGCAAGTCTTTTCTGGCTATGAATCTGAGTGGCGTGTTGGCCATGTCCAACAAAAAAGTAATTCTTGTTGATCTTGACATGCGCAAGGCTAAGGAAAATTTACCATTTGACCTGACGGACGCCACCAGAGGAGTCAGCACGATCCTCATCGATAAACATCGCTGGGAAGATTGCATTATCTCCACGCCAAATGTCTCCATGGATTATCTGCCTGCGGGACCGCATCCACCCAACCCATCTGAGTTGCTGTTGAATGGCACCTTTGATCAGTTGTTGACCAATCTGAAAAGTAAATACGATTTTATCATCATGGACACACCACCCGTTGGGCTGGTAACAGATGGCGTGATGGTGATGAAGAAGTCTGACGTTACTATCTACGTGCTTCGAGCCAACTACTCAAAAAAAGAGTTCATTAACAACCTGTCTCGCCTAACTAAAATCAATAAGTTAACTAACGTGGCCGTAGTGGTCAACGCGCTCGCCATAAATGGAAAAGCGTATGGCTATGGATATTACGAGGAAGAAGTCAAGAAGAATTTCTTCGCGAAACTGATGAGCTAACCCGTGTTTTCTCTCTTTAAATCCAGGCCAACAGGTGATCCGCTGCATACGGATATTCATTCCCACTTGTTACCAAACCTTGATGATGGGGTCAAATCATTTGAGGAGTCAGCTGAGCTGATCGAACAATTCATCGAATTGGGCTACACCAAGCTGATAACCACGCCACATATCATGAGCGATTACTATCGAAACGAGCCACAGCAAATAGTCGATTCGCTTACGCATTTAAAACAATATTTAGAAGCTAAGCAAATTGCCATCCACATCGAGGTAGCTGCTGAGTATTACCTGGATGAGGCGTTGATGGAGAAGGTGAACCTTCATGAAAAGCTATTGACATTTGGAAATAACTACCTTTTGTTTGAGACCAATTTTCTTACCGAACCCTTTCAATTAAAGGAATTTATATTTGCCGTCACTACTCAAGGTTATCGACCTGTGATGGCACATCCGGAGCGTTACCAATATCTGCTCAACAACTTCAGCAGCGTTGAAGACCTCAGAAACAGGGGCGTGTTATTTCAGGTCAACATCCTGTCAATTTTAGGTGCCTACTCCAAGCCCATTCAGAAACTGGCCATACAACTGATCGAAAAAGGTTGGGTCGAATTCCTTGGCAGCGACTGTCACAATCAGGTCCAGATGAACATGATAAAAGGAGCAGCTAAAAGCAGGTATTTTAATCGGGCACTCGAGCTTCCGCTACTAAACAGATCTCTATAATCCAATGATAGCAGTCACAGGAGCCACCGGGTTATTGGGTAGTATGCTGGTAAAGCAACTTTCTTCTGAAGGAATTCCATTCTTCGGGATACGCAGAAAATCTTCGGGTAACGATTTGATCAATGGCCTCAAGATGGAATGGAAAGAATCAGACATACTCGATAGCAACGCTCTGCTGGAAGCGCTCGAAGGAGCCACCACCGTCATTCATACAGCTGCTTTGGTTTCATTCAAGGCTGGCGATGGCGAGTCCCTTCATCGGATCAATGTGGACGGAACCAGAAACGTGGTAAATGCCTGCCTCGCGCTCGGTATTTCCAGACTTATTCACGTTAGTTCCGTGGCCGCGTTGGGCCGGCAAAAAAATATTGAAATAATTGACGAGGACAGCAAATGGGTAGACAACAAGCTTAACTCAGCCTATGCGGAGTCTAAATACCTCGCGGAACTGGAAGTATTCAGAGGACAAGAGGAAGGATTGCAAATTGACATTATCAATCCATCCATTATTCTTTCGCAAGGCAACTGGAAAAAAAGCAGTGCGCAAATCTACCGATACGTTTGGCAAAATCAGCCGTTCTATACGGATGGTTCAATCAATTATGTCGATGCCAGAGATGTAGTAAAAACCATTACGACACTTCTGCAGTCGAAGCCGACCGGAGAGCGGTATATCGTCAACGCTGGCAATATTCAATTGAAGGAGTTGTTGTCGCTGATCGCAAATCAATTCAACAAGAGACCGCCCTGGATCAGGGTCCCGGGCGGGCTCATCTCCCTGGCAGCCGGGGTGGAATATCTCAGGTCAATAATCGCAGGCACTGAACCAATGGTTACAGCACAATCAGCAAGATCGGCACAGGAAAAATTCTTTTACGACAACAGAAAAATAACTCAAAACCTCGGGATTGACTTTCGACCGCTTTCAGAAACCATTGAATGGACCTGTAAATACTATCTGCAAAACAGTACAACAAACAATTGAAATTAGCAAGCTTGTAGGCGATGTTTAATGCCCTACCTTTGCATTTAATATATCACGATCATTTTATTCACGAGTATATTTTGTCTATTTTAGACAAACCATTTACAGAATGGCGCACGATTTCCGGAAAAGAGAAGAGGAGGAAGAGTTGATCAAACGGTTCGAAGAAAGCCTGAAAAAGAACTCCAATGAATTCTTCGAAATCAACTCTTACGAAACCATTATTGATTATTACCTAGACCAGTCCAAGTATAAAAAGGCGTTGACCGCAGTCAACCAGGCCATGCACTTATATCCGTTCTCCACCGAGTTGATTAGTGTTAAGGCCCAGATATTGTCACATCTCGAGGAATACGATGAGGCCCTTGAACTTCTTGAAAAGGCACGCACCCTCCACCCCACTGACCTTGAAATATATTTTTCAACGGGATCGATCCTTTCCCTTCAGGGCAAACACAAGGAATCTATTTTTCTTTACGAACAAGCCCTGACCTTCGCAAGTGACGACCTTGATGAAATTTACTATAACATTGGCCTGGGGCATCAGAGCCTTGAGTCGTACGAAGATGCAATTGAGGCGTATAAAAAATCAATTGAGATAAATATCACCCACGAGGGATCGCTTTATGAACTGGCTTTTTGCCTGGATGTGGTTGGCCAGTTGGAAGGCAGCTTGTCGTATTATAGAAAGTTTATTGATGAAGATCCTTACTCTGCCGCTGCATGGTATAACCTGGGAATCGTTTGTAATAAATTGGAACAGTACAAGGAAGCCCTTGATGCCTACGAGTATGCGGTCGCGATCGATGATACGTTTGCATCTGCCTATTTTAATATGGGTAACACGTACCTGAACCTTGAACAACATACGAAGGCATTGGATTCATTCAGAAAAACCATAGACATTGAAGGCCCAAGCCCCGAGGTATATTGTTCCATGGGTGCCGCATACGAAAATCTCAGCCAATTCGATCTTGGTTTGAAATATTTTCAAAAAGCCGCAAAGCTTGATGCGTTTTATGACGAAGCTTGGTTCGGTGCCGGCAGTTGTCTGGAGAAGCAGGAAAAATGGTACCAGGCACTTCATTTTTTTAACAAGGCCATAAAACTCAATAGTCAAAATGCTGAGTACTGGAAGGCTGCCGCTCATGCTGAATTCAAAATCGGAAATAATGTCTCCAGCATAAGTGCATACGAGGAAGCCAGCAACTATGGTTCAACCGACAAAGAAATCTGGCTGAATTGGTCGTTTATATACTACGAACAGGGAGAATTTGCAAAAGCTATCGAAGTGCTGGAACAAGGAATGGGGGAACTTCCCAATGAACCCGATCTGCTGTACCGGATGGCGATCTATCAGATTGAAGATGGCAAATTTAAAGAAGCATTTAATTATCTTGAAAATGCATTAATTTTGGATTTTGAAGGTCATAAAATGTTGTTTGATTTTTTTCCAAAGCCAGAAACCCAAAAGGCCCTCTTTAAGATTATCGATCAATTTAGAAAAGAAAACCGCTAATGAATTATACGCTCAAAAATTTGCCTGAGCGAACCACAAAGCCCAGGCAGGTAGGATTTACTATGGCGATGGACAAAGGGTTAAGCGTACGAGAAGCCGAAGACCTGATGTCAATCTCTGCGGACCATATTGATATTGTTAAGTTGGGCTGGGCAACTTCGTACGTGACACCTGTACTCAAGGACAAATTAAAGGTTTATAAAGACGCAGGCATTCCCTGTTATTTTGGTGGAACCCTGTTTGAAGCTTTTATCATTCGCGATCAATTTGATGACTACAGGAAGGTGTTGGACAAATACAACATGTCCTTCGCTGAGGTCTCGGATGGCTCAATCGATCTGGATCATGACAAAAAACTGGATTACATTTCCAAACTATCAGAACAGGTGACGGTGTTATCGGAAGTGGGGTCTAAAGATGCCGAAAAGATAATACCCCCCTATCAATGGATAGACCTGATGCAACAGGAACTGGATGCGGGCGCATGGAAAGTGATTGGCGAGGCGAGGGAGAGCGGAAATGTCGGGCTATTTCGAGCCACCGGAGAAGTGCGGTCAGGATTGGTTCAGGAAATTCTAACAAAAATTCCATTTGAAAAAATCATTTGGGAGGCACCACAGAAAGCCCAGCAGGTTTGGTTTATCAAGCTACTCGGTGCCAACGTGAATCTTGGCAACATAGCACCCAACGAAGTTATTCCTTTAGAGACTTTACGCCTTGGACTTCGCGGAGACACTTTTCTGCATTTCCTTGGGCTTGAGCAAAAACGGGGCAACAATGCCCCTCCATTTTACGCTGACTAACTCACCTTGAGAAGATTCAAAGATTATTTCTTCCTTTATACCAAAGGAGTCGGAATGGGGGTTGCCGATGTCATACCTGGCGTCTCTGGCGGAACGATTGCGTTTATCACGGGAATCTACGAGGAACTGATCGACACCATAAAAGGAATCGATGTCAGCGCGCTTTCCTTGTTGTCGAAATTGGAATTTAAATCCTTTTGGGTAAGAATTAATGGCTCATTTCTTTTGGCCGTCATTGCAGGAATCGTGACAAGTCTGCTCAGTTTTGCCAAGCTGATGAATTACCTCCTGGCTGCATACCCTATTCCAGTTTGGTCCTTTTTCTTTGGTTTAATCCTAATTTCAGCTCCTTTAATTCTCAGGGAAATAAAGCATTGGTCGGTCGCGACCGCGTTCGCTGGAATCGCAGGGACAGCAATTGCCTATTGGATTACCATCGTGTCTCCCGCGCAAACGCCCTCAAACTTATTTTTTATCTTTTTTTGCGGAGCACTGGCCATTTGCGCGATGATACTTCCGGGAATATCAGGGGCATTTATCCTGCTGCTGTTGGGCAAATACGAATTCATGATAAAATCTCTGGTGAGCATGGACTTCATGATTATTCTTACATTCATGGCTGGCTGCGTAATTGGCCTGCTGAGCTTCTCGAGGTTTTTAAGTTGGATACTGAAACATTATCGATTCCCTACGTTGGCTTTGCTCGCAGGTTTTATGCTCGGATCCCTTAATAAAGTCTGGCCTTGGAAAGAAATCGTTGCGTTTAGAATAAATCATGAAGGAAAACAGATCCCCGCATTTGACCAAAGCATATGGCCTGGTACCTATATCGAAAAAACAGGAAGCGATCCGCAAATTTTTCAAGCCATCCTCTTTGCCGCATTTGGGATCTTAATTGTTGTATTTGTAGAAAAACTTGCCCTTGCCTTTAAAACAAAACCCTAGCATGGAAAAGAAATTTGGTCTAATTGGTCTCACGGTAAGTCACTCCTTTTCCAAAAATTATTTCGATGAGAAATTTTTTAGAGAAGGCCTCCGGGATTATCACTACGATTTGTACGAGCTTAAGAAAATAGAAGACCTAAAGCAACTGATTGCTGAGAATCCGAATATGTGTGGTCTCAATGTGACAATACCTTACAAGGAAAAGGTACTTCCCTTTCTTGACGAGATGGATGAATCGGTTAAAAAAATTGGCGCGGCCAATGTGATTAAAATCAAAGACGGCAAATATCACGGCTACAATACCGACAGTATCGCCTTCAAAGAATCCCTGGCGAAATGGTTTCCAAAACGTGAAGGATCATCCGCCATTATCCTCGGGACAGGTGGATCCTCGAAAGCCGTGCAACAAGCCTTAAAAGAACTCAACATCAATTTCAAGCTGGTATCGAGAAAAAATGATCATGCCGACCTTACCTACGAGGAGCTTAAGGCCAGCAACGAATTGGCCAAATGCGACCTCGTGATTAACACAACTCCACTGGGGATGTCACCAAATACCACGGAATATCCTCCCATCAGATACGAACAATTAACGTCAGCTCATTTTGTTTACGATCTGATCTATAATCCGGCACGTACGCAATTCATACAGAAGGCTGAGATGCGTGGTGCCAGCTTTAAAAACGGACTCGAAATGCTACATATGCAAGCCGAAAAAGCCTGGGCGATATGGAACAGCTAGTCAAATAATACAGATCAACAGAAGTTAGATGGACTTCAAAATTACCAGCGAATACGAGCCAACCGGTGATCAACCAGAAGCCATAAAGCAACTTACTGCCGGTTTGCTGTCGGGGGAGCAGCACCAGACGCTACTTGGCGTAACGGGTTCTGGAAAAACATTCACGATAGCCAACGTAATTGCGCAGGTAAACAAGCCCACGCTCATCCTGAGCCACAACAAAACATTGGCGGCCCAACTCTACGGAGAATTCAAACATTTCTTTCCTGAGAATGCCATTGAGTATTTTATTTCCTACTACGATTATTATCAACCAGAGGCCTTTATTCCCAGCTCCAATCTTTATATAGAAAAAGACCTATCGATTAACGAAGAGATAGAAAAACTCCGGCTAAGTGCCACATCTTCATTGCTCTCCGGAAGAAGGGATGTTCTTGTTGTCGCTTCCGTCTCCTGCATTTACGGCATTGGCAACCCCGAGGAGTTTGGGAAAAACAGAATTCAATTGACCGTGGGCGAATCGATACCCAGAAATCAATTACTGTTTGCACTGGTGGACATTCTCTACAGTCGAACGGAAGCGGAATTCAAACGAGGGAATTTCAGGGTAAAAGGCGACACTGTAGATGTGTTTTTGGCCTATGCCGATTACGCGGTTAGAATCTACTTCTTCGGTGACGAGATTGAAGGGATTCAGCTCATCGATCCATTTACGGGAAAGAAAATTTCAGATGAAAAGGTCGCTGTCATTTTTCCTGCCAATTTGTTTGTTACGGGAAAGGACTCTCTCCACCAAGCCATACGCGAAATTCAAGATGATTTGGTTCTCCAGGTGGACATGTTTGGATCGGAAAAACGCCATCTTGAGGCCAAACGTTTGAAAGAAAGGACGGAGTTTGACATTGAAATGATGCGCGAATTGGGCTACTGTAGCGGCATAGAAAACTACTCACGCTACTTTGACCGCAGAACGGCCGGAGCACGGCCATTCTGCCTGATCGATTATTTTCCAGACGATTTTCTGATGGTCATCGATGAGAGTCATGTAACCATTCCTCAGGTTCGGGCTATGTGGGGAGGCGACCGCTCCCGCAAAGTCAATCTGGTGGATTATGGCTTCCGGTTGCCCTCAGCGATGGACAACCGCCCGCTGACCTTCAATGAATTTGAGGGCATTTTAAATCAGGTGATCTACGTCAGCGCGACTCCATCTGAATATGAATTGAGAAAATCGGAAGGAGTTGTGATTGAGCAACTCATTCGCCCTACCGGGTTGCTTGACCCAGAGATTCATGTGAGGCCAAGCAAAAATCAAATCGATGACCTGCTGGAGGAAATTGATGAGCGCGTAAAGAAAAAAGAACGCGTGCTGGTGACAACCCTCACCAAAAGAATGGCCGAAGAACTGACCAAATTTCTGGAACGCGCAAGCATCAAATGCCGCTATATTCACTCCGAAGTGCAGACGCTCGACCGTGTGGAAATCCTTCGCGAATTAAGACTTGGTATTTTTGACGTATTGGTGGGTGTTAACCTATTGCGTGAAGGATTGGATTTGCCCGAGGTTTCGCTGGTGGCAATACTCGATGCAGACAAGGAGGGGTTCTTGCGCAACCAGCGATCGTTGGTTCAAACCATTGGACGAGCTGCCCGCAATGAAAACGGAAAGGTCATTATGTATGCCGACAAGGTAACGGAATCCATGCAGCAGGCTATTGATGAAACCAACCGCAGAAGAAAAACACAACAAGATTATAACCTTAAGCACGGTATCTCTCCAAAGACGATCATCAGATCGCGGGAATCGATCATGGAACAGACGAAAGTTGCTGATTCAAAAAAGTCGACCAAGCGCTATTACATGGAGGATGAGGAAAAATCGCTGGCAGCCGACCCCGTGGTTAGCTATCTGAGTGTGGATGAGCTTCAAAAAATGACCGAGCGAACGAAAAAGGCTATGGAAAAAGCAGCAAGGGAATTGGAATTCATAGAGGCAGCACGTTTACGGGACGAGTACCTGGCGCTGCAAAAATTGTTGGAAGAAAGACGTTGATATTTTTTTAAAATTATTTCGAAATGAGATTGTTATTGATCATGGCCATCGGGTTCGTATTGGCCCAGCAGGTTAATGCCCAGAGCACGGGCGATGTTATGGTAAGTGGCGGATTGGATCTAATTAAGACCGATAACCCCGATGTTTTTGAAAAGGCGCAGTTTGGATTGGAGGCCCATTATTTTGTCGTTCGACACTTTGCTGTAGGTGTAGGTGGTGAAATATGGACCAGGCAAAAAGACTCCTTTGTAATGGGGGCACGATGGTACGCCAATGACAATCTGTTCGTCAGATTCAGGGGTCTTATTGGCGCCAATGATGTTGCTGTGGGAGTTGGCTACGCAAAACCACTAACAGAATATTTGCGACTGGAGGGTATGGGTGATTTCTACGTAGCCCGGACGGAATTTGGGATCAGGGTAGGATTGAGCTATGTAATTAAGTGACAAAATCTAGCATAAAAAAAGGCCTCCTTTGAGGCCTTTTTTGTCTGGTCTAGTTTCCAAATCGTTTCGCGACTTCGCCCCAGTTTACAATATTCCAAAATGCAGCCGCATAGTCCGGCCTTCTGTTTTGATAGTTCAGATAGTAAGCATGTTCCCACACGTCCAGCCCAAGAATGGGCGTACCTTTTGCCTCGGCCACATCCATCAGCGGGTTGTCCTGATTGGGTGTACTGGTGATGGCGAGTTTTCCATTTGAGTCCTTAATCAACCAGACCCAGCCGGAGCCAAAGCGACCCGCGGCAGCTGCGTTGAATTTTGTTTTCATTTCGTCAAAACTGCCAAACGCAGCATTGATCGCATCGGCCAGTGCACCGGAAGGATTGCCTCCTGCCTTTGGTCCCATTACCGTCCAGAATAAACTGTGATTATAATGACCTCCACCGTTGTTTCGAACAGCCACTGGATACTTGGAAATATTTTTGCAAATTTCTTCTATACTGAGTTTTTCCGCATCAGTGCCTGCAATAGCGTTATTCAGGTTTGTCACATAAGCGTTGTGGTGTTTGCCATGATGAATCTCCATCGTCCTCGCATCAATGTGCGGTTCGAGTGCATTAAAATCGTATGGAAGTTTGGGAAGTGTAAATGCCATGTCAGGGTATGTTTAAATTGAGAATTATTTTTTGCGATAATCTTTCAAATATACTAACTAACCCAACCGATAAAAAGTTTACAATTTCTTGCCTAATACTTTTTAATCAGTTCGCCAACCACCTTAATCCCACGATCAATATGGTCGGTCCACGGCAAACCGTAGCTAATTCTAAAATAATTTTGAAACTGCCCTTGCGTGGAGAAAATATGCCCAGGCGCAATACCAATGTTTTGTTTTAACGCACGCTTGTGCAGTTTGAAAGCATCTATCCTCTTATCCATCTCAATCCACAGCGAAAAACCACCTTGCGGCCGCGTTACCCTTATTTCTTCTGGAAAATACTCAGACACCGCCTGGCTGTACCGAAGGCATTGCGTGTGTAGCGCCTTTCTCAAATGACGAAGATGAAGTTCATACCTCCCTTTTTGCAGAAAAATTGACAGCGCTTCCTGAAGCAAGGTGTTGGTTGAAATATTGTTCATTCGCTTAAGTGCCGTCACCCTGTCTTTGTACTTGCCCGGAACCGCCCAGCCAATCCTGTAACCAGGCGCCAGCGATTTGGAAAAAGACCCACATTGCAGGACGATATCATTCTTATCGTAATATTTACAAGTCCTGGGTCTGGTTTTCCCAAAGTAAAGTTCTCCATAAATATCATCCTCAATCAATGGGATATTCTTCCGGGTGAGCAGTTCCACCAAATCCTTTTTGTTTTGATCGGGCATTAAACTCCCCAAAGGATTATTGAAGTTGCAAACAAACAGGCAGGCTTTGATATCAAATTTTGAAATAGCATCCTCCAGGTAATTCAAATCAATCCCTTCCCCCGAATGCGAGGGAACCTCCACCACGTGCAGGCCGAGACTTTCGAGAACCTGAAATATTCCATAATAGGTCGGACTCTCAATGGCCACTGCATCCCCCGGTTGAGTCACGGCTTTCAGGCATAACGACAATGCTTCAAGGCAACCATTGGTGATCACGATATCGCTATCGCTCAACGCACCACCCCAGTTGAACGATAACTTCGCGATCTGCTGTCTTAGCAACACATTCCCTTGAAAATCTTCATAGTTGAGGCAACTGTCATCAGAATCACGCAAAGCCTGGACAACGGCCTTGTTGAGTTTGGCGGTAGGAAGAAGCGATGGAGCTGGGGAGCTAATGGAAAAGTGAATTTTTGAGCGTGCCCGCAGATCCGTGAAAACGCTGGAAATTATTTCGTCAAGACTCACCGGAACTGCTTCATCTATTGGCTTGCAGCAGGTTGGTTCTTCCATCCCATGCTGAGGCGAAAATTTTACATAATACCCGGATTGAGGGCGGGCCTCGATCAATCCCTTGCTTTCAAGATGATAATAGGCTTGAAATGCGGTGCTCAGGCTTATCCCTTGTTCTTTACTTAATGCCCTTACTGACAATAACTTATCGCCAACCTTAAAGGATTCCTTGGCGATTAAACTCTCTATTCGATCCGCAACCTCCATATAAAGGTGATCGGATTTAAGCTCATGAGTTGCTTCCATAATCGTTAACTGATATGGTCAAAATTAATAAAACTGAAACTGTTTTTCAAACGTATATACCACCAATTTTGATCTATTAGTCGAGCAAAAAGTGAAAACAAGCGCAACCAATCAAATACTAGCTTTTTTTGCCCGCCCGCATTTCGGGAGTACGGCCTCGGTCGTCCTGATCATTTGCTTCGTTCTTCAATCAATCTTTTCCAATAGGACTCACGCTGTTCCCATATATTCCCAAGGCGATTCGTTGTTGGAGGCAAATCAAAAAAAAGATTCGGCCACGGATAATTTTAGCTCTACGATCCGGCTTAATTCATTGGGCTATTTCAGTTACGGTGGTAGGTTAGTAAGCGACCATCAATCGTTTGATGCCAACCTGGTGTATGATCACAGGCGGTGGGGCGTGTTCCTGTTCAAGGTTGTTGACTTATATGACTCACGGACTCCGAACAATTTTGCCATGGCCATGGTGTTTACCAAGTTATCGATTGGCGATCGGTTGACGATTACGCCTTACGCTGGTTTTATTATCGATCAAATTGAAGGGTTCGCGGACGAGGGTTCAGATTTAGGAGCGATCGTTATCTCTAAACTAAAATTGAGCCAATATCTGTCCATCGATCATTCTGCGGTTTTGTCAAATCTCGCCCTCGCCCCGCATCACAGAGACTGGACGAACCGACTGAGATTAATCTTTGAATCCGGGCATTATAATGTAACCTGGCTAGGATGGCACAACAATAAATTACTGGATGAGTCGGGATACTGCTCATCAGGTCTCAGTGCTTCATATAACAAGATCAATGTTGCTGAAAATATATTTTTAAATGCCGGGATCACTGCATTCAAGATGATTAACACTTCCGGAGGGGAAGTTAGGTCAAATAAGGATGGACTATTGATGACCCTCTCACTTGTACTAAACTGAAAACAATTAACATGACCGATACAAGAAAAAACTTACTTCCCTATCTGGCCCTGGCAGTCGTTTGCATTGCGTGGGGCACGACCTACCTCGCATTGAGAATAGGTGTTTTAGAATTTCCCGCATTTTTGTTTAGCGGACTGAGGCAACTCATCGCAGGCATTTTACTGACTGGTGTTCTGTTCATGGTCGCCAAAGTCAGGCTACCCGATAAATCTGTCATTGTCAATCAGGCGGTAGGCGGATTTTTCATGATTACGCTCGGCAACGGACTCGTTGGATGGGCCGAAATTCATGTATCGAGCGGAATTGCCGCCATTATCTGTTCAATGGTCCCCATTTGGGTCATTGTGATTAACCTTGTCATCGCCAAAGAAGAAAAACCAACTTTCCCGATCATCATGGGACTGGCCATTGGGCTTAGCGGCATCATTCTGATCTTTGGAGAGAATATGGCTGATTTTGCAAATCCCGGATATGCCTGGGGATTGATTTTGATTTTCATAGCCAATCTGTCGTGGGCAGCTGGTAGTATTTGGATGAAACGAAAAAACCAGACGAGCGACCCTTTTTTGAATGCAGGCCTTCAAATGATTTTTGGAGGGTTGTTCCTGATGCCAGTCAGCCTGGTTTTTGACGATTATCAAACAATCCAATGGACCGGCAATGTGGTTTATTCACTGATCTACCTGATCCTGGTGGGTTCCGTTGCGGCATACGCTTGTTATTCGTACGCGATCAAGAAGCTGCCTTTGACCATCGTTACGTTGTATGCGTACATCAACCCATTGGTCGCCATTGTACTCGGCTGGCTGGTGTTGGGTGAAAAACTCAACCTTAGAATACTGGTTGCGATTGGCGTTACGCTCGCAGGTATATATATAGTCAATCGCGGCTACCAGCTTCGGAGCCTTTGGAAGTCTCAATTGTCAACAAATGCGTAAAGCCATGACTTCGATTCCTTATCAAACCATCGATTGGAGCAGCATCCAACGAACAGAACATCCCGGTGAAAAGGGAATGGCTTACTGGAGGACCCTCCAGTATGACGGCTTGCGGGTGAGGATGGTGGAGTATTCACCCGGATACGTGGCTGATCATTGGTGCGACAAAGGACACATCCTATTCTGCCTGAAAGGCGAACTTATTTCTGAATTGTCTGATGGATCCCATCAGGTATTAAAAGAAAATATGGGTTATCATGTGAGTGATCAATTGAGCAGGCATCGATCAACCAGTAAACATGGAGCGCTGCTTTTAATAATAGATGGAAGTTTTTTAGGCGTGAATTCAAAGGCGTGGCCAGAAACCAAATTTTTCAAATGACAGACAACTATCGGATTCAAGATCGAATGTTTTCGGAAATACAGTCAGGTATTTTTGAAAAGGCGGAAGCTTACGGACTGACCTACCTGGCTGAAGCATTTGACCGACATGTTGCTCCAACTCCCGAAGCATTGGCAGCATTGAGCCGGTTTGACGAATCAATGCCAACAAAACCGGGTGAGGCCGACAAAATCATTGAAATGCTTCATCAATTTGGGTCACCTGCCACGGTTGCCACAATCGGTGGAAGGTATTTTGGCTTCGTTACCGGAAGTGCGATTCCTGCCAGCCTTGCTGCAAAAAACCTTTCCATTTTTTGGGATCAGGTAACGGCCATGCAGGTCATGTCTCCTGTCACATCCAAACTCGAAACCATCGTGGAGAAGTGGCTGGTCGAACTGCTTGGCCTCCCACCCCACACTGTTGCTGGTTTTGTCAGTGGCTCCTCGATGGCCAATTTCTGTGGTCTGGCTGCTGCCAGATACAGAATTCTGAAAAATCAGGGATGGGACATTACCGAGCAGGGTCTTTTTGATGCACCCAAAATCAGGGTTGTAACAGGTCGGCATGCACATTCGACTGTTTTAAAAGCCATTTCCCTGGTTGGCTTGGGAAAATCCAACATCGAGTGGGTTGATGTAGACGATCAGGGGCGGATAATTCCTGAATTGATTCCGGAACTGGATTCCCGAACCCTCCTCATTCTGCAGGCGGGAAATGTCAATAGCGGTTCATTTGACGATTTCAAAGTGATCTGCCAAAAAGCAAAATCCCAGGGAGCCTGGATTCACATTGATGGTGCGTTCGGGCTGTGGGCACAAGCCACCAAAAAGCTCAAACACCTCACAGAAGGCTTTGAATTTGCCGATTCATGGGCCGCTGACGGGCACAAAACCATCAATACGCCATATGACTCCGGGCTGATCTTATGCGCGGATAAAGAGGCACTGGTTTCTTCCCTTCACATGTCGGGAGGTTACATCGTTAAAGGAGAGGGCCGCGATGGCATGTACTACACACCGGAAATGTCAAGGCGCGCACGGGTGATAGAATTGTGGGCAGCATTAAAATACCTGGGGAAAGAAGGCATTGACCAAATGATCCAGGGTTTTCACGATCGTGCGGTCCAATTTTCAGAAGGGCTTAAAAAAATTAAAGGCTTCCATGTAATAAATGACGTGGTGTTTAATCAGGTGTTGGTCAGGTGCGAATCGGACGAATTAACGGATCAAACCATTGCTAAAATCCAGGAACAGAGGGAGTGCTGGGTTGGCGGATCAACCTGGCAGGGAAAAAAAGTAATTAGAATCAGTGTTTGCTCCTGGGCGACCACCAAAACGGACATCGAACGCTCAATAAAGTCATTCGAAAATGCTTTGGCAATGGCGCTGAAGGCCAATTAACATAATACGAAACGATAAACCCATGAAAATGAAAACTACACAGTGGTTTGAAAGAGAGTTTAAATTCGGATTGGCACCTGGAATGTTGCCATTTTTTCTTGAACGGCTTTCATTCACCTCGTTGAGAATAGAACAAAAAGTAAGAGGTGTAGCAGACAAGATCCTCTCTGAAAAGATAGGTGGAAAATGGTCGGTTAAACAAAACATTGGACACCTGGGCGAAGTGGATGAGATTGCCATGAAACGAATTCATGAAATGCTTTCTGGAATAGCCGTGCTGTCTCCGGCCGTATTTGAGCCTGGCAAAGACTACAATGCGATGCCGGTGGCTGAGGTAATCAGTTATTTTACTGCCAATCGAAAAAAAAATATTGAATTGTACGAAAGCTTAAGCGAAACCGATTTGATCAAGTCATCACTGCATCCCAGGCTCAAGGTTATGATGAATCCTGTGGACCTGGCTTATTTCGATGCCGAGCACGATGACCATCACCTGGTAAAAATAAATGAAATACTAAACCAATCAGGTAAATGACAAGAACGGCTACTATCGTTGCGTGGGAAAAGTTTACAGATATTGACGTGTACCTCGCTTGGGATTTGTTGAACAGGGTAAGGCTTCGCGATAGGGATTGGAAAGTCAAAATTGTTGGAACGGAGCAATACCACAGCTCGCTCTTTGGAATTAATCAGCGCATGCACGGATCAATTGATGAGTGTAAGCATGCTGACATTGTCCTATTTACCAGCGGACAAACCACCAGGCGATTGATTAAAGACCAGGAATACCTGAGGCGGTTTCAACTAAATCCAGAAAAACAAATTATTGCTTCGATGTGTTCAGGTGCCCTGATGTTGGCAGCCCTGGGTTTGTTAGATGGACTTACCGCCACTACCTACCCAACAGCCACCAGGGACCTGCAAGCTTTTGGGATTGAGGTTATTGAAAAGCCGTTGGTTGCGCATGGAAATATTGCCACCGCGGCCGGTTGCCTCGCGGCCATTGATTTAGTAGGTTGGATGGTGAATAAAACACACGGCCCCGAAATAAAAGAGGACGTCATTGCATCGGTACAACCCGTTGGCCAGGGACTGGAATGCATTTATTAAATGGTCATTCATAACTAACCGCTATGTATACACCAAAAGATTTCAGGAATGAAAATAAAGAAGAGCTGCTCCGTTTTGTTCGCCAAAACAGTTTTGGACTGCTCATTGGCGAAGTAGACGGCAAGCCGTGGGCTACCCACATTCCATTCTCTCTCAATGAGGCAGGAGACAAGCTGACTGCGCATGTCGCCCGTGGAAACAAACAATGGAAACATTTTTCCAGTGAGAAAGAATTGCTCGCTGTCTTTCACGGCCCTCACACCTATATTTCGTCATCATGGTATGATCATGAAAACGTGCCGACCTGGAACTACATAGCAGTCCACGTATATGGAAAAGTCAGAATCATAGAAGGCGAGGAATTAAAGGCATCGCTTAAGCAGTTGGTGGATCATTACGAAGCGGCATCTGAAAATCCCGTGTCCATCGAAAAAATGACACCCTCCTACCTGGAAAAAGAAATTCGCTCCATTGTCGCATTTGAAATGGCGATCACCAGTATAGAGGCATCCTATAAGCTCTCACAAAACCGGGACAAGAAAAACCACGACAATATTGTCAAGGAACTCGAAAAGCGAAACGACCCCGATTCCACCGCGATTGCCAACGAAATGTCGAAGCGGTTTCCCGATTAATATGCAATAAGTTCTCCAAAACCCTGACAATTTAAATATCTTTATTCCTAATCAATGGAAACGCTCATGACTGAATCCGAGCCAATGGCTGTAAAAAGAACCAGTAATTCTCAACTCTCCAAAGTTGATTTTAAAAACCTGGAGTTCGGCAAATACATATCCGATCACATGGTGATGGCAAATTATAGCCATGGCGCATGGCAAGATCCTGAGATCATCCCGTACGGAGAACTTCCCATGAGCCCGGCCATACTGGCGTTGCACTATGGACAATCCATTTTTGAGGGCATGAAAGCTTTTAGGATGAAGGATGGATCCGTCAACATATTCAGGGTAAAAAAACATCATCAAAGATTAAATAAATCGTTGGCGAGAATGTGCATGCCGGAAATAAGCGAAGCCATGTTCACCCAATCGCTGCATGAACTAATTCAAATTGACAAAGCCTGGGTCCCTTCAACTGACGGGGCATCGCTGTACATCAGGCCGTTGGTTTTTGCATCGGAGCCGCGGTTGGGTGTAAAAGTTTCTGATCAATATAAGTTCGTTATCATGACAACACCTGTAGCGGCATACCTCAACAAACCTTACAACCTAAAGGTGGAGGACCATTATGTGCGCACGGCAGAGGGTGGAACCGGATTTGCAAAATGTTCAGGAAACTACGGAGGTGCATTTTATCCGACTCAGGTAGCCAAGCAGGAAGGTTTTGATCAGGTGTTGTGGACAGACCATAAGGACCATCAATATATTGATGAGGTTGGAATGATGAATGTGATGTTTGTACTGGATGGCAAACTGGTCACCCCGGCCCTCAACACGGCTATCCTTGATGGGATAACCCGTGATTCCATTCTCACGCTTGCGCGGGAGATGGACTTCCCTGTCGAAGAGCGAAAAATAAAAATTGACGAGATTGAAAATGGTCTAAAAAAGGGAACGCTGACTGAAGCATTTGGGGCAGGAACCGCGGCTGTGGTGGCGCCCATCCAGTCTATCCAAATCCATGGGATAAATTATTCTATCCCTTTGCCCGATGGCCAAAGTTTTCAACTAAAAGTAAAGAAACTACTACAGGACATAAGAACGGGCGCGGCAGTAGACAAGTTCAGTTGGAATTACATTGTTAATTAGCTTACGAGTCCTTAAATGCGCGCTGCTTTTTTTCATGGCAAAGACTCACCACTGCTCATCCAGGAAATAGAAAAACCTAAACTTTCCAAAGATCAGGTTTTAGTCCGACTAAAAAATGCCGCTTTAAACCATCATGAACTCTGGATGCTGAAAGAGCAGAATGAATCAATGCCGACAGGAGTGGTCCTGGGATCGGATGGCTGCGGGGTCATAGAGGCAGCGGAAGCGGAGGAAGATCAATACCTGGTTGGAAAGGACGTAGTGATCAATCCGGGATTGGGTTGGGGAAAGAATCCTGCCGTTCAGGCGCATTCTTTTTCCATCCTTGGTTATCCCGCGCACGGCACTTTCAGCGACTATTTAGCGATTTCGAAAAAGCAGGTATTCGAAAAACCTGACCACCTGACACCCGAAGAGGCTGCCGCAGTCCCGCTTGCAGGGCTCACCGCCTATCGAGCACTCTTCACAAAAGCAAAATTAAGAAGAGGTGAAAAAGTGCTGATTACGGGAATTGGCGGGGGTGTTGCGCTTTGGGCTCTTCAATTCGCGCTTGCCTTCGATGCCCGGGTTTTTGTAACATCAGGATCGAATGATAAACTTCAAAAGGCGAAGGCCCTCGGAGCGAGCGGTGTCTACAATTACAGAGAACCCGATTGGATTGAAAAGCTATCAAAGGAAGCAGGAGGTTTCGATGTGATCATTGATAGTGCAGGCGGCAAACAATTCAGTCAATTGATTGAGATGGCCTACCCGGGTGGCAGAATAGTAATTTACGGTCGTACAGCGGGCATGATACCCGAAATTTCTCCCAAAGCCCTTTTCTGGAAACAGCTGTCAATTTTCGGATCTACTATGGGCACGCCAGATGAATTTCTGTCTATGCTTGACTTTGTCGATAAAAATCAGCTAAAACCAATCATCGATTCGAATTTTTCCCTTGAGGATATCAACCATGCCTTCAAGCGAATGGATCAGGGGGATCAGTTCGGAAAAATAACCCTGACCATTTCACCTTAACAATTGACCATTGGATTTTACTTATCGATCTGACATAAAGATCACCAGCGACCAGTTTATTGACTTATTAAAACGGTCCACTTTGGATCAACGCAGGCCCGTGAATGACCTTGCGCGGATTGAAAAAATGCTGGCGTATGGAAATATTCTCATCACGGCCTGGGACGATGAAAAACTGATAGGGGTGTCCAGGGCACTTTCCGATTTTTCGTTCTGCTGTTATTTATCCGACCTGGCTGTTGATCAGGCTTATCAGAAAAAAGGGATTGGAAAAAAATTGATCGATGAAACACACCGGCAAGCTGGTGAGATAACCACTTTAATATTGTTGGCGGCACCAGCCGCTATCAACTACTACCCCAAAATCGGAATGGAACAATTCAATGATTGTTTCATCATTCGCAGAAAATAATCGAAAAAATATGAATCAATTTCCCGTCACGGATAAAACCAAAATTACCAGACTTCCAAAAAGGGGTGCTTACGACAAGGAAACCATTTACAAAATTCTTGACGACTCTCTATTTTGTACGGTAGCCTTCAACCTGAACGGTCAACCGTTTCAAATCCCCACGGGCTTTTGCCGGATTGACAACACACTCTACATTCACGGATCGGTTGGCAGTCACTATATGCGCGAGTTGGCTGGCAATGGTCTCCCGGTTAACATTAACGTCACCCACCTTGATGGACTGGTCCTGGCCAGATCTGCTTTTCATCATTCTGTGAACTACCGGTCTGTCTCCGTTTTTAGCCACGCGAAACAGGTAGACAACCTAAAAGAACAGGATCGCATCCTCGAAGTCTTTACCGAAAAAATCTGCAAAGGGCGGTGGAACGACATTCGAAAACCTACCCCTGGAGAATGGAAGGCAACCATGGTCATTGCGTTTGACATTGAGGAAGCCTCCGCAAAAATAAGAACAGGACCCCCGGTAGACGATGACGAAGATTATGATCTTGATATTTGGGCCGGAGTCGTTCCCATTGTTCAAAACCAAATGGCACCTATTGCCGATCCCAAATTAAAAGATGGCGTGACGCTGCCAGATTACCTTAAAAAATAATTGAAACAACTCAAGCAAAAACTGTATGCCTATTGTCACCAATGGGTTGACGAGAAGATGGCACTTCTCAAAAGTGAAATTAGCTTGAGCCAATCGTCCGCCAACGAGGAGACAAAAAGCAGCGTGGGCGATAAGTACGAAACCGGGCGCGCGATGGTACAATTGGAAATTGAAAAAAATTCGACCCAATTGGCTGAAGTTATTAAGCTCAAACAGACACTGCACCAATTTACTGCCGAGACAGGTGCTGGAACAGTGAGACTGGGCAGCCTGGTAAACACCAATGTTGGTTTGTTTTACCTGTCGGTGAGTGCCGGCCAAGTAATGATGGACAAAACAGCATGTATCTGTTTGTCCCCAGGCTCACCGCTGGGAACAAAAATGAGGGGGCTGATTTCCGGAGATTCGTTCAGCTTCAACGGAAAGGTGCATAAAATCATTGAAGTATTATGAGAACGCATTTAAGTTGGCGATCGGGCAATTTTAATGACCTTGTGCCGTTCATCACGGGAGACTATTCCCAACAAAAACAAGGAAATTTGCCATAAATTCACTATTTTTGCGCGACTTCAATTATTTGCCAGACCAAAAGCACTATCAAAACGCAAAAACACCTTCTGAACCAAACCTGCCGGGAAGGAGTTCTATCATTGAAATTTGGATTGTTTCACTATAAATCAAGCTAAGCTATGGGAAGACCCCCTATATTACCGAAGAAAAAAAAGGATGGTTATTACCTTGAAATCCGCAACAAAGGAGCAAAATCAGGTATTATCATTATCCGGGACAGTGAGAAAGAGATGATGCAGGCCGTAAGGCAATATGAGAACACCAAGGATGTGATCATTCTGGGAGAGCACAGAAGCGGGAAGCGTGTTGAGGAAAAGAAAAAGAAAATGCACCAAAAAGAGAAAGCATAAAAAAAGCCCCATCCGGGGCTTTTTTGTTTTAAAACGGCAGATCATCAGAACCGCCATCGCTGAATGGCTCCTGCATGGGTGGAGGCGGAGCCGAAGGATTGCTTGATCCCCCGTTGCCGCTCTTCTCGACCTTCCAGGCACGAGCCTCTGTATACCACCTACCATTGTACTCCCGACTCTCAAGATCCACGGCCACATTGACCTCATCCCCTTCGGTGACGCCAAACTGATCAATTTTATCTCCCCAAATTGAAAGGCATACCTTTTTTGGATATTGACTCTTTGTCTCCACGATAAATTCCTGTTTCCTCCATTGTCCTTTTTTTCCCATTCCAGATTGTAATGGTAGAAGTTGAACTACTCTTCCTTTTAATTCCATAGCCATAGGGCACTCTTTTTGGTTAACTAATTTGACTTTTCCGTGGCGGCAATTTGTCGATAAAAAAAGAATAAGCCAATCGCGTTGACCGCATTCTGCTATTCCCTGATTCGTTTAAAAAAATCATCGACCAACGCTTTGCATTCCTCTTTTTTTACGCCTTGAACCACATTGGTTTTTGGATGAAGTACTGGATTTTGCATTAAAGAATAGCCGCGCTGAACATCGGATGCACCATAAACAAGTTTCATCAGCTGAACCCAATGCAATGCCCCTGCACACATGACACAGGGCTCCAGGGTAACGTACAACGTACATTCGGTCAGGTATTTCGATCCAAGAAAATTGGCGGCAGCTGTGATAGCTATCATTTCGGCATGGGCCGTAGCATCTGTCAATTTTTCGGTTTGATTATGTGCCCTCGCGATCACTTTATTGTTGCAGACAACCACCGCACCTACAGGCACCTCTCCTATGTCAAAAGCCTTTCTTGCCTCCTTGAGCGCCTCCTTCATAAAGTGATCATCTGTATATAAATCCATGGCGCAATTTAGGTCCGGGGCTTAGGATCAGATCGGAATAATTTTTTCGATCACTAAACTCCCGAACGGTCTATTTTATCCGAAGCGTTTTTACCATCGCCCTGGCTGTTTCCTGCCACTCCGCTTTCAATTGTTGGGGGCAGGAGAAGGTGATTACAAGCGTCCTTCCTCTCTCAACCAGATAAAGGGCATAGGTATATTTGGTGATGGCATCCTGGTTGCCAATCTGCCTTCTATCCCCATTGATGCGTGAATCAAATTCGAAGTATATGTATTCTTTTTTATGGATTTCACGAATCCCCTCCTCGATCATGTCAACGCGGTCATACAGGTTGTAGATCCCAGCCTTAAAAAACTCCCTGGACATCTCCCGGTCGGCAGCCGTCCATTGGGTTGCCGATGTCTTAATGCTAAAATCAATTACTCTGTCAGCGTCTGTAAACGCCCCGATGGGCTTACGCACCGATGGATGCCGCAAGGCAATGTCCTCAGGTGTCATCGCCTTTAATTCTACGGGGATTGAAACCGTGATGTCGCTGGCAATCTTGGTCTTCACCAGCTTATGCCGGTCGGGCTCAGTGGTGAAAAGGAAGTATATTATTAATCCAAAATAAGTCATAGGGTTGTTTGAAGCATAAATGGGACCAACTCAAATAGTATGGCCAGGCGGCATTAAATCAAGATCGGATCCCGATAAACGCCTAACCTTTTGTTAATTTGCAGCCCAAATTTAACAGAAATTCCATGCTCAGGACTCATACATGCGGTGAACTGCGGATAGAAAATGTAAATCAACAGGTTATCCTGGCCGGCTGGGTACAGCGGGTAAGGGACAAAGGCAGTTTGTTATGGATTGACCTCAGGGATCGCTACGGCATTACCCAATTATTTCTGGAAGAAGGAAAATCAACTTCTGAATTGATTCAGATTGCACGCGGTTGTGGACGGGAGTTTGTAATCAGGGCGTCTGGTACTGTGGTGGAAAGGCAGTCGAAAAATAGTAAGATGCCAACGGGAGATGTGGAGATTCGAATGGAGAAAATAGAAATTCTCAATCCATCCAAAACACCTCCATTTACTATCGAGGAGGATACCGATGGTGGTGATGATTTACGCATGAAGTACCGCTACCTGGATTTGCGGAGAGCCACGGTAAGGCAAAGTTTGCAGTTGCGTCACAAAATGGGCCAACAAACACGGGCATTTCTCGATGCCCAAAATTTCATTGAAGTGGAGACGCCTGTTTTGATCAAATCCACGCCTGAAGGCGCACGTGACTTCGTGGTGCCGTCACGGATGAATCAGGGCGAGTTTTACGCGTTGCCGCAATCGCCCCAGACTTTCAAACAATTATTAATGGTCTCCGGATTTGACCGCTATTATCAAATCGTCAAATGCTTCCGCGATGAGGACCTCCGCGCTGATCGTCAACCTGAGTTTACGCAGATCGACTGCGAAATGGCATTTGTACAACAAGAGGACCTGCTCACTATTTTCGAAGGCCTGATTCGTCATTTATTCAAACACGTAAAAGGAGTTGATATTCCTGCAGTGCCACGCATGAGCTACGATGACGCCATGATGTTTTATGGCTCCGACAAACCGGACACAAGATTTGAAATGAAGTTCGTAGAACTCAATGACGTGGCCAAAGGAAAAGGTTTTGGAATTTTTGACGATGCACAACTGGTTGTCGGGATTTGTGCAAAGGGATGCGCATCCTATACACGCAAGCAAATTGATGAACTGACCGATTTTGTCAAACGCCCGCAGGTTGGCGCCAAGGGGTTGGTATATGCACGTTGTAATGAAGATGGTACCTTCAAATCTTCCGTGGATAAATTTTACGATGAGGCGTCCCTGAAAAAATGGGCTGAAAAAATGAATGCCAAACCAGGGGATTTAATGCTGGTGATGTCCGGTGAAGAGGAGAAAACGCGAAAGTCGCTGAGCGAGTTAAGGCTGCACTTAGGCCAACAACTTGGCCTGCGAGATAAAAATACTTTTGCCGTCTTGTGGGTTCTTGACTTTCCACTTTTTGAATGGGATGAAGACACACAACGTTTTCACGCCAAACACCACCCGTTTACTTCTCCAAAACGTGAGGACATACCGCTGCTAGATGCCAACCCTGGCAAAGTAAGGGCCAACGCATATGACATGGTCATTAACGGAACGGAAGTTGGCGGTGGATCTATCCGGATTCATGATCGGCCAACACAACAAATGATGTTCAAAAAATTAGGCTTTACGGATGAGGAGGCTAAAAAACAATTCGGATTCCTCATGGAAGCTTTTGAGTATGGCGCTCCTCCACACGGTGGAATTGCATTCGGTTTTGATCGGCTCTGTTCCATTTTTGGTGGTGCCGATTCAATCCGGGATTTTATTGCCTTTCCAAAGAACAATGCAGGCCGCGATGTAATGATCGACTCACCATCCACCATTGCAAAAGCGCAACTGGATGAACTGGGGATAAAAATAGATATTGGCAGCTAGCGCCTGGTTGCAAGTTTGCAGGTTTCATTTGACCATCGCTCCGTACATAACATTTCTGTTCGGCTCGTGAAGCTAGTTTCCTACATTTACCACAAACCCGAAATATGAAACGCCTTCCATTCCTCTCAATATTATTTGCGCTGACAACACTGTCTGCCACGGCACAAAAATCAAAAACCGGGGCTGTGGTTTACTATCCGGAAAAAGAATGGGTCCATAGGCAGCCGGGCGAAGTGGGGATGGACGCTGCGCTGCTTAAAGAGGCGGTAGATTTTGCCATCGCCAGCGATGCAAAGGCACCACGTGACCTTAAATTAAATCATTACCGGAGTTTCGGCAGAGAACCATTTGGAGATGCCATTGGCCCCATCAAAGATCGTGGTGACCAAACCGGCATCATCATTAAAAACGGTTATGTCATCGCTGAATGGGGTGAACCATGGCGCGTAGACATGACACACAGTGTGACCAAAAGTTTTTTGTCTACTGTCGTGGGGCTGGCGTACGATCGTGGCCTGATAAAAAATATAGACGACCAGGTTTATCCTTATGTGCCTCCCATCCTTGTTTATAACCCCACCCCTAACGGCAATAAAGCGGATGACTTCAACCGGAAATCAGACTTGCTGGATTTGTTCAATACGCCTCACAACAAGACCATCACCTGGCGGCAGATGCTGCAGCAAAACAGCGATTGGGAGGGTACACTGTGGGGAAAACCTGATTGGGCAGACCGGCCCAGCCAGGAATTTGAAGGATGGGAAACCAAACGCAACCCACCTGGAACCGTGTACGAGTACAATGATACGCGCGTCAACGCGCTGGCCCTCGCTGCCCTTAGTGTATGGCGAAAGCCACTTCCCGATGTGCTTAAGGAAAATGTCATGGACCCAATTGGTGCATCAAACATGTGGCGTTGGTACGGCTATGAGAATTCGTGGATCGTGCTGGACGGTAAACTTGTGCAGTCGGTAAGCGGTGGTGGCCATTGGGGTGGCGGTATGTTTATACACGCATATGATATGGCACGATTTGGGTATCTGACTTTAAAAAACGGAAAATGGAAAGACAAACAATTGGTATCGGAGCAATGGAACAAATGGGCGCAGACACCATCTGATCCTCAACCCACCTACGGCTTCATGAATTGGTTCTTAAACACTGACAAGAAATTTTTGCCGAGTGCTCCGGAAAAAGTTTTTGTACACATCGGTAACGGTACCAACATGGTATACGTTGACCAGGCAAACGACATCGTGGCCGTAGTGCGTTGGATCGAAAATAGTGAGATGGATGGATTTGTTAAACGAATGCTGGCAGCCATCAAATAATTATTCATGACAGGACGTATAGCCATTTTTTTAGTTGCTGCTGTATTGGTGTCCTGCGTCAGGTCTTCCAATGAGCTTTACGAAGAAGCATCCCTTCGATTTGATGCTGAAGACTATAAGGGGGCCATACGTTTGCTGGACTCTGTCATTGGTATGAACAACAAACACTCCGATGCCTTTTACACCCGCGGCAGCAGCAAATTTAACCTTAACGACTTTGAAGGCGCCATTGCCGACTACACCCAGGTGATTTCCATGTCAAAGGGAAGGGTCGATCCCGAGTTGTATTATTATCGTGGTGACGCATACCTTGGCATCGAACAATTTGAAAAGGCGATCCAGGATTTTTCCATGGCGGTGACCCTTAGACCAGATTACGCAGAGGCATTTAATCTCAGGGGAGATGCCTGGATGTCGGTGGGTGTGCCAGACAGCGCGTTTGTCGACTATTCAAGAGCCATTAAACACGATCCCAATTTTGCCGGACCCCATTTCGGATTGGGCAATTATTATTCCCTTGTTTCTGACCATGATCAGGCGTTGACCCTTTATTCCAGGGCCATCGAGTTGGGACCTCAGGCAGATTATTATTTTAACCGGGGCCTGTTATTCTACGTGGAACGCGACTTTTCGAATGCCATCAACGATTTCACCAATACGCTCGAATTGGATGGCCAGTTTGCACAGGCCTATGTGATGCGTGGAAATGTCAGGGATGAAGCGGGGCAAGGCGCGGAAGCTTTGGATGATTTTGACAAGGCCATTGCCATAGACAGCACTTACGCATCGGCCTACTTTAACCGGGGGATCACCCGAAAAAGTCAGGGCGACCACGATGGCGCTTGCGCGGATTTTAAAAAAGCCCTTGAACTGGGTTATATTGACGCTATTGCAAAAACAGGCGATTGTCCTGATTAGTCGAGCAACACCGCGGTAGCATCACCGTTGATGTCGATATCATCCTCTCCCACATTGTCGTAGGGATTTTCAAGGTGATCCTGAATATTATCCAAGCTCACCAGAATAAAACTGTACAGAATAGGCATCACGTAGACCAACTGCGGTGAATAGCTGTGGAAGCTGTTGGCAAAGTACGGCCCATAAATGATCGGGAATACATAAATAAAGACCTTGCTGTAAGCGCGCAAGGTAACGGGAGTTCTATAATTATGGATCACCTTCATGTTGTCAAAGGCGATGATCATCTTACTTACATATTGGCTTATCCTTGATATTTCACCACTCTGAACGCCAAGCCCTCTCAGCTCCATGGTGTTGGAAGAAAGTTTTGAGAACAGCCCGTACAGTTTTACCTCATTGTCATGCCAACGATCCATTTTGGTTTCGGCCAGCATGTCGCGCATCAGCTGAAACAGCTCCCGGATCAACTCGCGTGTCCGCTGGGGCAAGTCATTGTTCTTATCCACCGTCCAATCGCGCATTGCAAAATAAATAGCCACGGCATGCCCTTTAAAATCCGCCAACCGTTGCAACGCGTTCTCCCTCCTGTTATAAGCTGAGCCAATAGAAAACACCACCGGAAACACAATGGCCACACCCACCAACATATCGGGGAAAGTAGCCACCAGATTCAGCCGGTAGCAGACGTACGTACTTATTATAGAAAGTGTAGTAACTATGAACGTCTTATAATTAATAATAAGTGAAAAGCTTTTGAGGATGCCCTTCATAGGTTTAGATTCAAGTCCAACTTGCGTTAAGTGAGCTCAATATTAAATAATTATTAAATTAAAATTAAATCACTCTTTCCACAACCCGAATATGGCCGGATTAGCAGACATTGGAAAACTGACCTCCTGGAATCCACCCGCAGAACAGTTGCAGATCACAACCATCGATGCACACACAGGGGGCGAACCGCTTAGGATCGTGGTCGGTGGCCTACCCGATATCCCCGGCAATTCCATATTGGAAAAAAGGCGGTATATGAAAGATCACCTTGATCATATCCGGAAACTGCTGATGTGGGAGCCACGTGGCCATGCGGACATGTACGGTTGCATCATAACAGAGCCGGTCACCGAAGTGGCAGACTTTGGTGTCCTTTTTCTACATAATGAGGGGTACAGCACCATGTGTGGTCACGGCATAATTGCCGTTGTCAAAGTGGCTATCGAATGTGGACTTATTTCACCCACGGGTGTCGAGACGGAAGTCAATATTGACTCGCCCGCAGGATTGATCACCGCCAATGCCAAAATTAAAAGGGACAAAGTAGAAACGGTTTCTTTCATCAATGTGCCATCCTTCGTTCAAGCGCTCGATCAGGCGATTGAGGTGAGCGGATTGGGAAAAATAAAATACGACATCGCCTATGGAGGTGCGTTTTATGCTTACGTAAATGCGAAAGAAGCCGGGGTGCAACTTGGTCCGGAGTTTCTCAATGAATTGATTCAAAAGGGAATGGACATCAAACGGGCTGTAATGAAGTCTTTCCCCTTCAAACATCCTTTTGACGAAGACCTGAACTTTTTATACGGCACGATTTTCATTGGAGAGGCTCAAAGTCAACATGCAGACAGCCGCAATGTGTGCATTTTTGCAGAGGGTGAAGTAGATCGCAGTCCAACTGGGACCGGTGTGAGCGGCCGAATGGCCATTCACCATGCGCGAGGAGAGTTAAAAGTTGGCGAAAGTATGGTGATCGAAAGCATCACAGGGAGCTCATTTGTTTGTAAAATCAGAGAAGAAACAAGATTTGGAAATTATCACGCTGTTATACCCGAAGTGGAGGGATCGGCATTCATTACCGGCAATCACACCTTTATCGTTGACCCCTCCGATCCGCTAAAGGGAGGCTTTATCTTTCGCTGACATGGATTCATTCAAAATATTAACAGACGATGATGTGCGACAAAAAATCGACATGGCTACTGCCATCCGACTGATGCGCGATGCATTTATTCAAATCAGCAAAAGTTCGGCCTCGGTCCCTGTAAGAACAGCGCTTGATTCGCATGACAAAGGCGGGCGCGTTCTCTTTATGCCTGCGTATTCCCCAGCTTACAATTTGTTCGGACTCAAAATGGTTTCCGTGTTCCCCGAAAACCCGAAAATGAACATCCCATCCATACAGGGGAAGATGTTGGTGATGGATGACAAAAGTGGGACGCCCAAAGGGCTCATCGATGCCGAGTACCTGACCGCTTTGCGAACGGGTGCTGCCGCAGGTGTGGCAACTGACCTGCTCGCCACAACAGATGCAGCGGTGCTGGCTATTTTCGGAACAGGCGCTCAGGCTCGCATGCAGGTAGCTGCAATCCTTCAGGTAAGACCCATCGCTGAAGTTATCGTCTTCGGAACTTCCAAAACAAAATCGGAAGCGTTCTGCAGTTATATAAAGGATAACCACGAAGTTTTGTCCAATCATGGAAGTGTAAAGGTTGATCTGAAACGTGCCGATATCATTTGCGCGGCCACTACATCAGCAGATCCCCTGTTCTCGCTGGAAGACGTCAAGCCGGGCGTTCACATTAACGGTATCGGGTCCTACAAACCCACGATCAGGGAGATTTCCGAGGCGGTAATTAAGCACGCATTGCTTATCGTGGATCAAAGAGAAGCTGCCTTGGCAGAAGCTGGCGATATCATCATGGCAATTAACGACCGCGCCATCGCACCAGCACATATTCACGCTGAACTGGGCGAGCTCTTAAACGGAACAAAAAAAGGACGAACAGCCCCGGATCAAATTACAGTGTTCAAGTCCGTGGGCAACGCAGTTCAAGATTTAGCGATGGCAAGTTTCTTATTAAATTAATCAATGCTTAACCATCAGGAACCCTATCCCCGATTCTATACATACAAGCGCATTGTGCAGGCCAAGCTGTTTATTGACAACTTAAACAACGTTAATTCGGCAAATAATTAACCATTCATCCTCTGCCCTTTATTTTGAATCACTGAAAAGTTTTACCTTATATTCGGGTAGTCAAAACATAACGATCATGAAATTTACCGCGCTTCTTAGCTCTTGGCTCTTTATCCTTCAGCCCGCCATTGCCCAGCCCCCTCAGGTCGATTATAGGGATGCTTTCAACCTCATTGACAAATGGATGGAGGCGCAGCGGGACTACCAACACCTCCCGGGAATTTCTGCCGCCATCATCAAAGATCAGGACATCATTTGGAGCAGCGCATACGGGCAGTCAAACCTTGGCGACAAAGTAAAAACGTCTACCACCACCCTTTACAGCATCTGTTCCATCTCAAAATTGTTCACGTCCGTTGCCATCATGCAATTGTACGATGCAGGCAAGCTGCGTTTGGATGATCCGGTTGAAAAGGTTTTGCCCTCATTCAACATCAAGCAACAATTTAAAGACAGCGGCCCTGTTACCATTCGCTCACTCCTCACCCATTCTTCAGGCTTACCCCGTGAGTCCGACTTTCCCTACTGGACCGGCCCTGATTTTCCGTTTCCAACCGCGCAACAAGTTGACGCGCGTTTGGGCGAGCAACAAACCTTATATCCCGCCTCCACTTATTTTCAGTACAGCAACCTGGGCATGTCGCTCCTGGGGGAAATTGTAGAAAAGGTATCCGGCAAAGCCTATGACCAATATGTGGAAGAAAATATTTTAAAGCCGTTGCGACTAACCAACACCCATCCCTATATGCCCAAAGAGCAGTGGGGCAAACAATTGGCTGTCGGATACGGAGCTTTGAAACGCGATGGCAACCGCGATAAAGTCGCCCTGTTCGATGCAAGAGGGATTACAGCCGCAGCAGGTTATTCCTCTAACGTGGAGGATTTGGCGCGGTTCGCCTCATGGCAATTCCGGTTGCTGGAGCATGGAGGTACCGAATTATTGAAGTCCTCCACTTTAAAAGAAATGCATCGCGTGCAATGGGTTGATCCCGACTGGAAAACCCACTGGGGTTTGGGATTTGTCGTTTCGCAAAGCGATGGCGCTACGCTGGTGAGTCACGGAGGATCCTGTCCCGGCTACCGCACCACGTTGCAGCTTGACCCGAAAAACAAAATGGCCTACACCGTGATGATCAATGCCGGTGGGGAAAGTCCAGAAAAATTTGCCCGCGAATTGCGCAACATGATCAATAAGATCCCGAAGGACAAAGCCGATAAGAAGACCATACCCGATCTAAATATTTATTCCGGTCGTTACAGCGCCCAACCCTGGGGATCCGAGGAAATTGTGGTACCGTGGTATGGTGATTTGGCTATACTTGGCTTACCTACTGAAAACCCCGATGAAGCGATGACCTTGGTACGACACGTGAGTGGCGATACCTTCAGAAGGATAAGGGATGACAAAACCCTGGGCGAGGAAATTACCTTTGAACGGGACAAGGCCGGCAAAGTGGTAAAAATGTGGCACCACAGTAATTTTTCTGCGAAGGTGGAATAGGGTATGACATAATATTTGGCGTGCGAAATTGTCAAATGAACCTAAGGGCAATCCGTCCCTTCGTTGGTCTTCCTAACCAACGAAGGACATGTGTCACCACCTACCAGATTACTGGCCGGCAACATGGACAATCTCAACCCGATTCCTGTAAAAGATTGCCTCTCACTTGGATAAATATGATTGAAATTAGAAAGGTTATTTTTTTCTTTTCAATGCTCGCATTCACTTTCTCTTCTTCCGCCCAGACAACAAAGATTGTTAACAGCTCATCTAAAATTGGCGTTATGAAAGAAAAATTCAATGCAAAGATTACCAAAGGTGATACTGTGCGGCACGGTTCTTACGCTTTAAAGATTATGGGTGCGAGAGTCGTACAGGGTCATTATACCGAGGGTCAAAGAACGGGCTATTGGAGAATAAGACATTCGCCTGGAAAGATCATAGCAGCAGGCAACTATCAAAATGACACGAGAATAAATAAATGGAAGTTTTATGCTGAGACTGGGGATCTCATTCAAATATTTGACTATTCAATCGATTCGCTTATTTTTTACAATAACAAACTTGAAAAAGATCTTTTCAATGGATACGGTCTAATCCCGGAGAATTATCCGGATTTTATGAATTGCAGCCCGATATTCATTGGTGGGATCACAAATATGAATTCAATGATTGAACGTAATCTTCGATACCCTGAAGCGCAATTAATTCAAGAAAGAGGAGGAAAAGTTTTTGTCTCGTTTCGTGTGGAGACTGATGGCACGCTATCGAATGTGGAAGTACTCCACTCAGAAGTCGAATCCTTCAATGCCGAAGCTATAAGGCTTGTAAACCTTTTAAGTGGGTATTGGATTGCCGCTATCGAGAACGGAAGGAAAGTAAGTGTAAACCTGATAATTCCGTTAACATTTAAAGCCGGTCCGGTGACCAAACAGAACTGAACTACGGCTCCATCCTTTGCATTGATCTTCTACCTAGAAAAAAATTCCACCAACATTTGCGCAGTTAAGTAGCTGCGTATATATTTGCAGTCAAATAGCTGCATAAATGGAAATGAGAAGGGACGTATTTCAGGCCATTGCCGACCCCACGCGCAGGGCCATCATCACCCTGGTCGCCCTCCAGGCTATGACCCCGACCGCCATCGCGGAAAACTTTGAATCCTCGCGGCAAACCATTTCCAGGCACATCCAGGTGCTTACCGAATGTGAACTGCTCGAACAGGAACAACACGGCAGAGAAATATACTATCACATCAATGCCAAAAAGATGAAGGAAGTGGCCGACTTTATCGAACCGTTCCGCAAAATGTGGGACGACCGGTTTAATAAACTGGAAACTGTCATGAAAAAATACAAATCAAGAAAATAACATCGCGTGGAACGGAAAACTAAAATCAATGCCGAAGAAGGCAGGCAGGAACTGGTCATCACCCGGGAATTTGACTTGCCCCTGGCATTACTCTTTAAAGCCTATGAAGAACGGGAGATTGTTGAACAATGGATGGGAACGAAAGTGCTGAAACTTGAAAATAAAAATCATGGGAGCTGGCATTTTGAAACCACGGACCCCAAAGGGAACAAACATGGATTTCATGGCACCATCCATGAGTTCGTTCCCAATTCAAAAATTACCCGCACGTTCGAAATGGAAGGCGCTCATTTTGGCGTTCAACTGGAATTCCTTGAATTTGAAAAACTGGGAGACGAGAGGAGCAAACTTACTATGCACATCGTTTACCGATCGGTGGTCGTAAGAGATCAAATATTGCAGTTACCTTTTGCCCAGGGCATCAACATGGCGCACAACAGACTGCAAGAAATCGCGAGCAAACTAAAATAATGATCGGATGAAAAAAAGAGACAAAATTATCTACTGGGTGGCCACGCTCTGGCTGGCACTGGGCATGACCTCCACCGGCATTGTTCAACTGTTGAAAGTGGAAGAGGAAGTGAATAGAATGACCCAGTTGGGATACCCCGAATACATTTTGACCCTCATCGGCACGTGGAAAATATTGGGTGTGGTAGCCGTGCTCATGCCCAGATTCCCCCTGTTGAAAGAATGGGCCTATGCGGGTTTTTTCTTTAACATGTCAGGCGCTATCTTCTCCCATATAATGATGGGAAGTGAACCAACGGAACTATTTGGGCCAACCTTGCTGGTGGTACTGACGGTGGTTTCGTGGTACTTCAGGCCTCCATCCAGAAAATTGAATCTTGCTGTAGGGCAGGAACAACTATAAAACTAATTACATGACAAAAATCAAAAGCAACAAAAAGTCACCGGCAGGCAACGCACTTTCTGCTGCGAAGCGCCAGGAAGTACTGGGCTTGTTAAAAGAGCGGTTTGAGAAAAACATGAACCGCCATAAAGGTGTGGAGTGGGCGAAGGTGAAAACCAAACTCGAAGCCAGTCCACAAAAGTTGTGGTCACTGCATGTGATGGAAGAGACAGGCGGTGAACCCGATGTCGTGGTCATGAAGAATGCTGGAGGCAACAAAGCAGGCGAATACATTTTTTGTGACTGTTCGGCAGAAAGCCCAAAAGGCCGCAGAAGCCTCTGCTACGATGGCGCGGCACTGGCATCGCGCAAGGAACACAAACCAGCCGACAGTGCGATGGAAATGGCCACCGCCATCGGAATTGAAATTTTATCGGAGGCGCAATACCGGGAACTACTGCAGTATGGCAGGTTCGATACAAAAACATCAAGCTGGTTAAACACACCCGCTGATATCAGAAAACTCGGTGGCGCGATCTTTGGTGATTTCCGCTACGGCCAGGTGTTTATTTATCACAACGGGGCAGAGTCTTACTATGCTGCGCGCGGTTTCCGGGGCCTACTGCGGATTTGATTCGCTGCTGAATCCTGTCTGTCAAAAAAAAATTAAATCGCGTGAATCCTAAGGTTCTTCAGTGGAGTCAGGTCTTCCGACCTGGCTTCACTGCCAAGTGAATATATTATTACTCCGTTTATGTTTTATACATTCCCTTCCTAAAGTAAAAGAAGAGGGGAACACCTACGCCAATGAGAATCAAACCAATCATGGCCTCACGCGGCCGGGTGGCAATGGTATTGATAATCAGGGCCACGCAAAACAAAACATACAGTGCAGGTACGATCGGATAGCCCCATGCTCTGTATGGGCGGTGTGTGTTTGGTTCTTTTTTTCGCATGACAAAAACTCCAAATGCGGTAGCACCATAAAAAATAAATGCAGCAAACACCAGCATATCGGTCAACTGATCGAAAGTACCAGACAGCACCAGCAATGATGACCAAATGCCTTGGAGCCACAACGAATTGCGGGGAACCCGCGCCTTGTTCAATTTCCCAATGGATGAGAAAAACATTCCCATATTGCCCATGGCATAATATATCCGGGAAGAGCTGATGACTGATGCATGCGTACACGCCAAAACGGTAATGAGGATAAGCACGGAAATCACTACTCCTCCCTGCTCACCCCAAAAAACTTTTACGGCCTCAACGGCTGCGATCTGATTCACCGATTCATAAATTTCTGTTAGCCTGGATACCGGCAGCAAGGTCAGGTAGGTGAAGTTTACCAGCAGATAAAGCGCGATCACGATCAATAATCCGAAAAAGAGGCTTAGCGGAATATTTTTGCGCGGCTCTTTAATTTCTCCGGCCACAAACCCAACTGAATTCCACCCTTCGTAACCCCAGAACGCTGCCAGCATGGCAGTGAGGATACCGCTGAATCCAACAGCGCTGGAATTAGATAATCGCAGAACTGGAGTAATGTCACTGGCAGGACTGGCAAGTCCAAAGAACACGATTAGAAAGATTCCCAGCAAAATAAAAATCAAAAGGGCCGTGCTCAATCCGATGCCCGTACGAATTCCGAACGTATTGAAGTAAGTCAGCAGGAGAATAAGTGCGATCGAAACGGTCTTGAATTGAAAATCGGCAAAGGGGTGGAACACGCCAAACAAGCTGTAGTCAGAAAATGATGCCAGCAATGGTGGAATGGTAACAATGCCGTTGAGCGATTGCGCAAACACGTACGCCAGCGAAGCGATGGTTGCTGTTTTTAAAATGGCCAGGTTTGACCAGCCGTACAGGTAGGAAAAAAAACGGTTGTAAATTCTTTTGAAATAAACAAATTCACCACCGGTGTCTGCCAGCATTCCTGCCAGCTCCATGCTGCTGAGCGTACCAAACAAGGTAACGATACCCGCGAGACCCCAGCAGAGCAAAACAAGAAAAGCCGAATTCAGCTCGGCTGCCATCGGGGCTACTTTTTTGTAAATTCCCGATCCCAGAATATTCCCGACCACCACCACGATGGCCAGTTTTAATCCAAGCGAACGATTAAGGGTTGGAGCGTCAGTGGTCACCATGCGGCTATTGCGCCTTAAGATCGCAATTCTCCCGACATAATTGGCACCGCGGACGATCTAAATCTCCAACTTAAATAATGGAAGGCAACGGCTATTGATCTTCTTCGCTGTGCGCAAAGTACTTGATCTCCAAACTGCCTCCGGGAAATTCTTTGAAGCGAAGCAGGTCTCCCTCTTTTTTATTCTCAAAGTGGTGCAGTTTACAATCTACTTTTACAAGCTCGCCATTTTTCATTTTCACCGTGGCGATCAACTGATCCCTGGCGCTGGCAGTGGCCATCTGAGGTCGGGACTTGGTGCCCAGCCGGTACTGTCCGCTTTGCATTTTTCCCGGAACAAACTCCATGGTCACGATAACACCTTCATGAATTTCAGGTTGGTGAAAAAGTAAATCCGCGACAAACCATGCCGTTAGCAGGACGACAGCAATAACCGCCAGAAACGCGATGGGATGTGTTTTTATCGTTTGTTTAGGGTTTACCATACCGATGAATGGTGCCGAATAGCACGCGGTAACCGCATCTTTCAAAAAATAATAAAGGCCGGAAAAGGCTATTTGAGCGGCCGCTTCTTGATCATGCCGCCTTTTGTATCCTTTACGCTGCTCATGACGATAAACGCGTTCGGGTCGATTTTCTCCACCTCGGTTTTTAGTTTTGCAATCTCCAGCCTTGTAATGACTGTATACACAATATCAGAAGGATCCAGGTTGTCGCCCCTTTTCCCAAAGCCTCGCTTGCCGTTGTAAATAGTAACTCCCCTCCCCATTCGCTCGGTAATCATGACCCTCACCTCGTCACTATGAGATGAAATGATGGTAACACCCGTATACTCTTCCACACCCTCGACAATGAAGTCAACTGTTTTGGAAGCGGCCAAATAGGTAAGGATCGAATAAAGGGCTATTTCAATCGACAACAAATACGCAGCCACCGAAAAAATCATGATGTTAAAAACCAGAATAATATCGCCAATCGTCAGACCTGTTCGCCTGCTGAGGTGAATGGCAAGTACTTCCGTGCCGTCCAGCACGCCACCACCACGTATAGATAAACCAATTCCCGCCCCCAGGAAAAACCCTCCAAACACAGATATCAATAATTTATCCGAGGTGATCACGGGGTAATCAACCAATGCCAGTGCAAAAGCAAGGCCTATGATGGCCGCGATACTCTTGAAAGCAAATGACCGGCTGATTTGAGCGTAGCCCAGAATCATAAACGGCAGGTTGATGACAATAATAAGAATGGGCAGTGAAAATCCCGTGACGGCCGAAGTCAGCAGAGAAATACCGGTTACGCCTCCATCAATAAAATTATTCGGTAGCAGAAATCCTTTTAGCCCAAATCCCGCTGAAAAAATTCCAAGCCCTATCAGCAGTGCATCTTTGAATAAATGCGTGACCGTTACCTTTAACTTATAAAACTCTTTGGCTACGTCATAGTTGCTGATCCTTTCGCCAGGATGGTTCTTTTTCAGGTGATTCCAGAGGCGCTGGAAGATTACCTGCTTAAAAAAAGGGTTCGTTCTGTTCATTGCAACCGGGCCAATTCAGGGGAGATGTAAACCAGGATCTTCAAGTTAACAAAATAGAGACAAACGTACGATGAAATTCTAACTGACCAATCCATTCTACTACCTTCTTCGGAATTTTTGTTCCCACCAATTGGCCTCCTTCTGTTTTTGTATTTCACCATCTTTCAGCATTTCCGCGAGGCGTTTATTCATTTCTCCTTTTGAGGTGAGGTGAAACTGGCCGCACTCATCACATGCATATACACTGATTGGTCCATTTCCCTTATTGTAAGTGTGACTGACATGAGCCCCTATCAACGCTTCTTCAGCCAACTCATGGGTAACAAAACATCGTTTTCCAGTGACGCAAGTCCGCATACTTCTTAATTAAGCATTTTTAAGTTCATTTCGGAAAAAAATTTTGATAACTTTTACATCGATTTCTGCACGCAATCCAAATCCGACTTATGAAAACACTCAAAATCAATCATGCCGCTGTATGGGTTTGCTTTGTCTTGCTTCAGGGACTTGGGTTCGTTTGGTATGGCGCATTGTTTAGTGAGCCATGGATGGAGATGGTTGGTTTGGACCTTGCTGCGGTTGAGGCAAATCCACCCGGCACGGGAACCTGGATCACCAACCTGATCGCTACCATCGTTCCGCTGTATGTGCTGGCGTGGTTGTTTACCAAATTAAACGTGGACAGCGCGGTCAGGGGAGCAGGCATAGGATTGTTGCTGACATTTTCATTTGAATTTTTAAGCACCATGACAGGAAATATGTTTGCTCAACATCCGTATGCCCTCGTGTGGATCACGGGAGGATTCAACCTCGTGGCCATGGCATTGAGTGGGGCCATTATCGGAGGTTGGAAAAAGTACGCTGAATGATATTTGCAGGCTTGCCCGCGAATTCCCATCGAAACACTATTGCGGCTGTTCTATTTTTCACCGTTTATCCATCTATCCATGTTAACCGAAACTTTTCCGAAGATATAACCAACGCCCAACGCCAGGGGGTAGTCGCTTGCCCAATGAACACCATTGTTGATCATCGCGAAGCTGACCAGCGTCATCAAACCGTACCCAACCGGTTTAATCCATTTTTTATGGGGATAATTCATCGAGAGCACGGTGGTGGTCGCCATCATGGTAGCGAGGTGCCCTGACGGAAATGCGTCATAGCTAGGCACCTTACTCTGGTATTTTACCGGATTGGGCAGCGGGGTCCATTTTCCACCATTGGCCGTTGCCACAAACGGGCTTTCCCGCCCTGAAATTCGTTTCAATAATTGGGTGGTAATACCTAGCGCCAGCAACGATTGCATCAGCTGACCTGAGACGTGCCGTGACTTGTTGTCTTTCGACACTACGCCATGAAGGTACAACCCTGCACAAATCAGCAGGCTCGTTGACCCCTCGCCAATTGAATAAAAGATAGTATTGATGTTCTGCGGAGCCTCATATACATTCACTTCCGTTTTACCAAGTTCGAACCCAATAATGGTTTTGTATTCTCTGGTAGGATCAAGATTAATATAACTGGAGAATTGATTGACTCCCTGGTTGATCCGTTCGTCAAAAGGCATTAACATTAAACTGGTTCCCACAAAAATGGCAAGTGGCCCAAGGCTCTTTTTACTAAACGATTTTTTTGATGTCCACGCCAAAGTTTTGGGCACCCGGGCGATGTAGGTGAAATGTCCAGGCCTATTGTAGGCAATACTATCACGGCAATTGCCGCTCCATTGCTCAATGGAATCACGAACCTGGAGTCCCTGGCTGACTCCCCTGATCTGAAACAAGGTGACCGCGAAAATTATCAAGTGTTTCAGTTGGGCTTTCACCTTCGGTATGGGAATGTGAATCGATCTATTTGATGCCAGACATCATTCCATTCTTAAACGCCACGCTGGCCGATTGGTACCAACTAATAGCTTCAACCAACAAGGTCGAATCCGTCTGGCCGTGCTCAGTTTGTTCTCCATTTTTCAAAGAGAAATACATGGCCTCCTTTTGTGGCATAAGCACCACAAGCTCGTTCCCCTTGATGAATCCCAGGCTCTGGTAGGTACTTACAAATGCCCTTTCCCTTCCTATCTCTAGATTGGCCATGTCATATCCAAAGAATTTGCTCTTGTATGAGAAGTTGAGCAGTCCGAGTACCGTTGGCCCGATATCAATTTGACTCATAAGACGATCCATCTTGCCCGGCTCAATGAAGCCTGGCGCGTACATCAACATGGGGATATGGTATTTATCAACTGGCAACTCTGTCTTTCCGGCACTGGACGCACAATGATCAGCCACGATGATGATCAGTGTATTTCCAAACCACGCCTTTTTACTAATCGATCGAATAAACTGACCAATGGCATAGTCTGTGTATTTCACAGCACCATTTCTGCCCGTATGCGAAGGGATGTCAATTCTCCCTTCCGGATAAGTGTACGGGCGATGATTGGAAGTGGTCATCACCTGAGCGAACACCGGACGGTTGCGGGCAATGCTCTTGTCAATCTCGCGGATGGCAAGATCAAATAAATTTTCGTCCGCTACACCCCAAACATTTTCGTAATCAATCTCTTCATCGTTCAGTGCCATCCTGTCCACCACCTCGTAGCCGTTATTGGCGTAGAAGTAATTCATGTTGTCAAAATAACCATAACCGCCATACATGTATTTGCTGTCATAGCCTTTGTCTTTAAACACCTCGCCCAGGGAAAAAAGGTTTTCGTTATGCGGCCTTCGCACGATGGATTGGCCGGGCGTGGGAGGGACACAAAGGGAAAGGGCCTCCAATCCACGAACAGTCCTCGTGCCCGTTGCATAAAGGTTCGTATACACAAGACTGTGTTGTGCCAGCGAATCAAGAAACGGTGTAAGATTTTCCTTGTTTCCAAAAACGCCCATGAAATCAGCACTAAAACTCTCCACGCTGATAATGATCACATTTTTTTTAATCTGTGGACCCTTGGGTATGATGGTTCGCTCCAGTGTAAAAGCGCTGTCATTTTCAAATTCGGATTCTTTTGTTTTCAACAGTTGGCGAACGGTTTGAAAAGCCTGTCTGTCATCGATTTGACGGTAAAATTGATTGTAGTCCAGTTCATTGTTGCGATAAGCCGCAAAAAGTTCGTACATCCCATTTCCCGCCAGTTCGTTGGCGAGGGTATAGCCGCTGAACCGGTGCATGTTAGTGCTGACAAGAAAGTAGGACATGATCGGAAGGGAAATCACAACCAAAAACCAAACGGTCCTCTGTTTAAACGACATTTATGAAACAATTAAGGGTTAATGGTCCACGAACGAAACTTGTAAATAATCCAACCGGTAATTCCAAGCGCGGCAACCACGAACCATTCAATGGGGTAAGATTGCCGGATATTGCCAATCACCTCCGTGGTATAGACAAGATAGTCAACGGCAATAAAATTGAACCGTGTTCTGAATTCCTCCCAAAAGAACCACTCTGAGAACGAATTAAATATCAATGCAGCAACAAGCAGGAACAGCAATACGCTGAGCATATAGCCGTGCCACTTTTTTGCAAAAATGCGCTCCGGGCAGACCCATAAATAAACAGCCAGGGGGATGATAAAGTAGGTTGCGTTGATCAGGTCAAAAAAGAAACCAATAAAAAATGCCTCGAATATTGTAAAAAGTGGCAATTCGCCTGCCGCGTGCGATTCTGCCAACAAGGCCAATCTGGTGGCAAAAGAAATACCAACAAGTATAAAGGTCAGAAGTACAAGTAATCCGAAGCGGTGCGCTCGAAGCTTTTTAAAAAGTAATTTGACTTTCATTCCGCCATTGTCCTAAAACACCACGCACCGAGTCTGCAAAAGGTTGGCTGACCGTTGAACATTTTTTTTAAGGATTGTCCTGCGGATAAACGAACAACACAGAATCAGAAAGCACGGCCGATCCAAAGACGCCCAAGGCACCATCAATTTGCGAATCGATAAAAACCGGTTCTACAAATGGATTGAAGATCGATTCAAGTTGCCGGTCAACGCTTGTGTAGAACCTGGCTGCGCGCTCATCCAGCGATTGCATAAATATCCAGGTTGAGTCTCCTTGCTTGTATTCAAAGGACACCTCTATGGGCATGGTCAACAATTGGCCGTCAATGTTTTCATCGCTGAAAATGGTCCTGCCCAAGTCGGTAATCGGATACATCTCTCCGTTGGTGCAGTCCGACTTTACATTGCCCAGGGTGTGGGCGTGAAGCCGCTCATTATCAATTTCCCGGTTCATTTGAAATCTGTAATAATTTTTTGCACCGGCTACGTCCTGCAGCTTAATAATAACCCCATCGTGCCCGCCATACACGTCAAAAAATTCAGGTGTATACTCCACCGATGTGATGTCTACCTTGGCCTGACTGATGGTGGTCGTGGCCGTGTATTGCTTCCCCTTGTATACCACCGCGAGGTCGTAGGTTTCGCCTTGCTGGGCGATCCTATCGCTTTCATAGAATGGAAGCCACCTGCACCGGAACGGATCAAACGATGAATCAGGACGAAGTGTCGACTGAATTCCCCGGTTTGTGATTGACACGGTGGCGCCCCGGGCAAACACCTGCTGTGGCGTCACCTCACGATTGAAGAATGGTAACGCCCTGCTTACATACACCCTTAGTTCCTTGCCCGGATAAAGAATTCCTTCGATAAATACTTCTTCCTGATAGGCAGACTTGGGCTTGATCTCAATATCTTTTTGACAAGAGACCAAAAAAGCAGTAAAGAGTAAATACTTGATCTTTTTCATCTTGTCAGAATTTAAAATTGTAAGAAACGCTGGGGATAATGGGCAACAATGATACCTGCCGTGCTTTTGGCTTTTCTGCGGTATGGTCTACGTAGAGGTAAACAAAATACGGATTCCTGCGGCTGTATAAATTATAAAGGCCGAAAACCCACTCAGCGTCATATTCCTTACCAAAAATCCTCCGCACCTTTTTGTAGGTAGCCGACACATCCAGCCGATGGTAGGAAGGAAGTCTTGCATTATTTTTTCCTTCATAAATAAAATAATTGCCCTCAAAGAGACTGCCCCCGTTGGTGACATTGATTCTACCGACCGGTAAGGTAAAGGCATTGCCGGAGGAATAAACAAACACTCCGGAAAGCGACCATTTTTTATTCAGGTTATAGGATCCTACCAGGGACACTACGTGTCTGCGATCGTATTGAAACGGAAACTTTTCACCAAAGTTCAAATCAGCAAATTGCTGATCCGTTTTAGAAAGCGTGTAGGATACCCAACCGGTTAGCCTGCCTGTGTTCTTCTTGGCAAAAAATTCCACGCCCTTGCTCCAACCTTTGCCATACACCAGTGCCGTGTCAACATCAAAGCTCTCCACCAATCGGTTGCCAGCAGGGAAAAGCACCTGGTTATCCATGGTCTTGTAATAAAACTCGACACTGGTTTCATATTTGTTTTGCGCAAAATTTTTGAAATACCCCAGCGCATACTGCTCCGAAAGCTGCGGTTTGGTGCGCAACGTGGACGGCACCCACACATTGGTGGGCACCGATGCCGTAGAACTTGGCACCAAATGCATAAACTGGTTCATCAGGGTGTAGGACCCTTTAACCGAAGATGTGGGTGTGATCGAAACTTTTAACGTTGCCCTTGGTTCCAATGCATAGTACGCTACCGTTTTTGAAACAAACGCGGGTGCCCTGACACCCACGCTCGTTGATACCTTGTTGCTGATGTTTATCTCATCATTCAGGTACAAAGCAAATTCGTCAAAGTACTTGGCGGGTATCTTGTTCAGGTTCAGGCTTTGATTCCTGGTGGATTTTGCTTCGGTTTTACCTTTTGAAAGGAACTGGTGATTGATATAGTGTACACCAAAACGGATCGAGTGATTCAGGTTCGGCAAATATTGAAACTCCGTCTTGGCACTGAGGTCATTGATTCCCGAAAATACCTGGGAGAAAGAATTGTTTTGTACTGTTTCAATGTTCTGATCGTACTGGTTGTATATCAAGGACGTATTTAGAAATAGCTTTTGGCCGAACAGATGATTCCAACGCAGCGTGGCGGTAGAGTTTCCAAAAAGTATTTTATAAAAAATACCTACAGTCTCTTTGTATTCGGCCCTGTCCCGGCCGTTGAAGTAGCTTAAGAACAACCTGTCTTTTGGACTCACTTGCCAGTTCAACTTGGCATTGATATCATAAAAATGGTAATTGGACCGGTTGCCCTTATTGTTAAATGGTCTTGCCAGCAAATCAATATAGGTCCTTCGTCCCGACACAATGAAGGAGGCCTTCTCTTTTTTGAGAGGGCCTTCAAAGGAAAGCTGAGAAGTGATTAAACCAACCCCACCACTTCCTTTCACTTCCCGGTTATTTCCTTCCTTCATTGTCACATCCAGGATAGAGGAAAGGCGGCCACCGTACTGAGCCGGAAATCCTCCTTTAATTAACGTCACGTTATTTAGCGCCCTGGAGTTGAATGTGCTGAACAAACCAAACAGGTGATTGGGGTTGTACACCGTGGCTTCATCCAGTTGCACGAGGTTTTGATCGGTATTCCCACCCCGAACAAAAAAACCAGTCGTGCCTTCGTTGCCAGACTGAACGCCCGGCAATAATTGCACTACTTTTAAAATATCCGTTTCACCAAGAATGACTGGAAGTTCACGAATCTTGGTGACAGGTATATCCAATACGGACATTTGGGCGCGCTGCACATTTTCATCGGACCGTTGTGCCTCCACAACAACTTCATCCAGCAGGTCGTCACTAACTTTTAATTTGATATCCAATTCGATATTTCTTCTGAAGTTGATTTTTTTAATTTGAGGAGTATAGCCCAAATAGGAAAAAATTACCACCATGCTGTCCACCTCCGGAAGTGTGATGGAATAGAACCCATACGTATTGGTGGTTGTTCCTTTTTGTATAGAGGTGACGAAAATGGTTGCACCAATGAGCGCTTCACCGGATTGGCTGTCCGTAAGTATACCGCTTAAAGTAATCTTATTTTGTCCACTGGCATTGGAGAAGATTAAAACACTTATTATTAAAATCAATAATTTGCGGGCATGGCAACTTTGCTCACAGAAAAAACCTTGTTGGGTTTGTAAATAAAATAGTCTCATAATTTATCCTTTGATGTTGTAGCTAACCAATTCCTCTACCTCCACAGGATCATCAATGGCTTCGACTTTTATCAGGCCCACTCCTGGCGCATAATATTTAAATTCAAGAAAGTCCGGTTCAAGGGCATTGGTTTCGCGTATTTTTATACACCCTGTAAAGGTTCCTGCTTTTACAGAAACCGTGGCATTTTTACTTACTACTTCTCCTCTATCCTCGGCAATACCTTTGTAAAACTCCTGGCGATAGTGAAGGCCTGGCACAGGTTGGCCAAGCATCAGAAAGCCTGGCTCCGCACCATCCACTCCAGCTTCCCACGAACCGTCATGATTATCAATTACTCCGTTGACATAATTATCTACCTGCTCACCGAAGTACCAAACGTTACCATCTTTATCTTGGGCAAACCAGTCGAATGTATCCTCTATTATCATTTCGTTGAGGAAGGCGCGGTCACGCACAACGGTACATTTGATACCCAATATTATTTTAGTTTCGTCCAACACTTCTATTTCAATACGTTCCGTTCCCTCCTCCTTTTCCCCAATGTATGTGAATGTCGATCCCACAGTAAAAGGAGAAAATGAATTATCAACGATGTCAGTAAAGTCTGCCGGATCAATCACGGCCATGTAATCGGGGTTTAACGTATCCTTGAATGGAGACACACCCTCCTTGCTACAACCTGTCTTTAGAAAACTTAAAACGATGATGGTCGCGGTGAACAAAATATTTTTCATTGTTTTTTGAATTTTTAGTGTTACATGCTACTCATTGCTTTGGAAGTCAGTTAACCGCTCTTCTTGTCAACTTTGCTACCTAAGAGGTGGCAATGTCTCTCAATTTGAAAGCAGGAGACAAAGTTTCGGAGCTGGTGAATAATGAGTTGGCCAAAATTCATGCTTTAATTTATTTTAAGGAGATAATTGCTTTTATGCCGAAGTTATTTTTTTGATAAGCCGGAACTGCTAACATCTTGGCCCTCTTGATTCCCTTTTCGTTGTGAAGGAGGTAGACCAGGTTGGTAGACAAAATTCCAATTCCAGCTCCAAACAGCACATCGGTGCTCCAATGCCTGTTGTTCATCATCCTCAATACACCTACCGATGTGGCCGTCCCATAGGCCAGCACACTGTACCAGGGATTTTGTTTTCCATATTCTTTATGCATAAAAGTAGCGGCAACAAACGCCTGGGCGGTGTGACCGGATGGAAACGAGTTGGGCATCCCCGTATCGGGTCTGGGTACTTCCGTGAATTTCTTCAATGGACAGACTATTGCGGCCATCAGCAATTCGGATTTTGCGAGCAACCACATTTGTGTGCCAAAGTTATGCTGGCCTTTTTTGCCCATGGCATTCATTGAAATCACCAAAGCGATGGGAGCATACTGGATGTAATCATCTGCGTGGGACCTGAAGGTTGAAAACTTTTCATTTCTCTCTTCATAAACTTCCTCTCTTCCGATGAGGTCCGTATCCGATATCGCAAATGCGCCAGCACCCATCAGCATCAAGGGGGCTTTAATGGCGTTTGATAATTTAAATGCCTTTGCTCTGCTATAAACTCTCGCTGAATCCACTTGAGCTACCACCACAAATGACATGATCAAAAGAAAGATGAAAAGAGAATTGCGTATATTCATCGGTGGATCGGGGCTAAGATTCTCAACCAACACGATACCAATCAACGAATGGTGGGTTGACAAAATATTTATTTACATGACCAACCATTCCCAGATAAATTGCGTGATGTCTTGACCAGAACCAGAACTACAAAATATCCGGGCTATCGAGGAACGAGACCTATATAAGCTGCTGGATTCCTGCAAAAAGGGGAGTCGCAATAGCCAGGACAGGTTATATAAGGAGTACTACGCTTATTCCATGGGTATTTGCCTTCGTTATTCCAGAACACGGGAGGAAGCCGTTGAAATTGTGAACGATGGATTTATCAAGATATTTACTAAGCTGGACAAATACTCAAAAGGTTTGTCTTTCAAAGGCTGGTTGCGCAGGGTAATGATTAATTCTGCCATCGATTATTTCCGTAGAAATGAAAAACACTACCACAGCTTGGATATCTCCCACGGTCAGTATGAAACATCCAGTGAAACCATCTTCGACCAATTGGCGGAAGAAGACATCATCGCGGCTATACAACGGCTTCCTCCATCCTATCGCATGGTTTTTAACCTATTCGTCATTGAAGGTTACAAGCACGAAGAAATAGCCAATCAACTAAACATCAGCACGGGTACTTCCAAATCAAATCTTGCGATCGCAAGAAATAAGCTGCAAAAAATATTATTGTCGGAAGGGCAAATAAGTCAAGGGCAAAATGGATGACCGCGAATTCGATAAAGGGATAAAAGAGAAACTGGGTGAATACGAAGCGCCTGGATTTGATCCTGCTGCATTGGCATCGCTGCATCATCAGATGGCTGCGATATCCATCACGCCATGGTATGCGACCTACCGAACTGAACTGCTCGTAGGCAGTACAGTCTTACTTTCCGCTTTGCTCATCATCTGGAGCCAATGGATGTTTACCAATAAAAGTACGGCCGCTTTGGAAGCGGAAATTTTTGCACTCAAAAGTCAACAGGAAAACACACAGCAGCTTCAGCGGCAATTGGAGCAGCTTCGTGATGTAAAACCAGATACGGTGAGAATCATCGAGTACCAGGATCAATCATCAACGGTATACTTATCGTTGCTGAGAAAAATTGATCACCTGGAAACTGCATTGAAAACAATGGTGGAAGATAACAACCGCCAACGGGAATTATTCCTTGCGCAGCTTTCAGAAAAGTCAGCCGCTCGTGATGCTACTGAAAATGTCTTTTCAAAATCCTATTTACCCCTGCCCAATCGGATATCTCCCCGGAACAAAGATGGCATTAGCAAACGTGCCGTCACTGACGACTTTCCGATAAACCCTGACGCACCACAAAAGAACCTTTCGGCCAAAACGATTAAAGACATCCAAAAACACTATCAAAGAGGGATTGGCCTACGGATAGGTCCGGTGATGTCGGTTTCTCGCGGGTCCTTTGATCCTGGAAACAGCCGTATAAACGTGGGCGGTGGCGTATTGGCAGACTTTATTGTGTCGCCTTCATTAAGCATCGAAACCGGAATTACGCATAGCCAGCGCCACAACAGAATCCCTTCCTCTGATATTCTGCAGGTAAACGATTTCCCGGGTGCAGATCCTTCGCTGGGTGAGCTAAAAAATGTGGACATCGATTCGTGGGTATTCGAGACGCCCATCAACCTTAGGTACAGGCTTCCTGTTTCACTTACATCCAATTGGATAGTAGGTGCCGGCTACACGCCAATGTTTTATACCAAACAGATTTTAGAATACGATTATCAATTTGGCTCGAATCAATCCGCCTCGATCAACTCCTCGGTGATAGACAAAACGTTTACGTCCTACCCGGGTACATTGAACCTGTCGTTGGGATTTAGCAGTGAACTGAAAAACAAAAAGACCCTTGAGGCTTCCATTTTTTATCGCTATGGATTGGGTAAGGTAGGTATCGAACAATCCATACCGGAATTTATTGGCATCAGAGGTGCCTACTGGTTCACGGTCAAGTAAACCACCTGCAAGGAATAATTTGCAACTCAGTCTTGTTGTTGTCACCTTAGCAAAAATTTTAGACGAGTGACTCTCACCTATTGGATTATCGGAATCACCGTGGTCGTCAGTTGGTATTCCTTTGACAAGCCGCACGTTCTCACCAGGCTCCTGCTCAACCCGTACCGGGTCTCAAGGAATAGAGAATATTATCGCTTTGTCACCAGTGGTTTTGTGCACGCTAATTTTCCCCACCTGTTGTGGAACATGTTTTCGTTCTATTTTTTTGGCCAGGTGGTTGAATTTTATTTCAACTACTTGTTCGGATCGGCAGGTCCGATCCTGTTTATTGTTCTCTACCTATTGGCCATCGTGGTATCGGACATGCCTTCGTATTTCAATCACAAGGACAATCCCCGTTATAATTCACTGGGTGCCTCCGGTGGCGTGGCCGCCATTATCTTCGCGTCCATTTTGTTTCAGCCCATGCAGGATATCTGTTTATATGCGGTCCTTTGTTTTCCAGGATTCATTTTTGGCATTGCTTATATCATCGGATCGTACTACTACGGTAAAAGAGGAAAAGACAAAATCAATCATGCAGCCCATATCTATGGTGCATTGGTTGGCCTCGTATTTTGTGTGATTCTGTATCCACGTTCCCTCATCTTATTCTTTGAGCAAATAAAGGAATGGAGTTTGTTTTAATGGCATAGAGTCTTAGTGTCTTTGTGACTTTGTGGCCATTTACAGATGTTGATCGCCACCAAGGCACTAAGGCACAAACGCGTTACAAATTTTGGAGCTACTGATACTATTGAGAGTATTTTCGCTTCTAGCGAATGGATTTGTTTAATGGAATAGTGTCTTTGTGATTTTGTGGCTAATAAAAGATATTGATCGCCACCAAGACACTAAGGCACAAACGCGTTACAAATTTCGGAACAACTGATACTTATTAACAGTATTTTCGTTTCTAACGAATGGCTTTGTTTTAATGGAATAGTGTCTTTGTTACTATGTGGCCATTTAAAGATGTTGATCGCCACCAAGGCACTAAGGCACAAACGCGTTACAAATTTTGGAGCTACTGATACTATTAAGAGTATTTTCGCTCGAGCGAATGGATTTGTTTTAATGGAATAGTGTCTTTGTGATTTTGTGGCCATTGAAAAATGTTGATCGCCACCAAGACACCAACTCACAAACGCGTTACAAATTTTGGTGCAACTGTTACTTATTAAGAGTATTTTCGCTTCTAGCGAATGGATTTATTTCAATGGAATAGTGTCTTTGTGATTTTGTGGCCATTGAAAAATGTTGATCGCCACCAAGACACCAACTTACAAATGCGTTACAAATTTTGGTGCAACTGATACTTATTAAGAGTATTTTCGTTTCTTGCGCCTTCGTTTATTTGAAAAACGTTAAAATCATGAGATATACAGTACTGGTGATGTTGTTATTGGCAGGACAGGCTTTGATGGCACAGTCAAAAAAAGAACTGAAGGCTGAGGTAGCCCGGTTAAAAACAGAGGTAGAAAACCTCCATGCCCAGATTAAAACCTTAAAGAATCCGCCCAACATACCACTTGAGAATGAGCATCAAAAAGCCAGCTACGGCCTGGGCGTATTGATGGCCTCCAACCTCATGCGCCAGGGGTCCGATTCGCTGGATGCCAGCGTTCTTAATGAGGCCATGATGGCGGTACTCACCGGGCAGCCCCTGCAGATGGAAGAACAGGAGGCCATGGGCATCGTGCAACCCTATATGACAAAATCGATGGAGCGAAAGACAGCGAAACTAAAAGAAGAGGGAAATGCTTTCCTTGCCACCAACAAAACCAAAGAGGGTGTAAAAGTCACGGCCAGCGGACTCCAGTATAAACCATTAAAGAGCGGCTCTGGCAAAATGCCAACGGCAGACAATTCTGTCACCGTGCACTACACGGGCAAACTCCTGGATGGCTCTGTATTTGACAGCTCGGTGGGTCGCGGTGAGCCGGCAACGTTTGGAGTCGGTCAGGTAATTGACGGGTGGACGGAAGCGTTGCAACTCATGCGCGAAGGGGACAAGTGGGAGTTGTATATTCCCTATGACTTAGCTTACGGAGATCGCGGTGCTGGAGGAGCTATCCCTCCTTATGCAACTTTGATCTTTGAAGTTGAACTGATTAAGGTGAACTAATATTTCACCTTTATTCTCGTACCCGGTTTGGGCATCAAGAAATAATCCACAGGTTTGCCTAATTTATTTACCTGATCGCGCATTTTTTTCGGATTTGTTCTGCGCACCAGGCGCTGATCATCGAAAGAACGGGGTGTGCGGAAGAAATCCTCCCAATGAACAAGTATTAATTTTTGTGGGCGGATGAAATCCAAAAGCGCGTTTGGATAATCATTTACATTCAGTGCGGAAGCGTAGCACAGGATGGCCAGGTCAACTTTCTTTTTTTTCAATTCTTCTCGGGGAGGAAAACCAAATGGGTGCTTGCTGGCAGAGGTCTGTATAAATACGCGCAGTGTATCCCCATCTATAAAGTCAACGAGAAAAGAATACGTATCACCGGTTGACCACTTCCGGGCCTTCGTCTTGCTGTTGGAATAAATCAGGTGCTCATCGAAATAGGTTTCATCCAGCGGTTTATTCATGTACAATTTCTTTTTGGTATGTGGCGCATGATTGGACAATACCGGCATGAAACGGATGCGCGGGTTGACCGAAATCCATTTGTAGACTTCATCATTGATGGTCGGATCATAAACCTGGTCGTTGTTCAGCGAAGCCAACCTCACCCATTCATTGGCAAAATGCTCCATGATCTTGGGCAAGTACCCATTTCCATAGACCACATTTAAATTATTGAAATACCGCTTTTCGAGCAGCAAAGGCAAGTCCATGGTATGGTCATAATGCGTGTGCGATACCAATCCTGCCTGAACCACAGATGGCGACAAAAAATACTCAAAGTTCGTCCGCCACGTATTGTACCGCGTTTGGCTGGTTTGAATTCTTCCCAACATCTTAAGGAGTCTCTGATTCGAAAAAAAAAGGATCGGTTATGACGGCTTCTCCGTTTTGCTCGAGCACCAGGTTGCCGCAACCCAAATACACTATACTGAGTTGATGATTGCCGCCCGGATTTACTTGGATAGCTGCTTCACTTTTTTTAGGAACGATTTCAGGGTAAAATTTAGAAACGGAGTGGGTACAACCCGTCAGAACCAGCAAGGCCATTACGACCAAATTCAATTTTAACATTGAAATAAAGATATAAAAAAATGCTGCTTCCATTGCCGGCCCGCAAGACCGATTTGGTTTTAATATTCCTTAGTTTTGCTTTGTCACTTATCCCCTAACATTGTCATTCGATCCATTTCAAGTTGATCTGCCCATCACGGAAGTAATTCCTGATGTAAAGACCCACCTTAACGAGGGGAATACGCTGATTGTCAACGCACCTCCGGGAGCGGGGAAAAGTACATTGTTGCCATTGGCTTTAATGAATGAACCCTGGCTGGGAGAAAAAAAGATTCTCATGCTGGAACCCCGAAGGCTGGCGGCCCGGAGCATTGCCATGCGCATGTCTTCGCTTCTCCATGAGGAAGTTGGCGAACAAATCGGCTACCGCATCCGGTTTGAAAATAAAATTGGCAAACAGACCAGGGTAGAAGTACTCACGGAGGGAATCCTGACCCGCATGCTGCACAACGACAACTCATTGGAGGGTGTTGGGCTGGTGATCTTTGATGAGTTTCATGAACGAAGCATACATGCCGATGTGGCGTTGGCCCTGTGTCGCGAAGCACAACAAGTATTGCGTCCTGACCTCCGCATACTGATCATGTCTGCCACGTTGGACATGCCGCAACTCACTTCCTTGCTTAACGCACCGGCTGTCGTCAGCAAAGGCAAACAGTATCCAGTCGACATCGTGTATGGCAACGGTGTTGATCGGTTTCTCCTTCCTGAGTTGATGGCACGGGCCATCGTCAAAGCCTCGAAAGAAAAGGACGGGGATATTCTGGCTTTTTTTCCGGGGGAAGGCGAGATCAGGAAGTGTGAGGAGATGCTTAAGAAAGAATTAAGAGGATTTTTCATTCATCCACTTTACGGCCAACTCCCCTTTCACCAGCAACAGGCCGCCATCATGCCCAACAAAGCCGGCAAGCGCAAGGTAGTGCTCGCCACTTCCATAGCAGAGACCAGCCTGACCATTGAAGGGATCAACATTGTCGTGGACGGTGGTTACGGTCGCACTTCGCGCTTCGATCCCAACTCGGCCTTGTCGCGACTGGAGACGGTGATGATCTCAAAAGATGCCGCAGATCAAAGAGCCGGGCGGGCAGGCCGATTGGGTCCGGGCACCTGCTATCGACTTTGGACCAAAGCCACCCACGCCCAAATGGCACCGCACCGGGTGCCGGAAATCCTGGAAGCAGATCTGGCTTCACTCGTGCTTGACATGGCACAATGGGGAATCATTGATATCAATCAACTCACGTGGCTGACGCCACCGCCCAAAGGTGCCGCAGCACAGGCATCCGAATTGCTCCACGAACTCAACGCCCTGGAAAACGGCCGAATCACCGAACACGGAAAAAAAATTCACGCACTCCCCTGCCATCCGCGCATTGCCCATATGCTGGTTTTAGCAGAAGAGCACAACTCATTGGGTTTGGCCACCGACATTGCAGCTATTCTCGAAGAGCGGGATCCACTACCCAAGGAATCCGGCATAGACATTAATCTTCGCATTGTCGCGTTACGCAGGCACCGAAAAGAAAACCGGTCGGGTAATAAATTCAGTCGTATTGAAAAAGTGGCGGAATCCTATCGCAGGCTATTTGATGCATCACCTGACAACGAAACCTTCGATCACTTTGAAACGGGTGTATTGTTGGCCTACGCTTACCCTGAACGAATTGCCTGTGCCCGTCCCGGGAACAATGCACAGTTTCAGCTCGCCAACGGCAAACTCGCTATGGCCGGCCACCGCGATGACCTGGCGCACGAACCGTGGTTGTCGGTAGCGCACATTGATGCGCGCGATGGCATGGGAAAAATATTTATGGCTGCACCGCTGAATCCCAAGGACCTTGCACCCCTTGTTCGTGAACAGGAAGTGGTGGCCTGGGACACACGCAAAGGCGGGCTGATCGCCACCAAAGACCTTCGAATCGGCAGCATCGTGTTGCAGTCAAAGCCATTGCCATCACCCGATCCAAAATATCTATCCAGGGCAATCTCCGATGCCATCAAACAGGAAGGTGAACGTTTGCTCTCTTTTGATGACAACGTGACGCAGTGGCAAAATCGCATTCTCAGTCTTCGCAAATGGAATCCCGAAGAGGGATGGCCTGATGTGAGTACCCACACTTTGCTGATCACAAATGAAGAATGGCTTGCTCCATACCTGCATGAGATTAAAAAACCGGAAGACCTCAAGCGGCTTGACCTCCTTGCCATTTTGCAAAACAGTTTGAATTGGGAAAAACAAAAGGCACTGGAGAAACTCGCACCTAGCGCAATAGAAGTACCCAGTGGATCTTCCATTAAAATAGACTATGCCGCACCGGGAGAGCCACCGGTATTGGCCGTGCGCTTGCAGGAAGTGTTTGGACTTACTGAAACACCCAAAATAAACAATGGTAAGAACAGTGTGGTTATGCACTTGCTTTCCCCGGGATATAAACCGGTTCAGGTGACTTCAGATCTAAAAAGTTTTTGGGGCAATGCCTACTTTGAAGTGAGGAAAGACCTAAAAAGAAGGTATCCAAAACACAGCTGGCCAGACGACCCGTGGACAGCCGAAGCGGTGCGGGGAGTGAAGAAGAAAAAGACACTTTAGGAAGCACCCGAGACATTTCACCCGGTTTCGAATCTTAATACGTAATTTACAGTAGGTATAATTTAAGGGTCTCAATGAGGCTGGCGCAACTCGTGATTGGCATTCTAATAACCTCCTGCGCATCCCAGCGCATGGTGGAGACCAGCCTTTACTTCGGGCAATCCAGACCTGACGGAGGCGTTGTTACGGCTGAGGAGTGGGCACGATTTCATAATGAATATGTACTCAAGGTATTTAGAGAAGGGGCAACAGCCATCCCGGTGTCAGGCAACTGGTATGACCCGGACAAACGACACCTCATCAGCGAGCCCGTTTATATCGTGGTGTACCTGCACAAACCTTCTACGGTGATCTCGCGGGAAATCGACAACCTTGGCCAACAGTACATTCAATCGTTTGGACAGCAAGCCGTCATGCGGGTTGATAAAAAAGTCAAAGCCACTTTTATGAAGCCCAGACGCTAACTCCTGGGTAGTTGGCAGCGGACCAGGCAAATTGAAAACATCCAATAAATTCTTACCTTCCGTCTGTCTAAAACTAAACCCAACCTTTATGGACTCAAAAAAAAGAATCATGGCAACCCTTGCAGGGTTTGTCACGCTATTTCTACTGGGGTGGATTTTCTATGGGATGTTGTTAGTTGACTTTTTTGCCGCCAATTCCGGAACCGCTACGGGAGTTATGCGCAGCGATACCGAGATGGTGTGGTGGGCCCTTGTCGTGGGCAACGTGCTGCAAGCGTATCTTTTGGTATACATTTTTAGCAAATGGACCAACATCACCACTTTTGGCGATGGCCTGAAGGCGGGGATCACCATTGGGCTAATTCTTGGCTTTGGCTTTGACCTGACCATGTACGGCACCACAAACATGATGAATCTTACGGGTGCCCTTGTTGACCCCCTCGTGGTGGCAGGTATGTTTGGATTAACTGGTGGCGTGATCGGAATGGTGCTGGGGAGGAAGTGATAGATCACGGACGATGGTTGGGGTATTAAGGATAGGATGGCGCAATAACCCCGCCAATAAAATCATTGAGTCGTCAGCACACTTGTTGGCGGAAGCTACATGGTGGTCTGACGACTTACTTTGACTAGCAGCAGGCCGCGTCTTGAGGCACGCATTGGAAGTTTCCCCTCACCCATGCCACGTACCATTAATTTAATCATGCTGCAGGTATACCAGCCCAAACGCGAAAACGATGATCAGAAAACCGATCAACATAATCAGGTATTTCTTTATTTGGATGATCGCGTCTGACGACTTCCTGGTGTTATCCACCAATTTCTCCATCAGTTCACGGTCCGTCATCTCACCAACTTCTTTTAATTTTGTCATAACAAAGGTTAATAAATTATCTGGCGACAAATATCCGAATTAGAACGGCCATCGTCAACTTTTAAGGCGCATACATGCCGGGCAGCAGGTGAGCCAAGAACAATAAACTCAATCACCCCTGTGCTGGAAGCATTTGCCACTGGCATCGGCAGTCATCCGCTGACAGCGGTTCCCTTCCAGGGTGTTGGCAGAGCAGCGGACTTGCTGCTCTCCGGTTTTGGAACTCGGTTTGCAAATACCGCATGCCGTTTTACCTTGCGCCTTTGCCTGGCTGAGATTTACTTCGTGGGCCGTTTTGGAATACCGGCAATCAGCTGTATGGTATTTGTCGCCCTCCCGGGTAACGTAGACGATCGGTCCAGTTTTCTCTGAGGACGCTGTTTCGCGGTCTCGAGCTGCTGACGAATCATTCGGTGCCTCAATCTCACCTGAAGGCGCACTTGCTTCTGTCGGGGAAAGTTCAGCCGGATCTGCAGTTACGCTTTCCTTTGCCGACTGCGTGCAGGAGAAGGAAAGAAGCACGATGAAGGGTATAAATCGCATAACGGAATGTGGATTAGTCCATCCAATTTACAGGTTTTGGCAGATTATACGGCATTAAAAACGGACGGTAACCTTTCCCCAGCCATCAATCAATTCACAACCGTGTATACGGGCCGGCAACCACCTGGGACCTGACTTTACCATTTCGATGGCTGCGCTATCCAGTTTTGGGCTTAGTTTTTTGTCCACGATAAAATCCGTTAGCACCTGTTTCACCGTAACCCTGAACGTTAAATGAACAATCCCATGTTCAGTGGGTGCCATCGCCTGGGCTTCCTCGTTCAAATGTGCCACTAAGACATCGTTGCCGCCCTCCGGCATGGGGAATTCACTACTCGCATCATATACAAAGGTCTGGCCATCCTTGGTTCTTGATCGACCACGGATCAATCGTCCGATCCGATAATATTCTTCAAAATACATTGAGCCGTCATCATGAAGACCGTACCACCTGCCTTCTCTTTTTCCTCCTTTCACTGACCCTTCCTCCGCTACCTTGCCATTGTCATGGTATTCAATCCACTGCCCTTCTCCATCCCTGATCAATTGATTGCCAAATTCATCCCACCAATTTTTGACAAAATTTCCCTGATTATAATATTCCTCACTTTTGAGTTTCCCATTGTTATGAAAGTACTCCCACTTCCCCACGGGAGCGCCATTTTCACAACGACCAACTGAGGTATAGGTATTATGGTCAGAATAATAAAGAAACACGCCACTGCGCAGGTTATCACGATATGATCCCTTCATCTGAACCCTGCCATCATTAAAAAAATCTACCACTCTTCCCTGCCACTGCCCCAAGGAATCCCTCTGTCCGAGTCGATAAAATTCACCTGGCGGTTGTTCGAGCTCTATCCAGTCTTCGTCATACCATACATGGGCCCGGACTAGCTTTGAGGGTGGCAATGAATCGGGTTTCTCAGGCCTGACTGGGCGCAGCATAATTAGTGGATAATCCAATTGGAGAAATTTATTCATGGCACTTTGTGCGATTTCAATGCTATCGAGGTACCTAAAAGTTTCCTGCTCGATCATGGCTGCACGGTACAGTGCTTCTTCCTTCCTTAGTGCCAGGTATTTGCTTAGCCTGAAAGTATCCGACCTCAGGGCCTTGGGCAAATAGGCGTGCGCTCGCAAGAGGCGATGAACGGAATCCCATTTATCAAATGAATGCTTGAACTCGATTAAAAATTGCTCGTCACTAATATTCTTTCTCAGCAGATCCGAATTTTCAGCTTCCAATTTTAAAACCTGCTGAAAAAACTGGAAATAAGTAACCTGATACCTGGGCAACAAAAGAAAAGCAGCTATGAATATGCATAAAAAAAGATAATCAACTTTCAACCAACGGGAAGGCATTTCGAGCAAGCTAACCAGGCCCAGTAGTAATCCACCCAACAGCCCTCCGAGATGGGCTGCGTTGTCGCTGTTGAGCGCTTTCGCAAAAAGTAAGTTCAACCCAAGAAATAGAATGAAGTTGATAATAATTGGGGTGATGGAATTCCCATTGACCCTGCTGGTCTTTATTTGCAATACCAGGGAAAATCCAAACAAACCAAAAATTGCACCCGAGGCACCAAATCCTATGGTAAACATGTTGAAGTATAAACTCGCCAGGCTGGCAGTGAATCCTGATAGAAAATAAATCCATAGGAATTTCTCTTTCCCGACAGCCTGCTCCAGTTCTCCCCCTACCACCAAGAGTGCATACGTATTGAAGAGCAGATGGGCGAGGTGACCATGTATGAACAGGTGGGTGAAAAGGCGATACCATTCGTTGTCCAACGACAGGGGAGCAAACTCAGCACCGTTAAACAATAAGCCCTGAAACCACAAAGGATTTTGAAAGGTGCCAATGTGGTAGCGCAAATAACAAAAGACCAGCACATTGGTAATGACCAATATGATCGTAATTGGGAACTGCCTCAGCCACCGTGTCATCGACCTACCTGTGAGGATTTTAGCTCACGCCTGAAAATAGCTTTTTCTTAAACATACAGAAAGTATAATTTGAAATCTGGGATAAAATGACCCCATGTAATGGGAACTCCTTGAAACCCTGCGAGTCGGTTTCTACGGTTTCAGGTAAAAAAAACGGGAACAATTAATTGCTTAATTGTTCCCGTCTTGCTGACCGACTCACCGTGGCGGGTGGCCAACGCCAAATCATTTCTGGCGACTAAAACCTACTGCCCTTATCTTGCGATTCATGCATTCAGTTTCGTGAAGGTGTCCGGTTTTCCCTAAGGCTCCTGTACAGCCAACACAAGTCCATCGCGACAGCTTTTTTGTCAGTCGTTCTCCGTGGAAAATGACCTTTTGTTTACTGCCATTATGGGCTCAACCAGCAGGTAGTATGACTTGGTGATATGAAGCTATTGTTTGATATGATATCTTCAAAACCTTTGCCGAAAAAGTAGTTCACAACTTCTGCACCAGGTTGTCCACAAAGTGACACTGTTCCCCGGAAGGCCAGCAATCGGAGCCCTCATCCATTTTTTAAAGCTCATTGGAGCCGAAGATGAGATTTGAATACTGACGCTTCGGTCAGCATTTTGATTGCAAAAGCGTCATGTCTCATAATTCAGTGCCCATTGAATTGAAAATAAGAGCCGAAGGTGAGATTTGAATGCTGACGCTCTGGTCAGCATTTTGATCGAAAGCGTCACAACTTTCACACACGTATTGGTTGGGATTGGAGATTAGAGCCGAAGATGAGATTTGAATGCTGACGCTCTGGTCAGCATTTTGGTTTGCAAAAGCGTCACAACTTTCACATCGGGGGTGGGTTTAGAGGTTTGAGCCGAAGATGAGATTTGAACTCACGACCTACGGTTTACGAAACCGTTGCTCTACCGCTGAGCTACTTCGGCAAGGTGTTTCAGATGAGGGGCAAAGATATTAACAAAACAAATGGCCCAGGAGCATCAATCGTCCTAAAATTTGCTGAATACGCGGGGCGTTAATACCCACAAGATGACCCAGCGGGAGGAAATTTGGTTAAAATACACCCGTGCCCCTTCTCTTCCGAGAGGGAAGCGTTCCGTTCACTCCAATCAAAGGTTCGTGGCCGCGCGACCGAGCGGGTGATTGGTTCCAGCCAGAAACGCACGCCAGCGATCTTACATTCATTCGAAGAATCTTTTAGGCAAGGTCACGCAAAAGGGCAACACGCAAATGCGAACGCGTCATCGCGTTGGCCATGAAGCGATAAAGACGCCTCGTGCTGTGAACTCAATTCATCAATAAACACAATAATTTAATTTTACAAAATGTTGGGGATGAACACCCGATACTTGTATAACAACTGCTGAATTCTGGACTCTGCACGGGATGGTTTTTTCTTAGTCGTAAAAAATTTTCATGTTAATATAAAAAGCCCAGTATTATTTTTGAACTGCTTCGTTGAATGATTACATTGATTGACAGTCATTTGGCGATGTCCACACTCCTGTCGCCCGCGTTCGCCATTGACTTTTTTTTCTGGATTAAATTTTCTATACCTAACCTTTATCACCATGAAAAAAGTAATCTTCTTATTCACGCTGGTGCTGTTTTGCTTTTATGCAAACGCACAAAACAAACTTTACCTCGTGTTCGATTTTATGAATGTGAGCGAAGCCCAATCCAATGCCTATTCGGAAACTGAAACCTTCTGGTCTAAAATTCACCAGGAACGCGTTAAAAGCGGAGAAATAACCGGCTGGGATTTATGGTCCTTGTTGCCAGGAGGCCAGCACCAGCAATTTCAGTATGTCACTGTTCAGCAGTATACGGATCCTGCAAAAATGATGGCCGGCATGACCGATCTGATGGCCTCTGCGAAAAAGGCTTATCCCAACATGTCGGAAGCGGATATACGGACCAAACTGAACGCCACATCCGCCTCACGGAGTATCGGTGCGCGTGCTTTTTTGGAAGTGATCAACACGACCAAAGATACTTATGTGATGAAAAAAGGGATGATCACCACCATGGACATGATGAAGGTGCCGCTGGGTTCCTATGCGGCTTACGAGAAAGCTGAAAACGATCTTTTCAAACCCATGCACCAAAAGGACGTTGACAGTGGAGCGAAAGGAAGCTGGGCCCTGGCCCGGATGATGCTGCCTGTTGGAAGCGATACCTACGCCTCACACATCACTTTCAATTTTTTCAACGACTGGAAACAATTAACTGCCAATGATGGCCCCCAAGCGGCTGCCACACCGGAAATGCAAAAGAAAATCAACGAGGCGCTAAAGCTTCGCGATATGAAATACGTATTCCTGGGACAACTGGAAATGTCGGTGCGGCCCTGATAAAACAAAATCAACATGATTCCCCGCAGCGTCTTCCGCCAATTGCCTAATCGGCCTATCTCGAAGTGAAGATGCATTAAAGTCGTCTGACCACTTGTTTGCGGAAGCATAGGAGTGGTCTGACGACTTTATCCAATAAGCAAACCTAAGCGAGGGTTGGTGGATTCAATTCAATCCTTGAATTTAGCGCCTGAAAAAGCACTCATATGGAATTAGGCATTGGCATGTTTGGTGACAACCACTACGATGAGCACGGCAAACCCCTACCGGCAGGGGAACGCCTGCGTGAGTTGATCGAGGAAATAAAATTGATGGACGAGGTGGGCATTGATTTTTTCGGAATTGGTGAACACCACCGCCCCGACTATGCCGTATCGGTGCCGGAGGTGGTGCTGGCTGCGGCAGCCTCGGTAACGAAAACCATCAAATTGGGGAGTGCAGTTACCGTGTTGAGTTCTTCTGATCCCGTGCGCATCTATCAGGGTTTTGCCACCCTTGATCAACTCAGCAACGGACGCGCAGAACTGATGGCCGGCCGCGGGAGTTTTATTGAATCTTTTCCGCTCTATGGGTATGACCTGAACCATTACAATGAACTGTTTGAAGAGAAGCTGGAGTTGCTACTGAAAATAAACCAGGCGGACCACATCACCTGGAAAGGAAAATTTCGCGCACCCCTTAAAGACAAGGTGGTGTTGCCACGTGCGGTGAACAATCACCTGAACATATGGGTGGCCGTTGGCGGCACGCCTGAATCCGTGGTGCGAGCGGCCAGGCTTGGACTGCCTGTCATGTTCGCCATCATTGGTGGCAACCCTGTGCAGTTCAAGCCCCTGTTTCAGTACTATAAAGAGTTGTATGAAACAGGTGGCCACAATATGAAGGACTTCCAGGTGGGTGTGCATATGCACGGTTTCTTTGGTGAAGACAGCCAGGCCATCGCGGATGCTTATTACCCCGTGTACGCAGCACAGATGACCCGTGTGGGCGCCAGCCGTGGGTGGCCTCCTTTTACACGCGGGCAGTATGACCAGGGCCGGGGCAATAATGGCGCCTACCTGTTTGGCGATGCCAGCGAGGCGGTTGATAAAATTTTGCGGATGCACGAAATGTTCGGGCTCACGCGCTTCTCCGCCCACATGGACGTGGGAGGTCCTTCGCACAAGATGCTTATGAAGTCGATCGAAATTTTCGGGACGAAAATTGCACCGAAAGTGAGAGAAGCTGTGGGGAAGAAATGATTCTCCTGAGCAACGGAAGATGCACGACAGATTGGGCAGAAAATCCCTCATCCCTGCTGCCCGCATACACCGCACCCCTTCTCCCCTGGGAGAAGGGCGGCCACGCGCTCTATTAATGAAGTCGTCTGACCACTTTGCCATCTTTCTCTTTAATTCTCCGCAGGGTCTTCCGGTATAATTATGTAGAAGTCTATCGCGTGTTAGGAGACTCTGCGGGGAAAAAAGGAAGGCTCGCCCTCAAGCCATAGATGTTGCCGTCATTCTGAAGGAGCAAGCGAAGGGTTGTGGGTTGGCGACTGAAGAACCTCTTGCCGTGCGGATGCATGGCTAACGTTTTTCACCAGGGATTAATAAATTATATGCTCCGCAAAAAATGGCAGCCATTCTGCTCTATGACCTGTTACCTTGCGATGATTCTTGGATAAGTTGACGATTTCATTTCTCTTGCAGTGGAAAGCTAAACCCATGCTGAATATTAGCCTGATTTAACTACAATGAAAACACTGCTGATTACTCCTGAAGGTTTAGAGAAGTTAAAAGCTGAGCTGGATCACTTGTGGCGCGTGGAGCGGCCCGATACCACCCAAAAGGTTACTTGGGCTGCCAGCCTGGGCGACCGTTCCGAAAACGCAGATTACCATTACAACAAAAAACGCCTAAGGGAAATTGACAGACGCATTTTGTACTTGCGCAAATGCATTGACAATTTGAAAGTAGTACACTACGCCCCTTTCCAGGAAGGCAAGGTGATGTTTGGGGCCTGGGTAGAAATTGAAAATGTGCAAAAGAGGTTAAAGAAACGACTCCGTATTGTGGGCAGTGAAGAACTCATTGGCGCAACCGACTACATCTCCATGGACTCTCCCATGGCTCAAGCGCTGCTGAAAAAAGAAGTGGGTGATGAAGCCATCGTAAAAACTGCGATGGGGCAGTTTGTCTGGCGCATCACCAAAATTGAATACCAGAAATAATCAAACAAGTTAATCCGCAACCGGCTGATTTGCGTGCATGGCGGTAAAATTATTTAGATCTCAAACAGCACCATTCAAACCCTGATCTGTCACGAGTCTTCCATTTGCCAACGCCTGCCGAAAGACTCGCGCCAAATTTGGGGTAGTACGCTCTAACTATGAAAAGCCAGCTCGCCACCCGCGCGCGTCATCGCGATCCCGACAAAGTCGAGAGTGGCGATCCTCAACTTATAAAATGAGTTATTGAAGCGTGCCGTGAATCTGATTTACTCCCCCGTTCCCCACAACCGGCGCGGTGGTGTGCCGGGTGTGGGCAGGTCACTCGTGCCTGCGGTTGTACCAGCAGAAACTCCCTCATCCCTGCTGCCCGCATGCATCGCACCCCTTCTCCAAAGGAGAAGGGCGGCCGCAACTGCGACACGTATTGCGTGGATAGGGTTGCGTCATCTTAGTCGTCTGACCACTTGATTGCTGAAGCGCGGTATTATACTGACGACTGTGACCCATTTACACTGCGCTGAGACACTGAGTGCGGAGGGTTGAGGGCGGACAAAAAGTGTCTTTGCAATTAGGTTACGCCATTCTGCCTGTCGGCCTACTGGCGGGAGCCACCGAGCAGTAGGAGGCGCGGTGGCGCTATCGGGTTTTCAGAAAATCGATATAGCGAACAGCATCTGAACCCTGCGCTTCAGAAAATTTTATCATACCTGTTTTCTTATCAAACTCAATCTCAAAGTACATGGACCCCATAAACGAAGTAAGTAGATAACACGATTCAGCCACGCATATCTTGGAGGGTGAACCTTTAATTTGGGTTGGTACCAATGCAGCGTAGTGTAACTTGTGGCGGATACTATCATTAATCACAAGCTCGAGCTGCGGATTGGGTTCACGTTTCGACTTTACATAAAAAATTACATTGCTGCGAATGGAGTCAACGACCTGGTCTTTGGAAAAATGCCGAAGGTTGTAATTATTGATTAAATCTAACACAGGACCAGATCTGAACTTAAAGTCTTCATCATTGAGCCTACCAAGTATCACCTCATCGTCCTGAACAAACTCACTCAAGTAGCCTTGACCCTTATCTTTGTTGTCAAAAACGCCCTTTGTAGAAATAAGGTACCTGTCGATGCCGTTCTTTCTTGCGTAATAGTAATAAGTGATATGACTACCGTATTGATCAACTGATTGATAAATTTGCCTGAATACTTTTATTGATCCATCTTGAATAAGTGGGAAAAACCCGCAGTCACGCCCTTCAGGACACACGGAGTATATTACATCAGATCCGCTCTTATAGTAGTCAACATCTTCTATTTGAAGTCTCCTTTTTTCGGCACCCTGCTCTACCTTTACTTTAAGGTCACCATCGAAAGCATATTTTATATCCTGTACTATTATTTCCTGTCCGTCTTTAAGGCGGACCAGATGCTGTGACCGACCAAACTGCATGGTTACCAAAGTCAATAGCAAAATCGATACTATTTTCATATTCGATAAAGTTTATATATTACCCTATTGGATGCCATTCACAACTGAGATTATTCAACTGGAAATTAACCAATCAATTTCAGCCAAAAATACACTAAAAACCCTAGGAAGAAATCGTTGGAACTAGAATTTACGGTCAGATAACAGGGTTGATGTTGCTCTAAATATTGGGTCTGACCACTCGTTTGCCGAAGCATGCGAGTGGTCTGACGACTGTATCACACTGCGCTGAGACACTGAGTGCGGAGGGTTGAGGGCGGATAAGAAATGCCTTTGTGATTAGGCTCCGACATGCTTGGTGGAAAAGTGATTGCGATCCTCCCACATGCCAACGCCTAGCCGAAATACTCGCGCCAGTCGCGAGCTGGATCACCTCAATAATATATTGATCCGTTCTTCACATTAGACAATACTTCGCGTGACAATTTCATCCTTTCAATCACCCTGGATTGCACCATGGTCATTTCACTCGAATAGATTTTCTTCCAGTCATAAGATTGCTTGACTGTAAGCGCGAATCTTATTCGTGGAAAATTGATCAGAAATGCTTCAGATTCTGAAGCGAGGAGTTTAAGGCATTTATCCTCATTTTGAATCCTCCCTTCCTTATCAGTAATCGGTAGATAGTCAATCATTCCATCGATCCACTCCAGGCTAACATTCCTGGGTACATAATCATGTTGAAAATAAAACAGTTCTTCACTTACCAGGTCAACGTACCTCCAGATCAATTCCCGATCAGTAGTAGATTGATTGATGGAAGATAAACTCCTGAAATCCTGAACACACTTGGTGATAGTGGAGAGGTAAAGTTGTTGCCTATTAATCCTGATCTGCCAGACCGCTAAACCTAATGCTACTAGTGTTAGGATTGAGACTACCAAACTAAGGAGTTCATATAAAGTCATCGATGACTCCATCTATCATTTTTGGTTTTATTGGTCTTTCTTGAATTCCTTGAACAACGACTTAAAATGATTCTTAAACTGTTTATCATGCTCCAACCCATTGATGTTAAGCGCATAATTGCTAGCTTCCTTCAATCTTTCATTGGCGAAGCTCTTTCGGTCACCTTCTTCATAATCAAAGTAAGCCACAATAACACTGATCCCTCGCTTCATCAACGCGCGAACAAGAGGAACAAAGTCTCCATCACCCGTTACTAATATGGCAACGTCAATTATTCCTTCAATCCCTATTTGCAAGATGTCGATTGCCATAGCCACATCAATTCCTTTTTCACCCTGTGATTGACTCATTGGGTAAAACTTGGTTTCAACACCAGCGTGCATCAGATCATGATGTCGATTCCGATCGAGTTTAAGTTTCTTTTCATCTGCGTTGGCTGCCGTAAACAACCCTTGGTACCAGGAAGAGTAAACAACTTTGTAATCCATGAATCCTTGAAAATTGTGTCGGACATAATCTTCCAGAAGACGATGAAATGGTTGATGAGACAGCCACCCTGACCCTCGTCCATAGAAATAATTCTGTGCATAGGTGAAATGAGAGCCATCATAAAAAACTCCAATTCTTAGCATTCCTTTCATAATCGTGCGGTTTTATCAAAAAATATTTCTATATCACTTCCTTTGATCTAGTTTCTACTCCGCCTTGAACACCTTTGTCTCTCTCGAATCTTCCATTAACATAAGACTAAAGTTACCCTGCGTCCCTACACGAGACGCTGCGGGGATGAAGCCCACTAATCTGAGACGTTAAAGTCTGCCTCATTGTTTTGAAGACCAATATCCTTCGTTATTTTTTGAAAAATCTTTTTCTCCCGAGTTCTGACAAAACTTCGGTACTTCTTGTAGTTCAACATTTCTTTATCAATAAAGACCTTCCGAAGGAGATTGTCATCTACATCTGCAAAATATTCTTTCGGATGTTTGTTGGACTTATTTTGATTCTTGGTCTTGGCCAAGATCCAAAAATTGCCGTATGATTCGATCTCGTTCCATTCGAAGTTCTTTTCTTCCAAGATAGACCTCGGAAATATGTGGTCGAGTTCAGGTGCATTGCGCGCGTATTTAACCTTAGTGCCATGCCGCCCTTGCAACAGATGAAGAGTTAGCAATTTGTTTCGCTGCAATAATCTGATGTCAAACCCTGTATAGCTCTCCCAGTAGTTGGCCCATCTTTCTGCGCCTTCTAATGGAAAAGAATAATCTTTTCTTTCAATCCTGGGTTTTAGCTCTTCATTGATGAACCGACTTATTCTACTGTCGCCATAACGACTAAATGGTCGTGTAAAACCGAATAAATAGAGCGATGTCTTCAGTCGGTTTATTTGATTATCGGGAACTAGGTTGTTTGGCGTATTGGCCAGATAATAAACAACTGGCATTAAGTTCAAGTAGCCGCCAATAATATTGCTATTCAAAATGCCGCATTCGGCCATGAAGTCGACAAGTGACCTAATGGCATTACAAGTTCTTTCGTAATTCTCTTTGACCTTTTGAATATTTGAGGCTTTCCGAAGAAGGTCGACATCAAATTTTGACCCCAATCCCGAGACCGCAAATAACGATCTGATAACAAAATCAATGTCTATTTCTAAACTATTCCCTTCGTTGATTGTCCTCACAAATTCAGGCAAATCCTCTGCTGATTCCTTCCAATTCAATTTTAACATGGAAAAAATCAAATCTGATCGAGTTAATGTTATTCCTTGGCGATTTATCCTAACAAATGCCTCCAGAATATCAGACTCATTTTTTCGATCTTGACTTTCTTTTGATTTATTTTCATCTATTATAGAAACCTTTAGAATGTTTGGATCATTAGTCAAAGCGTGGATTAGTTTATTGTTGTTCAACTCAAGCCTGAACTCTTCCTCCGATGACAGTCGATACAATGATTTTAGTTTGTTCTTCAGAGTTAACCGAGCCTCCGGTGTCATTTCTATGATCTGTTTCACAGGAACAAACAGAGCATTCGAATTAGGGTCGACCTCCGGTTCCTGCGTTCTTTTCTTCATTGAGTTCTCATTATATAGTGCGGCTTCAGTAGGCTCAAGGAAATCAAAAGTGTAAAATACCTCTTTTAAGTCATCGTTCTTGCGCCCGCTCAAAACATCAAAATGGAGAATGCGGTTATCTAGTTGACCTTTTATTGCGATGTAAAGAGATTGGAGTCTTTGCTGACCATCCAACACTAGCTTAAGGCGCTTTTCTTGCTCGTTGTCCTTAAATATGTACGCCTGATCGGAGACATGATCTTTGTCAAACTCCCTATACTTGATATTTAAATAGGTTTCCCACAAAAGGACTATCCCAATTGGGTAATTGCGCATAATTGAATCAAATAACATTGTGATCCGCGCCTCAGTCCAAACAAAATCTCTTTGAATGGCTGGCAAAACAATTTCATTGTTTTCAATTTGAGTCATTAAACTGCTTATCATATTTCTAGCATAGACTATGGAATTCTGTTGGTAAAATCAGGTTACTCCACCCTAAACACCTTCATCACCTCATCACCTAAATGATTTATCACCTTCACTGCAATTCTCCCTGTCTTCGGTTTGAGGAATGGACGTGAGGTATCGCTGTGTAATGTTTCCCAGGCTTCCTGGTTGATCTCTGCTTTCAGGGTGGTTTTCAATGAACTGTAGGGATCGTTGGCGCCAAGGAAGTAGGCGTGGCGCACGAAGAAACTTTCTTCGTTGTAATCGGTGTCGATGAACCAGCAGGCGATGCCATCGGCTCCATCGCTGCGCACTTCTCCGGTACTGGGGTGGAACACATCCACACCGTTTACTTTCACTTGTATCTCTTTGTCTTTCGTGGTAATGATGTCGATATCGGGTTCGCCAAAGATGACGAACAAGTTGCCCTTGCCGGTGTTCTTCAGTTCGTCCGACATGTGCAGATCGGCATTCATGCGGGCTTTGAGCACAGGCAGGCGACCAAGCTTGCTGAACTCTGTGGTATGCGCTTCGTAGTTGAAGGCGCAGGCGATGAGCACATCAAATTCCGCATCACCGGCTTCGCGGGCAGCGGCAACCAGGTCTGCGCGTTGCACGGTGCCGAACTCCGGACCGACAAATATGGCGGCACGTTTTTCTTTGTCTCCTTCCAGGTATCGACCCTCGGCACATACAAAATGACCGGGCCACGGTGTGAGCGAGCTGAAGTTGATCTTGTCTTCTTTGTGCGCTTGTTGTACGCCTGCCGACTTCAAATTCTCCAGCACCATCTGCGCAAAGTCTTTTCCGTAGCTGCCCTTTTCTTCCTTGGCTTTTAGTGGATCGATCAGTTCATCGTTTTCACCAACACCCAACGTACGGTGCGGTGATAAACTTTCAACAGTAAACGGCCCCGCTACTCGTACCTTCTTTTTATCATCGTAAGGTTTATCGTAGAGATACTCGTACTCGGCCTTGGCTGCGATGGACTTATCAATTTCCTGCTGGCGGGCAATGCGCGCCTTCCACCAATCAGCATGGAGTTTCTTTACTTCATCCGACCACTTCTTGTCTGCTTCTCTGGGTATTTCCCATTCTTCCCATGATGTTTTGAGTTTGGTGTTGAGCGACTTGCGCAGCGGCTCCAGTTTTTCCTGCCACTTCTCCCAGATCACATCGATCTCCGTGTTGTTGGCAATGGACTTCAACGTGATGTGCGGCACACGCTCATACACAAATCCTTGGCGGATGTTTTCGTAAGTAGGTTTTGTACTGGGTGCAGTGCGAGTGATCTCTGATTCCTTCAGTTGTCCATCTTTTGAATCGGCTAGTAAGTAGAACGGATAGCGAGCACCCATAATCCTTGCGCGCGCAAGTGCCAGCGCAACTCTTGAGGTATCAATTGTAATCCACCTCCTGCCCCACTGCTCGGCTACTGTTGCCGTTGTACCGGAACCACAGGTGGGGTCAAGCACGAGATCGCCAGGGTCACTTGACAACGATAGACACCTTGTAACAATCTTTTCATTAGTTTCTACCACATATCTCATATCAGGTATCTTCCCAGCTGTATCCTCCCATACATTGTTGCGCTCCACACCCCAATTGTCTTCGATAAAATACTTGTATGCCAACGTCTCACGTGTGCGCAACAATCGATTTGCTCGCTTAAGGCGTTCCATTTCAGATGGATCACCTCTCCATGAGTGTTGATCACCTGGATCGAGCTCCTCTCCATTAAAAGAAAAATCAAATACCTTTTCCTTTAGACTTCCAGAATCACGAACCTTGTCTGCTCTAAAAACTCTTGCTCCCGATGGAATGGGTATTTCTTCACGTTTTTCTTCGGTTGTCAACGGCCTCTCAGATCCATTAGGCATTACAAGCCATAAAGCCAACTTTTTTGGGTCCTCGGTTGTTCCATCAGACAACTGTCTCTCTCTAAAAAGTTTTCTAACTTTTACTTCATTCTTATTTTTTGCGTACCACAGTACATAGTTGAATGCATTTTTTATTGTCCTTGTTTCAGGCGAGGCTTTCTTAAACACAATCGAAGCAACTGAGTTGTCATCTCCAAATACCTCATCAAGAATGCAACGTACTTTGTGAACATTTTCATTTGATATCTGGACAAAGATTGACCCAGTGTCATTAAGAAGATCCCGTGCGCAATATATTCGGTCTCTAAGGTACGTTAGGTAGCTATGCACCCCATCTCTCCATGTATCACGAAATGCCTTGACCTGTTCGGGTTCTCTAGTGATGTGCTCCAAACTTCCGTCAGTCACCTTATTACTTGTCGTACTCCACTGAAAATTGCTGTTGAACTTGATACCATAAGGCGGATCGAAATAGATGCATTGTACTTGTCCCCTCAGCCCTTCACGCTCGGCCAAACTTGCCATCACTTGCAATGAGTCTCCCAATATCATCCGGTTCGACCAGTTTTGGTCGTGCTGGTAGAACTCGGTCTTGTCCACACCTTTCGGTATGCCATTGAAATCGGAGAACAAATCGATCTGTCCCGCCTCGCTGGTTTGTTCTTTCGTGCGCTTGATCAAATCATCAATCAACACTTTGGGATGCACCTTCTCCTGTATATATAATGGCGGGGCATGCACCACCAGGTCGCTCCAATCCTGCACATCCTTGCCGCGCCACACCAGTTGCGGGTCGAGGTCTTTGTTGCGCCTTTCGTAGGCCACGCGTATGGGGTCTTGCTCGTTCTTCTGCAACACGGATTGGTACTCGGCCGTGGGTATGTTCTTTCGCTTGGCCTCTTCGTGCTTGATGGTCTCTACGGATTTTGCTATCGATGCTCTCTTTGCCATGCTTACGCTGTTACAGTTTTAAATTGTTGGATGGCCTGGTCGATGACGCTCGCCAATTGTGCCTCAATCTTTTCCTTAAAGTCTGATTCTATTTCATACACATCGCGGAACTCGGCAAAAGCCCACCGCCCGTATTTGCCGATGTTGTTCACACCGGGTATCCAATAATTTTCCATGGTTGATTTTTTTTCTTTGGCGTCTTCCCTGCGGTATCCTTTGATCTCCACGATCAGGTGCAGCAAATCATCGGCACCGTTGCCATCGTCCACTTGCACAATGAAGTCGGGCAAGTACCTGCGCGTTTCCGATCCATAACGATACGGTACTTCCAACCCCAGGTTGTGGTTCTTCACATACGCTTTTACCAGCGGATGTTTTTCCACCACGCGGCAAAACTCACCTTCCCATCCACTATCGAGCACCACCCAATTGATGTGGCTCTTCCTGGAGTCGGTTTCCCAACGCAGCGGTTTGGAGGTATTGAAGTTCACATTCCGTGTTGAACCCGTGGGGTTGTAGGGATCGAGTGAAACGATAACAGGACGATTCTCCTCAAGAAACTTTCTCGTTATCCCCGCTGCAATTTTTTCACACGCCATATCGGCCAGCATCTTGTACTTGAGTTGGGCTGGATAAGTACCGCCTTTGCAAACGAGATGATTATCGAGCCATTGTTTGGTGATGCGCTTAAGTTGGCCGAATAAATGAAGCTGCGGGTCTTCACCTGGGTCACGAAACTTTGTGAGTACGAGGTGTGAAACTAATTCATACAACACCTGTGCTTGTCGCACATCGCTGGTGTGCACGAGGTTTAAATCCACCCTCTCGCCAATGATCCCAGAGTTTTGTGTTTCCGTGGCACCCACCAGATCGGGTGTGAGCTCCATAGTGGAGTCTTCGTTGAAAACGGCCATCACTTGTTCATCAGGTAACTCCACGCGATAACCTACAACACGCGGGAATCGAATCTCCAAAGCATCACGTTCTGGCCGCACTGCCTTCACTTGTACGGTCTCGCGCGGTGGTTGTGGTGGCGATACAACCGGCTTGGCAGTGAAGTCGAACGGAATGCCAAGTACATCAGCATATTCTACATTGAATTTATTGTCATCATTGAGGTCGTACGACTGGCGCCTCAGTGCACGGCCGATCACCTGCTCGCACAACAACTGCGTACCAAAAGCACGCACACCCAGCACGTGCGTAACGGTATTCGCATCCCAGCCCTCCGTAAGCATCGACACCGAAACCACGCAGCGAATGTTGGCCCCGAGGCGACCGTATTTACCAACTGTGTTCATGACTTCGCGCAGCAAATCCTGATCGCTCAGGTTTTCGGCCTGGCGTACATCGCCTGTGCGTTCGATTATCTCCCTGCGGAATCGCTCAATTTCATCGGCAGCCATCGCACGGAAGTTATTGTCGAGTGCTTCACCAGATTCGAGTTGTTGACTGTCAATAAGCAAGGTATTTGGGCGCGCTAACGGATTTCCGTTTCCATCAAAATTTCTGAACAATTCCAGGCGTCCGTTCACGAAGCTTGAGGGACCATCATCGTTCTCACGCGTAAAACCTGAGATGTAATCATACACAATCTTTGATGTGGCGGTATTGTTGCAAACGATGATAAAACAAGGAGGCACTTTGATGTTTGCCTTTTCCCAGAGTTCAAATGTTTTTACGTAATGACCATATAAAGCTTCGAGGGCAGTCTGCAACTGGGGTGGAATACTCAAAGGATCCAGTGAGCCACCCTTAGCTCTTCCCTTCTTCGGCATCTTGGTACGGATGTGTTCCCACAGATTGCGGAACATCGGCATCTCCTCTCCCGGAATGTTGTCGGCAACGGGAACGCGAGGAAGTTTAACGATACCACACTCGATGGCGTCCATCAACGAGAAGTCGCTCATCGTCCAGGGGAACAACGTACCCTCTGCATAACCCGAGCCACTGAGAAAGAAAGGTGTAGCTGACAAGTCGATGACTCTTGTCAATCCAATGTTTCGTTTTACCGCTTCGAGTCCCGATATCCAGAGGCGAGCAGCTTCTCTATTCTTCTCTGCTTCTTTCCTCGCTTCTCCTTTTAGGTCTTCTTCTTCAGCATCCGGTTTTTCACGATAACAGTGGTGGGCCTCATCGTTGATGGCAATGATATTCTTCATGCCCATCAGTTCAGGCATCACCCGTTGGATCATCTGCCCTTCTGTTTCCAGCGTGTTGAGTTCCGGCCCGCGGCCTTGAAGCAATGAACGACCGCCTTTGGAAAGTTCTATCCGTTCCTTCAGTTTGAATGCGTGGTAGTTGGTAATGACGATCTTTGCACGCTGCAAGTCATCAAGCATATCATTGGGCACCAACTCTCGACTCGCGTAGTAGCTGTCTGGATCATTAGGCTTTAGCACGCGAAGCCGATCTTTAATGGTAATGCCTGGTGCAACTATCAAAAAACCTCGTGTAAATTTTTGACTTTGTGGTCGCCTTACTGCATTAATGGTTTGCCAGGCAATGAGCATTGCCATCACTGTTGTTTTGCCAGCGCCTGTTGCCAACTTTAGCGCAATACGGAATAGCTCTGGGTTAGCCTCGTTGTTGGCGTTGTTCAAGTGTTCGATTAGACCCTTGCCAACCTTGCCAGCGTTGGGCGCAACTTCTGTTAGCCAAATCGCAGTCTCTATCGCCTCAACCTGACAGAAGAAAGGACGTATGCTGCTGAAGCGATGGTGGCGCCAATGTTGTAGGAGTCGAACCGTTTCAGGAGTTACACCCCAATCATTCGGATTGGGTAACTCTCTCCACTTGCTTACTTCCTGGCGAACCAGATTGATGTTGGATGTGGGGTCGTATTGTTGCTCCGTGGTGGAGAGACCTTTACCTTCATCAAAAATAATCTGCTCCTGTGCAGATAATTTTCTTTTTCGTGGTTTGGGGATGGGCGTTATGAAATCGGCTTGTCTTCTCTTCTCTATAATTTTCTGTGTTGGCTGCCCGTCCTTATCCAACTCCCAATGCCGTGCCGGGCACTCGTAAGGTGAATTGAGGATGGGGCGTTCAAAGAAAGGGTTGGTCATGGACGACATATTTATGGCCTCAAGGCCCAACTGCCTATATTAGCTTCACAATTTAGCAGGATACTTTGATTTTCCTTCTTCGAAGGAGACCAAAACCGATTAGAAACCAAAAAGGCGAACGAGAGCTTTAAATCTCAAAACAATTAGGATTCCACCTTTCTCCTTGCTATCAAAATTTCCTGGTTTGCGTGAGTCGAGAGCATACGCTCGATATTCCCTATTTTTTCCCTAATATTACTATTACCAGCAGTGTTTTTCATTACCGCCTCAACTTCCTGTCGGTAATATTGATGACCAAGTGTAATCGCATCAATGTTAAGGACCCCGAAGGCTTTCCTATCACTCTCCAGCGGGAATGAAATCACCCATTCAAGATTCGAATGAATAATTTTCTCCTGTTCTTGTGACATATTAAACTGCTGATCTGCTCCACCCTGACCCACATTCACAGCACGCCAAAGGAGACGATTCTCGGTCGTTCGTCTGACACCCAATGACCTTCCGTTTGAGAAGGTTCGGCCAGTGAGTCCTTCATGTGGCCTAAAAACAATCTCCGACTCAGGGGATTCTAAACCAATTTGCATTCCCTTACGTATCGATAGCCTGCACACTTCACCATTATCCGCCATACGCGTATCTGGTAAAAAAATATTTACCCGCACCTGATTTACTGTAAAGTTAGCAAGCATATCATCCTTAATTGACTTCTGCAATTCTATGTAGATATCATTTCTAAGATTCTTCAGCAATGTATCTAGCTGATCGAATTCGTCCTGACTCATGGCATCATCTAATAATCTCCTCCTCCATATCTCATAGTCTTTGACCTTTTGAATTTTAGATTTTCCCTCTGCTGCAAATCCTCTAATCACGAATATTGGAACAAGAATTATGCTACATCCAATGATATAATAGACCGGCTTATCAACATTAACACCAGACCAATCCGCAATCAATATAGATAAAACAACAAATGCGTAAATAGTTAGCGCATAGGCAGGCAATTTTTTATCATCGGGTATATACTTAAATACCCCGATAAGCTTTCCAAATACTTCAATCAACTGTTTCATTTGTCAAGATTTAAAGGTCCGAATGCGTTAGGTAGAATATCCCCAATGCTATACTCTTTTTTATCTTTTCCGTTGGTCGTTATGATTTTCGCGTTCACAGCAAATTCATTGATCACCTGACGACAAGCTCCGCAGGGTGGGGTCAGCCCTTCTGTTGGGGTATATACAATTATTTTCTCTATTCTTAGGTTTGGTCCAATTGCGGCAACTGCCTTAAACACGGCCGAACGCTCTGCACAGATAGTTAGTCCATAAGACGCGTTCTCTACATTTGTGCCGGTGTACACTTCTCCATCATTGGCAACCAATGCTACCCCAACCGGGAATTGACTGTACGGAGAGTAAGAGTTTTTGGATACCTCGATGGCCTTATTTATTAACTCCTGATTGTTGAATTTCATTTGATTTACTTTTATATAGGTTGGACGCGTACTTTGCTTCTCCTGTTTGACACAGGAAGAAAGGCAAAATAGCAAGATTACCTGAAGAGTGTACGCGCATTTCATTTCCATTTTGTTAGTGACTTGATTTTTCTCTTTTTAATTCATCCATTGAACCAAATACCTAAAACTTTTCCAGGACATTCCTAGGCCTGTATCCCTTATCATCCCTGATTCGGTCATGGACCGATTGATGGACCGCTCCTGCCTTGATCGACCGTACCAGGGTAGGAAACAGCTTAAATATCCCGCTCACTGACTCATACTTTTCTCCACAGTGGTTACCTTTCACATCCGCCTTCAGGCCATCGGTATCAAAAGCAAGGCCGGCTTTCTCCGCTTTTTCAATCATCCATTTCAGGGCTAAATCTGCTAGACCTTCGTCCGGGTAGCCGCCCCCTACATTGGAATGTACTCCTGCAAACCAAACCTGCTCCAGCACTTGTTTAAACCCGTGGTCGGTCTCATTGCCGCTCTTCTTCCACAAGGTAGGTTCAAAGGTTTTTCTTTTCTCATCCACCGCGATGGCATGGTAGGCATGCTCCACAATACTGCTCAAGGCAGTGTCGTAAAACGCATAGTGCTTTTGGTTGTACCACTGAAACCACCGGATGGGAATTCCTCGCGCACCTACGGTGTCCCAAACTCCGATTAGCTTTATACGTGAAACATCGTAACAGTTGTTGGCCCGGAAGTTCCGGGCAGGGTCATCCTTCGGTCCGACTTTTTTGTTGCGATAAAGTTCGTAGGCATCGTTCAATAAATTAAGGTTATTGCCCTTGAGAATACCACATTTACGAATCATTCCTCCCAGGCTTCTGGCTGTGTACGCACCGCGGCTAAAACCAAATAAGTAAAGTTCATCCCCGGGTTCGTAATTCCAGGAAATGAATTCGTACGCATCCTGGATGTTTTCGTCAATTCCGTTCCCGGTAGCGCCATCGAGCATTCGGGTAACGACATTACCTTCAGCTCCCACGCCTGCGTCATAGTATTTGATCTGTACAATGCCGTCTGGATCGCTTTTGCAAATGAGGTTAAAAATTTTCTGGACATTGGTGCGCACAGGCCTGCCATCATCAGAACTGTTAGGCTTATTCCATGTGCCATCGCTGCAGGTAACTATTCTTTTCATTTATATCACTTGTTTGACTGATGATTACTGCGGCTGACTATTCTTTTTCTTCTTCAAAGCCCCGAGGTATTCCACGATCTTGATATCAAAGGCCAAGTTAACAAACCCGTTTCTAAAGGCATTGTTGAACGGAACGGCATAGCTGATTCCTAAGTCCAGCCCGTTGAAAAAGGTAATACCTGATCCGAAGCCATAAATGGCCGACTGGAAATTATTGGTGGACTTCAGCGCCTCTATCTGATAGAGTAGACCTGATCCATAGGCATACAAAAACCAGTCGCTGACAATGGGCTTGTGTCCCAGCCGGGAAGTGGAAAATTTGTAAGTGCGCTTGTCCCGCTCAAGGTGGTTGACACCATATGAATAACGCCTGGTCCAATCGATCATTTTGAACTTGAGCCCTACTTTCTCGGAAATGAAGTTGACGTTTTGCTCGGTCACATTATCAACAAAAACTTCATCAGGCAATAGCGGCTTACCATAGTTCATACCCACAGAAAAGTACATGGCCACGCGCGGAGAGTTATCGCGACCGAAACGGTTGAAAACATCTACTGCAAAGGATTCTACATCGAATTGAAGGTTATTGGCATCTTTGTCGAGTGTCGCGTATTTGTCAATTCCATCTGTCAAGTGATTTATTAAAACCCCAGGCCAGGCTCCAGTGTATACTTCGCTGAAGTTTCTCAAAAATTTAAAAAGCAATTCATAGGAAGAAACCTGGTCCACATTATTCAAAATATCAATCAATCTGATGAACTCTTCATAATTAGGTATAAACAAATTCTCATTTCGATATTCCAAAACAAGGTGATCATACAATTTTAAATAAGATCCGGAGGCAATCAGGCCCTGAAAAATTTGAACCTCATCAAAGAGTGGCTTCATCAATTGACTGTTTACAATGTTCAGTTCAGCCAGAAGAGGTGATACTTCTGTTTGAATGTAGTAGGCGATGTCATCAAAATCAGACTTGTAAGTGAACTCTTTGCCGGAAATCAATTGCAGTTTGCCCAGCATTGACTTCAAATTTTGAAAATCTCCTTTTGATTTAAAGATACTGTCAAGTTTTATAGTTGCTGAAAGATCAAAAATCTTCTTACTGGATTTCTCTAATAAGCTATATACATCATTTTTTGCTGCCTTCGATTTAAAGGCAAGAGAATTGACAGGTATATCGCTAACATATTCGCTCTTTAAGGTTCTGTAGAATTTAAAAATAGTTTTTACCAGTTTAGTGAGTTCTGGCCTGATGACGTGATAGCTCGCATATTGGACATCATCAAATATTAACGCCTTATTCAAATGCTGATAGGTCATCTGATCCACATCTGGATCATGGAATAATCCCAACTCCCTGACTTCTTCACTGTTCAAGGCTACATCATACACCAGGTCGATCAATATTTGATTAGGATTGATCAAATCACAATAAACACCAAGCTTTTCATTGTAGGTGGCGCGCTCCTCCGAATACCTGTCGGAACTGTTCTTGAATTTTTTTAGAAATGTGATGGACGGCAGGTACTTCTGATCGAGCGATGAAATTGAGACATCTAAATCCAAAGTATTATTTTCGAAAACATTTGCCAATGCAACAGAATTTTTTGAGAATTCTTTAATTGCATTGTTACGCTCCTTATTATCTCTCCTTCTCTTAAGAATCTCCTCAAGCTCATACTTCTGGTAAAAGTCCATTAATTCATCTAATTGGTTAACTATTTCCTTATACTTTTCAGTGCTAAGTGAATCGTTATCACGAATATCCCAGTACCTGGTGTACCAAAAAAGGATATCGTAATAACTGTCAGTGGCTTCAAGGTCTCTCGGTCTGTTGTTATTGCTAAAAGCTGGTTGAACAGTGCCTTTCATATGCGTTGGGATAAATTCAGCAATCGATCTTTGGCCATTTTCATCCAAGAATTTAAAACTTTGAAGCAGGAATCTCTTTTCGTTGGTGGTTAGTTCTTGACATCTGCTTCTACGTATCAAATCTTTTAAATAGAACTCAGCAATTCCCACCGCTATACCCAGCTCCGCCACGTTCTTCAGCAATTCTGCCGTAATCACTTTTGGGTTGCGCTCGGTCATGAGTACATCCAGGGATTTGCGTGCAAAATTCCATCCCGCAAAACTTCCGCACTCCAGCTTCCGGAGCACAAGGCGGTTCATCAATTCTTTCTTCACTTCCTCCTGCTTGGAAGAGACAATCTCGGAGATCAATTCTACGTCCAGTTTTCCCTTTTCATACACTATTTTGTCAATCCCTGCCGTAATGGATGGAGGACCAATTTGAGCGATTGATAGGTATGAGTATAAAAAAAGAGCTACAATCGAAAGGTTAATAGTATAATGTCGCATATCTGAAATTTATGATGTCACTCAAATCAAAACTTTATCCCACTCAAAGGCCGGCCCGATATCCCATTTCCCACTTTGCCGAAAGTTGACGTGGCTCATGATGCATTTGTGGCTTGTCGGGTTGGGCAAGTACTCGTACCGCCTGGGCGCATCCAAAAACTTTCGCTGAATGGCCGGGTAATTGGCCAGTAACAGCTTCAACAATTTTGAAAGGCTGGCATATTGTGCTGGCGTGAACGAGGCATAAAACGCCTTCCCACGATACGGGGTAGCCAATTTGCTATAGAATCCCGTTTCACTTAATGCGCAGTAGACATCCGTTTTGCTGTAGGAGGACACCAAATTTTGGTTGACTTTCTCCAGCCAGGCAATGTTGGAGAGCTCAATAGCGATGGAACTCCTGCTCATCGCGGTGTTGCCACCGGAAGCTCCCACTCCGAGGTGATAGGACCAATACTTGTCGTCCCACAGCCGGTAGATTTCACCACCACGACCGATCACATAGGGAACAGAAACATGATTTTGCGGAGTAGTGAGTGCGGCAATATCTCCTTTGAGGTAGCCGGCAGTAAAGTGAAGAACAATTCTTTCTTTGGGCACGATGTCAGTAAAATAGAAGGAGTTGTCATTGTTTTCCCGGGTGGTCTCAATGATATTCAATTTGTCCGCACTGCCGGCCACAGGTACGGTTACGGATTTCAAAATGAATTTTTTACCATAAGAATCGATGCCTGTGTTAAGGAAAGATCGTTCGTGGGCGGGGATGCTGGTGGCTTTCATATGATTAAAATAAATTTCTCTTATTTCCTAAATTCGGTTGAGGCTCTCATTCCTTTACTTTTGATCCAAGAAAAATTCCTCCGAACCTCGCCAGCAAGGGCAGCAAGGCGCCCATCGCTGCCAGGATAGATTGGAAATTCTTAAACATTTCTTCCTGGGCGATGCCGAGGAAAATCAGGATACTCACAATCACGATCACGATGATCAAGTGCATCGTATTCCAGGTTCCCTTTCTTCTCATCTCTTCCTCCATCTTGATTTCATCATCTTCATTGACCACTGACAGAATAAAGTTGTTGAAGCTTTTATTCATAATTCGCAAGGCATCTTTCACGATTACTATCCCCTTTTGTCTCAACATGCGGATGGTTTTCATATTGCGCATATTTACAAATCCATCCTTGGCCAGGTCGAATAGAATGAACTTCTCTGCACTGCACAGCGAATTCCAAATGGAGTGATAATAGGTTTGAGACATTTCTTCCACCTGCAGAATCATATCTTCCCTTTCCATCTCATTGCTGACGGGTTGCTTGATGAATGGGCTGAGTTTTGGCAAAAACACTCCATGATTAAGTTCGTAGGCAACATAGCCATCGCTCATGAGGCTATCGCGACCGAGTGCTTTATAATGTATGATGTATGGACTGAGTATGTTTTTCCAGTGCCGGTAAGCTTGTTTGCACGTCCTGTAATTACCGCTTAATTCATAATCACCCTTTTCCCGAAGGTAGTAGGTCGCCAGTTTGTCGTAAAATTCAAGTACTACCTGGGACTCCAAAGTGGAGATTATAATAATGGTTATCTGGAGGTCGTCCTGCAATTCAGATAGTAGCTTAAGTTTTCTTTCATTCACCTCGTGATTGTTCAAATCATTTTGAAAATTGTTGGCAATTACAATTTTGCATTTCCGGTCCTTGTTAATCCATTTATCCTTTGATAGATCAATCTCTGCTACTTCCTCCTTATTATATTTGGATTTAATTCCTTCGATAAGGTGCTTCGTACCTGAATAGGGCAATCCAACAATAAAGTGCCTCCCACCTTCCACGAGGTCCAGGGATTTGGCTGACCCTCTCGACAATAACCCTATTCCAAAAATGTGGGTGATGCAAAACTTAAGCATCCGGTATATGATATAGCCCATCAGTACTAAAATGACCGCGTACAAGACCCAATAGTCTCCTTTTAATAATCTGTATGGATAAAATCCAGCTTTATAAAACCGGGTATCCCCATTTTGGGTCTGATACCGAAGCACCGTTTCAAATCCGCTTTCCATGCACTCCCACTTACCATCGCCTGACCGCGGATAAATAGCAGACCGGGCAGCTTCTGCTTCACCTGAAATAATCGGACCTTCCTTGAATAAAAGACCATAGAATCGGAAGTCGGGTATAGAATCGTATTGATTGTTGCCAAGAAGGGATGATATTTGGTTACCTGCACTTTGATAATTGCCCATGCTCTTAATTGAATCCAACGTTTCAGCAAAAGACTTCTTCAATTCAGGATCAATATGACTATCTCTCTCTTCGTCCAATGCGGCCATTCTCATGAGCAAATGTCTTGTCCATACTTTGTTCTCCTCGTAATAGGCTACTTTATAAAAAAAATAAGTTGGTAACACTGAGGCAAGGAATAACCATAGCAGCAAAAAGCCATAATAAAAATTAATGAATGTGGATTGTCTCGAAGCAGCGGACGCGCGCCTTCTCCTGTTGGGTTTGAATTTCAAAAGACGCTTCACCATGACTTTGGATGGCCTCCACCACATGCAACTCCAAAGTATTCCCACAAAGAATAGCTGAATGGAAACAGTGGTCCATACCTTGTCTGTACCCAGATAGTAAGCACCGCTCAGGTTGATAAGGAGAACCAGAATTAAACTCGACAAAAAGAAAGGGTGATAGAAAAGGCTTCTCATCTTTTCAATTCCCTCCTCTTTTATTATCTCCTTGCCCTCGATCATAAAGTAATGAAACATGTGCAACAGCACAGGAAGTGCCAGGAAGCAAACAACCAGGTAGTTGCGATGCAGAAAAAATGCGAGACCTGACATTGCAATAGCGATCACCGACTGCGCAAGCACTGATCTTTTGTAGGCCCACAACTTTTCGGTTCGGGGTCGCAGCCAGATCATAAAAAATCTCTGCACTTTGAGGCGGGAAAATCGGTAGGTAAATGCCAGTAATATTGCCTGGTGTAGTCCCTGAATGACAAGAAGAATGAAAACCAGAAAAGACGCTAACCCTACAATGAGAACGATAGGGGATTTGAAGTAGTCATCATTATGCAAAGTGATAATGAACAGGTCAGTATTGTGAATCGGCTCTACAAAGGATCGATGACTGGCTCCTTCATAGCTGATGCTCAGTGGCATGGAAAATCTTCCCGTGATGGCGGCTATAAGTTTTTTATCCTGTTCTGATTCATCAAAAAAATTTTCTTTCAGGTTCTTCTCCGTATTGGAGTGAAACCAGACATCACCTTCTTTATCAATAATGCAAAATTGATAGCCAGGGGGCAACAAAGGGTCCATGACAGAGTGCAATTTGGTGGCCATGGCGAGTACATTGCTCTCTCCTGCGTTCTGACTAATATTAATGCCGAAGCCAGCTTCGTGCAATTTGGTTTGGTAGGAATGAATTGACTGCAGGCTGAATCTCTTGTTTTCACAGGAAGTGGTGCCGGGCAAATACCAACTGTCGCCATGCAGTGCCCTGGAAAAGTAGGTTCTGTCCTCAAGGGTGATATTTTTATCACTGTCATCAAGTTGGTGAGTGGCCAAAACCAGTTTGGAGCGTCCGGATCCATCCACCCAAATGATTTCATTAAAATACTTATAACAATTAAGTGTTATATTTTTTTTGCCCAGCACATTATCCACCAAAGTACTATTATAGTTTTTCCTAAATATTTTTTCTTCAGGCTCTACTTCCTTCAACTGGTTGTAAATCATCTCCAACTCACCTTGAAAACGATTTGAAATATCCTCGGAAAGGTCTCTCAACACATTTTCACGTTCCCTGTAGTCTCTACCGTTTCTTGCGCCTGATGTATAACTGGCATAGTAGTCATTGGTCATCAAAAAGACCAACAGCATAAACGAACTTCCCACAACAATAGAAAAGCCGCTAAACCAAACATTAATGGTTTTTAACTTCTCCAGTTCATTCATGATCCAAAGTTTGAGCAACGGCATAGTCAGCAGGAGAAGAATCAGCACCAGCACTGCTGCCATGGCGAGCATGGTATCCACACTTCGAACTTGTTTATTGAACTGGCTTATTGCATAAAAGCCGAATATTCTCCACGTCTTGTCATCAATTTTAAACTGATGAATGAACACAAGAAATGTTTCATTATTGACAACATACTCCGTCATCCGGACTGTGCTCAAATCTTTCGACTTCAACAAGGAGTCCAGTGTTTCCTCGTTCAAAACGTTTTTAAATGTTTGGTCCAGGATGGAGCCCTCCACCTCAAAAAGCAATTCTGTAAAGTCCGATTCATTGAAGAGCGGCCTGATGATTTCATGCTTAGCCGAATCAATCTTAATCTTAATTGAATCCCTTTCTTTGGTTGTCTTTCCCTTAATACTGAGCTCGATTTTAAGTTTCTTGGTATGATCGTGGTGGCTTTGTTTTAAGTTTTCAGCGTATTGATTGAGTACTCTGAATTTCCTTTGCTTCAACTCCACTTCCCTGTCCTTCATATATACCAGGAAGTAATAGGAGAACAATGTCGCCACGATTAAAATTGTGGACAAGGATAGCCAAACTCGTTTTGAGACTACAGGGATACTCATTTTTTTATGACGACATTCAATACTTTATATATGATCATTCCCCCCTATACTTTTCATGTTGTTTAGTCACAATTATCTATTCGATAACTATTCCTAATTAATTCCAATACGTCAGGTCCCATTTTTGAAGTTGGAAGTTCCAGAATATTTGGAACCTCGAGAGGTTCGGCAGAGTATATCTCGATTGATTTAAAATATTACCCCATGGATCTCGCGTAAAAACCCTAAACACACAACTTTGTTGGTAACCCATATAATATGTATTGTATGAAAATGGATTCAAGTAAAAAGGAACCCATGTATTACCTTGATCAAAACTTAGTTCAAAGGTGACTACCGCATTGCTGTTATTGAAAATGACTGTGTTGTTTTGAGAAAAGCATTCATTATGAAATAAAAATTGAATCCCAACCAAAATCGCTAGCGCATATTTTTGTCTTAAGTTCATTATGCTTTTCCATCAGTTTTTGAGTCGGATCGTCCGCTCACCTTACTTTTACTTGCATTCTTGCCCAGGATATATCCTGCAAGTGTTCCCAGCAATCCAAATGCAGGGGCAAAAACACCGTTATCAATTCTCAAAAAAATAGCTACGGAAACAAGGAAAAGGATACCAACTGTAATCAACGTAATACTTATCAGTTGCACCCCATGCTCAGGTTTAAAATTTGCCAACCTAGAGAAGGAATTTGAAATGTAATGAATAACGATAAATCCAAAAATTAGAATTAAGGCAGGTAGTATTAGGTTCACTAACGCTTGCGTAATTATAGCGGTCGACCCGGATGACACATTAGCAGGAAATGAATTTTGATTAGTTATATCAAATTTTTGCCCACCGTTCTCAAGCAGTTCACCAGTTTTGAGCAGTGTGGAGTCATTTTGTGCTTGCACAGATAAACTGTTCAACCCTACCAATAGAAAGGCAAGCATCAAGCTAAATCTCCCTGGCCATTTCATGGATGATCATTTTGTTACGTAAGTATCTAACTAACCAACTCCGCTCCTTTCAACTCTTTTTCAAATGCATCTGCAATTTTTTTTGATATCACCTTGTGTGCACCCCAATTCCAAAGTCTACCGAAGAGTCCTCCGCTAATAAAAGTGCCTCCCACGGCCTTCACTCTTTGCATTATGGGTTTGCCAATTCTCTTATCAAATTGCTTCTGCGAAATCGTTGGCCAATCGGGCTCCTTAATGGGGGTCCACAGATTATCAGGCAATGGAATGATGGGAAGCTCGTTGGCATTCAGGTGCTGGCCATACTTCTCTTTGATCTGCCTTTTGAAGTCACCACTCCACTGAGTAAACAAGCTGTTATCCTGATCCAATGTGAAATGAGTACGGAAAAAGTGTTGGGCATTTCTCCTGCCCAGTTGGTAATCATGCTCACGGTAGGTTTCATCCACGAACCCGCTAAAAGCGCCCACCGCTCCCCCGGCTACATGATATTTTTCCTTGTCCTTTCCCTTCGGGTTTTCCCGTTTTGGCGCAATTAGAAAACGGTTGAAGTTGTTTTCATTCATGGCCTTAGATAAATCCTCGGGCTTGAACAAAGCCTGGCCACGAAGACTACCGAAAAATGCCTTGGCTACACTCATGATGTCATCCTTGCTGTCGTCATAATCCAGGGTAACCGGAGAAGAAGGAAAGGGATCGATCATAATGATTGCCCGGCTGGAGTTGCGCGCATCTTCATCCTGATGATTTGACCCGCCCATGAGAATATCATAACCAATGGTAAATGGTTCGTTGTTAATCACTCCTCCATCAATTGCTACAAATTTGAAGTCACCCTGGAGAGGTACGTTTACCGGTTGATGAGGAGGATAACGAAGACCGTACAATTGTTTCCGGGGCTGTTTCATCCTTCGTGCGCGCAGCCCCAGGGGAAAGGCACCTGTCGCCTTGCATAGCTCCTTCAGCAAATTCCACGCGTCCGTGTCTGGAGTATTGGAGTTGATGACTACCGGGACACCATACAGAGGGCTAACTGGAGCAGGAGCCGCATTTGGTTTTCTAAAAGCGAAGTGCAGAAAATCACCGTGGTTGGAAATTACATAAGGATTGCTGCCGGGGTTGCCTTGAAAATTGACAGCGTAACTCACTCCACGGGTGTTGGTCACGGTAAGCACCAGGTGCAGGTCATCGGACACGAACGGAGGTACATTGGCAAAATCCGGTGAAAACTGAAAAGCCCTATCCGCAATTTGATCAATAATGCCGGAGTTGAGCAGCGAGTAAGCCTTCCCTCCTTTAAGATCATCGTCCTCCAGCATGGGTGCTATGTCCACCAGCTTTACCCAACTATTGTAAAGCTTGTTGGATTTGGGATTATCATACCGGGGTTGATCCAAAAATTGTAAAGCGGAAATGCCGGTACACATACCTCCTGCCGAAGCACCGGTCATCACCTTAATCTTAATGTGGTGCGGAGGGTTTCCGTTGTGAGCTTTGTACCACTTGTCCAGTGCCTCAAACAGATAATCCAACACCCCTGCGGTGAATGATCCAGCCGACACGGCTCCGGCCATTACCAGGCCCAGTTCAAAAGTAGGTGCTGCCATATCGGTATTATTTTTTCTTTTTTCTGTTTTCCTGTGAGGCCAGTTTTACTGTGCCGGTGTTCTTTACATGGCGCTGATACCGGATGGCCCGCCTTGTTCCTTTGACTTTCTTTTTTATTTCTATTCGCTTGTGGGCTACGGCATCGTGGTCCCTGGAGTAGGTGTCGTGATCGCCCAACTCGGGATCAAAAAAACCAACATATCCACCCGGGTTAACTCCAAAAGATTTGAGTTTCGACTTATCCTTGTTGATGGTACCGAGGAAATCGTTGCGGCCATCAAACTCATCTCCACCAGTAAAATAAAGTGGGAGCACAAAGTTGGAAACCTTTACATGATCAATTTCATAAGTCTCAGACTGCACGGCATCGCACATCTCATACCAGTGAAACACATCATGTTTTTTTCGCGAATCCGGGTGTGGCCCGGCCACGAGCAGATTCACCTCGGGATCACCTATAAGTTCCAGCACCTCATGCGAGAGTGTGACTGACCACTCTTCTTTTAATTGATGTGCAATGTCCAGAAAGACAAAACCGAATGGGATACCCCTATGGTTAATATCATGATACCCTATCGCATCCTTCACATCAGACTTATCCCACAGGTAAATCACGGCATCACCCCTCATGTCCACTGCGTTCTGTGCGTTTGGTTTTTTGGTGCTTCTTCCCTCAAGCCTCACAATAGCCCCCAAACTCCAGTAAGGTTCAAAGTCCTCTTTTACCTGTCGGTTGATGGCGCGTATGACCGTTTGCAGGTCTGCGTCTGTTACTTTGCCATTGCTGTGATTGATTATGGAAATAATCATGACGGATTCTGGTGTTAGAATTATACAAACACTCTTTTCAAAAACTCTCTACCATTGAGATGGAAAATTTTGTGTACAATCTTATCGGCAGCCAGTTGATTTCTTTTTTGCAATCGCTTGCCCTGGTCGCTCATGTAGTTGAAGGCGTATCGCTCCAGGTATTCCTCCAGATGCACCAGGGTCTCGGAAGTGAGGTAGCCGTTGAGTGGGTTGATGATCCCTTCAAAGTCGGTACCCAATGCCATGCAGTCCCAGGCGGGTAGTCCCCTGCCGTCCAACAGCTCCGCGATGTGTTGCACCTGGTTCCACAACAGCTCTGCGCGATAGTGCCTGATTTTGTTGATAAAGAGGGAATGCTTCACCGCTTTCACCGCCTTTCGACTGGCGATTCTTCGTTCGTCCAGTTGTATGCCAAAAATTCCGCCACTGCGCGCTACCCATTCTATTTCATTGTCATAAAAATTAATATCATCTGACAGCAGCCTGGTTCCGGTATCAGGCAAATCCACAACTGGTTCGTCCATCGACCGCAATCCGTTGGCCGCACCATGACTTACCACTACAGGTATATTTCCTCCTGCGTATTCGTTTTGTAGAATTTGGTAGTACTCCATTCTGCCCTGGGCACTCATGTGCTTGATGTCGATGTAAATGCGCTTGCCATTTTTAGTGCTCAATGTTTCCTTGAGCACTTTGAGGCCAACGGCAGAAAAACCATCATCGAGTCCCTGGCTTTGGTCGGTCGCTTTACCCACCAGGTCGGTGAGGCTTTTGGCATGTCCACAAAGGCGGTTGTTGAAGTGATGAGAAAACGTTACAAACAGTGGTGGGTACTCCCAATTTTTAATTTTAATCAGGTTCGCCAACACCCGCTTTTCGTCCAGTGCCACGGAATCCATGTTTTCATCCAACACATGCAGTCCCTCTATCGACATGATGACAAAAATTACAGTGCCCTCCGGTGATTTGGCTATTTCTGTTTCGATCTGTTTGTAATTATTGACCAGCACATATTTGTAACTACCCGATTGAAGGTGAACCGTTTGGTCGTGAAGTTGCTTGTAGAAATCATACTCTCGTTCCAGGTCTTCGAAATAATTGGTGATTCCCTGAATGTAATTTACCCGTGCTCTTCCTACCCCAGTAATAAAATTGTTGATCAGGTCACTGGCTGCTCCTTTGCCAACTTTATTTCTAAAGAATCCGCGTTCAAGGGGATAAAGCGAGGCACAAATTATTCTGACATTGCCATAAGCCAAGGTTGTAAAGTCCGATTGCGTGAATTTTGAAATTCCGGCAAGCGATTGAATCCCCTTTTCAAACAAGTTTGGAGAGTCGTAAAACCATCCACTGGTTTTGTTATTTGGATCCGGGTTTTGTCCACCGATGGGATATTCATTAAAACTTTTCCCATAAGGCTTCATGGAAGGATGGCAATGAAAATCGATATATCCGTAGTCGGACACCGCGCCTGAATTGTCTTTGGTCTTTATACGTTTACCCATAATCTTTTTATAGTCGGATGACTTTGATTTGCATTAACTACTTTGAATACGTGAAATGAACGTTGTGCTGAGTATATACAGAGATTGTACGATCGGGAAATCTATCAACGAAGGCTGGCAAGAGGAGATTGACAATTGCCAAACAGGGCGATTCATCGGACGATGAATTCGGAAAAGACAGGTACACATAAGACAGGATTTTTTAGCGTTGTTTACTACATAGCGTTCTGTTTAGAATGGAGGTTGAATTTGCAAAAAGAAAATGAATTCTGCCGTTCACGCATGGGGATAACCTGAGTCTATTTTGGGGATTTCCCTAAAGCGATGGCGTTTTTGCGAGAATTGTGAGTAAAAATATTTTCAAAATATTTTTCATTGGTATGCGCGCATAACTTTATTCAATTAATTCAATTGGAGACCATACGTAGAACTTACACCTTTGTGATAATTTTAAATGTTTAATTAGTAATGATTAATGATTAATAGGATGACAATTTGGTTGATGGGGCGATGAAATAATTTTAAATGTTTAATGGTAATTATTAATTGGGTGATAATACTTCAGAATGATTTGAATTTGAATCTTAAATATTGAATTCCCTAAATCTAAGACCGAACAACCAACACTTGATTTATGCCTTTTAAATGTTAAATTTTAACTATTGAAGGCCGACTACCGCTCCATATACATTGCGTTCGATCCGCATCCCTCCTACAAAGGTGCGAGCACGCACATCCAACACATGGTGGAGGTACTGGCAAAAGTGTACGCACCTACGCTCCTGCTCACCCTGCCAGGGAGTCTCCCGTCCGTCAGCACCCCCGCCATCGATCACCTGCAGTTTGAAACCACCGAAACCAACTTCCTAAAAAAAACAACCGCTTTTACCCAGTGGGTGAAGTCGATCCTGGATCAGCAACATCAATTGCTCGTGGGGCATTACCGCGATGCCTGGGGTGGCATGGCACTTGTATCCTTCCCCCACATCCATACCATTTTTGAAGTGAATGGCTTGCCATCCATCGAACTCCCCTATCGCTATCCCGAACTATCGCAGGATACCTTGCAAAAAATTGTGCGCATTGAGCAACACTGTCTGGACCAAGCCGCGGCCATCGTTACTCCGTCTTACACCACCAGGAAATATTTAACACAGCGCGGGCTGCCCAATTCGAAAATCCGGGTTATTCCCAACGGAGCCATTATCCCACCGCCTATGGCTTTTCCCCGCGGGCTTCCCCCAACGTACATGGTGTACATGGGCGGGCTGCAACCCTGGCAAGGCATTCAGGTTCTGCTCAAGGCGTTCCGCTACCTGCACGATGTCGACATTCCCCTGGTGATATGTTGTTCGCACAGCGCACACTACAGCAAACCCTACGTGAAACACATCGAAAAACTGGGACTTACCAACAAAGTCATTTGGCTTTATCAACTGGACAAGGACCAACTCAACCAGGTGCTGCAACACGCTTTGTTTTCTGTTGCACCCCTCACGGAATGCAGCCGCAATATTGAGCAGGGCTGCTCGCCCCTGAAAATCCTGGAAAGTATGGCGTGCGGCACACCCGTGATCGCCTCCCAACTTCCGGCCGTGGAGGAAATCATCACCCACCATAAGGACGGGTTATTGTGTCGGCCCGGGCGACCTGCGGACCTGGCACGTGCCATCCGGGTAGCCGCAGATTACCCTGCCCACATGGCTGAACTCGGGCAGCGGGCCCAGGCCAAAATCAGGGAAAAATTTATGTGGCACCATGCACGCAACAGTTTGGAGGACCTGTACAATCAAATTCTGATCTTTTCTTTCTAAATTGACTGGGTGAGCGTACGCAAAGCCCGAGAATTTTACCAGTCCCTTACCCCGCAACAAAAACACTTTGTTGACAACAAAACCATCAACACCACGCTGAGCATCAAACACTGGATTGCTTTCCTCAGCAAGACAAGCGACTACGATCTGTATGGCGACACGGCCAGGTCCATCATCAAATGGCGCGTGGGATTTCTCATCGCGGGAACCATTGTTACCACCATCGTTGCCATCAGCACAGAATGGTATTATCTGTTCCTGCTGATCATGCTGTTTGTGTTTTTCATCTACCAGTCCGTGCAGACCGGTAAAGAATTTGTGCAGCGCGATATCAACAATTACCTGCGGCTGTTTTTTATGCCTTTTCTTGAAGCCATGAAAAAGAAAGCGGGCGAGGAGGCAAAACTTTCAGCGTCACTTGATTTTCGCGATCCCTTCAAGGCGTTGACCCCTGTGGAGAGTAAAATCAAGGTGGCCGGACGTACCCGGAACGTGGCCACGTATGAGCCCAAAATGATTATTGCAGGGGTGAAACTGGCTGACCAGTCGAACATGGAAATGGTGCTCCTGGATGAAATTGACAAAATCACCTGGAGAAACGTCAACAACAAAAGCAGGTCGAAGACCAAAACCCTTCACCGTCTTTTTATCCGCCTTACGGTCGATAAAAACACTTACCGGCTTAAAAGCGCAACACTTCCACCGGACGTAGAATTTTCAGAAGACGACCACCATCTTGTTTTCAAGTTGAAACATAAGGAAAAACAGTTGGGTGAGGACATCCTGAAACCGTCCGTTTTCTTTGGCGCCCTGGCTTCGTTGTACAATTTGATCGATGCGGGAGCGGGAACCGTTCCGCCTGTGGCGGGCGCTCCCCTGCAAACAACCCAGGGTGTACCTGCCCCCGGCCTCGTGGAAACCCTCATGTGGAACGACCTCATCTTCAATGAATATGATCACGACAGCGTGATGCGAAGAAACAGGGGCATCGCGGATGACGGTGATGGAGCTGGTGACGAATCGGGCAAGGTTTTTGATAGCTGATGGGCAAGCGCATTTTATGGCTGACTGAGAACTATCCACCGCAGCGCGGAGGCATGGCGCAATCGTGTGACCGCATTGTAGATCATTTGCGGAGGCGAAATCATACCATCGATGTGTTTCACTTTACAGGAAGTCATTCTGCCTTTCAACAAACCCAGCAACTCAACGGTTGGTATGCCACCGCGCCCTTCGATGAAAGCGAGTCTCACACCCTGAACATCGCGTGGGAATTTCTCAAACAACAGCCGGTGGATGCACTGGTTTGTTTTGGCGGATACCTGCCTATGCTGGGGGCTCCTGTTTTTTCGAAGTGGTTGTCCGTGCCCCTGGTCACCATGATCCGCGGCAATGATTTCGATACGTCCGTTTTTACGCCCCGCAAGCGGGACCTGTTGCGAGATGCCATGGAGGCGTCACAGGTAGTCTGCGCAGTGTCTAAAGGGAAGCAGGAGAAAATAAAAAAATTATACCCGGCAGTGGAAGTACAGCATGCACCGAACGGGATAGACGCTGAGCAATGGCAACCGTCTCCAAGCGAACACAAGGCCGCACAGCAATGGAGGCAGGCCCATTGCCCCGATAAGATTTGTGTGGGATTGTTCGGACAGTTGAAGAAAAAGAAAGGAATCCACTTTCTGCTGGACGCATTGCGCGAATCCAGCGTCAATGCACGGCTTTATTTTTTACTCATCGGAGAGATCCCGGACGAAGTGGCGGCACTGCTGGCAGGGAGCGACCTTTCTTATACACACTACGAATTTCTGGACCGGTACGAGCTGATGAAATATTACCTGTGCTGCGATGCGGTGAGCATCCCCTCCTACTACGATGGCATGCCGAATGTTTTGCTGGAGGCGGGTGCACTGGGTATTCCCGTCATTGCATCAGACGTAGACGGCATGCATGACGTACTTGTCCATCAACAAAACGGACTTCTCTTTGAGCCCGGTGATGCAGCCTCGTGCCGCAAGGCTTTTTTTGAATTTATATCGATGGGTGCCATGGAGCGCAGGGCGCTGGGACTGAATTTACAATCCACCATTGCCACCAAGTATACAGTAGAAAATGAATGCAACTATTATGACCAACTATTTAAGAATCTCCTGGATGGTGATCGTGGGGCTTTGCGCCTGCACGCTCACTGACACCAACCGCAATGCCGGATCATACATCATCAACAATACTTCCGGAGAAGCGCTGGCTGATATCTATCTGGGATCGGATGAGGTTTCCGTTAATCTCCCGGATGGAACCCTGCGCGGTGTAGCAAAACGAAGTGACAAGAGAAAATACTACGATGGTTCGAAAATGGTGTATGCCGTAAAAATGGATGACGATGGATTTAAACTGCGCAACGAAAATGAGCGCCTGCTGTGGAAAGTGAAACTGTATCCCGACAAACTGAAAATCGCCAACAACGAGGAGATGCATGGCGCCTACGAGGTGAAACTTCGGGACGAGGGGAAATTGAAACTTGAAAAAAATGAAAAGGAGCTGAAGACCATCCGCCTCAGTGAAAGCGCAGAGGGATTTACCGTGGAAGACAAATACACCATCAAAGGGTTTGGCATCTCCCTGGCCCCCGGAATATTGATGATCAATGACCTGAAAGACACGGAGAAGTTTATCATCATGGCAGAACTCGTGCAGCGAAACCGATGAAACTATTTTATGCCATGGGCGGTGGTTGGGGCCATCTGCAACGGGTGCGCACCTTCATCAACCAGTTTCAATTTTCGGAGTTCAGGATTGTGAGCAACAATCCACAGGCATCCCGTTTGTTTGAGCGCAATAAATTGATCATACCTGAGGGAGACACCCCGGATGCTCTTTCGCAGTCAATTCAAAAAATATTTGGGTCCCATGATGCCGAAGAAGTATACGTGGATACGTTTCCCAACGGCCTGTTCGGAGAGTTGAATGACATCCGCGCGAAAAAAATCTATTACCTGGCCAGACGGCTAAAGTGGGACGTTTATACACCCCTGTTATCGGATGCTATTTTCTTTGACAAAACTTTTTGCCTCGAGGAACTGGAACCCGATCATCAAAGGTATGTGGACCAGCATTCCCGTCACGTGGAGGCATTGGAGTTGAACTATCCATCGGGTGATATGCACCGGATTCCAAAGGCCATGATTCCCAGACAAAGGCCCATCTGGCTGATCGTACATGCTTTTGTGCAAGAGGAAGTTGACGCGCTGGTTGCCTATGCACGTGATGTGGCCCTTATTGAAAACCAGACACCCGCCTTCGTGGTGATCACAGATCAGCCGTCCGCATCCGAAAATTCTCTTGCGTACTTCCCGGCTGTCGACTGGTTTCCGTTGGCGGATCGAATTTTTACCGGTGGCGGATTCAACGTGATGCAGGAGGCAAAGCGGTTTCCCAAAAAAATCCACGCGATTCCATTCCCCAGGAAATATGACGACCAGTACTGGAGGGTTGGGATGAAAACTTGTAACCTGAAAACTTGTAAACTGTAACCTGAAAACTTGTAAACTTGAAACCTCAAACCTGAAAAGATGAACAGGGTCGACCGACTGGTGGGCATACTCACGGTGTTGCAATCGCATAAGTACATCATGGCGGAAAGGATCGCTGACAAATTTGAGATCAGCGTGCGCACCGTGTACAGGGATATCAAAGCCCTGGGTGAGATCGGCATCCCGGTTTCGTTCGAACCGAACAAGGGTTACTTTATCGTCAAAGGTTATTTCCTTCCTCCTGTTTCCTTTAGCACCGAAGAGGCCAACGCATTGGTGCTCATTGCTTCGCTGGCAGAAAGGTTTGCCGATGGCGCCACGGCAAAAAACAGCATCCGGGCCCTCGAGAAAATCCGGGCGGTCTTAAGATCGCCTGACCGCGAACGGTCCGAACGGCTCACCACCAGTATCAAGGTGCTGAACCCCCATCAAAATGACAATAAGTTTTTGTCCGAAATACAGGATGCCATCAGCAACAACACGATTTTAAACATTACCTACACGGATGTTAAAAAAAGCGTGACCCAGCGCGACATCGAGCCGGTGGGTATGATCTACTATACCGACCAATGGCACCTGATCGCCTGGTGCTGGCAACGCCACGATTACCGCGATTTTATTGTAAGGCAAATCAACACCCTCAAAAACACCGGTGAGCCCTTCCGGAAAAAGAACCACATTACCGTAGAAGACCACATCCGAAACTGGAAATAATTTATTTCGCCCTGCCATAAGGCTGTCAGTGCGCGCTATTTTCTTTGACCTATACAAAGCAAGAATCAGGTTGAAAAACAGTTTATCCATCCACACCTTAGGGCCAGCAAAATGAAAAATGTCATGTACAAGACCAGCGAAAAGTTAGTCGGCACCTATCGGTTGCCCAAATGGGCCGATGTGCTTGCCTTTTTAGAGGGCCTTCCCCTCAGGGAAGAAAATGGTGAACTCCTCATTTCTAAAAAAGAAGGTGAAAAATGGAAGGTAGAGGCGAACTTTGAAAAAAAGAACAAACCGATCAAACTCACCACCCGTGGAAGAGGCGTGGGATTATTTGACCTAAACTGGTAAGCAGCTTGTTTGTATTCATGAGAAGGATTTTGGCGGTGCTGGTGATTTTCCCGTTGATGGCTTCGCCTTCGATCCTGGCGTTTGGTCAACCCCCTGACTCCGTGAAAAAGGCAACGCTGGTGGTCACCCCACGGATTAATTCAACCGGGCATTTTCCCTTTACGGGGGCACTTATCAACCATCACATCAACGCGGACATCAATATTTTCTATGAACGTCAGGCGTTGGGATTTTTTCTGTTCAAATCCCAAGACCTAAGGGAGCCGTCCATTGTTAACTACCTCCAGCCGGGATTATTTGCCACCGCCCGGTTAAATCCCACGTTACGCGCACGGGTATTTATCGGGTATCTCCTTTCGCAGGCCGAGGGTTTTCATGACGATGACTCCGACTACTATACAGCCCTGGCTTTGTACTGGGAACTGATGCCCGCCATACGCGTTGAAAACACAGCGTTGCTTTATGACATGGAGCAGCAAATGAAACTGGCAAACCGAACCGTCATCACGTGGCAGGCCAGAAAATTCAAAGTTGATTTTTACGTATGGCATCGCATCGTCCTTGAAGGCAACAACCATGCGACATCGGCCATGCTCGCCTTTACATTTCCTCAATTCAAGATTTCAGAATCGACTTCGCTGATATTCACTTCGTCCTATCAACGTTACCTTTCTTCCAACAGACCTGGCTTTGCGTTAAAAGATGGCTTTCTTTTTTCAGTCGCCCTACCCATAGAGAGAAAATAGGCATCAGGCAGCGGTTTGTAAAACTTACACCCGCTTCAGCAACCTAAAGGGAAACAAAAGGATGGCTCCAACGATCTCGAATAGTGCCGAGAGGGTGAAGCCGATGATGCGAAAGGGCAAGAGCAATAACCACAAAAGCGGAAAAAGGAAGATTAAAAGAATGGCCACGGGCCAGCAGATAACCAATAAGATACACCATAATATACAAGCGATGAGGGTGCGCATGCGAAGCGTGTTTTGTCCTGCCGTTTCCAGGCAATAAGTTGCCAGGTTATTTTGGGTTGATTCGCGCCTCTATGACGCGATAGCCAAACATTATTATTCGATACTGTACAGTTGGTTGTTCGGCAGCGAACGGTCTAAAGTATGGAATCGCAACTGCCATGCGAAAACTAATCCGAGACGAACCAGCCCAGGATCTTGCCGATGAATGATTTGGGTTTTGTTTCCTCTTCGACCAACACTTCGTATTCGTCCTCGTGTTTCGGTTTCTTTACGGCCTTAGGGATCTGCACCTTGGTACTTACTTTTTTTATGTAGCGTTGGGTACGCAGTTCTTTCTCTTTTTTCTTCTGCTCCAACTTCCTTCTCAACGCTTCACGTTCTTCGCGTTCGCGCTGCAGCGCAATCGGGTTTTTGCGAGGCCTCCTTTCCTCCTGGTTGGGCCGTACATGTTTCCTTTGCGCGGGCCGCGTTGGTTTGGCTGATGAGGTCTCGGCTTTTTCATCCGCTCCCTGGTCATCCGCAATTTTCTCCTCTTTCTTTTTGGGCTCCGGCAAGTCAATTTTGCCCACTACTTTCAAGCCCGGCAGCTCTACCTTGGGTGGTTTGATGACCTCATTGAATGTCGTTTCAGTTATTTCCAATTCCTCTTCCTGGTCGGCCACTGGCTCGTGTGTCTCAGGCTCACCTGTCATTTCCCCCGTGCCCGTTCCTACAACTTCTTCCGTTGCGTGCTCCGCTTCCGGGTTTGAATTTTCCGCCATCAATGTCTCGGGTGAAAAATGCTTCAACACCATCACCACGTGATCATCATTGATTTTGGCGTTCGATGAGTCCTCTACCTCAATTGAGCGTGCAGCGAGGAAGGCAGCAATTTCAGAAGGTTTTACAGCTATTTTTCGGGCCAGTTGAGCTAAGCGCATGGATAAGTTTATTCGGGAATCCTACATATTGCATGAAGCGCAAAGATAATAATTCTCGACAAGAAGTGTAAAGGCCGATGACGCCCTGAAGTTTCATCGTTAGCAAAATAAAACTTACCTTAACCTTTCAATCAATTGAATCCAATGGCCAAAGTTACCATCAACAGCTTCG
>CAZZNH010000002.1:0-141235 GCA_964655635.1 uncultured Ohtaekwangia sp.
CTCAAGCCTCTGAGAATATTAATGGATGCAATGTTATTCGGATCCAAATCCATAAACCGATTGGGGGACACCTGTCCGTCCTGAAAATCCTTGTTGGTTTCGTTGTTGGACGTATTGACCGGGACTCCATCAACTACCCACAGCGGCTGGGTATTTCCTGATACGGAACTTATACCTCTGATATTAATCTTCGATCCTGAACCTGCAAGACCGGACGAATTTAGAATCTGAAGCCCGGGTGTACGACCCTGTAAGGCTCGACCCAAATCAGTCTCGGGTTTGTTTGAAATGTCCGTAGCAGAGATGGTTGTGGTGGCAAATCCCATAGACTTGCGCTCACGCTCAATTCCCTGGGCTGTAACAACAACCTCTGTCAACTGCTGTACATCGAGCCCTAAACGAACATCGATGATTGACCTTTCACCGATCGGAACCTCCTTAGTCTGGAGGCCGATAAATGAATAAACTAAAGTACCGCCAGATGCCGGTACATTGAGCCGATAGTTACCATCGATGTCAGTAACCGTACCATTCGTGGTCCCTTTCAGCACCACGTTCACACCAGGTATTGTCGAGCCGTCTTCTTCGGCTATCACTTTACCTGAAACCACTCGCTCTTGTGCCCATGCGGTGAGCACGAAAACGAATGAGAAGCATAGTAGTAAAAACTTCTTCATAGAAAATTGGTTTAATTGAAAATATTATTTCATAAAATTCCCAAACCCGGCAGGCTAATCCTTAGTCCATTTTGGACTATTTGGAAAATCAAAATGGGGTAATTACGATCGTTAGATTATTTACATGTGTCAAGAGGAGAACTGGAAAAGAGTGGCACAGTCCCGATTGGAGACCCGTCATGATTTGAATGACCTTCCTGGCTAAATGTTGATTAAGATTTTCTGCGAGTAGGCCTTCTTAATCGCTGACGCTTTGTCATTGACCTGTAGCTTGGAGTATATGTTTCTCATATGGGCCTTGACGGTCGTCTTAGAAATAAATAAATCCTCTGCAATGGATGTGTAGGACTTCCCTTTCGCCATGTGACTAAGTACCTCAATCTCCCTCTCCGACAGATCAGAATTGTACTTCTTCTTGAACAGCGCCATAAGTTTTGCAGCCACAGTCGGGCTTAAATAAGCCCCGCCTGCTTCTATGTCCTCAATTGCTCCAACGTATTGGCTAACGGGGAGGCTCTTAAGTGCAAAGCCGGAAATTCCAAAGTTGAGGAGTTCAACTATAAAAGAGATATCTTCCTCATTGGAAATAACCAGCAATTTGGTGGGATTCTGAACATCGGTCAGGCACCTGATGGCTTTTCTAATTACCTCCCTATCGCCAGCGGCTGAGGCTCCAACCACAACAATTCCATCGAAATCCTTTCGCAGCCGTTCAGCAGCTTCCAAATATTCCTCGGAGACATAGTCAACAACAAAATTCGGAACAAATTCAAAAAGCTCCAGCAGGCTGTTTTTCCAGACAATGTCGGCTTCGATAATAGCAATGCGAATCATATTCATCAAATTGGAAAAACCCTCAACCGTGGGTTATCTATTCAATTAGACGACAGCATGTTAAAATTAGGACGATCGAAATCGCGAATCCCTACTCCTTATTGTGGGAGATACTAGAAAAAAAGTCGATTTTCTCCCGATGAAATCCGACTATGCCAGGAAGGTGATGACGTTCCCTTCCAGATCCTGAAAGCTCCCACGAAAATTTTTTTGCGTATGGCGTTTATGATTGACAAAACCACCGGCAAGTTCCACGTTTTGCAAAAGTCTTTTCAATATTTCCTTAGAACTGAGCTGGATGATAACACTCCTCTTTTCAAATTTTATCAGGCCATGTTTTGTATCGATTAGGATTCCATTCACCGGAATCGCGTCATTGGCCAGCAAGGCAACGTCCATGCCGAATAATATTGTTTTTTTATGGCTGGTCTCAAACACCCGCTGATAGAATTCAACGGCCCTACCAAAATCCAAAATCGGAATCTCAAAGGAATAGGAATTTGAGGTTTTCCCAGATTCCCAGTCGATATGGTTCATCGCCATCAGACTAACCGCTCCATCCGCGCCTTGTCCAGAGCGGTAGACTTCTTCTTTACCTTTAACTTCTTGTATATATTCCGGATGTGCGTTTTTGAGGTTTCTGCTGATATATCCAAATTTTTTCCTATCTCTGTATAGGTAAAACCATCAGACATCAATTTTAAAATTTCCGTTTCACGTTTCGTGAGTGGCGAAAATGGATTGATCCAAAGAGATTCAACCAAGCGCCTCATTGGCACCGGGCTCATTGCTACTCCCCCCCTTGTCACTTCATGCAGGTGCGACAACAACTTTGAAGGGAGTTCTTTGTTCTTCTCGATAAATCCGCTTGCCCCATTGGCGATACAGGCCTTAACCAAATCGTCATCGTTGCTCTCAGACATCGCAATGACTTCTATATAGGGTAGTGATTCCTTTATTTTTTTAATTGTATCCGGACCAGCACACTCAGGTATGTTTACATCTACCAAAACGATATCCGGGAGATCTTTCTTTAACATTTTTATTGCGCGGGCCATACTTGTGTACTCGTTGACCAACAAATACTCGGACGAACTACCCACGATAACGTGAATCAGGTTTAGCGATACACTTGAATCAACGGCCACAATTCTTTTTATCCGTTTCATAATTTATTAGTTTTTTTCTTTGATCAAAACTAAGTAGGAGGAAATCACTTTCTCTCCTCCAATTTGAACTAAAATAATATTATTTATTGTTAAACTTTTTTACACACGCTCAACCGTTGGTCACGGTGATAACCATATCAAGCGCCTTCCGATAAGGCATCTCAAAAAAATTCTCGGGAGCTATAATTCAGGAATTCTGTTTTGCCTCAGCCAGATTTTCTCCTCCGCTTCTTCCAAACTTTCCACCAAGGCAATCACCTCCAACTCTGTTGTTTTAAAATTTGTAGTTGACGCCCTGAGGCAATACACATCATGGTCCAGCGATACAACCGAAAGCCATGCTCTGCCTGATGCAATCACGTCCTGGCAAATCCAACTTAAATCCTGTATGGTGAGGTGAGGTTTATTAAAACAAACCACGGAAAGTAATGTCTTGTTGACTATCGTCCATCCCGTCTCCTCCAATTTCTCTCTTAAGAACCAAGCCACCTGATTTTGTCTCTTATGGATGTCTTTGTATCCACTCCATCCATGTTGTGCGAGGGCTATAAATGCCTTTAGTCCAGAAAATCTTCTGGACCATTGCATGGTTCTTGCAAATCCATCGGCATTTCCAACAGCAAAAGCGTCATTGGGCAGGTAGTTTTCATCATGGCCGAATGTATCCTCAAGCACCTCTCCCTGGCGTGTAATGAACATGAATGAATCGGATGGGAGAGACAGAAACTTACTTATGTCAATAGCAAGAGAGTCGCAAGATTCGATTCCTTCAAGAAGGACATCAAGGTTACTCTGGAACAATGCCGACCCACCATATCCCACATCAATATGGCACCATAGTTTAAAGTGTTTGGCGATGGCCGACAACTCAAGTAACGGATCAATTGAACCACTGACGATACTGCCGGCTGTTCCAATAACCATGAAAGGGAAATGTCCACATTTGATATCGTCACGGATCATCCCATCCAACGCTGCGGTATCCATAAACTTATCTTCATCATCCGGTACCATCCGCAATCCTGAGGTTCCTATGCCGCACATCCGAGCCGCCTTTACCATCGAAGGGTGTACTCCTTTGGAAACGTACAGCACGGGCAACCCCCTCAACTGATGGATCCCTCCTGCTTTAAAGTTTTGAAATTTAGCGGACAGCGCTGCTAAAATGGCGGTTTGATTTGCCTCCGCATCATTGTTTGTAAAACATCCATCTACCCCGCCATCCATGCCAAATTTTTTACCAAATAGTCTGATGACGTATGATTCCAACTCGGCCGCAAAAGGACTTTGTATCCATGTAGCCAATTGCGGATTAAAGGCTGCCAGCAGGGCTTCAATAGAAATTCCCAAGGTGTTAATTCCATTTCCATAAACCCCAAAGTTGGATGAATTATGATTATGGATGTTATACCTGCGAAGGTTCTGAATTGAGAATTGTATTAATCGTTCAGGGTCAACTCCATTTTCGAGGTCTATACATTTAATAGTATCCTTGATTTGCTGGACATTTAGTCTCGGGACAACTCCCCCATTGTCCACATTTTCATGAAAATGTTCTATTTGGTCCCAGACTTCAATCCAAATTTGCCGTGTTAATTCTTTTTGGGCTTCAATTTTCAGCATTCGCCAGTAGGATTTAGTTCAACTACAGTTTCTCCCATTAGACGAATTCCATCAAGAGGATGAACGTAGTAGTAAGGTTGTTACTTTGAATATTCTGGCATGAGGTCGAGAAAGTAATTATGCAAATCTGATCCACTGGCATTTAGTGGGTCTATGGACTTGATGAGTTCTGCTCTCAATTGGTAGAGGTGATCACTGGAGCGCCCTGCCTTCGCCTCTTCTGCCATTTTGATTTTCATCAGCTCTTCCTGCTGATTTTGTTTTGGATTAAGTATTCCGTTAAGCTCTGAACATTGGTGGCAGGCTCCAGTCTTACTTACAAGGGCGCATTTCTTGTCAAAAATATTCATCAGCGCATTTCTTGCATCAGCTATGGCATGCTTCACTTTTCCTTCACTGAGATCCATAATCTTCATGATCTCCACTACTTTAAAGCTGTAGACATCTTTCAATATGAGTGCCACCTGATTTTCAATGGGAAGCGTTTTGCCCATACATGTAAAGCAAAAATCTATATGCTCCTTGATTTCCATTTTTCCGGCAGGCGATTTCTCACTCACATCCATCATTCGCTGCATAATTTCAGGCGTAGCCTTGGCATGATCGGCTGCGTTCGTCATACAGTTCACTGACCAACGTTTTTTTCCCCGGAAATGATCTCGTGAAAGGTTAGTCGCTATGCTGAACACCCACGTCTTAATAGTCGAGTTGCCTTTGAAGGTGGACAGTTTCTGCGAAGCCTTGATGTAGGCATCCTGAGAGATATCCTCGGCATCCTGCTTACTGCCTAAAATGCGCAACAGATACGATTTCAAGTCACGCTGGAAAGTGATAAATTCAGATTGAAACTCCTCCAGGGTCATTTTGCCACCGATATTTAATGTGCTCTCTATCATAAAATTAGTCCGATTAAGGGATGAATTACAAAGTACGCATCAATAAGACTGGTTGACTAGTCCAAAATGGACGAGATATTTGCAAAATACCCTATATCGTGTGACTCTGCAGGGCTAGTACTGTCTTTGAAATGGAATTCTTTGTCCGTTCAGGTGCTACTTCTTTAGTTTCGCTTTTTTGCTCCCCTTTTTTCGTTGATCATTCTCTTCAGTGAGATTCGGGCCAGCTTACTCCAACTGGGTGATTCGCTAAAAGGCAAAATGAACCAATCCAACATTGGTGGTTTATTCTTATAAGGATTTAAATTCTCCCACTTTTTTATGCTAAGCGTATCCGGATCAAATTCTCTCCCGGCACGAAAGCCCATTTGTTCTTTCCAGTAGAACGCAAAAACACGCTTGTCGTATACGATGCCAGGCGCAGACATCATTTTCCCCAGACTCACTTCCTTTTCTGACCTCGATAATGATTTTAAAATCTGATAAAATTTCTTTTCTGGTTCCTCCATGCCATTAAATCCTATTCACCCGCCTTCTCCTTGGGTGGGTTTTTCATCACATCGGCCACAATTTTCCAGGAGGAGTCGGTTTGCTTTTTCCATACTCTCATATAGTGCCCAAGCCCTTCTCCCCTGCTCCTCATTTTAAAAGAACCGTATGTGAATGCCATATCTCCTGAATTAGCTACGCCAGCGTTTATGGACTTCCAACTATGCACATCTGAATTTTCAGCCCATCGTTTCACAGCGTTTATATCTGAAGTGGGCATCTCACCGTTGCGATATATTTTTCCATTATCGGCCAGCAGTTTGGTAAAGTGCGAGCTTGACGGTACTTTTTGCCAATTATCTGAAAAAACTTTTTCCAGGCTGGTGAGTTGTTTCGCTACTTCTTCTTTGGAAACATTCTTGGAATAAGGGCGCGTTTGGTCGGCTCCCTCGGGAAAACTAAAATCTAAGGATACGTTGTCCGGCCTTTCAGTACCTGTGCTGATGGCCTGGGCGATTACGACCTTCCACTGCTTCGATTCATTTTTCTCCCACACGGTACAAAAGAACCCGTAATCAATTGGATCTGTCAGTGGCTTATTCGTTTGGAATTCATACACACCATGAACGTAGCCAAAGTCTTCTGAAGCTGACACATCGACAAAAAGCGGATAAGTTTTAAGTACAATAGAACCAGGATCCTGTTTTTCCAAAACAGCTTTGGCAACTATGGGCCCGGGTCTGAAAAGAATTCCATTTTCAGCCAGGGATTCATAAGTTGTTTGGTGCTGACCTATGGCCGCGCACGACTTCGAAAACTCAACTTCACGGTCGTAGAGCGATCGCACTCCAGAACCAGATGCTGCCATTGTTTGTCCAACGGAAATAGTGGGACCGCAAACTAAAGCTCCAAAAACAATTACAATAAGATGATGATAAAAATAACGCATAAATCAAGGTCAATAAATTAAGGAGAGTTGCATCTTTTAGGGCTACCTTTTTGGCTAAGCGAGAATTGTTAGTTGACAGAACCGTCTAGTTAATTTATCACTCGAGCCAATCGTCCGGAAAGCCCCCTTTTGGTCAAAGTTATTTTTTTGGAAAATCCGGATGCTCCATGATTTCCCTGATTTGCATCAGGTGCCTGTTTTGGTGCGCACTTAATAGCACCAGCGCCATATACACATCAATAGTTCCCGCCACTGGATGCACTACAAAATGATTTCGCAGATCATCTTGTGTACTTTTAACAAAGGCAAGGGTCTCATCACGCCTGGGCGAATAGTCATTGATGGCCTCCTTGACGCTCTTGTATTTGCCGACAGGCCGCGCCTCATCCGGTGCCGAAAGTTTATTATCACGGTTATTCAATCGAGCTATGATCATCTTTTCATTTACTTTCACCTCAGACTTTCTGGCCGGGTCAGGCGGAGTAGCTAATCCGGAATGTGCCCACTCCCACAAACTTGATTCTGTGATGGTAATATGTTCCATACACTCCAGTACCGACCAACGATTGGGATCAAATTTGAAATTCTGCTCCTTTTTAGATAGTCCCTTGACCGCCTTCATCAAACCATTTTTCGAGTCTGTCATGTGTTGATACAGGAAGTCTCTTTCTTCAGGCGTGATGGTTGCATTCACAGGAAATGCACCTTCAAGTATCAAGTCATCTTTCCGGGAATAGAGGTGATTGTACAACGATTGATGAAACTCCTGAAATACCGGGAATTCGCCCAGGTTGGTAAGCTGCGACATAAACACTCCCACTATCTCATTGGCCGGATCTGCCCACCAATACGTATTCACTGAACCGGACCAGTAATATGAACCTGCTGGGAGGTTCCATGAGTTTGGAAAATTCAATGGTTTCGGCTTCCAATTTTTGGGATCACCAGTTAATACTGCAACTCCATATCCGAAGCCCGTATCTTCCAGCAGCGTGCCCATCACGGTCAGCGGATATAAATGAGCCGGAAGCAAATTGGAGGTCATCAGTTCGATGGTTCCTTTTTTGACCAGGCGCTTTCCACCGAGTTCTCCCTTGTTCAACATCATTTGTGAAAACAAAAAGTAATCATAAGCTGTTGAAGTGAGTCCACCATTGGCCCTGACGAATTTTTCAGGAGTGGTGGTTGGTCCCTGCCGCAACTGAAATCCGCTTTCAGTTGAGGTATATATGGATGAGAAGCGATTCACTTTGTCCTCGGGGATGTTGTAAAATGTATCTTTCATGCCCAGCGGATCAAAGATTCTTTCCTTGATAAAGACCTCAAAAGGTTGCCCCGAAACAATTTCTACGACCCTTCCGATCACATCTGTGTTAAGTGAGTAGGTGAACTTTTCCTCGGGCTGATGCTTCAGAGGAAGGTTGGCAAAGGAATCAACGTACTCTTTTAACGAATTAATTTTGGATCGATCAATTCTTTCATTGATGCTTGGATCACCCAGCGCGGGCAAGCCGGTGGTGTGCTGCAAAAAGTGCTTCAGGGTGAGCGGTGTTTTAGGTCGTATTGAACTGCCATCCTCCAACGCTACTTTAAGTTTTGAGAAGGAGGGGATGTATTTTGTGATCGGATCGTCCAGTTTTACTTTCCCTTCCTCCCACAACATCAGCAAGGCGATGGTGGTGATCGGTTTGGTCATGGAGGCAATTTGAAACAAGGAATTCTCCTGCATTTTCCGGTCGTTTTCGATATCCTGCATACCAAAACTCCTTAAATAAAAAATTTCTCCCTTGCGTGCGACCAACGCCACTACTCCTGCCAGTTTCTTCTGGTCAACGTATCGTTGAAGAATGGCATCAGCATTTGTAAGGGTTGGGGGGCTGAACCCTAATTTTTCAGGATGAGCGGCAATCTGCTGGCTATAGGATGACTTAGCAAGAAGCAAACACAAAAAACAAAACAGCAACTTTCTCATGGCTTAAAAATGATTTTGAGTAGATTAGACGAACCCGGAAAAGATTATGGACGGCCTGAATGATTAACAACATTCTCAGTAAATAGTCCAGTAAGGGCTAGTTTGTATTGTTAAAACATCAACCATGATTACTTCTATGCAGCGCTTTCCCTTCATAATAAATCGCAGCGCCCCATTCTTATGTCGAGGAATGATGTCTAATACGGTTAAATCAACTTTTTTGATTCAATGGATGGTGATAGGAGTATTTTTTTTACCCAATGAAGCATCAAGTCAGAGTCAGGTAAATGATTTATTAAACGTGCAACTTGTGCAAACACAACTGGACGCCTACAATGCGAGGGATATAGACAAGTTTCTCAGTGTGTACAAAGATTCAGTTAAAGTGTAGCGATTTCCGCGGGTGCCGATGATGATCGGCAAGGATGATTTAAGGAAAAACTACGAAGGCTTATTTAGTCAATCCACCGACCTTCATTGCACCCTTGTTAACCGAACGGTTCTTGGCAATACTGTTATTGATCATGAACAGGTAGTTCAATTCAAAGACAGCCAGCCAATGGAGGTAATTGCGATCTATCGCATTTGGGACGGACTTATTGAAGAGGTGACTTTTATTTTCAAAAATCAGCCGTAGATGATTGACAACTAAGATCTACTGCCGCCAAAAACAGGTTCTTGAAGATAGCTAGCATTTTGTCACGAATGGCAGATTTATTGTTCCATTAAATTCAGGTAAAGTCTTGATTAGCTTATGAATATTGTGTTCGGCTTTTTCTTGCTGAGAAGACACTACAGCCCCTCTGGCTTAACCACCATTAAATCACCTCAAAATATAGCATAATCATACTTATCGTATTAATAAATCCATGGGTAAAGACGTTAAGCCAAATTGATCGCTTATTAATGACAAAAATGATAGCCAGTATAAGCCCAACAAATCCAGTAAGGATTTGCCCGGTTATACCTTGATAGGTGTGTAGGTACCCAAACAAACTTGCCGATACCAAAACACCCAAGATGACTCCGATTTTGTCAGTAGCTATCTTCGCAAAACCTCTAATTATGAAGGAACGAAAAACAATCTCTTCCACAAGGCCACCAACTACCCATCCGAGGCCTAAGCTGGAAACGAGCATCAAATGATTATCTCTGATACTTTCAAACATCCCAACGTCCAGTTTGGTGCCAGTCAATCTTTCAATAATTGGCAGCAGCGCAAAATAGCTAATGAGAAAAACCACAATCGACAGGCATACGGATAGCAGCAGCACCATCGTCCAACTTTTCGGTCTATGAAAGCCCAATTCATCTACAATACCACCCTTCCTGCTTGTGTAAATTAGCACCGCAATCAGTGCCAAAATCAAGTTTAGAAATGGAATTTTGAGAAACAGTAGAATTCCCAGAATCGATAAAAGCGCTAACAAATCATGGCGCGAATTTTTTCTCATAAGCTATGTTCCTTTTTTTCCACCAAGTTTTTTAACACAAATAAAAATGAATCGCACCCATCATGCACGCCTTCCTTTAAACGCCATTCTTTCGGAACCGGATTTACGTTATCATTTTTTTAGACGCTGCAACAAAACAGTGTTTAGTTTTACATATTCATCACGCAACTCCTGACCAGCCTTCTGCGATTCAGCCAGCGACTTCTCGGAAGCCTCAGTGGCTCCGGCTAAATCCCCTTTCTTTTCCAGTATCAGCGCCTGCCTATATAACATGCCTAAATGGCTGGGATTATCTTTTATGGCCAATGCCATCAACTCCGCAGCACGGTTAATGTCAAGATCATTTTCAAAATAGAACATTGCCGCCCTAAAGTATGGTCGGTTTTCACCTTGCGAAACGCTCTCTTCTAATTTTGGGAGCACGGTGGCTTTGAGGTCAATTGAAAGAGGAATTGCAACTTTTACATTTTCCCACATTAGGGAAATTTCAGTAGAATTTGATGTGATATTATCAAAGCTGATTGTAAAAGTCTCGGTCGCATTTGCTTTGCATGATTTCACTACCGATCGATGAACATCAAATTCGGCACTGTACCGATATGATCCCCACTGATTTTTGTTTTGCTGTAAAATTATGGTCCACTCCTTTTCTCCCGGAATGGTAAATAGCTCATAAGTACCTGCACCGATTGGCTTACCACTGACCGATACCGGGGTAGAGAACGTTAATTTTGTGCTGGCATCGGACCCCGTACGCCACACCTTGCCAAAAGGAACCAGGTCGCCAAAAATTTTTCTCCCTTTGGTGGAAGGTCGGTTATATACCACTTCAATATCAGTGGCTGCCACCCGCTGTTGTATTTTCCCCCGCGTGTTGGTGGTAGGCACCTCAAAAGGTTGATCCTGCGTATTCCCGTTTTTAATGGCAACAAAAAAGCAGGCGCATATCAGAGCTCCTCTAAGAATGTAATTGCTGTGTCTCATTATTCTCGCTTTATTTTAATAATTAGAAAACACCGTCCGGGGTTAAATCACAAACGGTCATGGGATGCCAATTTTTAGACCCCAACATTTGTTCAGACGATTTGACCCGCTTAATCGGCCGAAAAATGACTCTCGAAGACGTTGATGGAACGATCTGGATCAACTTTGAATCATTGGTATCAAGTTTATATAATTTTCCGTCTTTTTCTCTTTGCATAGCCGTCTAAAGCAGGAGCCTCCTGATTGGAAAATTGGGCTCCATAATATATGTCCAATATAAGCCACCCAATAATGAGCGTTCACAAACTGGTTATAATCGTCATTCTGGTAATTGGCTGCAACAATTCAAAAAAAGCCAACAATACTGAGAGGAGGTTCCCACTGGTTTCAGAGACTGAAACGCAGTTGGACAAAGTCATTCAAAAATATGCGGATGAAAGGAAATTGGCTGGCGCATCCGCATTGCTCGCCCAGCATGGACAGATTATCTATCAAAAAAGTTTTGGATGGCAGAACATTGAAAGTGGTAGAAAGATGACGAACAGCTCCATTTACCGGATTGCCTCGATGACAAAACCAGTAACTACTGTGGCACTTTTGCAGCTGATGGAGCAAGGTAAAATCGACATCAACGAACCTGCATCAAAATATATCCCGGCTTTAGACAACGCAAAGGTACTTGAGGAGGACGGCAGCCTCCAGCCGATAAATATTCCCATTACCGTAAAGTTTCTCCTTATGCATATGGCTGGGGTGCTACCTCAAAATCATGAATTATTTCGGAAGGCCGATCCCTATGGCAAAACTAGCCTGGAGGAATGTGTCAACGCGATCGCTGCGCTCCCACTCTATCATCAGCCAGGCGTCTCATTCACTTATGGAGCGCAGACCAACATTGTTGGCCGGATCGTAGAAGTCATTTCCGGTATGACACTGGACCAGTACGTGACCAAGAATATTTTGGTGCCACTAAAAATGTTTGACACCAACTGGGTGGTGCCGGAAAAAGATACCACTCGGATTGCTTCACTCTACAGTCCGGATGGTAACTTAAGTTTGATTAACGGCCCCATGAGGCAGGAGATGAGCTACGCCCTTGGAACACGCGGTTTACTATCTACCAGCGGAGACTTCTACCGGTTTGCCCAAATGCTGCTGAATGGCGGAGCGTTGGACGGAGTGAGGATACTTACGGAAGAGTCTGTGAACCTGATGACATCCAATTTGCTCCCTGATGAACTATATCCGCTAAATGCGATCGGTGCACCATTCCCCAACACAGGTTTTGGTCTGGCTGTTGCCGTTTTGACCGGTGACCCCAAACAATGGAAACCGATGGAATTCAGCTTTCCCAATCATGCCAACTTGCCGGGAGGTTCTTTCCATTGGCCCGGGGTAACAGGCACCTATTGGTGGGTGGACCCCGCCAACAAAGTAGTAGGTGTGTTGCTTACACAAACTGGCAACCCCGCAGCCCATCCTGTTTTCCAGGAGTTTCATCAAACATTTTATACCTCTACTATCTATTCCGAAGAAAACCTTGCTGTGAATTAGAAGTAGTTGAGTCATCGAGAACCTTGGATTTCCCATTCCAGACTGAGCGGTTTTGTTGAATCTTCCGGACCGTTCATTTTTCAACCAACCTTCGTCAAATCATTTACAATCACCATAACATATGATGGCCTCTTTTATCACCCTGATTATCGCAATATCTTGTATTACTGAACCAGCAACTTTTAAATGGGACAACAAAAAAGCTAATTCGAAAACAGAGATTCTTTCTCCTGCCCCTGAACTGACCAAAGCTGAGCGTAAGAAGTCTATAGACCTCCTGGAAGGAAGCCTCAATAAATTGATCTCACTCACCAAAAATCTTTCCGATACACAACTGACCTTCCGGCCAATGGAGGGCAGGTGGAGCATCCTGGACAATGTGGATCATTTAGTGAATGTCGAGAATGTAGTGATGAAAATAATAGAAAAGTCACTGCAGGAATCCGGTGAGGGACAGAAAAGTGATATTAGCGATGACGAATTCATTAAAAAAATGTCCACAAGAGAACAGAACTTCAACGCTCCGGGATCGCTTAAGCCACAGGAAAATAAGTACAACTCGTTTGAAGATGCACTAAACGCGTTTAGAGAATCAAGGATGCGTACCATAGATTTTGTCAAAAAAACTAAAGATGATCTGCGGTCACATTTCAGTACGAATCCGGTGTTCGGCAACCTGGATGTCTATCAATGGACACTCCATCCTGCTGCTCACTGCTACAGGCACGTTGAACAAATAGAGGAGATCATGGCCCATCCCGACTTTCCAAAAAACTAAGATGAACCAACTGCTCGAAAAAGTACTTGAGGCACATGGCGGCCTTTCAAGATGGAATCAATATTCCATCATCTCCCCTACCATAAAATTTGGCGGGTTAGCATTTAAATCCAAGTTTAATAATGCGGGACTGAGAGTAAGAAGTCTGGATATCTCAACCAGGAAGCCAATTGTCGTTTTCAATGATTATCCCAAACAGGGATTCACAGGAACGTTTATACAAAACGAAGTGAAGATTGAATCTGAGCAGGGGACGCTTGTCAAGAAAAGAGAAAACCCGAGGCAGGCTTTTCAATCTTTCCGGCATCACCTCTGGTGGGACGACCTGGACCTGCTGTACTTTGCAGGGTACGCGAGTTGGAACTACTTCAATTCACCGTTTCTGCTTTCTTACAAAGGCGTTGAATGCACAGAAATCGAGCCTTGGAATGAAAATGGGTTGGTTTGGAGAAGGCTACAGGTGAAATTTCCACCTCACATTCCAACTCACTCTGCAGAACAGATATTTTATTTTGACGACCTCTTTCAGATGGTGCGATTCGATTATTGCCCCGAAGTATTTGCCAAATGGGCGCGGGGCGCACACTACTGTACAAATTTCAAAAGTTGGAATGGCATCCTTGTCCCTTCCAAAAGAAAGGTCGTTCCCAATGGTTCGGACAATAAATCAAAACCGTTTCCAACGCTGGTATGGATTGACGTAAGAGACGTAAGTTTCGAATAAAAAATCCACGTGTGGTTTTACAGCCGCTTCACTCCAACCTTTCGCTTCACCTGTTCGGATTTAATTTCATCATTTCACTCAGTTCCTAACTTTGTGGCGTACTCTGCGGGTCAGCTCTTCATTTTGCCATCGCTCTATTGCAATTACTCTCTTACAATTGAAACCCAAAGTGCAATGACCATTTAGCAAAGACTCCGTAGCATCAAATACGTTACACCTTTCGCAGCTAACGAGTGAGGGCTTTTTTATTTCTTATTTGAGGCAATTCGATTCGAAGACTCCATAGGCAAATTGCATGGGCAATGGCAATGAATGAAAATTAATCCAATACGTAATAACCGAAGATTATACCCATTTCATCTTCACTTGTCAGGCCAAATTTTACCGCGTGGTTTCGGGTGTTGTTGTAAGTGATTTCTGAAATCAAGCCTTCTCCCGCGTTGATTATAATGGGAGGGTCAAAGTTGATTTGAGGGGGATGACTCCAATGTGAATTCGTATATACAACTTCTCCGTCCCTGATCCCCCCTTTTATTTTAATGATAAAAAGTTCAGCCAACTGATGCGTGTGGGAGGTTAAGCTGTAGATGGATCGCTTTTCGTTAAAAATAAAGGTTTTTGTTGCAGTTGTCCTTTGATTGGCCGGCAGATTCAGGGTATTGTTACCCAGATTCAAGGCAATTGCCGTTTTCGTCACGCTGGTCTCGGGAACGGTATAAAGATTGACATACACCTCGCCATCAATCGGTATCCCCTGCTTGTTGACATAATGTGAATTGAAATCGAGCGAATAATCTTGCGGTATCTTTAGTGCAACCCCGTCCGGAAATTGATAATCAAAATGTGGGGTTTGAGTGCCGACAACAAATACGTGATACGCCATAGGCACCATGAGGCCAAAGTCGAGTATCCCATCCGGTCTGCGAATGTCGCGGACCACGTCAACCGCAGGCTTGAAATTGGAAGGAATTTGATCATTGAAGTCATACAAAATAAAATGATGACTATTGGGCCTCATTTTTATTTCAAAACGGTTTACATAGACTTCTTCTGTATTTCCAAGTCTTTTATAAACAAAAAGCTCTCGCTCAAAATTAGGCGCCACTTGAAATTTAGTCAGGCCAACCTGAAAACCTTTGCCTACAGGAGGTGGAGCAAGGGGCGTGAACAATTCAGGTTGTGGCGTTTCATCGCCAAGCAAAGCCGGATCGGCTACACGGCCCTCTCGTGGCGCGCCAGCTTCGATCCATTGTCGAATGAACTCTACCTGCCCTTCCGTAAGGGGAGTGAGCCCTAATGGCATGGGATTGCCATATTGCTGGACTCCTGATGTGGTGCTAACCTTATGAAAAAGTAAACTAAAATCTGGTTCGGACGCCTTTACACGAAAAAGATGATTATGCTTCGCGTCTTCATTGGTGGGTTCTACTCCAACCAGATTTGCATAAGACGCAGACGCCTCCAGCACAAGTCTGTGCTGCGTAAAAGACGGATCAGCAACTGAGGAATGGCAGCCACTTATGGCACAGGATGTATTCAGAATTTCAGTTTGAATGAGATCGAAAGATGATTCAGGCAACTCTTCAGTTTGACAGGACAACGCTATAACTGAGATCAGAGCCGCTGCGACCAATGCACCGATTACGCGGGTTATCAATCTATCCATAGGTGGGAAAATTTCTTCACCAAATGTAGGTGAAATCACCGTATTCTGCCTATCACGTATTATTCCTGTTCATATCAGCCAATGATCAAAGGTTGTCGATGTTCCCAACAAGAGATAATACTTACAAATGCACGGTAATTTGGTAGTTACGGCCGGGTGTTTCTATAATATTTTTACCTTTGTAGCTGTAGTAATAAACCGGAGCCCTCGACTCCTTTTTCTTAATCAAACCCCAAACTTCGATGACCATTACCAAAGACTCAGTAGTATCTATTCATTACACCCTTCGTGACGACAGCGGCAACATCCTCGACTCCAGTTCAGGCCGCGATCCGTTGAATTACATACATGGCAGGGGAAATCTTATTGCAGGAATGGAAGAAGGGCTGGAGGGGAAATCCAGTGGCGCACAATTTCAGTTGAAAATTTCGCCCGAGAAGGGTTATGGACTCAAGAACGACAAATTGATTCAGCAGGTACCCATCTCAGCATTTGGAGGACAAAAAGTGGATGCCGGTATGCAATTTAATACCCAGCAGGGGCAAGTTGTTACAGTTAAGGAAGTTGGAAGTGAAACCGTAACCGTTGACGGAAATCATCCGCTAGCCGGAGTCTCTTTAAATTTTGAGGTGGAAATCATGAATATCCGGCCGGCCACCAAAGACGAAATTGAGCACGGCCATGTGCACGGCCCGGGCGGTCATTCACACTGATCAAGCGGTGATCGCATTCAACGAAACAAAATGAGTTTACCGCTCTTCATGTAGGAGCGACCTTTGAGCGAAACTGAAAATCTGTAAAGGTAAACGCCCCCATTTTGTTGAATGCCGTGGTCATCACTGCCGTCCCATAATAGTTCATGCTTCCCTACGCGCAGGTTTTCATTTCCTGAAAAACTTTTAATAGTGCGTCCATCCAGCGAAAAAATCTGCAGGCGATAGGCATCAGGCGCGGTGTCTCCCGAAGCGGTAAATCCAAAGAACATGTCACCAAGGGAAGGATTTGGATAGGCCTCATCAAACCTGACTGATGCGTTCAGACTTACATTAAAGCGCACCTCGTAATCGACAGAAGGCATATTGCCGCTTCCATCTTCAATCTCAGCACGGAGAACGTGTTCTCCTTCTGCCAGTTGGTTCGGTTTAAAGACAACCTTGAAGTCTGATGTGTCGGTTGCAGGAAACCAGGTGACGTCTTCACGTGTAAAATGTATTGATTGGAATTCACAATCCTCATCACCGCAAGGAGATTTGAGCAGCAAACGGACACCAACCGTGTCTTTCTTTTTTACAAAACGGCTCTCGTCCCAAACCCGGGCAACAATGACCGGATTTGGTGAAACCAATTCCCCTTCTTGCACATAACGGCCATCGATAGTCAGATCCAACACCGGAATAATTTTATCTCTGATGACATTGAGGTAATTCAATAATTGCAACACATTGTTTTCATAATACTGTTCGGGAATAATTCGGTTGTTGACCGCCACGTTCACATCGTTTAATCCGGTCTTTTGTCGGGTATCTACCGTGAATGAAAACCGGGACGAGTCTCCAGGTGACGGAGGACTGATTCTGATTGCCCTCTTTTCGCTTTTCCGTTGAGGTTTATTGAAGACTTCGAATTGAACCTTCAAGGAATCGGAAAACAGTTTGTCGGTAATATTCAGAAATGAATAATTGGCGACCCATTCGGCACCCTCCTCCCTTTCTATTGGCCCTTTTGTTCCACCAAAAAACAATACGCCCTCCGCAACCGGTGTGTAATCTACCATCCATTGATGGAGTTGAACAGGTGATTGTTCCAATTCATCAGATGTATTCATCGTCACGCTAATCAACGGAAATAAGGCCGGATCAACCGAAGTAAGATCCTGCGCGCCATTCACGCCCGCAAACAAGAGTGTCCCGTTGCCAACCAGATTGATACCTTCTATATCAAATGAAAATACATCGGATGGCGATCGCTCTCGCGTGAAAGCCCTGAAATTTCTCCAATCGTCTGCAGGGCCAACCAAAACAGAACTCATCGAACCGCTGGTAAATTTTCCCGTCAGTGTCTCGCTGACTACCAGTTGTTGTTCGTTCGCGGGAGTTGCCTGCGTTTTCTTCACGATGGCCGTTCCGGAAACGCTTCCTTTTTTTGCCAAAACAACTATTGGCTCACCTGCCTGAAGAGAAGATAGTTGGGCATTACTGATTCCCAAATCTTCCAACTTTGTGATTACATTGGCCGGCCAGGAAGCATACCCCGCATCGCTGATCGAAAACATCACCACGGAATCGCTTGGGTTAATGTTGTCAATGTATTTCAGCAGATCATCATTGTTTCCCGTTTCAAGTTCATTCAGCCTGAAACTATTGATCACCTGGGGCTCCCGCCCGCAAGTGCGTGGATCCTGAAAAACAAATGGAATTCCTGCATAGGGCACCAGGGTGGTCTTGTCAAAGGCAACCAGGTTGATCGTGTTACTCCTGCAAGGCTGTCCCTGTGTCGAAAGGTTGTACTCCACATTGTTAATCTTGAAAGAGGTGGGTAATGGACTTGGATGGCTCGATCCATAATTCTCAACGAATATAGACGCCTCCGTTTCTTCAAATTTGAGCTTCCCCGTCACAGGATCTTTTACAAGTCCCGCAGTGGGATTTTCCATGAGTTGGGGAAAATGCACCTGAGCCCATCCTTCCGGACCATTATTTATATAAACGAAAGATGTGGAGGTCCATTCCTTATTTTCAGCTGGCAACGGATCCCGAAGTTTTGTCCGCCAATAATAAGCGAGTGAATCTGCGGCAAGTAAAGTTAAATCGTACTCCATGAGGACCTTGCCACTCAATTCAACTTGTTGTAAAAACGGGCTGTCAAAAGTAGCCGCGGTGTCTATTTCCAGATTGTACATCCTTTCGTCAGACAATAAATCTGTGTTTTGAAACTTGAGTTTAACGTTGGTTGAGTTGACAATTCCAAATGGGCGTGGAAGGAGATTCTTTGTACCGCTGAGGGGAATAAAAAAGTTAAGTAAACCGGAGTTGTTATCTTCGTTGAGCTCCTCAATCTGATCATCAAAATCCAGTTCCACCAAAAATTGATTGCTACCGAATCCACTGACGCCTGCTTCTCTCCTGAGGGTAAAAGAAAGTGTGTCGAGGGATTTTGGTGAAGCAAAAGCGGAATCATAGGTCCTGACCGTATTATCGCTGAATGTCCTCGTCACCTTCACTTTAAAAGGTAACTTACTCACCGAACCAAAATTTTGAGTGATGACTTTGACAGCGAATGAATCGGCCAGTGCATTGACGGGGCTGCCATCAAATGACTCCAGGTATATGGCGTCATCATTGGTCTCGTAATCCGGTTTTAGCGCACCAAATAACTTGAGGGCCGGATCGCCCAGCATCACCATTTGCTGAACCTGCGTCACTGAAGCAATCGTAGGTGAATTAGTTTCAAAATATCGCCTACCAACTTCTTTTTGAATGTCGCCAAGTCCGGTGCGAATAAATGTCGAATCACCAAATCCAACCTCGTAGAAAAGTTGGGTGTAAGCCCGAAGTGTACTCACAAATCCAAAAGAGCTGTGCGCAATAAAACTTCGCGCCCCTTTGCCGGCCGCCAGCACCCAGTCCTCACCAAAAACGGTTGAGTTGGAAAAGAAAACGCCTGCATTGCACCCGTTGATTAAAAATGATGGGTACTTTCCCGGATTGTTGTAGCCCAGTACGGGATCGGTTGCAAAACCAATATCAATGTCGATGGTATTTGGCGATGAGTGCCCAAAAAAGGTAATGAGATTAACACCTTTATTTACCTCCTCGGATACATTGATAAGCTCAACGGGATTTGGCTCCTGCTTTCCTATCGTGGTCACCTTGCCTCCATAATACGGGCCCTTGGCAACATCACCAAATTTGGCCATGTATTGCTTAAAGGTTGTTAATTCAATGGGCTGTATGCCGCCACTTAGATGAAGGACATCTTTTCTCCACAACTGGTTAAACGGAAGCGCTTCGATCTCTTTTACTTTATTCAGATACGAGGCGACATGAGCCGGATTGCTTGCAGATATTCGTCCCGTGGGAACAGCGGGTTCGAAAGTAGTCCCATCCAAACCAGCGGTAAAAGCCATATCTGAGCCAGGCATTCCTGCCGAGGGGACCAAATCTTTAAAATCATTTGGCCCAACTGTTGTCTTGCGAAAAAATCCTTGCGAAACATCAAGCCCCTTGCCGATCAGGAAAAGGTACTTTGGATCACCATTCTCGACCATGAATTTCATGAACTCATAAATGGCTGCCGGTGAACTCTCTCCAAAATTGAACTGGTTATAAAGTTGGTCAACCGACACCACGAGCGTATCGTACATTCCCCCTTCTTCGGATGCCCTAAATCCACCATAGGCTTTCACCGGATCTGCATAGCCCAGGGCAGGTTTCATCAACGCCTTGTTGGAAATAATTAAATAATCGTGGGCAACGGGTGCAATTTGCCTGAAGCCAATTTTTTTGATGGTTGCACCTGAAAAATTATTCCTGGCGAAAAGTCGCCTGTTGATGCCTGTATTGGGAACCACCGCACTGACATTGGCGCCAGCCGGTGTTGTTCCTATAACCACGATGTCGTCTTCATCGGTAACATCCCAGATCGACAATCCCGGAGCGGGGTTGACAATTTCAATGTAGGATTTGTTAGGTGGTGCCGGTGACGTCTCCAGTGTAAACCATTTCGAAGGCTGTGACGACATGTTAAAATCCTGCGGATGGGTTATCTTAACATAGGATACACTGAGTCGATCCCTTAATCCACCAACCCCCAATGCCTTTACGCGAACCGTCAGTTGGCCACCTGCACTGATATCACTCCAGTTGATTGGTAAATTAATTTTTCTGGTTTGATAGTTGGTGAAACTTTCTGTGGTGAGCAGCCGGAGTGAACCAACAGATGGACCCACGTAAATTTCAGACAAGTGATTGAGCGCATCTCTCCCCACGAGCAACATTTCAAGCTGAGGATTGCCCCCCGGTGCGACTCCGCCTGAAAGATTATTAATTGTTAAGTCCAGTTGACCTGTGCAGCCACTATTCCCAATGCAAATGGTTGAGCCTGTCCATCCCTCGCCCTCGTCAAACTGGGTGTATTGTAAAACACCACCAACTGTATTGCCGGTCGCGTATTCGTTGGAATAAACCACAAGCCTCTCGTTATAGTGATAGGTATCTTTTGGAATCCCTCCTACATTGACTTCAGAAAAAACTGCCATTCTCTTGCCCTGAACCAGGGCCTGATTCCAGGTAAGAAAGTAAGCCGAAGTGTCGCTGTAAAGGTTGTAGTAATTGTGCGGTTGCAGATCGGGCGACCGGTATAACTCACCATCTAGCGTCCCATCATTTTTCCGGCCGTAAAATTCTATGTAGTCGCCCGGATCAAATCGCGCATCAGCCTGCCCCTGTATGATGATGGCCTGTTCTACGCCCCTGTGGTAGAGCTGCACCCTGCGGGGATCAACACCAGCCACAGGAAAACCTGCATTTTGAAGATCGTTATATGTTAGTCGAAATGCGCCATCCGATGCTACAGTGACTTTAAAATACTGTTTGCTGAAATCGATCCAATTATTTGCATATTGAGCCCATGCACGCTGGAAAGGCAACACTGCGATCACCAGGACAACAACTCGAAAAAGTGATTTATTCATCAGCGCCAAACCAACTTGTACCAATACCGGTAGTTATTCGTAAAATTAAGTACTCTATCCGGTTAAATACCATATAAAAAGTCAAAGTAACAGGTTCACCACCGGCTTCCAGGTTGCTGATTGGCGACACCCTACTGCACCAAAACTCGGATCCAATCAGCGATCAATCTTGCGGGGCGGGGGAATTTTTTCATTCGAAAAAGTTAGTTTTTGAGCTCCAATTGAAATATTCGGAAAATTTTTCATCCGGTACTTGGCCATACATAGTACTTTTCCGTATACAGTAATAGATTTTATTTAAACATGGATGTATGAACCTGGAAAATACACAAGTTCAGATGAGGAAGGGGATTTTGGAGTATTGCGTCCTTCACATTATCTCGAGAGGTGAAGTCTATGCTTCGGACATGCTGGAGGAGCTGACATCGGCCAAGATGATTGTGGTTGAGGGCACCTTGTACCCGCTGCTCACCAGACTTAAGAATGCAGGCCTCCTCGAGTATAAATGGGTTGAATCAAAATCTGGCCCACCCAGAAAATACTACACGCTAACCAATATGGGAAAAAAATTTCTAAATGGTCTTTCAGACACGTGGAAAGACCTCGTACTTTCAACTCAGAAGATTACCAATCAATCAAAGTAGCCTTATACCATGAAAAAAAATATAAGCATCAACATCAGCGGTATCATTTTTCATATTGAGGAGGACGGGTATGACATCCTGCGCAAATACCTCGACTCCATTAATGCCTATTTCTCATCTTTTGAAGACAACAGCGAGATTCTCTCCGATATCGAGAGCCGAATTGCAGAATTGTTCCTTTCAAAATTGGGCGAAGGCAAACAGGTAATCACAAAAGAAGATGTGAATGCCCTGATGAGTACGATGGGAAGCGTGCGGGATTTCAAAGCGGCCGAAGAACAGGAGGCGGCAAGTGGCGAGGTAACGGTGGAACCAAAAAAATCAAGGACCGGATCTGAGCACACCGGGTCAAAAAAGTTATTTCGGGATCAAAGAAGAAAAATTCTCGGTGGTGTGTGCGCAGGACTTGCCCATTATTTTAACATAGACCCGGTATGGCCAAGGTTGTTGTTTGCGCTACTTGTACTGGGCAGCTACGGAAGTCTGTTGCTTGTTTACATCTTACTTTGGATTCTCCTTCCAGCCTCCGAAGAACTGGAAGAAGAAGCAGATGTAAAAAAAATGTTCCGGGACCCTGAAAAGAAGGTGATCGGGGGAGTGGCATCCGGTCTCGCGTTGTTTTTCGGCATAGACATCACGCTGGTCCGCATATTATTTGTTGTGTTCACCATAGTGGGTGGTCTTGGTCTTTTGATTTATGTCATCCTTTGGATCGCATTGCCGGAAGCCAAAACCATCACTGAAAAAATGCAAATGCAGGGCGAGCCTGTGACCTTATCCAATATAGAGACCACGGTAAAAAAAAGTTTGAACGAAAAGGAGTCTGAGGAAGAAAGTCTTTTGGCCAAGATCATCCTATTTCCCTTCCGGTTAATTGCCATGATCCTGAATGGCCTCGTCAAAATCCTCGGCCCCCTTTTCTCGATGTCTGTTGACATACTTCGCGTAGGATTTGGCGTCCTGATAACCATGATCGGGATCATCTTCCTCTTTTGCCTCTTTTTTATTGGTGGCGTTTCGCTTGGTATATTTTCCATCGGCTCCTCGCCTATCTTTTGGTGGGACGTGAATGTTTCCGGTCTTGGTTTACCCATTGAAGCCATTCGCAATACATTTCCATTGTGGGTCATGCTGACGGCCTTTTTGCTCTCGGTCATCCCAGCTTTGTTCCTCTCACTGCTGGGGATCTCAGTGATTGTAAAACGGATTGTTTTCAAACCGATCCTTGGCTGGAGTCTTTTTGTCCTGTTCTTTTTGTGTCTTGCTATTTTAAGTTTCAAAATTCCACAGACTATCTACGCCTTCCGTGAAGAGGGATCACACCTTGAGGAAAATGTTTATGCCACGGAGGGCAAAACCCTCGTCTTTAAAATGAAAGAGGTTGGCTTGGAAGATTATGACGTTGCCTCGCTGAGAATCATCGGACATGATGAGGATATCGTGAAAATTACCAAACGATTTGAAGCGCAGGGCCCAACCCGCAATACGGCCTCCGAGAATGCAAAGTCCGTGACCTATGCCGTTTCTAAAAATGACAGCATTTATACTTTCGACTCTAACATCACCTTCAAGCCCAATGTAGCATTTCGCGCCCAACGGATAAAAATAGAAGTGTATGTACCATATGACCACCCATTCGTCATCGAATCAGAATTATGGGAGATCATAGACAATTACGGACGCCACTATTATCGCGAGAACCGGTCAGGCAATGCCACCTGGCAAATGACCACGTCTGGAATTGAGTGTGTTTCATGCGAGACCACTCCATCTTCCAAGGCCAATGACCAGTATGGTCTTCGTGATTTTGAATCGATTGAGTTAAGTGGAATTTTTAACGTCCGCATAGAGAAGGGTGACAGCTATTCCGTTGAGGTGCAGGGATCGAAGCGTCAAAAAGAGCACTATGATATATTTACCCAAAACAAAACGCTGGTAATCGACTATGACAACGACCATGAAAATTCATTCTGGAAAAATGACCTTTTTGAAGACGACAAGATCACCATCAATATCACCATGCCGCACCTTCGCGAACTCGATGTAAAAGGTGCCGGCAAAGTGAGGTTTGGGAAATTCAGGGAGAGTGATGTGGAGATCAACCTCACGGGCGCAGTAGTTGGCGATGGCAAGCTTGAGTCTACTACGCTGGAGGTTAATCTGACAGGCGCATCATTCCTGGATCTAGAAGGCAAAGGATCGTTTATGGAGGCGAGCGTATTGGGTGCTTCGGGTTTGAGAGCCTATGACTACGAAGTTGACCGCGCAGTCGTTGAGGCCCATGGTGCATCCTCGGCAAAAGTCACGGTGAATGAAACCCTGGAGATTAGCAAAAGTTTTGCAAGCAACGTCTCTCATCGGGGCGATGCGCGAATCATCAGGGACTAGTCAAGTCAAAAATTCCAATCACTTTTGAGACATGCGCTTTCTTATTTCCAGGAGATTATGCTCTTTTGAACTTTCTTTTACGTCATCATTACCAATTCCGCACCATTCTGCTTTGAAAACTTCCTACGCAATTCTGGTCTGCGCCCTTTGCAGCCTATCGGCAATAGCCCAAAAAACAGGCGTAAAAGGTCAGCTTTATTGGCTGGCACCGGAAACGAATTACAAACCCAACGCGCAAACCATCCCCTATAACGGAGTACCCCTTGAAATTTTTATCCACGAATTGACATCAAAAGCCGAAGTAGACATCGAAAACAACGGCATAAAAAAAATCTATACACCAGCAGTGGCCAGAATATTTAGCGACTGGGACGGTTCGTTTAAGGCCAAATTACCCCCGGGCAGGTACTCCGTTTTCGTGCGGTATCAAAATTCTTTTTTCGGAAACATCACTGATGCCGAGGGGAATCTCAGCCCAGTCATCGTCTCAGACAAAGGCCAGGCGTGGATTACCATAAATATAGACTACGCCAGCTACCACTAGCGCATTGCGATTCGGGCAAGGAATGGTAACTTTAAAACATGAGGAAGTATATACTCCTTCTTCCTTTATTTATCGCATTTGGTTGCAATTCCTCCCAGCCAAGAGAAGGAATTAAAGGTCAGGTATTTTGGATTTCAGGAAATCAATTACCGGGACCCGAAGACAACCGGTCCGCACACTACGGCATCCAACGCGAAATACACATCTACGAACTCACCACGCTAAAAGACGTCACCCTCACACCCGAAGGCTTTTTCTCCGACATCAAAACCAATTTGGTGACTTCGCTGACAACGAAGCCAGATGGATCATTTAAGGTCAGACTTCCTCCAGGGAAGTACTCCATATTTGTCCAGGAGTCGGCCGGGCTCTACGCCAACCTGTTTGACAAAAACAACGCAATAAACCCGGTGGTCGTTAAAGAGAAGCAATACGCTTGGCTGCCCATCACCGTAGACTATCAGGCAGCTTATTAAAATTATTTCAGTCAAGGTGCAACCAAACCTAATGGGCTGGCATCTTGATGGTGAAACACTTTAAATGGGATTTCAAATTTACCGCGCTAAAGAAACGGAATGGATTGAAGGGTGCAAAAAGCAGGATTCCCGTGCTCAGGAACAACTGTATCAGCATTATTCACCCAAAATGTATGCCTTGTGCCGCAGGTATATTCCGTCAGGAATGGAGGCAGAGGACGTGCTGGTCGTTGCGTTCACCAAAGTGTTCCAAAAGATTGATCAGTACAAAGGTGACGGCAGCTTTGAGGGATGGATGAGAAGAATCATGGTAAATGAATCCCTGACTTTTTTGAGAAGAAATAAGAATATGTATCTGGAGACGGAGATCGAGGCGGTTGACCGGGGCTTAGACTTTGCACGACTCGAAAATCACCTAGAAGCCGAAGAGTTGATGAACATGGTTAATCAACTCCCCACCGGATACCGAATGGTTTTCAACCTGTATGCCATCGATGGATACTCACACAAAGAAATTGCTGAGGAGCTTGGCATCAGTGAAAATACATCAAAATCACAATTGAGCAGGGCGCGTGCATTGTTACAAAAAAATTTGGCAGAGTTGGAAAAAGAAGTGATGACAAAAAAAACCAGTGGCTATGAATAACCAGCTAGACGACTTTTTTAGAAATAAACTGAAGGATCATGCCGTTGAGCCGAGCCTGAGCAGTTGGACGCGGGTCAGAAATGGGCTCACAAAAAAAAATAAAATAGGTGCCTGGCCCTTTGCAGCTGCTGCCATGTTACTTCTCGGCCTTGGTATCGGATTTTGGATGTACACGAGGTATGACGCACAATCCAACAACGACCTGGCTGAAACCCAAAAAGCAGATATAGCAGTTGAAGATGAAATTGGGTTATCAGACATCCAGGAAAAAGGAAGCGAACCAACCCTGCCCGTGCGCGAAAAAACAAGCCGGCCAACAATCAGCAATAAATCTTTACATGAAAAACAGGTGGCATCCCGGGAAAAGCGAAATGAGCCCATTGAGCCGGCCGAAGCGATCAAGATGGAACCTTTGCTGCTTGCAGACAATCCGGGCATAAAGCCAGCGACAGAACAAACGCTACCAGAGGATCAAAAGCCAATCGTCATTGTGGTCGAACTAAAGGCCATTGCCCGAAGAGAGGATGATCGCCTGGAGGCGGGCTACCCTGAAAGAAAATCCGGCCTTAAAAAAGTGCTGGAGGTTGCCAATGATTTCCGAACTGGTGATAACCCGCTGGGGGGACTCAGGCAAGCCAAGGAAGATATTTTTGCGCTGAATTTTAGAAAAGAAGAAAAAAACAATAAATGAGTTATATGAGAAAGCGATTAATGGTGTTGATAATTTTCGTTGGAGGATTTTGCCACGTTGGTATTTCGCAGACAGGTCCTGCAGATTCGGTCGTCATCAAAGTAGGTGAGTCCAGCAAAGTTATTTTTGCGATACATAAAAATGATCTGGAAACACTGAAATACTACGATTTTCAGGCTCTGATGAACGACATGATCAAAAAGCTTGAGAACAAAGACGCAAGTGCTGTGACGAGTGAATCTGCCACCTACCTGAAAGACCAGGACAAAGCATTGGCTGGCGAAAATCAAAATCAGGAGACGTACGAGTGGCCAGAAGATAAAGATGCGCGCGAATTCGATGACCGCGATGACGACAGCGAGTGGGTTACGTACGAAGGAAATGAGAGAAGTTCACAGCGAGATCAACGCAGGCGTTATCGGGGAAGCCGAACAACCCAATCGCTTAACTTCGATATTGGCACAAACAACTTCCTGAGCGATGGAAAATTTCCTGACAGCAATAACGACCTGTATACGGTTAAACCGTTTGGATCCTGGTATGTGGGCATCAACTCCATACAAAGAACGCGGATCGTTGGAAAATTTTTCGTGGAATGGGGCGTAGGCGTTAGCTGGTACAATTTCAAATTCCAAAACGACCAGTCCATGATTACCAAGGACAATTCGGGAATTCTTTTTTCTGAGGACACCAGAGGCCTCGATTTTAAGAAAAGTAAACTAACTGCATCTTATGTTAACGCGTCTCTTGTTCCAGTGATTGATTTTGGAGGCAATCGAAGGAAGCCAATGGTATTTGATAGCTATGGATCCCATTCGTTTCGAATAGGTGCCGGCCCTTACGTTGGATACCGAATCGACAGCTATACCAAACAAGTGTATGAAGAAAACAATGACAAAAAACGGGATCGCAATCACGACAACTTTTTTCTTGAGAACATAAGATATGGCGCCCGCCTGCAGATCGGATTCCAGGACGTGGACTTGTTCTTCAACTATGATATGAATGACCTGTTTACCAACGGGAAAGGTCCAGCCTTGAATGCATTCAGCTTCGGGGTAACGTTTTAACCGTGCACTCCAATATGCTTAAAAGGGAATCCTTCTGCTAAAGCGATTCCCTTTTATATAACACCATCTCCCGCTCATCCCCTTTCAGTTTTAATTCGGCACATAGTCTGGCCGGAGTAGGAAAATGAAAGGCCATCCAAAGAAGGATCATTAAAAAAAAGCCGCTGAATATTTCGCTGCCGGTGAGAAACAGACCGGCTCCCATCACAGTCGAACCGATTGCCCCGCCCCCAACCCTGGCAAGTGATAAATAGTAATAACGATCCATTTTATCTCCCAGGCTAAACTCCCTGGATAAGGTGTTCATTTTTTTTTTAACGACCAAGTGAACGGTCGTTAGGGAAAACAATACCAACGAAAAAAGACCAACTTGCGCAATCAATATATGATCAGGTTCTTGAACGTAGGAGTTAATTTCTCCTACTTGCATTTGCATATACAGGTAGATGAAAAGGGCCAGCGGAATAAGTGTAACAAAATAGCAGACATTATAGAGCTTGTAAAAATATTCCTTGATAGAGGTGAATTTCATGGTGGCCTAACTTTTATCAAATTTAATAATTATCTTAGGGAGTAGATTGATATGGAAGTTGCAATGAATTTATCGCGTAAGGAGCAAGTCATTCGGATGGCGGCTGAGTTGTTTAGGGAAAAAGGCTATGCGGCAAGTTCGATGCGCGATCTGGCGCAAAAGCTTGGAATAGAGGCTGCAAGTTTATATTCACACATTAAGTCCAAAGAAGAAATTCTAAGACATCTTTGTTTCGACATGGCCGCAGAATTCAGAAAATCGCTGGACGATGTGGAAAAACAGAATGTTTCAGCCAGTGAGAAATTACGCCTTGGCATCATTGGTCATATTCAGGTGATGGCTAAGGATTTGACGGCTTCCGCGGTCTTTATGAATGAACACCGGCACTTAAGCCAACCCTTTCTTCGCGATTTTTTGCTCCTTCGCATCAATTACATCAACCGGTTCAAGGCGATCATCGAAGAAGGAACCAAAAATGGTGAATTCAAAGACAATATCGACACCAAACTTTCAGTGATGACGCTTTTCTCTTCACTGAACTGGATGCCACAATGGTATAATCCGGAGGGGAAAATTGATTCCCAGAATATCGGCCAACAGCTATCTGACATGTTGGTCAATGGCCTCAAAAAACAAAAGTCGTAATAATACTGTTGTATTATTAAATTAGCCTAACAGTTGTTAGTTTTAACCTGATTTCTGTTGCTGATATTTACCTTATTTTTACAAAAATAATAGTCCAATGTACGGAGGAGGAAACACTTTTGATGGCATAAAACCAGATGCGCTCGTTGGGGAGGACCCAGAAAAGTTGGCCGAATTTGAAGACCGAATCGACCGTGGTGAAAAAATTGAACCCACAGACTGGATGCCGAAGCTATACCGCAAGCAACTCATCAGAATGATTGAACAGCATGCCCACAGTGAAATCATAGGCGCACTTCCAGAAGGTACGTGGATCACCAGGGCGCCCGGATTCAAAAGGAAAATGGCGCTGATGGCAAAAGTCCAGGACGAAGTCGGACACGCCCAACTTCTTTACAGCGCAGCAGAAACCTTGGGCAAGTCGCGCGAGCAAATGATTGACGATCTGATTAACGGAAAATCCAAATACTCCAACATTTTCAACTACCCAACTTATACCTGGGCAGATTGTTGTTTTATTTCCTGGCTGGTTGACGCAGGCGCCATTGTGAATCAGTTGGCAAACGCCAAAGGCAGCTATGGACCTTATTGCCGCGCCTTGGACAGAATTTGTGCGGAAGAGTCCTTCCATTTGAAGTACGGACACCATTGTGTGATATACCTGGCATCAGGCACGCAAAAACAAAGAGACATGTTTCAGGAGGCAATCAACCGGTGGTGGCCACCCATGATGCATTTTTTTGGTCCGTCTGATAAAATATCTACCCATACCGAAGTGTTGATGAAATGGAAAGTGAAGATGGGCACCAATGATGACATGAGAAATCAGTTCCTGGATATGTATGTTCCGAAAATATGGGAGCTTGGATTTACCATTCCCGATCCAAACCTGAAAAAAAATACTTCAACAGGACGATGGGAATATACAGAGCCAGACTGGGAAGAATTCAAGCGGGTGATAAATGGAGACGGTCCTTGTAACAAAGAAAGGCTGGAAGTTCGCAGGATAGCGGAGGAACGTGGCAGGTGGGTGAGAGAAGCCTTGCGCAGTCCGAAGATGGAGTACGTGACTCCTCTTGCCTGATTACAATTCACCCGGTCACGTTATGGCCTGTACCATTTGTCGTATTTCAAAAACATGAACTCGCTAGACCCCCGTGTAAACAGACTCCCACCCGGAGTGAGCAATACTTCTCCAAAGGTACCATTGGACCAGTTCGGAACATACGAAGTATTCGTTCAACCGAAAGAAGGCAAACCTTTCCAGCATGAGGGTATAGTTCACGCTCCCAACCTCGAACTGGCCTACGTGCTGGCCAAAGAAACATTCACGAGGCGATTCACATGTATTTCGATTTTTGTGACAGCCACCACCAGCATTTACGTTTCCAAAATTACAGAGGGTGAGGATGATGCCTATAACCATGTCGATGAAGTGCCGACCCAAGGGGTAAAATCGCGTTTTGAAATATTCCATTTATACAAGCGCGGCAAACAGCATCTTCAGGTCGGCCAGGTAGAGGCATTCGATCACAACGAGGCCATGTGGGTGGCCAAGCAACAATTAAGATCCGACAAGCAAGTATTCAATATCTGGGCAATCCGTGCTGATGATATCCGATATACCAATCGGGAAGACCTGGACTTTTGGAACACATTGTCTGAAAAGAAATTCCGAGATGCAGCCGCCTACAAGGGAGGCGATAAATTGAAAACATTTCTGGAACAATCTAAATAGCAGTTAAAAATATAAAATGAGTACCGAGGCAGTTAAAGAACTTTTGTACAAAATGGCCGATGACCAGCTCATCCTTGGGCATCGGAATTCAGAGTGGACGGGATTCGGACCTCTGCTGGAAGAGGACATTGCTTTCTCTTCAATGGCTCAGGATAAAATCGGTCACAGCCTTGCACTATACACCCTGCTACAGAACCTGGGTGAACAAGATCCCGATACGATTGCTTTTACCAGAAATGCCAATCAATTTCATAATTGCGAGTTCGTTGAACTTCCCAACGGTGAATACGACTTCAGTTTAGTGAGGCATTTCCTTTACGACACCGCTGAATCGATCAGGTTTGAAATGCTAACCCAATCCACCTTTGAGCCATTGGCACAAATTGCCTTAAAAATCAGGGGCGAACTAAGGTACCATACCATGCATGCCAATACCTGGATGAAACAACTGGGTACCGCTACTGCTGATAGCATTGATCGCCTTCAGAAATCCCTTGATTACGCTATGCCCTTTGCCCTGGGCATGTTTGAGCATTCACCATTCGAAAAAGAATTGATCGAAGAGGGAGTTTTTGAGGGAGAGCAAAAACTAAAAGAAAAGTGGATAAAGAAAGTTGAGGAGTTGCTGGGCAAGACCCAACTGAACTTGCCCAAATGGGAGATAATTAGTCCGAAGGCAGGTGGCCGCAAAGGCAAACATTCCGAGCACCTCCAACCACTGCTTGACGAAATGAGTGAAGTATTCCGCATTGACCCAACCGCTGAATGGTAATTTTATGGAAAGTATTGTCAAAGAACTGAACACCATCGTGAATGAATTTGCTGCTAAAATCAGCCAATTTTCAGAAGCCGATCTGGCCCAAAAGCCGCTGCCCAATAAGTGGAGTAAAAAGGAAGTGATTGGTCACCTGATCGACTCCGGTCAAAATAACCTGAGGCGTTTCATCAGTGGTCAATATGAACTGACACCCAAAATTGTTTACGACCAGGATTTTTGGGTGAACGTAAACAATTATCAAAACATGCCCGGCAAGGAGGTCATCACGTTGTGGAGACTGGTGAACAGCCAGATTGCAAACGTGTTGAGCTCCATGGATCCCGGTAGCTATCAAAAAACGTGCAATACATCCAAAGGCGGAGTCCAGCTGCGGACGCTGGAGTGGCTGGCAGATGATTATGTCAAACACATGAAACATCATCTCAACCAGGTGATCAAGGGATCTTTTGACATCGTGTACCCGTAGCAATGGCCGATACCATTACAATTGACAAAGTGTATGAACTGCTGGAAGGAGTTAAAGACCCGGAGATACCCGTGCTGTCTCTCGTGGACCTTGGCGTTATTACCCGGGTCACGCTGGGGGAAAGTATAAAGATTGAAATGACGCCCACTTTTGTGGGATGCCCCGCCATTGACTACATGAAAAACGATATCCTCAGGGTGCTGGAGGAGAATGGAATACAGGGCGATGTTGAGGTTACTTTCCGTAAGCCCTGGAGCTCGGATTTGATTTCTGAAAAAGGAAAAGCGGCATTAAAAAAATACGGACTCGCTCCCCCACCGGACCGGCAACTATTTGAGGACCTGGAGATACTGGAAAACGCGCAATGTCCGCGATGCGACCAAACGAACACAGAGCTTAAAAATCCTTTTGGCCCTACCTTGTGCAGGGCGATATATTATTGCAACGATTGCAAAGAGGCTTTCGAACAATTTAAACCGCTTTAGCCGCGCATTAACTGTTATAAATATGTTAAAACATTTATTGTTGTGTTTCGTATGTACGGGGACAAGTTAAAAAATGGTTAAAAAGGCGTTATTCTTCATATTTGCGGGTTGCAGCGGATTACTGCTGTCGTGCAATAATCAGCAGGCCAAACAACAAAAAACGTCCTTTACAAAGGTCGATTCTCTGACCGAAACTTACCTGACGCTGCAGGACAGTTTGTTGCATGCCTGGAACATGATTGCCTGGGATGAGAAGGAAAAAATAAAGGCCATGCACAATCTCCTGCACCTCATGCACGATCAGCAAGGATTTGATGATCAGCAACTCATCACCCTTGATCAACGTCTTGATCAACTTGATAGGATTCGCTTCACGCAGAAGACCATTGCCAATGCCTATGTGATTGAAGAATATGACTTTGCGTCTAATTCTTTGGTAACTGAAATCTTAAGTCTGGCAGAAGCCGATCCGAAGTTCATCAAAAACGATGGTGTTCAACGGATGATCGATAAGGTCAAGTTAACTGATCAACGGGTGGATGATTTCCGTGCCCAGTATGATCGGGTTGCCTCCAGATTCAACCAGTTTCTGGAAAGAAATAAAAAATATATCAAGGAAATAGACAAGGACTGCACCGGTGAAAAGCAGGCCTTGTTTCAAATGGCCTACGATTAACCCCTCCTCCTTGGCTTTCCTTTGCCCTTCGCTCCGTAGAAGCGGGCCTTTTTCTTTTCTGAATATTTTTCCTTGTGAGGTGTCGTGAGTTCCAATCGAACAGCCCGGCCCCTAACCTCCACTCCCTCAAATCCTTTGAACACCTGCTCCGTTGACTTCTTATCCAATTCAAAAAACGAATAGGCTCCCTTGATGTCAATTTTTCCTATTACTCCTTTGCTGATCTCGCCAAAATCACAAATCAGTCCCAATAAACTTCCTTTATCAAGACCATCCATTTTTCCCACATTGATGAATACCCTGTCGCCTGTAGAGTAGGCGGCAGCGCGATCGTCTCCCTGTCTCTCAGTTCCACTTTGATTGAGGTCAGGTGCATCGCGGTAGTAGGCCAAGAACCGATTGAACTCGATAGCCGCAAATCGTTTTATAATTTCTTCCTTCGTGAGGTTTTGCAACTCGTGAAATACCTCTGGCAGGAAGTAGTCCATCTCTTCTTCGTTTACCTCCACTTCACGGACACGATGCGTGAGGTCAAGTAATTTTTTCTGACAGACTTCGTTTCCTGTGGGAACATTTACTTTCGTAAACCTCCTTTTTATCGCTCGTTCAATCTGCTGAATTCGTACAACCTCTCGTTTTGACACGATCGCAAGTGATATTCCCTTCTTGCCGGCACGGGCAGTTCTACCGCTTCGATGCGTATAAAACTCCATCTCATCAGGCATATTCATGTGTATCACGTGCGTGATATTGCTCACATCGATGCCGCGGGCTGCCACATCTGTGGCCACCAACAATTGCAATGCTTTGTTCTTGAAACTTCGCATTACGCGATCCCGCTGTTGTTGCGACAAATCACCATGCAATGCATCCGCGCTGTAGCCATCCTTGATAAGGTGTTCAGCTATTTTTTGTGTGTCAATTTTTGTCCTGCAAAAAATCACTCCAAAAATACCCGGGTTGTAATCGACATGACGCTTCAGCGCGAGGTATTTGTCCCGCTCCGCGACCACCGAATACTGATGATCAATGTTTTCGTTGCCTGTTTTCTGAACATCCATGGTCAGTTCGACCGGATCGTTCATGTAGTTCTTGGCTATGGCGCGCACCTCCTTCGGCATGGTGGCCGAAAACAGCCATACCTTCTTTTGTTTAGGGGTGGTTGAGAGAATTTCATCGATATCCTCCTTGAAGCCCATGTTCAGCATTTCATCCGCTTCATCCAGAACGACATATTTGATTGAGGTGAGGTCGACCACTTTGCGGGTCAATAAGTCAATCAAACGACCGGGAGTAGCTACAATGACATGGGCACCGCGTTTCACTTTTCTTATCTGGTCGGAGATACTCGCTCCACCGTACACGGTCACGATGTTGAGTGATTTAACCGATTTGCTGAAGTTTTCAAGGTCGCTGGTGATCTGGACGCTCAACTCCCTTGTGGGCGCGACAATCAGTGCCTGCGTTGTCTTATTGCCCGCGTCTACCAATTCGACAATAGGCAAACCGAAGGCTGCCGTTTTACCCGTCCCGGTTTGGGCAAGGCCTACGATATCGGTATCTCCTTTCAAAAGAATGGGAATGGCCTGCTCCTGAATAGGTGTAGGCGTTTCAAAGCCCATTTCGGTGATGGTCTTCACCACTTCCCCGGAAAGCCCCAGGGCATCAAATGATTTCATAATTAATAGTTAAAATGTAAGGCCAGACGAAACACCTTACATATTCACGCTGCGGTCATGCAGCCACTGAGGTAATCCATCCAATCTTTTAAACAGCGGCAAAGGTAATTGAAATATTATTAAATCATCTTTTGCAGGCCGGTACACGATTTGCCAAACAATAGACTGGTCGTGTAAACAGAACCGCTATAAAATTCTGGCGATGTTATCGAAATGAACTAAATTAGCAGTGCAACAAAAATCACCTGCCTTTTGAAAAAGCTAAGATTTTTTCATGCGTTTGAGGTTCCTGCGTTGGTTATCCTCGGCTTCTACCTTGGCGGGTGGTGGAATTACCTCGCCATAGCATTTGCGTTCCTCGTTCTTCCAGTAGTCGATCAGCTGTTTGGCATCGATACATCCAATGTGGAAGAGGAGCGAGCCAAAGTCATTGGCAATGAATTCTATTACCGGTTTGTAACCTACGTTTGGACTTACGTTCAGTTGGGTGTAGTCGTTTGGGGTGCGTATGTAGTTTCGACTGGGGCGTTGGTGCAGTGGTATGAATGGGTTGGTTTTCTCATTAGTTTTTCGCTCGTCACGGGAGGTATAGGCATCACCGTTGCGCACGAATTGGGACACAAGAAATCTTCCCTTGAAAAATTCTATAGCAAGCTTCTGCTGATGACGGTTTCCTACATGCATTTCTATATTGAACACAACAGGGGTCACCACGTGCAGGTCGCTACGTTGGAAGATCCGGCCACCGCGAGAAAACAAGAAAATTTTTATGCGTTCTGGGTGAGATCGGTATTTGTTGGATACCTCCACGCATGGAAATTGGAAATTGAAAGCCTGAGAAAAAAGGGGCATTCGGCCTTTAGCTTCCGGAATCAGATGATCTCCTTTGCCATCCTGCCCGTTCTTTTTTGTGCCGTGTTAACCATTACGTTCAGTCCGGCAAATGCTATCAATTGGGAGATACCGCTCTTCTTTTTCGAGCAAAGCGTTCTCGCCTTTACACTCCTGGAATTGGTTAATTATGTGGAACACTACGGGATTCTAAGGAAACAAAAAGACGGAAAGTACGAAAGGGTGAATCCGTTGCATTCCTGGAATTCAAGTCACGTGATGAGCAATTTCTTTTTGTTTCAATTGCAACGACATTCCGATCACCACGCCAATGCCATCAAACGATACCAGGTATTAAATCACTACGACTACAGCCCCCAACTTCCGTTTGGCTACCCCACCATGATAATCATCGCGCTGATTCCGCCACTGTGGTTTAAGATGATGAACCCACGACTCGAAGAATGGGAGGGAAAAATTTATAACCAGCCGATGGCAGCTTAAACGCGTACGGCACGCTCTTCCAATTGGCCGACTTTGCGCTTCTCCGTTTTTCTTGCCTTCCGCACGTCTACCGCCACCACTTTGTACTCTGGACACATCGCTTCCGAATCCGAGACGCCCGAGGTGAGCACATTCACGAGCACCTCTGGGAAGTGGAAGGTGGTGCTTAACACACCGGGCTTTACCTCATCGGTAACTCTGGCCTTGAGGTCAACCTTACCTCGGGCCGAACTTACACACACGATGTCTCCGTCTTTTATCCCCTTGCCCTCCGCATCTTGTTTATTAATCAGCAAAACATCTTCGGTAAGAATTTCCACATTGGGTGTTCTTCGTGTCATTGCTCCACAATTGTAATGTTCCAATTCGCGATTGGTAGTAAGGATGAACGGAAAGGAGTCGCTGTTCTCCAGGATCTCGGACGACTCCTTAAAATCATGATATTGGATTCGGCCTTTACCTAACCTGAAAGTTTCCTTATGCATTATTTCGGTGCTCTTACCGTCCTCAAGTACAGGCCATTGCTTGCCGTTATCGCCCAATTCATCCCATTTTACGCCTTTAAAGAAGGGAACAATTTTTGAAATCTCTTCCAGCGCAGTGCGTGGATGATAGTCAGGCTGCTTGTAACCCATCCGGTTCATGATGTCGACAATAATTTGCCCGTCTACACGCGTTCCCGGAATAGGAGGAACCACGGCATTGACGCGTTGTATTCGTCTTTCGCCATTCGTAAATGTACCGCTCTTTTCAAGGAAAGACGCTGCGGGAAGCACCACATCAGCCATCTTCGCGGTTTCTGTCATGAACAGTTCACTCACGATAAAAATATCCAGGTTGGAAAGAGCCTTCTTGACGTGATTGGTGTTCGGATCAGTTTGCACTACATCTTCGCCTATGATCCAGAGCCCTTTCAACTTTCCGGCAATGGCGGCATCAAACATCTGCGGAATTTTATAACCCGCATGCAGTGGCAGATCGACTCCGTAAAAATCCTGGTAGAGTCGGTGATTTTTGGGATTATCCACGGACATGTAACCGGCTCCCTGGTGAGGCTGCGCCCCCATATCGGCCATACCCTGCACATTGTTCTGTCCTCGAAGCGGGTTGACGCCAACTCCAGGCCTTCCGATATTCCCCGTAATCATGGCCAAATCTGCAATGAGAGTTACTGTGAAGGTACCCTGGAAATGCTCCGTTACCCCCAAACCGTGGAATGACATGGCATTTTTAGCGGTAGCATATGCAATGGCCGCATCCCTAACCAGGTTTTTATCAACTCCTGTTATGGATTCCAACTCATCCATATTCAGTTTCAAAATACTTTCCTTAAAGACTTCAAATCCCTCCGTCCTGTTTTGGATAAAATCATTGTCCACCAGGCCTTCCCTGACGATGTAATACATCATCATGTTAAGCAACGCAACGTTGGTGCCCGGTCTCAATTGCAGGTGATAGGTGGCGTACCTGGTCAGCTCGATTTTACGGGGGTCAATCACAATCATAGTTGTCCCTTTCATGGCCTTTTGCTTTAGCTTGGCCCCGGTAACCGGGTGAGCATCCGTTGGATTAGCGCCAATTACAAGGATACAATCCGTGAATTCGATGTCTTTGATGGAATTGGTTGCTGCCCCCGTCCCGAATGTCCGTTGCATACCCAATGCCGTGGGCGAATGGCAAACGCGCGCACAACCATCAATGTTATTTGTTCCGATCACCGCCCTGATGAACTTTTGCATCAGGTAGTTTTCCTCGTTGGTGGCACGTGCGCAAGAAATTCCAGCTATGGCATCGGGGCCGTTATTTTTCTTGATGTCGGTGAACTTGTCTACCATAAAATCATAGGCCTCATCCCAACTTACCTCCTGAAACTCACCATTGCGTTTGATTAACGGGCTTCTCAATCGATCCGGATGGTCATAAAACTCGAAGGCATAGCGACCCTTCAAGCACGTATGCCCCTGGTTTACTTCGGCATCATATGGAGCAAGAATTGATTTAATTTCATCTCCAACAGTGGCCACATCCAGGTTGCAGCCCACTCCGCAGTAAGTACAAACGGTACGCGTAACCTTATCTGGAACCGTTTGCTTAGAACCGAACACATCCGTGATGGCAGAGGTCGGACACGCCTGCGCGCAGGCCCCGCAACTTACGCAGTCAGATTCTTTGAACCCTTCATTCATACCCATGGTAATGGTGCTATCGAACCCGCGACCCGACATCGTAAGAACCATTTCCCCCTGCACCTCATCACAAGCCCGCACGCAACGATAACAATTTATGCAGGTAGACAAATCAGCCCTCATGTAGGGATGTGACACGTCAGGTTTGCGGTTCAAATGATTTTTTCCCAGGGGGTAGCGAATATCATCGGGAGTAATCCTAAGCTGATTGGCCACGTTCTGAAGTTCATTCTTCCCTGACTTGTTCTCATACAACCGATCAAGGGGGTAATCGGTAAGGACGAGTTCTACAATGTTCTTTCGTAACCGGGTGATTCTTTCGTTATCGGTGTATATATACGAGTTGGCCATTACCGGTGTATGACACGAGGCCACTGTCTTTGCCCTTCCTTGCTTCTCAAGCGCTACGTCAACGCTGCAAACCCGGCATGAGCCAAAAGGTTTTAAGTTTGGCGCGTCACATAGCGTAGGAACATTGATCGATTTTTCTACCCTGCGCACAAAATCAAGAATCATTTCGCCTTTTTCAAACTCAAAAGGCTGATCATTGATGTAGGCAACATTTTTTTTGTCACTCATATCCCCTAATTTATTCCCTCATTAAGCAAAATAAGTCTTCAGTTCCTGATCAAAGTATTTTAACGCATTTTTCACGCCCAAGGGCAAACCGCCTCCCAGGGCACACAACGAGCCAATTTCCAGTGTTTCCAGCAAATCGTCCATCAATTTACGATCAATTTTGAAATCTTCCCTCTGTGCCTTTTGCAGCAACTCTTTGCCGCGGACTGAGCCAATGCTGCAGGGAAAGCATTTCCCACACGACTCGGCCGCAGTAAATTCAAATAAATGTTCGAGGTATTCGACCATCGGAAAGTCTTCGGGTATGCTGACCACGCCTGCGTGCCCCAATAAGAATCCATTGTTGGCAAAAGATTCAAAATCGAGCGTTAATGCATCTATTTTTTCAACCGGCACTATGCCCCCCAAAGGCCCACCTACGTGAATCGCTTTCACCTTCTTCTTGAATCCTCCGCCAAAATCATTCACTACCACGGACAGTGGCGTACCCATTTCAATCTCATACATCCCCGGCTTGTTAAACAAACTGTCAAGGCAAACCAACTTGGATCCTGTTGATTTCCCCGTTCCAAGCGATGCATATCTTGCGCCACCATTTTTTAAGATGTAGTATAACGTGGCGCTTGTCTCTACATTATTGACCACCGTGGGCAGATTGAACAATCCTTCTTGCGTTGGGTAGGGAGGTCTTACCCTAACTTCCGGGCGCTGGCCTTCAATGGAAGAAAGAAGTGCTGTCTCCTCCCCACAGATGTAAGCCCCTGCTCCTTCTATGATTTTGAACCTGAATTCAAAACCACTCCCATTGATATTTTCACCCAGCAATCCATTTTGCTCCCATTTCTCAATCTCACTTTTTATGGCAGTAATTGACTCAGGATATTCTCCCCTGATATAAATAACTCCGCGATTGGCTCCGATGATATACCCGGCCATCAGCATTCCAAATAATAATAAGTGTGGCTGCTTTTCCAGCAGGTACCTATCCGAATATGCACCCGGATCGCCCTCATCCGCATTGCACACGACAAACTTCTGATCGCCAGCTACTCCTTTGCATGATTCAAGTTTGAGGCCCATGGGAAAACCTGCTCCACCCCTACCGCGCACATTGGATTTCTTCACCTCAGCCAACAACAAATTGGCATCCCGGGTCAGGCACTCGCGAATAAAATTGAAGAACGGTTGTTCTTCCGGGTAGGGGTTCGTCAAAATGGGTTCTTTCAAATTAGAACCCACGTGATACTGATCAATGTTCGCGCCCTTGTTGTCCAGGACCCTATCAATCTGCAGCGCGTTCTCGCCAGAATAATTTTTGCCCGCAAAGTGGAAAGCACTGTTTTCATGGCACCTGCCGAGGCAACACATGTGTCCAATTTCATCCTCTTTGAAATGGGCCAACAGCCCTTCCTTCAATTTTTCCTGAGTTCCCGCTACCAGACAGGCGCTGCCGTTGCAGATAAAAATTTTTTTATTCTGATTCTCTTTCTTTAAAAAATCATAGAAACTGATCGTGCCATGGACGTTGGCGTTTCCCACCAAAAATTCCCTCGCCAGAGAACGCATTTCTTTAGGATCGGGAATTCTTTTCTCTTTTGAGATCGCCACCAATCTTTCGAACAACGGGTTTTCCAGTCCTTTTCTCGCAGCCAACTTTGACAGATTCTCCGACATGTTTATCCAGCGTATTTTTTATTTAACAATAAGCCCATAGCAGCCACAATGGCACCTCTAATTTAATTAAAGAATGTCAAAACATCCCCTGAATGTTTATCTTGGCGCCTTTATTAATGTAAGAGGTATGACAGCAGGTTCAATAATCAAAAAAACCCTTCCCGTATTAATAATTCTGATCGTTGTTTACGCCATCTATTACGCAAAACAGGCGTTACCCATTCTGGGTGGCTATGGCGCAAAAAATCTCTGCTCCTGCGTCTTTGTAGGTGAACGGCAACCGGAAAGCGTAATCGAAAATGAGTTGAGCGCCTTCCCTTTGAACCTGGGAGAATTTAGGGTGGATTACAGCGACTCCTCAGCATATGGATCAGTTTTTGGATTGTCTACACGCAAGGCGATTTACCGGAAAGGACTCGGATGCACCTTGATCTCTCAAATAGACGAGGCTGAGGTTCGGCATCAAAAGATAAGGGTGGCAGAAACTCCGAAGATTGATCAGGACACGGTGGCCTGGCCCATGGGCGACAAATTAAATGACACTATCACAACGGGCGTCAATGTCGCGGCTGTGCAGCAAGTTGTGAATGAAGCGTTTGCTGAGCCATCTGGAAAAGCTGAAAGGAGAACAAGGGCTATCCTGGTGGTTTACAAGGACCAACTTATTGCCGAGAAATATGCTGAAGGTTTTGACAAGAATTCAAAACAGATGGGTTGGTCGATGACCAAAAGTTTAACGAACGCTGTCATCGGCAACATGGTCCTAAAAGGCAATATCAAAATCACCCAAAACGCGGCCATCTTCGAATGGAGGCAAGATGAAAGAAGGAATATAAAACTGGATGACTTAATGCGCATGAGCAGCGGGCTCAATTGGAATGAAAGTTATGCGGGACCCAGCGATGCGACCAACATGCTTTTCAGGGCGGCCCACGTTGGCTTGTTTGCGGCAGAAAGTAAACTCAGGCACGAACCCGGAACTGTTTTCTACTACTCCAGCGGTACTACCAATATCATCAGTCGGCTAATCCGCCAGACCTATGGTGAAGACACCTACTACCGGTTTCCGTATGAAGAAATTTTCCACAAGATCGGGATGTATAGTCTGGTCCTTGAACCGGATGCAGGCGGGACTTTCGTTGGATCATCCTATGCCTATGCCACGGCAAGGGACTGGGCGCGATTTGGATTGCTTTATTTGCACAAAGGCATATGGAACGGAGAGCGCCTACTGCCGGAAGATTGGATTGACTACAGTACGACAAGAACGCCAGGTGCCCCGCGCGGAGAATATGGAGCCCAATTCTGGCTCAATGCTGGCCCTCCTGGAGAGCCCGGCAAACGCATTTACCCTGATGCCCCAATGGATTTATATTGGGCTGATGGATTTGAAGGTCAAAATGTTTTTATCGTTCCCTCAAAAAATTTAGTGGTGGTAAAGCTTAGCCAGACAACAGGACATGCACTGGACGACAATGCGTTCTTGAAAAAGATTATCGACCTACTGCCTCAGTAGCAAACACACAAACTTAAAAGTAAGGCGAGGTGCTGATCTAGTGGAGAGCGATTCGCTGTTTGCCGCAATAAATATTAAAGGTGTTGTCACGAACGAATCCGATCAGTGTCATACCCATTTCATTGGCTAACGTCACCGCAAGGCTTGACGGTGCCCCCACGGCAGCCATTATTGGAGCACCAGCCCTCAGCGACTTTTGGACCAACTCAAAACTTGCCCTGCCGCTGACCATCATTATTTTTTTTGAAAGAGGAATCTCTTTTTTGAACAGACATGCGCCTATTATCTTGTCCATGGCATTGTGCCTGCCCACATCTTCTCTGGTAAGCAACAATTCCCCATCCAGGTCAAAAAGACCAACCGCATGCAAGCCTCCCGTATGTTCAAATATCTGCTGTGCTTCCCTTAGCTTGCCAGACAACACGTGTATGACTTTGCTTCTCAATTGAATATCATCTAAAATTTGCTGACAGGACACGTTCACGGCTTCAATCGATGATTTACCACACACACCGCAACTGGACGATGTATAAAAATTGCGTTGCAGTTTCTCAAGGTTCAACCTGACGGCTGGTTTCAACTCTACCCTGAGCACATTGTCTTTCTCCTCTTGCCGTCCTACATCCTCGCAGTATTTTATGCTTTCGATCTGATCGTACGAATCGATGATGCCCTCCGTAAACAAAAAACCTGTTGCCAATTCGTAGTCATGGCCGGGTGTCCGCATGGTTACCGATAAACTTTTTTGAATACGATCGCCCTGCGGGCCAAAGCCCAGCCTGATTTCAAGCGGTTCTTCAACGGCCATCAGATCAGGGGTCAGTTTACCTCCAGCCGAAGTCACTTTCGTAATCTCTACAGGTTTGACCGATAAGCTCATTTAATCAACATCATGAAAGTCCGGATATTTTTCCTTTGTTGTCGATATCCATCCCCAACGCGGCAGGCACATTGGGCAATCCAGGCATACGCAACATGTCGCCTGTAATGGGAATAACAAAACCTGCACCAGCAGCAACCTCAATCTCTCTCACTGTAATGGTAAAATCCTTGGGCCTTCCCCGCTTTTTCGCGTCATCAGAAAAGGAGTTTTGCGTTTTTGCGATACAAACCGGTTTATCAGAAAGGCCGAGCCGTTCTATTTTGCTAAGATTTTGCTTAGCCTTCGGTAAGAACTCCACCCCCTTGGCTCCGTAGATCTTTACGGCCACCGCCTCAATCTTTTCCTGGATGGAGTCATTCCAATGGTATACCGGCCAACATTTTCCGTCAAACGATTCTGCCGCATGCACAACTTTGCTGGCCAGGTCTTTCATCCCGTCACCACCCTTTTCCCATCCTTCGGCTAACGCTATCTCTACGCCCATGGATTTACACTTTTCCATTACCCAACTGATTTCCTCTTTTGTATCAGAAACAAATTTATTCAACGAAATAACTGCGGGCAGGCCAAATATTTTCGTGTTTTCAATGTGTTTTTCAAGGTTGGCAAATCCAGCCTCGACTGCCTTGAGATCAGGTTTTGTCAAATTTTCACGTTCTACGCCACCGTGGTATTTGAGAGCACGAATAGTGGCCACCAACACTACGGCATGAGGCGAAAAATTTCCGTACCCCGATACAATATCGACAAATTTTTCAGCGCCAAGATCCGAGCCAAACCCTGCTTCCGTGATTACAAAATCTGAGAAACTCATGCCCATACGGGTAGCAATAATGGAATTCGCTCCTTGCGCTATATTGGCAAAAGGCCCACCGTGGATGATGGCCGGGTTTCCTTCCAATGTCTGAACCAGATTGGGCTTGATGGCATCCTTAAGGAGCAACGCTACCGAGCCCTGCGCATTCAGGTCCCGCGCAAAAATTGCCTTTTTATCGTAAGTATCGCCCACGTAAATATTTCCAATTTTCTTTTTTAAATCATCAAGGTCCTTGGCCAGACATAAGATAGCCATGATCTCAGAAGCAGCCGTAATATTAAATCCGGTCTCACGGATCATCCCTCCATTCTTTCCACCCAGACCGGTAATAATATTTCTAAGCGCACGATCATTCATATCCATTACGCGCTTCCACTCCACGGTTCTTGGATCAATGCCAAGGCCGCCATCGGGCTTTTGTATATCATTATCAATGAGTGTTGCCAATAAGTTGTTTGCTTTTTCAATCGCAGCAAAATCACCGGTGAAGTGGAGGTTGATATCCTCCATTGGCACTACCTGCGAATAGCCTCCACCTGCTGCTCCCCCTTTCATTCCAAATACAGGTCCCAGGGATGGCTCGCGAAGAACAACGGTTGTCTTTTTACCAATTTTATTGAGTCCTTCGCACAGGCCAATTGATGTGGTGGTTTTTCCTTCACCTGCCGGTGTGGGCGTCATGGCCGTTACCAGCACAAGTTTTGCCTTCGCCACTTTTGTATCATCGCTTAGTTCCAGCGGCAGTTTCGCTTTGTACTTACCATATAGTTCAAGACTTTGCTCTTTGATACCAAGCGTCTTGGCAATATCTACGATGTGTTTTAACGTAGATGCCTGCGCAATTTCGAGATCAGATTTAAAGGCCATTTTTCTAGTTTTGTTCAATTCTAGAAAGATGCACAGAAAAAACGGCCCAGGCAAAGTGTTCCATTTCAAACAGTTTCAAATACACCACGGTCGGCAACTTCCCATGGGTCAGATACTCTACTGATATGCATACTAAGGTTGCATTCGAATTTAGCAATACAAATCTACTCCGGGTCGGAAGTGGCCCAATACGAATCCATTCGACAGGAAAATGGGCATATGATTGTCTTAAGCTGGATTGCCTTATTATCGTTGAACGCAACCCTAAATTTTCATTAATGCATAATTAAAATCTTGGTTGTATACAAAAAGGATCCTCCATCAACTTTAACTAGATAAAGTCCGTTTGGAAAATCCCGAGTAAAAATTTCAGTTCTCCATTCTCCTTTTTTAATATTTTCATTCCTCACCAAATTGCCCAATGGATCAAATAGCGAAACGGGAACATTCTTGTCTGCAATCCACGGTATGGACACTGTTAAATTATCCTCAACTGGATTTGGATAGGCCATAATTTTATCCACCTCTGAGTTCATAACTGGTTCAATTGCCACCTTTTCTGGCTCCGATCGAACGCGCGCGTAAAAGCAAGGAAAAATGTCTATGCAGCCGACTTTATTAGGGCCAGATCCAGTGACTATGTAAACTGTATAGTTTCCTGGAGAGCCAATATTCACTGTTTGCCCGGTTGATGCTGTCGACCATTCGTAGTAGTAGGGACCAGAAGGATTAGCCGTCAACGCCATTGATGTGCTAAGGCAGGATTCGCTTTTTGTAATGCTCGCCCCTTCAGTATTTTGGGTCATTTGTACAGTCCTGTTCACTGGCCCAAGAGTCGCCCCACTTAAAATATCATAAGCGGTTACAGAATAAGTACCTGGACTTGTCACCCAAATACTAGCTGTGGTTTCTCCAGTTGACCATGCAAAATTGCACAACCTGCCTCCAGTATCGGCATATAGTTCCGCGTGGCTTCCTTCACAAAATTTCGCCATCCCAGTTATTGCCACGGAACACTGAATTACGTTTATTTGGACAGGGTTACTCCAAACCGTACCACAGCTACTTGTTGCTTTTGCTAGATAGTATTGGGTACCGGTTGAAGAAGTTGAAGGAGCATAGGTACTTGAAGTTGCACCGCTTATAAGTACTGCTCCAGCTGTGCTGCTATTCGTGTTTTTGTACCACTTATAAGTTATTGCTCCCGCCCCCGAAGCCACCACTGATAAGGTAAGGGTTGATCCATATTGGCATGTAGTTGGCTGCGAAGTAGTTGGCTGTGTGATAAATTTAGTTTGGACAATTGATATCGGTCCAGAAGCTGAACTCGTTGTGGTTCCACAGCTGCTAGTAGCGGTTGCGTAGTAATATTTAGTCCCAACCAAAGCAGATGAAGGTGAATAAGACGCAAGGGTGGCACCACCTATCACAGACCCGCCAATATTGCTATTAGTTGTGTTACTATACCATTGATAGGTCACGGTTCCAGTACCTGTAGCAGCCACGGATAGAGATGCAGTCGTTCCATTTTTGCAAACTGTTTGAGAAACAGTGGAGGGCTGGAGGGTAATTGTCGTTGACGGATTGACCGTAATATTTCCCGAGTAAGAACTAAATGCGTAGCTGCACGCATCAGTTGCAATTGCAAAGTACCTTTTAATACCTAGTAAACCAGTGGATGGAGTATAACTTGCATTTGTAGCTCCATTAATTTCAGATTGATATGCATCATACCATTGATAACTAATAGTCCCTAGTCCAGTTGCAGACACTATCAAGGGTGAAATCACGCTATTTTGACAGACAGATTGAGGTGTAGTGGATGGATGTATGGTTATTACAGGTTGGCTAAAAGATTTAATGGGGCCGGATACCAAACTTTTGGCCGATCCACAATCGCTGGTTATAATACAGTAATAATAGTAAGTTCCTACATGATTATATAATTCAGGTGAATATGTATTGGTTTGAGCTCCATTACCCCAGCTAATGGCTAAGCCACCCTCATTGCTTTCAATAGAATTAATATACCACTGATATGTCATGAATCCTACTCCTGCTCCTGCGACAGTCAACGGCGTTGCAGTGCCAGTTTGGCAAACATTTTGAGGAGTTGAGGATGGATGGGTTGTAATAGTGGTTAATACCACGTTTACAGGACCAGAAACCGAACTAGTCGCTGATCCACAATCGCCAGTTGCTACCGCATAGTAATACTTTGTCCCAATCGATGTCGTTTGCGGAGAGTAATATTTATCGGTGGCTCCGCTGATCAAAGTGCCTCCACTATTACTATTTATATCGCTGCTATACCATTGATAGCCTACAGTCCCTGTTCCTAAGGCATTTACTGAAAGTTGTCCAGATGCTCCGTTTTGACAAAAAGTCATCGGATTAAGAGCGGGATTTTTTGAAAAATACGTTGATGCATTTACGGTAATCGGTCCTGAGACTGAACTTACGATTGATGAACAATCACTTGAGGCTGTAACATAGTAATACCTTGTAACTGGCACAGCATTGGAGGGGGTATAACTACTGTTATTTGCACCTTCTATGATCGAACCACCATAGGTACTTGAGGCAGTGTTCACAAACCATTGATAGGTCAAAGTCCCAGTTCCCAAGGATTCAACGATTAGCGGAGTGATAATTCCGCCTTGGCAAACGGTTTGAGGAATGCTTGATGGCTGCGAAATTATAGATGTGTTGGGTGTGAATGTAATAGCGCCTGAAACAGAACTTGTTGTAGTCCCGCAGCTATTTGCAGCGACTACATAAAAATATTTCACACCGGAATTTGCACTTATAAGGGAATAAGACTGACCGGTCGCGCCAACTATTGGGGCGCCTCCTGTGTTGTTTTGAACGCTGTTTTCATACCACTGAAAGGATACCGGAAGCAATTCCAATCCCCATTGAGTACTCGAATACAAACTACCATATCCAAATTGACATAAAGTCATTGAATTAATTGAAGGTTGTGTAGTAAATGTGGGTGTAGTATGGATAGTTATTTGACCTGATTCCGAACTAGCAACCTGGCCGCATTGACCATTAACATTCACATAATAAACATTCTTTCCTAAAACAGATGGAGTATAGGTGCTATTAGTTTCTCCACTTATCGCTTCTGGCGAAGTAACTATGTCAGTCCTTCTGGAAAACCACTGATACGTAAGGTTGGATCCGGTGGCAACAACGGTCAGTGGAGATATTGTCCCTCCCTCACAATAAGTTTGAAGTGTTAGCGAGGGATGAGTAGTGATTGAGGGTGGTGAGGTTACCGTCACAGCGCCTGAAACTGAACTTGTGGCTGATCCAACGGCCCCTGTGGCAACCGCGTAATAATATTTTGTCCCAATTGCATTGGTTGGTGGATAATAGTAAAAATTTGTTGCCCCAGTTATTAGAGTACCTCCGACATTACTATTTGCGTTGTTGCTAAACCATTGGTAAGATATTGGGCTTGTTCCAGCTGCGCTTACTGAAAAAGGGCTTACCGGAAAGTTTGGACAAACTGTTTGTGGAACTGTTGACGGGTGTGTCGTAATTGTTGTTGCAGGATCTGATATGACGTCAACATTTACAATACTTGATATATTACTTATATATGGGAAGTTGGACGGGTCCCCCGGACATGTGCCTTGAGCCTGCGCAAAATATTGGAATGTTCCTACTTGAGAAGTAGAAGGAGTGTAATCTGCATTGGTTGCGCCTGGGATCGGAACAGAATTCCTATACCATTGATAAGTGATCGTGCCCGCGCCAGTTGCTGCAACAGAGAAAGGTGAAATTGAGTTGTTTTGGACCACAGTTTGAGCAGAAGGGGAGGGTTGTGTGTTGATGCTCGTCCAAGGTAATGTTGTAATTGCTCCTGAAACCTCACTTGTTAGTACCCCACAATAAGAATCAGAAACAACAGCATAATAGTAAAGGGTGCCTGGTAATGATGACCACGGGGGGTAGTAACTTGACTGAGTCGCATTACTAATGGCTGACCCTCCTGAATAGCTATTGATACTATTGCTGTACCATTGATATGAAAGCGTTGATGACGGATCTTTGGTGGCGGTTATTGTAAGAGGAGAAGCTCCTCCTGGGCAAACTATTTGGGAAACTGCGGAAGGCTGGACAGTTATGGTTGGCCTGGCGTTGACCCCCACGCTAAAGTAAACTGGCGATCCCGAACAACCTGATGAAGTAGTTTCGACTACTGCGATCGTTGCTGCTCCGGGTGCCCCCCAATTTATTGTTATGCTGTTAGTACTAGTGCCACTAGCCTGCGTCCCACCAGTTATTGTCCAACTGTAGGTACTGCCAGAAGTACCACTAACGCTATAAGACTCTCCAGCAGCATTTTCACAAACATAATTGTTTCCGATGATAGAACTTGTAGACGGATTTGCTTCTACTGTTACAGACATGGTGACAGGACTCCCGGCACAACCTGCAGCGTTAGTTTCAACAACGCTTATGGTTCCAGGACCGGCTGAAGGCCACCAATAAATATTAATCGCGTTAGATCTGTAGATCAATGGGTGATTCATGTTGTATCCACCTGTGATAGTCCAATCATATGTACTGCCTGGCACATTGACAACGCTGTATGGCAGACTAGCACCCAGACATACCGTAGCGCTTCCACTGATAGCTGACGTGGACGGGCATTGCGCTATTGAAATCCTAGTTCCCAACAAATTCAGAATAAAAAAGAAAACTAGTTTTGGAGCATTCATTGTGACTCAGTTTTAGAGCTTTTGTATCCTTACAAAAGCATTTCCATCGGAAAATACCTAATAAAATAGGATAACTTTAGCCACATTTCAAAAACAATATTGAGAAATTTCTGATTCAAGGAAGTCTCCAAAATCAATGCCCACTTTGACATTGTGTTTTCCATACAATTCAAGACTATTTTATTAGATACCGAGGGTTTTGGCTATTCTTGAGCTTATACGCCTGTGCAATTTCGAGATCCGATTTAAAGGCCATTTTTCTAGTTTTGTTCAATTTTAGAAAGATGCACAGAAAAAACGGCCCAGGCAAAGTGTTCCATTTCAAACAGTTTCAGGTTAGCGATGACCGGTGTGCCATGAAAGTTGGAACCGATGGCGTGCTGCTGGGTGCCTGGGCGGATGTCTCCGCGGCAAATAAAATCCTGGATATCGGAACCGGCTGCGGATTGATCGCATTGATGCTTGCTCAGCGATCTCATCCTGATGCGAGGATCACCGCTGTGGAAATTAATGATGACGCCTTCGGGCAAGCCTGCGAAAATATTCTCAGTTCACCCTGGTGCGACAGGGTCGTAGCGGTTCACTCATCGATTCAGCACTTCCACCCACGTGACAAGTTTGATCTGATCGTTTGCAATCCTCCGTATTTTATTGACAGCTTAAAACCCGGAGAATCCAGTCGCAGCCAATCGCGCCACGCGTCTTCCAGTCTGCCATTTTCGGAACTTTTGGGTGCGGTTAAAGATCTATTGCACGACTCAGGGCGATTTTGCTCAATCTTGCCTTACGATGAGGGAAAAATTTTTATACTGGAAGCCGGAAAGAATAGCCTTTTTTGCACGAAAAAAATTATGGTGAAATCAAAGGCTGGGAAGCACGCAGAAAGAGTGCTGCTTGAGTTTGCGCATCACAGCCAGGTTACAAAACAAGACTTCCTAACGATTCGGGATGACGAAGATTATTCAAAACAATATTTCGATTTGGTTTCTCCTTTTTACCTCAAACTTTAACCCGAAACACCTCCGTAAATCCGAATTCGGCCCTTGGCAGGCAATTATTTTGCTGATCATCCGAAAAATTTCTTCTCGTGTAATAAAACCGCGGTGTTGGCTTAATCTTTGATATTCATATTGCGTATCTTGAGAATAATGAGTATTATACATGTTCAAACACTAAACGCTAATTTGCACCTTTAAAAAAGAAAATGACATGAAAAAGATTATTACGTTTTTGGCGCTGGTTTCAATAGGTGCTGTCGGGTACTCCCAAACCACCTGGAACATCGATCAGGCTCACAGCAAAATAGGCTTCAACGTAACGCATATGATGGTTTCGGAGGTTGAAGGCAAGTTCAAACAGTTTGAGGGTAAGGTTATTTCCAAATCAGATGATTTTAATGGGGCCCAGGTTGAATTTGCTGCCCAGGTTGCCTCTGTTGATACGGACAATGAAAGACGTGACGGGCATCTGCGCTCTGACGATTTCTTTAGTGCAGAAAAATATCCCACCATCACTTTTTCGGGCACTATTGTAAAAGAAGGCAGCCAATATAAGTTAAAAGGAAAGCTTACCATGCGTGAAGTGACCAAGGATGTGGTTTATGACCTATCCTATGGTGGATCTGTAAATACAGGCAGAGGAATGAAGGCAGGTTTTAAATTTACCGGCAAGTTGAACCGCCAGGAATACGGACTGAAATGGAGCAACAAGCTGGAGTCTGGCGAATTTGTGGTAAGTGACGAGGTCGGTATTGATTGCAAGCTTGAGCTAAATAAATCCTAATACGGGTTTCTCATCTGGATAAGGAAGTATTCTTTTGATAAAAAGAATGCTTCCTTATTTTTGTTTTTTAGCCAATGAACATTAAAGAAGAAATTAAGCAGTCCAGCTTCCGAAATAGTTATCAGGAGGCTAGTATAAACATCATTTATTCTTCGGGTTGGCTTGCCAATAAGCACAAAGACTTCTTCTCCCAATTCGGAATCACCGCACAACAATTCAACATCCTCTCGATCCTTCGCGGCCAGCAACCCAATAGAATTTCCGGTGCTGAAATAAAATCACGCATGATGGATAAGAACTCGGACGTGTCGCGCTTGCTGGACAGGTTAATAGCAAAAAATCTCATTATCAAAGGCCAATGCCCCAGTGACAGAAGGGCCGCAGACATCATGATCAGCAAGAGTGGCCTCGACCTGCTGGATTCGATTTTCCGTAAAATTGATCAACTGGATGCTATCCTATCCAACATTACTGAGAGTGAAGCAAAACAACTCAGCGCCCTGCTCGATAAGTTGAGGGGTTAGATTCTTTTGATTTCCTCTTTCACGAAATCCATTAACTCTTTAATGTACGGCTGACTAAAATCGAAGCGAATATTGGCCGCCTGGTAAATTGCCGGGATCGACTTCGTGTACCCCAGCTTCAACGCATTCATGTACGCCTGCAGTCCAAGTTGTGGATTTTTTCGATAATTCCGCCACACAGCGATCGCCCCGAGTTGGGCCATCCCGTATTCGATATAATAGAAAGGGACTTCATACAAGTGCAACTGCTTTTGCCAGAGGTAATTTTTCCCTTCTTCAATTCCACTCCAATCCGTCACGGTGTCAGAAAACTCGTTGGCGATCCGGTTCCAGTTGTCTTTTCTTTCCTCCAGTGTGTGACGTGGGTTTTCGTACAGCCAATGCTGATATTTATCAATGGTGGCCACCCAGGGCAGCGTTTCAATCAAATCCTCCAGGTGTTCAAGTTTGGCACGCTTTAACTCTTTTTCGTCCGGAAAGAATACATCCCAATGATCCATAGAGATCAGCTCCATGGACATGGATGCGAGTTCGGCTACTTCCATTGGGGGCGATTTGAAGTCGTTAAGAGGAAGGTCCATGGTTAAAAAATTATGTACCGCATGACCTCCTTCGTGCATGATCGTAGTCATATCGCGCAATGTAGAAGTGGCATTCATGAAAATAAACGGCACACCTATCTCGGCCAATGGATAATTGTAACCGCCCGGGGCCTTGCCCTTCCTTGACTCCAAATCCAAGTGCCCCATTTCACGCATGATTTCCAGGCATTGCCCCAGGAACGGATCAAGTCGCCTGAATATTTCAATGGATTTTTCAGTCAATTCCTCGCTCGTATCAAAAGCCTTCAGTGGTTGGCGCCCTTCCGCATCAACCGCTTTGTCCCAGGGCCTTAATGGATTCACCGCGAGTTTTTCCCCGCGCTGTTCCGCCATGGTATTGAGTACCGGCACTACCTCCGTGCGTATCGCCTGGTGAAATTGAAAGCAGTCGTCAGGTGTGTAGTCAAATCGCCCGTAGGATTTGAACATATAATCCCGAAAATTGTCAAACCCTGCATTGGTTGCAACTTCATTTCGCAGGCCAATCAACTTCGAAAACAACTCGTCCAGTGTCTCTTTGTCCAACAATCTCCGTTCAAGAATCTTTCGAAAAACGTGTTCTCTCTTGTCCCTGTCCGTTGACATAAGCAAAACGCCTGCTTGCTGAAGGGTCATCTCCTTTCCGTCCACCTCCACCATCATGGCCCCCGAGATTTGCCCGTATTTTTGCGTAAGCGTGTTGATCTCAGTAAAAAGCGGAATATTTTGCTCCCGGAAAATTTCAATTTCCTTTCTGATATTCCTGATCATCATGTCATAACCTTCTTTGTGTTCCAGGTCCTTAAGGTATGGGCAGGCCATCAACTTCTTGTTAAGCTGGTCGGACAAGGGGGACATATGCGGCTGAATATTTTCCACAAAATCCTGATAACTTTTGCGGTATTCCTCGTTCTCTGTAAAACAGGTCATGCGGATATATCTCCAGCCGGAATCTTCGGATATCACTGACTCTAGCTCGCTACGTTTCGATAACCATTGTTGCAATTGGGTGATATCGCGAATTTCCTCCTTCAATAATTGATCAAAATATGGCTTCAATTGATTCCAGCCCGCCACCTTAAAATCTTGCGGCAGAAATGTTCGAGTTGGTCTCTGAGGAGTTGTCAGCGAATTCATATAAATGGCTTGTTTTGAAATTTTAGAAGGGGCAAAATTAAACAAATTGACGGTTCAAACTGGTTTGCACCGCGATTCAGACATAAATGCATTCGGTTCTGAAATGAACCCAATGATCACATATACCGTATATTCGATTGCTGATCACCAGAAAGAAATGATTCTCCGTGAATTCCCGGATTTGTTATGGTTGAAGCGCCAGATCCAAACGCAATTTGCTGATCGCAGGGCTTGGGATGGCAGAGTTTTACCAAAACCAACATGGCCAACTGTTGTCATTAACGCAAAAGTCTCAGAGGCCTATCGCGACAACATCAAAGGCCCGCTTTCGCTGTTTTATACCCTTTCTGGAAAAAGTTGTGTATCGATCGACAAACGAAAGTTTGACGTCAGTGAGGCCTATTATTCGATTTCCAACAAAGACCAGTTGTATACGCTGGAAATTGATCAGGACACCGAGGTGGAGACATTCAATATTCATTTCGAAAATGGGTTTGTCCGTGACGCATGTCGCGCAATTTTTGCCACCGATGAAAACCTATTGGATAACAAGGATAATTTTTCTGATCAGATTTTTATCAACAGACTCATTCCCGCCAGCAAACAATTTCACCATCTAATCCTACAGCTTAAACAAAATAACAACCAAATGCTCCACGAGGAACTGCTGGTCAAAGTGCTTTACTTTGTGCTGCAACAGGAAAACGATTTTTCGAACAAAATAGATCTCATTCCCGCGTCAAAATCCTCCTCAAGGGTAGAAATTTTGAAGCGATTGTCACTTGCCAAGGATTACATATATGCATTTTATCACGTCCCGCTGACGCTGGATGAACTGGCAATGGCATCTCACCTTTCCAAATTTCATTTTTTAAGACTTTTCAAAAGCACTTTTGGGCAAACCCCGTATCAGTTCATCAATTCAATACGAATTGATCAGGCGAAAAAATTACTCCGATCAAGCCACATCGAAGTCAGGGAGATCGCTGAAAAAGTTGGATTCGAGAACCCGAGCTCTTTCAGCAGGCTCTTTTACAAGCATACTGGCCTTTACCCCAGTCAATTCAGACAATAACCATCATACATTTAGCAATTTTGGTTATTCGACTATTCGTTGGGTGCCCTAATTTTGCTGAAAATAAAATTTTCTCATTATGCTCCTGATCACACAACTTGGTTTTGCCGTCCTCACGGCCATTTTCGTTTTTCTAATTCTAAAGGAACTAAAGAACGCGTTGTCCAGCTCAAATTTTGATGAAACGAGAAAAAAGAAAATCTTCAATCGCGTTTCGCTGTCACTTCTTGCGTGGTTCATCATCATCAGCGCTTTATCGCTGAGTGGATTTTTCTCCAATTTTGATTTTTTCCCACCCCGACTCATGATCGTGCTGATCGTGCCTTTAATTGGGTTGGTTTGGGCATTGCTCATTTCGAAAACAACAAAAGAACTCCTTCCCTATCTATCGGCAAGGGCCCTTACGAGCCTTCAGGTCTTTAGGCTATTTGTAGAGATTCTTTTATGGATGCTGTTTATCCAAAATGTGCTTCCCGTTCAAATGACATTCGAGGGGCGCAACTTCGACATACTGGCCGGTATAACCGGCCCAATAATCGCTTACCTGGCCTACTCCAAAAATCTCATTGGCAAAACAGGCGTGATTGTCTGGAACTTCGTCTGCCTCGGACTCCTGATCAACATCGTCACGACCGCCATACTGTCAATGCCCACGCCATTCCGGTATTTTATGAACGAGCCCGCTAACACGATTGTAGCCACTTTTCCTATCATCTGGTTACCCGCTTTCCTGGTACCACTGGCCTATAGTTTGCATTTTCTATCAATCCGCCAATTGATCAATCAAAAGGATTGACGCGCGGAATAAAATTGGTTACATATGCAGGATGAAACTATTCATCGATGTGATTGGCTGGATTGGATCCATTGAAGTGATTCTTGCCTATGGCCTCAACAGCTACAAAAAAATAAATGCTGACTCGTTGGCCTTTCAAATGCTCAACCTTACCGGTGGAGCATTTTTAATTGCTAACACAATTTATTACGGGGCATTTCCGTCCGCATTCATTAATGTGATTTGGGTGCTCATCGCAATTCCCGCCATATTTCAAATCTTGAGAAAAAAGAATTCAACCCTCTAAATAAGACCTGGGAAGATAACCGCTCTGTAACTCCAAATCAAAAAATCATTTTTCTATCTTCCCTCCCAAATCTTCTTACCATGAAGCCTGTACCCAAGTTATTAGTGCTTACCAGTTGTTTGTTACTTGCTCAACTTGTTTTTAGCCAATCAAAGGCCCTTACGAAACAAATCGCTGAATTCGATGCGTACACAGAAAAAGCCATCAAACAATGGAATGGTGTCGGATTTGCCGTAACGGTCATCAAGGACAACGAGATAATTTTTAAAAAGGGTTACGGATTAAGAGAACTCAATACAAACGATCGTGTCGACACCAACACCCTGTTCTCATGTGGCTCAACTACGAAAGCAATGATCGCTGCATGTATGGGTATTTTGGTGGATGAAGGGAAAGTGAATTGGACCGATCCGGTAATAAAATACCTTCCGGAGTTTCAACTTCACGACCCGTTTGTAACCAGAGAGCTCACGATTAAAGATTTATTTCTGCACAACGGTGGTGTGGGCAATACCGACTTCCTTTGGTCTTTCATGCACATCGAATCAAAGGAGGTGCTTGACAGAATGAGGCTTGTTGAGCCGTCCTACTCGTTTCGGTCAGGTTTTATTTATCAGAATATTTTTTACCTCGCTGCCGGAATGGTTATTGAAAAAATAACCAATCAATCCTGGGACAAATTCATAAGACAAAGAATTTTCGAACCACTGCGCATGACCCGAACGGTACCCCTATTAAGGGATATAAATGACGATAATAAGACCAAGCCACACATGCAAGTGAACGGCAAAATGGAAGTAATCGAAGACCTCAGCGCTGATGCGATCGGACCTGCCGGTTCCGTATGGTCATCCATCGATGATATGGGCAAGTGGACCAAATGCATGCTGGATAGTGGAAAATATCCGGGCGGCCGAATCATTAAGCCTGAAACCTGGATGGAAATCATGAAAGTACACACCATTGTTCCAAGGTCTGAGTTCTATCCAACCGCACAAATCACCAAACCCAACTGGACAACATACGGCCTCGGTTGGTTTCAACATGACTACAAAGGAAGGAAAGTAAATTTTCACACGGGAAGTTTACCTGGATCAATTGCCATTCACGGCCAAATACCAGAGGAACGAATTGCTATTTATGTTTTTGGCAACACAGATCATGTTGAAGTCAGGCAAGCGCTGATGTACAAGGCATTTGATTTGTTTGCACTCGGTGGATCAAGGGACTGGAGTACCGAATTTTTTAAATTATATACCAACCTGAAAAAGGTGGGAGACGATGCACAAATGGCTATGGAAAAACAACGCGTGGCGGGCACCCAACCTTCGTTGCCTTTGGAGCAATACGCAGGAAAATATCCGGATCCTCTTTACGGAACCGTAGAGGCATCCCTAAACAACGGAAGCCTTTTACTCAATATCAACAATGCCGCAAAAGCATCGGTATCACACTGGCACTATGACACGTTTCGCGGCCCCTTTGAACAGGCCTGGTATGGCCACCTTACGGTACAGTTTCAGCTTGGCGCTGACGGAAAGGTAAAGTCAATGGATATAGGAGGCATGACCTTCGAAAAGATCGAATAAAACACCATTTACGCTGAAATCCCCCTCTTCGCGGAAGTGAATGCTGCGCAATAATATTTAGTTTTGCCAGTTAGATTGTTTGTCATGAAGAAAATTATTGCATTTTTTATTTTGTTTGGTGGATTGATCGCTTGCAAGACGGAGAATCCGTTTGCTCCCACGTCAGTTGAAAAATACCTGAACGAACTGGTGGACTTCATGGAGCAAAATCACATCAACAAAAACAACATTGACTGGGTTGATTTGCGAGCACAGGTGCAGCAAAAGGGCAGCACGGCCTCGACCATTGCGGGTGCTGATGAGAGTATTAAACTGGCGCTCCAACTGCTGGACGATAAGAATAGCTTCGTACTGACAGCCCGTGGCAATATCCTTGATTTCAGGGTAACGTGTTCTGACACCAAACCACCTGATGTACCGACTGCTGAGGGCATCGGATATGTGAAAATACCTCCGTATAGCAATTTTGGGCTGAGCGCAGCCATCTTTGCCGAAAAAATGCATGGCACGATCAGGGATCAGGACAAAACGGATCTAAAGGGTTGGATCGTTGACCTGAGAGAAAATACGGGTGGCAATCTTTGGCCCATGATCGCAGGCATCGGGCCCATCCTTGGCGTTGGAACGGCCGGATATTTCATAACAAATAGTGGAACGAAAACACCATTTGGATACAAAGTGGGGTCGTCAACTTACAACGAAGAAAATATCGTGACGGTAAGTTTTCCCTACACGCTCGTAAGTCCGAATAGCAAAGTAGCCGTGCTGGTGGACCACTCCACCACCAATGCCGGGGAGGCGGTCGCGGTTGCCTTTTCCGGAAAAACATTGTCGAGGAGCTTTGGTGCCGCCACGTGCGGTCAGGGCGGAGGCAATCAGCCGTTTCGGCTTTCTGACGGATCCGTACTTTATCTGGCCGTAGCTTACCTGGCAGATCGCAACGAGGTTAACAAACAGGGTGTACTCCAACCTGATGAGGTGGTAGGCAACCCGGATCAGATTTTAAATAAGGCGGTTGAATGGATTAACCAATAATATCAGCCTATTTCAATAACGACATCATCGGTGATGGGATGACCGACACAGGTGAGTACATATCCTTCATCCCTTTCTGACTGCGAAAGACCTTCCTCCTCATCCAACTTCACTTTGCCGGAGAGCGCCTTTCCCCGACAGGCCGTACATAAGCCGCTTTGGCAGGAATAGGGCAAATCAATTCCCTCATCAAGGGCCGTCTCAAGAATTGTTTTGTCCGGGTCCACCTTTATTTTATATTCTTCACCATCGTACTTGATGGTGACCTCCCTGGTTTTCATTTCAATCGACTGATCCGGTTCTTCCTTCTTGAAATCCTTGTCGATCGTTCCCTGGACAAAACTTTCCTTAAATATCTTTTCTTTCGGAATATTCCTCGCGGCCAACAGCGTATCCACATTCTTCATCATCCCCTCCGGCCCACACATCAAATAAGTGGTCCTGTCGATTCCCCAATCGGGAATTCGTTCTACGAGTTTTGACAACATTTCATGATTTAGCAATCCCGAGTATCCTTGCCAGTTCATCGGTGCATTGTCAAGTATGTGAATCACATGAAGCCTTCCCTCAAACGTGGTCTGAAGTTTTTCCAAAGTTTCTCTGAAGATGATGCTATCGATATCCCGGTTGCAATAAATCAGCGAGACGATGCTATCTGGTTCCTGGTTGATTATGCTCTTGATAATGGACATCATGGGTGTAATCCCCGATCCACCCGCAAACATAATCAGGTGGCGCTTTCTGGTTGTGTCAAATTCAGTGACAAACTGGCCCATGGGCTCCATAATCCTGATCTTGTCACCCACTTTCAAATTGTCGGGCAAGTGATTTGACATTAACCCGTTATCAACCCGCTTGACGGTCACGGCCAAATCTTCATCCACGAATGGGGAGGAGCACAATGAGTAAGCCCTGCGAACATCCTTCCCCCCAATGGGTACAATGAGTGTCAGAAATTGACCGGCCTTATAGTTTATTTTCTTGGATGCTGGATGCTCAAACACAATCGATATGGCATCTTTGGTCTCGTGAACAATTTGTTTGACAACCAAGTCATAGTAGTGAGACCCTCCGGATGATTCCTCCTTCTTTTCGCTTTTCTTAAATAACCCAAATGCCATTTTTCCTTATTAAGCTGTGCCAAGTTAGGCTCAAAAATACCTCAAAGAAGTAACTATTGCACCCCTCAGGCTATATATTAAACCAATAGGTAAATTTGAGGACGAGGGCCCTGTTTTTGTTTCTAAAATTTTCAGAAAGGTAATTTTCTGTATACACAACAAAAAAATCAGAGGCAGGTTTAAACCTCCATTGCACTCTTGAATTAATGTTTACATTTTCGCTCAAATCGTTGTATTGGACAAACGTGGTTAGAAAAATCTTGTCGGTAAAAGTCACATCGAGTTTGGGGCCCACAAGAAATAATTTTTCCTTGCCAAAATTACCCGGGAGACTGATATCGTTATAGTCAAATCTCACTGAAAAACTCCCGTAGGGCTGAAACCGGTAGCTGACAAGTCCGTTCGCATTCGTATTTTCTCCATTGTAAAAGGTGCCAACGCTGCCGCCAAGCTGATAGGTGAATTTGTATCGTTGATCCGAAGTATAAAGCCAGTTGGCGCGGTTCCATGTAAATGAATCTCCTGTCAAAAAGCTCGAATAGATCGCGTCATCTATCGGGTTAAAATCTCGTGTGAGCTTTTGGAAACTGTTGGTGTAGCTAATCTCCAGTCTGGATGTATTAAAAAAATTGATCCCATAGCCAGCGGTGACATTCTTATCGCGATTGCGCCCGTCAGAAACGTTCGTGAAATTAATTTCAACAAATGGACCCATATTCGAAATCTTATTGCTTTTTGGAAACAGTCGGCCTTCCACCCTCGAAAAGCCGGAGTTGTATCCATCGAACACCCTAAGCTTTGGCACAAAACCAACTTCAGCATTAAAATTTCCTCCGGCTCCGTTCTGCCCTGCCATGATGTTAATATTCCTTGCAAAATAGCCAAGGAAAGCTCCGAACGAATAATTGTCGTCTTCGGTTTTGGCATCAGCGGATCGATGATAATAAAAATCCCCTCTCCACTTATTATTCACACTTCTCAAGTTGAAATCGAGGCCGAATACTCGGTTGTACTTATTCAATTGGTTGGTTGTGTCGCCACCGGAGATCACCTTTCTGATCAAACTTTCGTGATAAAATTTACCAGAATCGTATTCATTTAACCCCAATGACTCCTTGTTCACCATTACAAATCCAATGTTCGATCGGCCAAGGTTTCTCTGGATTACGCCCACGGTATAATTCTGCCTTGGCAATCCAAGAGATTCCTTTTCATTGGTTTGCAGATTCATTAGGCCTATGCGCCAGTTTGGGCCAATCTTGCCGCTTAGCCGCGCACCCAATGCAATTGGAACTCTTTGCAAATTACCTGCCGTGTCCCCTGCCAGACCTATTCTCCGCGAAAAAAAAGGTCGCGTGTCCGGAAATCCGGGTTGCTCAAAGAGGTCGTTGTTCTCCAAAAAAAATTGCCTGCGCTCCGGGAATCCAAATTCAAATTGCGTGAGGTTGATTACCTGCTGATCCACCTCCACCTGCGAGAAATCAGGATTAACAGTCAGATCAAGATTAAGACTTGGCGTAACGGAAACCTTGGCATCAAAACCAATGCCCGGATCATAATCGGCTGAGGTTCCCGCTTCATTGTCTTTGGCAACAGCACCGGTCACGTAGGGTATTAATGAAATATTCAATCCGGGCTGTGGGGCAGGGTCGTCCCAAATTAATTTTCCGGAGTAGGCAAAAGAACCGGGAATGTATTGAAGAGGTGCCGCTATCCAACTTGACACCTGATTCCGCTTGGCATCGTTGCGAACCACATTAAAGTTCCACGTATCGTCATTGTAGCGAATCGACTTGAACGGAATAGCCACTTCCACCACCCAACGGTCATCATATTGGGCGGCAGCCGTATACCACTTGTTGTCCCAAAAAGAGGAATAATCCTGAGGCTCATTCCCGCCAGACGACATCAATCCCTCCCGCTGCACACCAAAAGGATTTACGTTAAAATAAAACCCATTGGTGTGGTCGTTGTACGTATCAAAATAAATTCCAAGGTTATCGTTGTTCCGGAAATCAAAGTCACGCCTCAGCGATTGTATGATGGTAGCCTTGTTTGATTCAAAGCAGGTAAATCCGATATAAAGATTTTGACTATCAAAGGTCATTCGAACTTCCGTGGCGTTCAGCGGTGGAATTGAATCCACCGGGTTGTTCATAAAAAAATCGCGCGCTGCGGTCGCTGCCGTCCAATCTTCTTCATCCAATGCTCCGTCCAACTGTATTGAGCCAGCAGCTCGTTTGATGTGGTACTCCGTTCCGGGTAGGTTCTGCGCGTATAGCAGTGAAGCGCAAGCTGGTATCGACAATAGGATAATTGAAAGGCCCCTTTTCATTTCGTGGTGCAAATAAATAAAAGAGATTTCTCTTTTCCTTTACCATTGGAATAAACCCTCTATTACCCTAAAATTTGTAATTTTGCCGCTTACTCAATTGGCATGCACTCAAATTCGCTCAAGGCTATCTCTCCCATCGATGGCAGATATGCCGGATCAACCGCACCGTTGGCTCCCTATTTTTCTGAATATGGCTTGATGCGATACCGTGTCCTGGTGGAGGTCGAATATTTTATTGCCCTGTGCCTGCTGGGGTTACCTGAACTAAAATCTTTTCCTCAGGAACGGATCGAAACACTCAGGCTGATCTACAAAAATTTCGGAGATGAGGATGCAGTAGAAATCAAAGAGATCGAAAAGACCACGAACCACGATGTGAAGGCGGTTGAATACTTTATAAAAAATAGATTTACCAAACTGGGCCTGGGTGCCCACGCTGAATTTATTCATTTTGGACTCACCTCCCAGGATATCAACAATACAGCCACTCCACTTTTGCTGAAAGAATTCATGCACAGTGAATTCCTGCCGAAACTAAACAGCATAATTAAGTTGATGGAAGGCCAGGCAACCAGTTGGAAAAATGTTGCCATGCTGGCCAGAACGCACGGGCAGCCTGCTTCCCCTACCAGGCTCGGCAAGGAGATTGAAGTTTTCGTGGTCAGGATAAAAAATCAGCTTAAATTATTAAGCCAGATACCGTATAGCGCCAAATTTGGAGGAGCAACAGGTAACTTCAACGCACATCACGTGGCTTATCCGCAGGTCGATTGGCTGGATTTTGGGAACAATTTTGTCGCCAGCTACCTCGGTTTGGAAAGGAGTCATCCCACCACTCAGATTGAGCACTACGATAACCTTGCCGCCTTATTCGATAATCTGGGAAGGATCAATACCATTCTAATTGACTATTGCAGAGATGTCTGGCAGTATGTCTCCATGAATTATTTCAAGCAAAGAATAAATGAAGGCGAAGTTGGTTCATCAGCGATGCCCCATAAGGTAAATCCAATTGATTTTGAAAACGCAGAAGGAAACCTTGGGCTGGGCAACGCATTGTTTCAGCATCTTTCATCCAAGTTGCCCATATCACGGTTGCAGAGGGACCTCACTGACTCAACCGTGCTCAGAAACATCGGAGTTCCATTGGCCCATACTTTCCTGGCGTTGCATTCCATTGAGCGCGGAATCAAAAAACTAGAACTGAATCGGCCCGCCATTGACTTCGATCTTGAGGAAAATTGGGCGGTGGTTGCCGAAGCCGTGCAAACTATTCTTCGTAAAAATGGCTATGCCAATCCCTATGAAGCCCTAAAATTGCTCACCAGGAAAAATGAAAAGATTACCAAGAGCAGCATTCATGCGTTCATTGATTCACTTGAGGTCGGAGCCGATGTGAAAAATGAGCTGAAAGAAATTACGCCATTCAATTACACGGGACTGTAAACCTGATCTTCATTCAGAGTCGTGAAAAAGATCATCTCATTTTTCATCCGCTATGTCCCACGAAAGTACCTGCAGCGCTTAGGCGGTACGGGCTTAAAGGTTGTGGGATTGTTTTACAGAGGCAACAATGTCACTTGCCCGATTTGCAAACACCGGTATCGTATCTTTTTACCTTACGGCAGGGTTAATCCCAGGCCCAATGCGCTATGTCCAAGCTGCCTTTCCCTGGAAAGACATCGGTTGATCTGGCTGTACCTGAAGGAGAAAACGAGGTTCTTTTCTGAAAAACTTGATGTCCTTCATGTTGCCCCTGAAGCCTGTTTCATGAGGCGATTTGAATCACTGCATGGAAAAAAATATATCACCGCTGACCTGGACTCTCCATTGGCCAAAGTAAAAATGGATATTCACCAAATACCATTTCCGGATCGTTCATTTGATGTGGTTTTATGCAATCATGTGCTGGAGCACGTGGAAGATGACATTAAGGCAATGACTGAAATTTGGCGGGTATTGAGACCAGGCGGGTGGTCGTTGATGCAGGTTCCCTTCTTTTCGCCCGTGCCTGATGTCACCTTTGAGGACCATACAATCAGCGATGCCAGGGAACGTGAAAAGGTGTTTGGTCAAAGTGACCACGTCAGAAAATTCGGTCGGGACTATACCGAACGCATCAGCCGGTCAGGACTCGTCCCGGAAGCCAATACTTTTGCAAAGTCACTTCCCGCTGAAGAGAGGAAAAAATTTGCCATCGAAGGGGATGAAATAATCTACATCGGGAGAAAAACGCAATAAAAAAGTCTTGCTTTCGCAAGACTCTTTTTTAAAAAAGGTTTCTTTTTTCTATCCCAATTTATCAAGTACTTCCATCACCTCTCGCACGTGTTTCCTGCTTGTCTCCAGCATTTCCTTTTCCTGGGTATTCAAATCCAATTCAATGACTTTTTCAATTCCATTTTTGCCAAGCACCACGGGCACGCCCAAATAACAATCTTTGATGCCATACTCGCCATCCAGTTGAATGCACACTGGGAATATTCTCCTTTGATCCCTGACAATCGACTCGGCCATTTGCGCAGCCGCGGCTCCAGGAGCATACCAGGCTGACGTTCCCATTAATTTTACCAACTCTCCCCCACCAACTTTGGTTCGCTCGATGATGGCATTCAATTTGTCCGTTGCGATAAGTTCGGTAACGGGTATCCCGGCTACCGTGGTGTACCGGGGCAAAGGAACCATGGTATCCCCGTGTCCGCCCATCAGCACCGCCTGAATATCTTTGGGTGAAACGTTAAGCGCCTCAGCTAAAAAAGCGCGGTACCTTGCCGTGTCCAAAATCCCCGCCATACCCATTACACGGGTGCGTGGCAGTTTTGATGTAATGTGGGCCTGATAGGTCATTACATCCAACGGATTTGAAACCACTATAATGATTGCCTCTGGTGAATGCTTGATCACATTCTCCGTCACGGTCTTTACAATACCTGCGTTTGTCCCGATTAAATCATCGCGGCTCATGCCCGGCTTGCGAGGCAAACCCGAGGTAATGACCACCACATCCGATCCCGCTGATTTGGCGTAGTCACTGGTTGATCCAATGGTACGGCTATCGTATTGGTTGATGGGGGCTTTTTGCCAAATATCCAGCGCTTTACCCTCAGCCAAACCTTCCTTAATATCCACCAACACGATTTGATTGGCTATTTCGCGGTACGCGAGCACATCGGCACAAGTGGCTCCAACGTTGCCAGCCCCTACAACTGTGATTTTCATATTCTGTTTAGATTAAACGGTTCCTCTTAAAACGGGCCGCAATTTATTAATCGAGCCAACAAAGAAAAAGTATATCAGGCAAAATATGGGTCTATCCTGAAATGAATAACTTCCCTGGTCGAATCGGTTACTTTAAAGCGATCATCCAGGCGGTGCCCCACCACCCAAAGAATATTTCCAAGGCTTTCCACCACGGTGACATGGTCCTTATCCACAATCGATATTTTATTGTCAATCAAGAAATCGCTGAGCTTTTTCTGACCTTTCATACCCAACGGAAAGAAGGAATCGCCTGCCTTCCACCGCCTCCAAACCAATGGGAAAGATACTTTGCCGGCATCTACTGTAGCCGATAATGGGCCTAGCGAAAAGTCTCCAATTGGGCTCTTTTCAATACGCATCACAACGCTGCCGTGTTTTGCCATGGTATCGTGACTGTTGATCGTAACCGCGGGCAATGGCGTCTCCAGCTTGTTGATGATCCACATTTCCCTGTCGATAATCAGCCGATAACCTGGTGAAAAAAATTTCTTTCCCGAAACGCCATCGGAAGCCGCCACAATTTCTTTGCACTGTGAAAAATTAAACCCGTAATGCTTGATGAACTCCCAGACAACGGTTTCCGGCTGTGGTGAACACAACAGCAGGTTCTTATCAATCGTCATTCTGTCCTCTTCAACCTTCAAAAATTTTCCCGCCAGATCATTCAAAGCCATTTGGGCGAGTTCATGGGCTCCCCGCAACCGCTGGCTTGTGCTTTGGAAGCCCTGCTCCAATGACGGGTTGATTTCTTTTAATTTTGGTATGATTTGGTGTCTAACAAAATTCCGGTCATAATCATCCGTCACATTCGAAGAATCTTCCCGCCATGAGATTTGATTTTCTTCGGCATAGCGGGTAATCTCTTCCCGTGTGAATTCGAGCAGCGGCCTGATCACATTCCCCCGCGAATAAGCCATTCCTTTGATACCGTCAATCCCGGAACCTCTCACCAGGTTGAGTAATGTGGTCTCAAGATTGTCATTGAGGTGATGGGCTGTGGCAATCTTGCTATAGCCGACCTCCGCTGCCAATTCATTAAACCATTCGTATCTAAGTTCACGCGCTGCCATCTGAAGGGACATTCCTGTCTCTGCGGCATAATTATTGGTATTGAATTGCCTGGAATAAAACGGAACATTATAGTGTTTGCATTGTTCCTCAACAAATTTTTCATCTTCATCGGACTCGCCTCCGCGAAGCCGGAAATTGCAGTGGGCAACTGCAATCGGATACCCCGCCTTATGAAACAAATGGAGCAGCACCATCGAATCAACACCACCACTCACCGCAAGCAAAATTTTGCTCTGCTGATCACAAAGTCTGTAACGGGCAATTTCATGGACAAACCTCTCCACCATCCGGCAAAGATAACTTTTATCTATTTTTGCATTGATATTCAATCATGAGGTTTAAATTACTGCTGCCTGCTCTGCTTTTCCTTCTTGCCTTAACCACGGCATCGGCCCAGCGGAGGGTAAAATTGAAAAAAGCGGACAACCTGTATGGAAGTGTAAAAGATGGCCAGCGATATGACCGATTGATCGGTAATGTTGTGTTCGTTCAAAACAAAACCACGATCTATTGCGACTCGGCCCACTTCTTTAAAAGCGACAACCGGATCGAGGCATTTGGCAAAATCCATATTACAGAAGGTGACTCCATTGATGTTACCTCTTTAGGGCTCTCCTACGATGGCAACGACAAGATTGCCCACCTGAGAAAAAATGTCGTATTCACCAAGCTCGGCCTTGCAACCCTTTATACTGATTTTCTGGATTATTATCGAAATAAAAATGAAGCCCGGTATTTCAATGGAGGTAAACTGGTGGACTCAACCAATGTATTAACCAGCCAAAAAGGCTACTATGACATTCGCACCAATCTCGCTTCCTTCAAAAAAAATGTAGTCGGTGTGAATGAGGAATACACCATGACCTCCGACACCTTGCAATACAACTCAAAATCAAAAGTAATTTTCTTTCGCGACCACACTACCATCAAAGATAAAGAGGGAGGAACAGCGATCTATGAAAATGGTTTCTACGATACCGGCAAAAAACTTTCTTCACTTAATCGGGGAGAAATCGAGACACCCACCTATAAGCTCAATGGTGAAAAATATTTCTTAAACGACCTACGCAAGTTCTACAAGGCCAAAGGAAACGTGGTGATGACTTCCAAAGAAGAAAATATGATCATCTATGGCGATGATGGTGATTATGACCGTCAAAAAGGGATTACGAAAGTCTACGGCAACGCCTACCTCGCCAAAATTACAGATCAGGAAGACACCCTGTTTATGTCGGCAGATACGTTGGTGGCCATCGAGAGCTCCGATCCGATGAAGAAGAGGCTGCTCGCTTACAACAATGTGAAAATATTTAAATCAGACCTGCAGGGACGGGCGGACTCGCTTGTTTATCAGGCCTACGACTCCACACTTTATTTCTTCAACGATCCGGTCCTGTGGACAGAAGAAAACCAAATGACCGCGGATTCGATTCGTATGCTCATTTCGAACAAAACCATAGACCGAATTTATCTTATTGACAACTCTTTTGTCGTTTCGCAGGATTCGCTATTGCACTTCAATCAAATTAAAGGGCGGAAGATGGTTGCCTTCTTCGAGGGCAAAGCGATCAACCATGTGGATGTTCAGGGCAACGGGGAAAGTCTCTATTTTGCCCTGCAAGAACCAAAAGAGGATACCGACTCACTTGCCTTGAGGCCAGTCCCTACCTTGATGGGGATGAACAAGATCATCTGCAGCAACATGAAAATCAATTTTAAGGAAGGGAAGGTGAACAATATCAGCTTTTATATCATGCCTGATGCGCAGTTTATCCCTCCCTCCGAACTGAAGGATGGCGATAAAAAGCTTAGGGGATTTATATGGCGTGAAAAGGAAAAACCTGAGAAATCGGACGTGGTCAAATCAAAAACGGAGCCCTAACGCACAACTTGGGGGAGAAATTGCCTCCACCCCTCACTTTTTTTAGAATTATCTAGGACAAAAACACCAATTCCAGTATATTATCACTTGAATCAGTGTGTTTATATGATCTTGAGGTTGACCATAGTGATCTTGATGTTGTGTGGCTTGAATGTCGTAGCCCAAAACCCTGAGCTCATTAACAAGGGCGAAATTGCCTACCAGGCGCGCCTCAGTGAAGTGGTGAAGATTCCGCTAAGAATAAAAAACAATACCGATAAACCGCAGTTTTATATCATACGAAAGGTAAGCGGGGACATTGGCGGTACCCAAAAGGGCTATTTTTGCCTCGAAAATAACTGTCTGGAGCCCGGAATGGACGAATTCTCCAAAAGAATCGAGCCCGGCCAGACGATCAGCGGATTGTATTACGCCCTCGAAACAGGGCTGGTGGCTGGCCAAAACAACATTAAATTTGAGATTTTCGAGCGTGGTCACCTTTCCACCGCGTTGGAGCATTCTGTGACCATCTCGGTAGAGGAAAGAAGGGAAAGGTCGCTCATGTTCCAGTCCAGGGACATCAATATTCACGATGTTTACCCCAACCCCGTCTCTGACCACGCCTTTATTGAGTATCGAATCCTGAATGAAAACGTCAAAGCTAACGTGGTAATCCACAATATTCTGGGGATGCCCATGGGAGACTACGAACTGCCGTCATATGAAAACAAGATTAAGATATATACCGAGGATCTCGCCCCAGGGGTCTATTTCTATACCCTGTACCTCGATAATGATGGGGTTTTAACAAGAAAACTTATCGTCAGAAAGTAAACAATTTCCGGGCAAGATTTAGGTTTTAGGAGCAGGATTGCCAATTGCGATTTCATGGCAGTGTAGTATATTTGCAGGCTTATGTGGGTTCGAAAATTGTTATTCCTCCCTGTTTTTGCAGGTATTATTGGTTTTGGGGCTTCATGCAGCAAATTCAGGAGAATTGAGAAAAGTGAGGATTGGCGTGTGAAGTACGAGGCGGCCCTCAACTACTACGAAAAAAAGGACTATTACCATTCGGCCATCCTTTTTGAGCAAATAAGACCGGTGGTGAGAGGTCTGCCGGAGGGCGAAAACGTTGAATTCCTTTTGGCTTACTGTCAGTACGAAGAAAAGACCTACCTGCTGGCATCTGCCCAATTCAAGACATTTTACGAGACCTACGGGCGAAGCCCAAAAATTGAAGAGGCCCATTTTATGCATGCGTATTCGCTATATGTTGCTTCACCCGACTACCAGCTTGACCAGACCAGCAGCATGGAGGCCATGGCTGCTATGCAAACTTTCCTGAATCGATTTCCAAGTAGCGAATTCAGCGAAAAGGCGTCAAAAGTAATCATCGAAAGTCAACAAAAGCTGGAGCGCAAGGATTATGAAAATGCCAAGCTCTACCTCAAACTTCGGAGGTACAAAGCGGCCATTATTGCCTTCGATTCTTTCAAAGACAGCTTTCCGGATTCCAACTTTCTTGAAGAAATCACCTTCCTGAAAGTTGAATCACAATTCAAACTGGCTGGCCAAAGCCTGCCCAGTCTGCAGGAAGAAAGATTCAACACCGTGTTGGAATACTATAAGGAACTTGTGGACAATTATCCCAATAGTACCTACCTGAGGAATGCAGAAAAATATTATACAGAAAGTCTAAACAAAGTCAACAAATTCAAAACCGATAATTCATAAAAAAATGGCCATACAACCATCAATTACAACCCGCGATCTTGATAAGATCATCGATCCAACAGGAAATATTTACGATTCTGTCGTGGTGATTTCGAAACGCGCACGTCAGATTGCAGTGAACATCAAGGAAGAACTCAACGCCAAACTTGCCGAATTTGCAACAACCGTTGACAACCTTGAAGAGGTTTTTGAAAACCGCGAGCAAATAGAAATTTCCAAGTTTTATGAGCGTATGCCCAAGCCAACTACCACAGCTACCGAAGAGTTCCTGGAAGGTAAATTGAGTTACCGGATGCGCAGCGAAACTGACGCAATTCCGGAATAATAAAATTATTTTGAAGGGAAGGAAGATCATCCTCGGTGTTTCGGGAAGCATCGCAGCATACAAAGCCGCTGTACTTACCAGACTTTTGATCAAAGAGGGTGCAGAAGTAAGGGTTGTGATGACCGAGTCAGCTAAGGATTTCATTACCCCGCTTACGCTTTCAACCCTTTCAAAAAATCCTGCGCTCTCCCAGTTTGCCAAAAGCACCACGGGGGAGTGGAATAACCATGTTGAGCTTGGGCTTTGGGCGGATGCCATGGTCATCGCGCCAGCAAGCGCGAATACCATAGCCAAAATGGCCAATGGGCTCTGCGACAATTTGCTGCTCGCGGTGTATCTTTCCGCGCGTTGCCCGGTATTCGTGGCTCCCGCAATGGACCTGGACATGCTGCAGCACGCTTCAACGAGTAATAATCTCGCCCTGATAACTAAGTTCGGGAACAAGATCATCGCACCTGCCTACGGAGAGCTGGCAAGCGGCCTCACTGGCACCGGCAGAATGGCTGAACCTGAGGAAATTCTTGAGTACTTAACAGCCCACTTCACCCAAAAAAAAAAGCTTAGTGGCAAACGCGCGCTAGTTACTGCGGGCCCAACTCACGAAGCCCTGGATCCTGTCCGCTTTATTGGGAACAACTCAAGCGGCAAAATGGGATTTGCCATTGCTGAGGCACTTGCCGGCATGGGTACAGAAGTAACCCTCGTATGCGGGCCAACACATCTGCAAACGGACCACCCCGGCATTTCGCTGAAAAAAGTAACTTCAGCGAGCGAGATGTACGAGGCATGCAAGGCCGCATTCCCCGAATCAGATATCACGGTGTTATCTGCTGCAGTGGCTGACTATCGACCCGCTGCAGTGGCCGATCAAAAAATCAAAAAAAAGGATCAAGACCTTTCCATTCAGCTTGTAAAAACGACCGACATTGCTGCGGAGCTTGGCAAACAAAAGACCGATAAACAATTTGTCGTGGGGTTCGCCCTGGAGACCGAGAATGAGCAGGAGAATGCGAAGGCAAAGATCAAGTCAAAAAATTTTGATCTGATTGTTTTAAATTCACTCAACGACAACGGTGCGGGTTTTGGGCACGATACCAACAAAATCACACTAATTGATAAAAATGGTTCGATTACTCAATTTTCTTTAAAAAATAAGAAAGAAGTAGCGGCTGATATCGTTAATGCCATTGTGGAGCATTATGTATAAGTTCACCTTCATATCAACCTTCGTTCTGATTGCCTCACCTATCCTTGGCCAGGAGTTGAACTTCAAAGTGATTGTCAATGCCGACCAGATTCAGACCACCGACCGTGCGGTCTTTAAGGACATGGAACGATCATTCGCAAATTTTCTCAATACACGTAAATGGACGAACGACTCCTATAAGAATTATGAGAAAATAAACGGGACCATTTTTTTAAACATCACCAAAATGCCATCCATTGGCAATTTTGCCGCCAACGCGCAGATAACGGCAGCCCGCCCCGTATACAATACAAACTATGAAACGGTCTTATTCAATTTTGCTGACCGTGAGTGGGAATTTGAATATGTAGAATCCTTTCCATTGGAATACAATGACAATACCTACATCAGCAACCTCACCTCAATTCTTGCCTTTTACGCCTACATTGTTTTAGGGATGGATTACGACTCCTTTGGTGAACTGGGCGGGACGCCACACTTTCAGAAGGCCCTCACTGTTGTAAACAATGCGCAACCTGCGAACCGACCGGGGTGGCAGGCCTTGGGCAGCAATAGAAACAGGTATTCCCTGATTGAAAACCTGAACAACCCTCAGATGACCGAGCTGCGCAAAAATACCTACCGCTACCACCTGAAGGCGCTTGATAATTTTGACAAAACCCCCGATCAAAGCCGGCAAATCGTGTTGGATGTTCTAAAGAATGTTAAAACGGTTTGGACTATCTACCCCAATTCCATTTTTGTAATATCCTTTTTTGATACAAAATCTTCAGAATTGGTCAACATTTTCTCCGATGGCAACCTGCAAGTGCGCAGGGAGGCCTATGACATCCTCAACACCATTGACCCGAAAAGAAACATCTATCAGAAGATCATCTCCAACTAAATCATCTCCATTTAGTAGCGTGATGCCTGAAGATTTCTTACCTAAATAATTTAATATTGTATCATTCTCGCTTGGTTATAGCGAGTCAAAGATTGACATGCTAACTCACCTAACCATAAAAAACTATGCGCTGATCGATCACCTGGAAATGGATTTCTCCAATCACCTGAATGTGATCACCGGTGAGACGGGTGCCGGGAAATCAATTATGCTGGGCGCAATGGGTCTTTTGTTGGGAAACCGTGCCGACACCAAAGTGCTGTGGAATGAAAATGAAAAATGCATTACAGAAGGCACCTTTGATATTGCCCCCTACGCTTTACAAGCGTTATTTGAAGAGGAAAACCTCGACTACGACCACCGCACTGTAATTCGCAGGGAAATAAGCCCCGGAGGCAAGAGCCGCGCATTTGTCAATGACACGCCAGTCACACTGGACATCATGAAAAAAATTGGGGTACGCCTCATGGATATTCATTCGCAGCATGAAACGCTGGATTTGGCAAGCCGGTCTTTCCAACTTCAGGTTATCGACACGTTTGCGGACAATCAGGTGGAGAAGGCGGAATACACAAAAGCGTGGACTGATTTTGTAAAAACTAAATCTGACTATGACGCGCTTCTATCAGAGGCCAATGCGCTTCGCCAGGAGGCTGATTTCGTGAAATTTCAACTGGAGGAAATTGCGAAAGCCAGTTTGGTAGAGGGCGAACAGGACACATTGGAATCTTCGCTGAAAGTTATGGAGCATGCCGAAGAAATAAAGACAAAGTTCCATGCTTTATTGGCCCAACTCGACCGGTCGGAACAGTCGATCACCAGCCAGTTGGGCGAAGTCAGATCTGTAATCAATTCACTGGCGGGTTTTTCAGTTAACTATCAAAAATTGGCAGAGCGATTTGAAAGCGCTCGAATTGAACTGACGGACATTGTCAGTGAGTTGGAAAATGAAGAAGAAAAAATTGATTTCGATCCGGAAAAAATTGAAGAAATCAAAAACCGGCTCAGCCTGATTTATCAGCTTCAACAAAAACACCGCGTTTCTTCGATTGAGGCGCTGCTTATTTTGCAGGAAGAACTTCAGTTAAAAGCAGATAAAACCAATAACCTGGATGGCGCGCTGGCTCAACTAGAAACGAAACTGGCAGCCGCTACCAAACTCCTTGCTGAAAAAAGCGAGCATCTAAGCCAATCCAGAAAGAATTGTTTTCAGGGGTTTTGCAAACAAATGCAAAGTCTGCTGGCAGAATTAGGAATTCCAGACGCAAAATTAAACGTGGATCATGAGCGAATTAGCCCTGGAGCCAGCGGAGGAGATAAAATAGAATTCATGTTTGGCGCCAACAAGGGAATTCCGGTCCGTCCGCTGGGCCAGGTCGCGTCCGGGGGTGAATTTTCACGGGTGATGTTTTGCATCAAATACATCCTCGCGGAAAAAACAGCTCTGCCAACTTTGATATTAGACGAGATCGATACCGGGGTCTCTGGCGAGATTGCCATGAGGCTTGGCAAAATGATGAGGGCAATGGCAAAAGACCATCAACTGTTGGCCATTAGCCACCTGCCTCAGATTGCCGCCAAGGCGGATTGCCATTTTTATGCTTTCAAGAATTCAAAGTCCAAAAAAACGGTTAGCCAAATCAAACTTCTGTCTGACGCTGAAAGAATCGAAGAGATTGCAAAAATGATTGGTGGCGAAAAACCCTCCGCACTCGCCAAAGAAAATGCGAAAGAGTTGATTATGGACTAAGGATCAGCTCCCTTCTTGAATATTTATAGATTAATATTTATTTTGTGTCAGCATGGGTTGAGCTCAAGGCCACAATCCATAAATACCAATTTAAACACTATTTGCTGTCATGAACATTTTCGTTGCCAGGCTTAATTTTAAAACAGGGCAGGAGGAATTACAAAAGGCTTTTGCTCAATTTGGAGAAGTTACCTCCGCTAAAATAATTACCGACCGCGAAACCGGGCGCTCAAAGGGCTATGGTTTTGTTGAAATGCCAAATGACGAAGAGGGCAACAAGGCAATTGAAGCCTTGAATGAAACCGAGCTTGATGGGAGGACAATCATCGTAAAGCCGGCCAACCCGAAGACTTCTTAGCATCACTGTTTTCTGCCCATGTTGATGGCACATTCCAATTGATTTGCACACATAATATCCATTTGCTTTCCTTTTGAAGTAAGTTATCTTGTCGGCACAATGTTTTAACGCCTGAATTTTGACGACAACCAGCTCTTCCAACAAATATGTTGGGCTTCTTCTTGGACCCATTTTAGCCGTATCGGTTTATCTCATCTTATCCCAAACAGCGCTGTCTTATAAAGGAACCATTGTGCTGGCGCTGGGCGCCTGGATGGTGACCTGGTGGGTTACCGAAGCTGCTCCCATACCGGTAACAGCCCTCTTGCCCATGGTCTTATTTCCATTGTTTACCATTGCCACAGCAAGGGAGGCGGCAGCACCATATGGCGACTCGATCATATTTCTCTTCATGGGAGGATTCATGATTGCCTTGGGATTGGAAAAACATAATCTTCACCAAAGAATCGCCCTGAACCTTATTCGCCTGACCGGAACAAGCGGTAATGGAATCATTATGGGCTTTATGTTGTCAACGGCCCTCATCAGCATGTGGATCAGCAACACGGCCACGGCTGTCATGATGCTGCCCATCGCAACGTCCGTCACGAAATTGCTTGGCAGTGAAATCAGCGAAACGGACAAACCCAAATTTGAGAAGTTCGCGACCGGGTTGATGCTAAGCATCGCCTATGCAGCAAGCATTGGCGGAATCGCAACCATCATCGGCACGCCTCCTAATGTAGTCACCGTTGGTTTTATAAAACGATTCTATAACCAGGATGTAAGCTTTGCTACCTGGATGTTAATAGGTGTTCCATTGATGCTTGGCATACTTGCGGCATGTTACCTGACCATCACACAAATTCTCTACCGGAATGGGCTCAAATCGGTGGAGGGTTCGGCTGAATTGATCAAATCGAAACTGAATGAATTAGGTGCCATCTCAAAGGAAGAAAAAAGGGTGTTACTCATTTTTGCCACTACTTGCTTCTTCTGGATATTCCGGCAAAATATAAATTCATTGATCGGCTCGAATCTGCTTGATGACACGACCATCGCCATGTCGGGGGGGATTCTGATGTTCATCACACCAATCGAGTTAAAAACTTCGACCTTTATTTTAGAATGGAAAGATATGAAAAATCTGCCCTGGGGTATTTTACTTCTTTTTGGCGGTGGGCTTGCACTGGCACAGGGCATGGAAGATGCCGGGCTGGTTCAGCTTATTGGAGACCAGATCGCCCAGCAGGGTAATTTGTCGACAGGGACCTTGGTCGTTACCTTGTCGGGATTATCTATGTTTCTGACAGAACTGATGAGCAATGTGGCCCTGACAACGATTTTTATTCCAGTTGTCCTGGGGATAGCGGACGGCCTTCAAATTAACCCGATCATTTTGGCAATGCCTGTCGCTTTTTCAGCAAGCTGCGCTTTTATGATGCCCATCTCCACTCCTCCCAACGCTATTTTATTTGCCAGCGGCTACATCACTGTAAAGCAGATGATGAGGGCTGGGGTTTTAGTCAACCTGTTTGCGCTTATTCTGATCACAGTGACCATGATGACCCTTGGGCTCTGGTTATACTCTTAAACAAAAAAAACCGCCTTCACAAAAAAACGGTTTTTATTGGGCCTTAAGAACAAGGAGTTAGTTGGGCTCTTTGCTTTTCTTGTCTTCGATCAAATAGGCCAATCCAAGCCCGATACCACCGAAAATGAAAAGCATGGAGAAATAAGCCACTTCTTCCATATCAAACATGCGGTCCAGTGAATAGCCCAACAACAGTCCAACACCCGCACCTATTAATAGAAGTGAGGCACGGAGTGCACCGGCTGCCGATCTCTCCGTTTTAAACAGGGAGGGATCAAGGCCTTTGTCGATAATCGCCATCCGCTCCATGTTTTGAAACTTGCGCAAGTACACTATTGTGATAAACGCGCCAATTGTTCCGATGATCGGGATCATTACGCCTAAAACTGCTACATCCATAATTTTTATTGTTTTTGCAGCTTTGACGCGACCGTAAGGCCGGTGGTTACATGTCAATTCAAAAATAGACCAAATATTAGGCCCAATATTTATGTAACTTATCGTTCAAACACTGCGTCCAAGGGTCGTGATCACAGTTCAGGAAGAAAACATCCTCATTGACCAGGTACTCGCTGGCAACGAGCAGCGCTATGCGCAGCTTGTAGACCTTTATAAAAGTTACGCATTTACGATTGCATTTAAGGTCACTGAAAATAGGGCCGATGCGGAAGAGGTGGCGCAGGATGCATTTATTAAAGCGTTTCACTACTTAAAAGGATTTAAACGTGGCGCGCGATTTTCGACCTGGCTGTATCGGATTGTATTCAATACCGCCATAAGCCATAAACGAAAGAACAGGCGCGTTTTCGAAACAATAGAAAAGTCAATAAATTACTCGGTGGAGTCGGACAACACCCTGGAAAAAGATGATAAGCAAGAATATATTGACCAGGCCCTTAGCCGACTAAACGAGGCGGATCGGCTTTCTTTGCAACTATTTTACCTCAAAGAATTTTCCCTGGAGGAAGTTGCAGACATGATGGGACAAAAAGTAAATACCACGAAAGTGAGAATTCACAGGGCCAGATTGCGTTTGGCTGATGAATTGAAAAATATTTTAAAAAAAGAAGCGTTAACTTTATAATGCTATTGATATGGATCGGTTATCACAAGAAACAGACAAATTGTTGCTGGACTACCTGGAGGGCAGACTGACAGGAGACAAGTTGGAAAAAATTAAAAATGGTATTGCCACCTCCGAGGATCTGCGCAACAGGCTGGAAGTGCTTAAGCTTATTCAGCGATCGATGTCCCGGTCAACATTAATCCAGCCAGCAGAAAATTTTACGCAGCGTGTGATGAATAACCTGCATCGTGTGCCATCCACGTCAGTATTGACTCCGAAAAACGGATTGATGCTGTTGTTAGGCATCCTCGTTGCGATTGGACTTGGAGCCAGTCTTGTCGATGCCGGATTCTACAATTCTTTGAATGGGTTGGTGTCGATTGACGAAATCAAAATGCCCTCCGGGTTAAAGACCCCATCCATACCGGCCATTCCTTTCAATGGCAAATGGATTGTTAATTCCATTATTGCCCTTAATCTTGGATTGGCTTTTATCTTACTGGACAGAACGATTCTGAAACCTTATTTCAACAAAAGGTCCAGGGTCCAGTTTTAGTGCTACCGATCTTTGACCCTGTACATAAACTTCAAACCGGACCAGATCTCGTCAACCGCACAGACCTTAACATCGACCAGTCCCTTTGCCAGCCCAAAGTCCCGGATGAAGTTCTCGTCAAGATCTGACAAGACCTTTGATGATTTTTTTGGCCACGAAACCCACAACATGCCGTCCTTTTTCAGTTCGGGTTTAAGCTTCAAAAATTCCTTTTCAAATTTTTTTCTCTCGCTGACAAAGAGGTGTATAAAATCAAGGGACTCTTTTTTTGCAACGCTCCTCACCGCCACGCCCTGTGGCAAGGGACTTATCAAGTCCCAGTAGTTGGCCGGCTCGTCTCTTACGCGCATGACGAAGCCCGATTTAATGCCCAATTTTTTAACCAATGGCGTACCTGAATAACCCGACATGATTTTGGTATAAAAAAAGCCCTCTGATTGGAGGGCTTTTTATAGTTAACGCGAGCGATTAGTTGCCCATTTTTGACATTTCCTTTTCAAACGTCTCTTTGAACTTCTCGTAATCGTAGTCGATTTTCAGGCGTTCGTCTTTGGAAAGACGCTCGTTGTATTTTGCAACCAACTCATCGGCTGAAAGCTCAAGTGCTACGTAGGTTTTGTATGTTCCCTGCGCTGTTTTGACTAATTTCTCGCAAAGGGTTCTTACTCCTGACAAAGACTGGTCTACCACCTCGCGATTCAAACTTTCAAAACGCTCCTCAACTTCTTCTTTATTATTCATCTCACGTGAGTTCACGTAATTATCGGTAACCGTCTTCACCGTGGTTTGAATGCTTTGCGCCAATTCGTTTCTCGCATTGGTCAAGGCTTTCTTCTTTGAGGTTACCTGATCCTGGCTTTCTCCAATCGAGTTGGACCGGAAGAATTTGTTGGAAGTGAAATAATCAGGTCCCGAGCAGGGAACTATAATCTCTTGCTCACCTTGAGGAAGTTTTTCTTTTCCTTTACAGCCAGCTATCAAAAGAGCTACCACCGCTACAAGGGTAAATGATAGGTTAGTTAAATTTTTCATATTTCGATTTCTTATTTGGTTTTGCAATTTAGGTAATGCAATTATAAGGCCAACTCAATTTTTGTGGTTTTTTGGGCCGTTCTATTGCAAAATGGCGTTTAACAACTCCGGTAGTTTCTCTTTTTCAAGCACTTCCAGCGATTTGTTATAAGCTTCCTGACTGGATCGTTCAAAATCAAGGCTGTAGCCCTTGATCCTATCCAACGTGGTTGCATAAATCTCTTTGTTGCCAGACAAACTCACCACCTTGATCACCGCGGTGACGTAGGTAATATAAATGCTCCCGGAAACCGCGCCCTTTTCCGAATTAGCCATTATATCCATCCATAGTTCAGCCTTTCCGCGGCTATCGGTCAATTCAAATCCTGAACTGGTGAGAAAATTCTTTACCCTGTTTGTAAGCTGGTCGTTGGCCTTGTTAACGCCCAATGTTTTCTCGTCTGAAGTGATATACACCAGGGGCCGCTGCACTTTCAACAGGATGTTAACTTTCGGAACAACCATCCGCTCAGAGACCAGCGCATAAATCGGAGAGGCGTTCTCACCGGCAAAACTCAACATGTTCACCCGCACGGCCAGGGTTTGTTCCAAATCTTTGGAGCTGATTTTCGTGAGCAAAATTTTGCTGTTCCCCGACTCATCCGTTTTGTAGTCGGGGAAAACATCGCCAGCACCCTTTTCAAAAAACGCTTTCAGAGGTAATCCGGAAATGGTTTTTTTTGAATCCTTATAGATCGCGCTCACGACTGTTTCAGTACCTTGCGACACTCTCCTGTTTATCATGATCTCGCTGGGATTGGCAACCAATTGCATTTTATCCAGGAGTTGCTGTATAGATGCATAAATCTCATTCGTCAGCAAAATTTCTTTCCCTTCATACTCCAATCGGATGGGTTCTCCAAGGTACTTTTCAATGGCGCCAAATCCTTTGAAATAGAATCCGAGTGCCAACACATTGTCGCCAGCTCGTTCAGATTGCTTTGCTTTCGTAAAAAAATCGAGCGCGAGCGTAACCGCATTTCTTTTTTGCTCATCCTTGATTTCCTTGTAGCGTTGCTTGGAAAGGCGGTAATACACCCAATAATTTTGGGTATCTTCCCACGCATCAACCTGCTCAAATTCCTGTAGCTCGTCCGTGGCGGTGGTCTTAATTATTTGTTCGTAGCGTTCCTGAAATTCTTTGTTGGCATCTATTTGGCTTAACACCGAGGTAGACGAAACGGTCACGCGGATTTCAGAGATGATGTCTTCCAGGGCGCTGCTTTTGGCCGACTGGATATAGTTATTTATACCGTCCTTTACGCTATGCCCAATTCCAATATAATACTGATCTTGTACGGGTTTGGCACTGAGCCATGCCGGACGAGGATTTTGCAAATCCGACTTTAAACCACTGTTGGTCAAAGACGGACTGCAGCCGGAAAGAACAATGAGAATGAAGTAGAATCGATTCACCAACACAACATTTTAAAATTTATGTATCCACATCCGTGCCAAAAAAGCCGGAAACAGAGGAACAAATCTAGTTTGTAAATACAGTAGGGCAAGTCAAGATCGTTTAAAAAATGTAATTTTATTATCGAAAAGCTTGAATTATGAAAAGGTTAATTGGGATTTTGGGTGTCGTCCTGATCGTTGGCGCATGCCAGGAAAGCGAAACACTAACAGAATTTACGGGAAATGAGGTTGTATACGCGCTTCAGCAATCCTCGACTTTCAATGTAAGCGGGACGGCCACCGTCAGGGAGAAAAAAGACGGAAATTCACTAATTATAGTTGAATTGGTCGGAACGGATGGGGACATTAAGCTGCCCGTCCATTTGCACCTGGGTGACATTTCGCAAAAGGGCGCTGAGGTCGCGGCTCTTTTAAATCCTGTAGAAGGTCGTACAGGGAAAAGTGAAACCTTGCTCACCCAATTAGCCGATGAAACCGTATTGCCTTACCAAGCGCTTGTCAGGCTGGAAGCTTCCATCAAAGTGCATTTATCAGATACGGGGCCGGAAAGGGACATCGTACTGGCAGCCGGAAATGTGGGAGCGCTCGCCTCCTCCAACTCAGCAGGGCGCATGGGAATTGGCCTGTGCAAAAGTGAAGATTAGACCGGGTACCCTCCGGCCAATAAGGGCGCGGTGCGGTAATTAGGTCGCAGCTTTTAAGCTATACGTTATTTGAACTCAACTTGGCGCTAAAGTATTCTCTGTTCAGCCGCGCGATGTTGGCAATCTTAATGTCTTTAGGACATTCCGCCTCGCATGCCTTTGTATTTGTACATGCACCAAATCCTTCTGCATCCATTTGTGCTACCATTTTTTCCACTCGGGTTTTTCTTTCAACCTGACCCTGAGGAAGCAGGGCGAATTGCGAGACCTTCGCACTAACAAAGAGCATCGCTGAAGCATTTTTACAGGCGGCTACGCAAGCCCCGCAGCCAATACAAGTAGCTGAATCAAAGGCGTCATCTGCGATTCGCTTTGGAATTGGAATTTCATTGGCATCGGGCACGCCACCGGTATTGACCGAAATATAACCTCCTGCCTGCTGGATTCGGTCGAAAGCGGAACGGTCAACGATCAGGTCTTTAACGAGCGGAAATGCTTTGGCGCGCCACGGTTCTACAGTAATGGTTTGCCCATCTTTGAACGACCGCATATGAAGTTGGCAAGCTGTAGTTTGAACCGGTCCATGTGGTCGGCCATTGATATACAAGCTACACATCCCGCAAATCCCCTCACGGCAATCGTGATCAAATGCGATGGGCTCCTCCCCTTTTTTGACCAGGCTCTCGTTCAGGACATCCAACATTTCCAGAAAAGACATGTCTTCCGAAACATGATCAACCGGGTATTTTACGAAGGCCCCTTTTGATTCTCTATTTTTTTGTCTCCAGACTTTTAAAGTAATCTTCATAATTATTTATAGCTACGCTGCGTGAGTTTAACATTTTCAAAGATTAGTTCTTCCCTATGAAGCACTTCCGGTTGATCATCACCCTGGTATTGCCATGCGGATACAAAGGAAAACTCATCATCTTTTCTCTTGGCCTCGCCTTCCGGTGTTTGCGACTCCTCCCTGAAGTGTCCTCCACAGGATTCTGAGCGGTTGAGCGCATCATCTACCATCAACTCACCAAGTTCCATAAAATCTGCCACCCGACCGGCCTTTTCCAATTCCTGGTTAAGTTCTCCGGAACCTCCAACAACATTCACATTCTCCCAAAATTCTTTCCTCAATTCCTGAATTTTCTTTTTGGCAACTTTCAGTCCCTCTTCCGTGCGGGACATGCCGCAATACTCCCACATAGTCAATCCCAGTTCGCGATGAAACTGGTCGACTGTTTTCTTCCCTTTAATGGTTAGTAATTTGTTTACCCTGTCTGTAACATGCTGCATGGCCTCCTTAAACTCCGGCCGATCCGTGCCTACTTTTTCATAGGGCATAGTGGCAAGGTAGTCCCCTATTGTGTAGGGAATGACAAAGTAACCGTCAGCTAATCCTTGCATCAATGCGCTTGCACCAAGTCGGTTGGCTCCATGATCGGAAAAATTTGCTTCACCGAGCGCATAAAGGCCGGGTACGGTCGTCATCAGGTTATAGTCGACCCATAAGCCTCCCATGGTATAATGCACGGCAGGATAAATCATCATGGGCGCTTCGTAGGGATTATCTCCCGTGATTTGCTGGTACATATCAAAAAGGTTTCCGTACCGGGCCTCGATGTTGGCTTTGCCCAATCGTTTAATGGCATCGGCAAAATCCAGGAAAACGGCCAGGCCAGAGCCCACTCCTCTGCCCTCATCGCACACGTCTTTGGCATTTCGTGAGGCTACGTCCCGAGGAACAAGATTTCCAAAAGAAGGATACTTTCTTTCCAGATAGTAGTCTCGTTCAGATTCCGGAATCTTTGTCGCATCTTTTGCCTTCAACCCAGGCATCGCCTTTTTTGGAACCCAAACGCGGCCATCATTTCTGAGAGACTCCGACATCAACGTCAGTTTCGATTGATGGTCCCCGGAAACCGGGATACAGGTCGGGTGAATTTGTGTAAAACATGGATTGCCAAACAATGCACCTTTTTTATGAGCACGCCATACTGCCGTAGCATTTGATCCCTTTGCATTGGTGGACAAGAAGAAGACGTTGCCATAGCCACCGGTGCAAAGCAATACCGCATGCGCACTGTGGGCCTCAATTTTTCCGGTAATCAGGTTTCGGGTAATGATACCACGTGCTTTTCCATCCACCATAACCAGATCAAGCATCTCCGTTCTCGTATGCATTTCAACCTTTCCGTTTGCAATTTGACGGTTGAGCGCACTGTATGCTCCAAGTAATAATTGCTGGCCGGTTTGTCCACGGGCGTAAAACGTTCTGGATACTTGTGCACCTCCAAAAGATCGGTTATCAAGCAACCCTCCGTATTCGCGGGCAAATGGTACACCTTGTGCCACGCATTGGTCGATAATATTAACGCTAACCTCCGCTAGCCGGTGAACGTTGCCTTCCCGGGACCGGTAGTCTCCGCCTTTCACCGTATCGTAAAAGAGGCGATAAACGCTGTCACCATCGTTCTGATAATTTTTGGCGGCATTGATTCCACCCTGGGCCGCGATGCTATGTGCTCTTCTGGGGCTATCCTGAAAGCAAAATGCTTTGACATTGTAACCCAACTCCGCAAGCGATGCTGCGGCTGACGCTCCGGCAAGTCCTGTACCCACAACGATCACATCATATTTCCGCTTATTTGCCGGATTTACGAGCTTAAGGTTGAATTTATGTTTGGTCCATTTTTCAGCCAGGGGGCCTTCAGGGATTTTCGAATCGAGCTTCATAGTATCGGACGGCTATATAATTACTTCAAAAACATCATGATCGGAATAAGCGCGAAAAGCGCTGGCACTATTATCGCAAATGCCCTTCCTACAAAATTTATAACAGGATTGTACTTCACATGGTTTAGGCCCAGGGTTTGAAATGCGCTGGAGAATCCATGCCACAAGTGAAAGGCCAGGCCAATCATACATACCACATAAAGGCCGGAGTACCATTCTTTTGCAAACCAGTAGGATACCAATGTGTAGGCATCATTCATCTCCTTCCCATCGTAGGTAACCATAGGCGTGGTGCCCCAGTGCAGTTCTGCATAAAAATGACGGAGATGCACCACCAGAAAGATCAACACGATCGTGCCCAAAATACCCATGTTGCGCGAGGTCCAATGCGAGGATTTGTTATTAACTGCATAGCCGTGGCCACGTGCATCTTTGTTTTGCCTGCTTATTAATATCGCCCAAATCACATGGATCAATATCAATGTAAAATTCACCTTGGATATGGTTTGTATGAGCGGGTTGTGACTCATAAACTCTGTGTAGATGTTAAAGGCTTTCCCCCCATCGTCTTTCAGCAATTGAAGGTTACCCGCCAGATGCACGGCAAGAAAGGTGATGAGAAACAGTCCCGTCAGGGCCATGAGCAATTTTCTTCCAAGCGAACTTGAAAAGAGGTTAATAAACCATTTCATCCGTAATTGTATTTTGAATTAAGTCAAAAATGCCCCCGACTAATGTCAATTGGTAACGTAAATGAATTTTACCTAAGGGCATTTAAGATAAGGTGCTTTAAGCGAATCTTTGAAACGAATCAAAAATACCTCTCAAAGCCTTACTAAACAATTTGACGATGGAATTTTAACGGATTGGCCCGACCGAATTTATGAAGGATATGATCGGTTACAGAATTTCGAACAAGAGAATAACGAGAGAGATCATACCCAACATGATCAATAAAAACCATTCTTTTTTGATAAACGATTTGACACTGTTCAACCAGTTCATGACTTTACTTGTTTTAAGAACAGGTCATATATATCAAAGAGATGTCCAAGCCCATTTTAGGCCCAAAAAGAGCATTTCTATAGTCCTGAGTGTCCTTTAAATAGAACATTTTCTCATTTTGGGAAAAATAGCAGCAAGCCCTGGCCCTGGTTGCCTCCCCTTATCATTAGGCGTATTTTTACATTTTGACAACCACCACTAGTCTCAACTGATGTACTTAATCTTCGACACGGAAACCACCGGTATTCCTCACAATAAAACTGCGCCTATTACTGATCTGGAAAACTGGCCGAGGCTGGTTCAATTGGCATGGCAACTTCACGACAACAAAGGAAAATTATGTGCTCAACAGAGCTACCTCATCAAACCGGATGGGTTTGACATTCCCTATAAGGCAGAACAAGTTCACGGGATCAGCACCCGAAGGGCCCTGGAAGAAGGTACCGAACTTGACAAGGTTCTTGCCGCCTTCATCCGCGACCTGGACGATACGAAATTACTGATCGGCCACAATATTGAATTTGACATCAATATCATTGGGGCTGAATACATCAGGCAATCTCTGAAGCCCGATTATTTTTTGGGGCTCGGCAGACTTGATACCGGTGTGGCTGCCACGGATTTCTGCCAAATGTCAGGCGGAATTGGCGGAAAATTAAAAATGCCAAGACTGAATGAGCTTCATCAGAAACTTTTTGGTAAAGATATTGAAGACGCTCACGATGCAGCATACGATGTAGATGCCACCGCCCGATCATTCTTTGGGCTTATTAAAGTAGGCGTAGTCAAACCCTATGACGAAACGCCAGTCGCTGAGATAACGTATGAAGAACCTAGTCTTGCCTCTGGCAATTCTTCCAAGCGGGAAAAAGTCAGTGACATTGACTATACCGCCAACGCCAACCTGGCGGAATTAACAGAACACCCTTTCAGCCACCTGCACACGCACTCCCAATTTTCTGTGCTGCAGGCAACTCCCTCTGTCAAAGACATAATCGCCAAGGCCAAAGCCGACAACCTGCCAGCAGTCGCGCTCACCGATTTGGGCAATATGTATGGTGCTTTCAAATTCGTAACCGAGGCGCTGAAAAATAAAATCAAACCCATCGTGGGCTGTGAATTTTTTATTGCCGAAGAACGAACCAAACTAAAATTTACCAAAGACAATCCGGACAAGCGATACAACCAGGTTTTGCTAGCCAAAAACAAGCAGGGATATTTGAATCTCGCCAAGCTCAGCTCCATAGGGTTTACGGAGGGTCTGTATGGAATTTACCCGCGAATTGATAAGGCTTTGGTAGAAAAATACAACCAAGGGCTAATCGCTTCAACGGGCGGCTTGTCCAGCGAAATTCCCCATCTCATTTTACACGTGGGCGAGCGGCAGGCCGAAGATGCGTTCCAATGGTGGCACCAGGTTTTTAAAGATGACTTTTACGTAGAGTTAAATCGCCACGGCATTCCGGAGGAAGACCGCGTGAACGAAACGCTGCTTCGCTTTTGCAAGAAATATAAGGTAAAATATTACGCTGCCAATGAGTGCTACTATCTGCAAAAAGATGAGTCCAATGCGCATGATGTATTGCTGTGTATAAAAGAGGGAGAGTTCAAATCCACACCGGTCGGATCTGGGCGAGGGTATCGCTACGGACTCCCAAACGATGAGTTTTACTTCAAGTCTCAGGAGGAAATGAAGTCTCTCTTTCACGACTTGCCAGAAGCCATACACACCATCACCGAAATTGTGAATAAAGTGGAGCAGTATGATTTGCGCCAAAACGTGCTGCTACCCTCCTACACGATTCCTCCCGAATTCGAATCTCAGGATGATTACCTGAGACACCTGACTTACGAAGGAGCAAAAAGGAGATACCCTGAGATAACCGAGAAAATAAAAGAACGGCTGGATTTTGAGTTGGAGACCATTAAGAAAACCGGCTACCCGGGTTATTTTCTTATTGTTCAGGATTTCACAAACAAGGCAAAGGAGATGGGTGTTTCCGTGGGGCCAGGAAGAGGCTCAGCCGCTGGGTCTGCCGTTGCCTACTGTACCGGCATCACCAATGTCGATCCGATAGCTTACGATTTGCTGTTTGAAAGATTTTTAAATCCAGACCGCATATCATTGCCTGATATCGATATAGATTTTGATGATGAAGGCAGGGATAAGGTGCTTCGTTACGTGATCGAAAAATATGGGAAGAATCAGGTAGCCCAGATCATTACCTATGGTACGATGGCCGCCAAATCTTCCATCCGGGACTGCGCGCGCGTCATGGAGTTGCCGCTGTCGGACGCCAATAACATGGCCAAGCTGATCCCGGAAAGGCCTGGCACAACGCTCGAAAAAGCCTTCGAGGAAGTGAAAGAGCTGAGCGAAATTAAAAAAGGAAACGACCTGAGGGCACAGGTTCTAAAACAGGCTATCATACTGGAAGGCTCTCTAAGAAATACGGGAACGCACGCCTGCGGGGTGATCATTACCCCGGACGAGCTGACTTCGCTGGTACCGGTGTCCACAGCCCGTGATTCAGACATGCTCGTCACCCAATTTGACAACAGTGTGGTTGAAGATGCGGGGATGTTAAAGATGGACTTTCTCGGGCTGACTACGCTGACCATTATTAAAACCGCGCTAAAGAACATTAAGAAGCGCCATGGGGTTGACATCGATATTGATGCAATTCCGCTGGATGACGCTAAGACTTTCCAACTCTATCAACGAGGCGAAACGACAGGGACATTTCAATTTGAGTCGGAGGGAATGCAGAGCTACCTAAAGGGCCTGAAACCGGACAAGCTCGCAGACCTGATCGCCATGAACGCCTTGTACCGACCAGGTCCGATGGAATACATTCCCAATTTTATCGCACGCAAGAGCGGCAAGGAGCCCATTCGATATGATCTTCCCATCATGGAAGAATTTCTAAAAGACACCTATGGAATTACCGTATACCAGGAGCAGGTAATGCTCCTCTCCCAACGGCTTGCCAATTTTTCGAAAGGTGACGCGGATGTCTTGCGAAAAGCAATGGGAAAGAAGCAGAAGGATGTCCTCGATAAGATGAAGGACAAGTTTATAACAGGATGTAAAAGCAACGGTCATGATGAGCGCATCGCAGAAAAAATATGGAAAGACTGGGAGGCCTTTGCACAATATGCATTTAATAAGTCACATTCCACGTGTTATTCACTCGTTGCCTACCAAACTGCTTATCTCAAGGCCAATTATACAGCTGAGTACATGGCTGCCGTACTTACGCATTCACAAAGCAATCTTGACAAGGTCACTTTCTTTATCGAGGAGTGTCGCAAACAAAATATCGAAGTACTCGGGCCGCATGTCAATGAGTCCGGCATATTCTTCGAGGTGAACAGTAAGGGTGAAATCCGATTTGGACTGGGTGCCATAAAAGGAGCCGGTGAAGCTGCCGTGGAGTCTATCATTCACGAAAGGGAGAGCAAGGGCCACTTTAAAGACATCTTTGATTTTGCCCTGCGCGTCAACCAGCGTGCCGTTAACAAGAAAACATTGGAGTGTCTTGCCTTGTCCGGAGCTTTCGACTGTTTTCCAGACTATCATCGCAGGCAGTATGTTTTCGCCAAGGATGGTGACATATCACTGACAGAAAAATTAACCCGCTATGCGTCAAAAATGCAGTTGGAATTACAGAGTTCTCAAGTAAGTCTATTTGGCGGAACTTCGGGGACTGAAATGCCACTGCCGAAAGTGGATCCCATTGAACCTTTTAGCGAGATTGAAAAACTACACTTCGAAAAGGAAGTGGTGGGAGTTTATATATCGGGTCATCCGCTGGACAATTTTAGGTTTGAGCTGGATTCGTTCTGCAATACTCCGCTGAGTCAATTGGCAAACCTGGAGGGCCATGAAGGCCGGGAGACAAAAGTTGGCGGCATAGTGGCCTCTGTGGAGCACCGTCTTACCAAAACAGGTAAACCATTCGGGAAACTGGTACTGGAAGATTACAGCGGTCGGTTTGAGTTTATGATGTGGAGCGAGGATTACCTTAAGTTTAAATCATTTCTGATGCCGGGTCTGTTTCTTTTTGTTGAAGGCGGCATTGTACGCAAGACCTGGGGTGATCAAAGCCTGGAGTTTAAAATCAAAAATATCGACCTGCTCAATGAACTGGGAATCAAACGAACAAAAGGGCTGCAACTGAAGCTCGACACGCGATCCATAAATGCCGAATTAATAGGGCAAATAGAGGATGTTTGTGCTGAATTTTCCGGTGGATGTCCCCTTTACCTGAGGTTGAAAGACGAAAAGGAAAATATTAATTTGGAAATGCTTTCCAGGAAATACCGTGTGAAACCCGTAAATGACATGGTGAAGAAGATCCGAAAAATTCCGGATCTTGAGGTAGAGGTGGTCTTCTGACGGGTCGTACGCCTGACGAAATCTATTACAGATAGCTGAAGCCGGAACAAATTGAACTATATTTGTGTTGGCTATCTGAACTTGATAAAACAACATATAAACGTACCGAAATGGGTAAAACATTAGAACTAAACGATTCAAACTTTGATCAGGCAATTAAAGGCGACAAACCAGTACTCGTTGATTTTTGGGCCGAATGGTGCGGACCATGCAAGATGATTGGTCCAGTTGTGGAGGAATTAGCCGGTGACTATGAAGGCAAGGCCGTGGTGGCTAAAGTAAACGTGGATGAGAATCCCGAAGTGGCCGGACGATATGGAATTCGTTCAATTCCCACATTGCTGGTTTTCAAAGGTGGCCAGATCGTTGACAAACAGGTTGGCGCTGTTCCGAAATCAGTATTGGCACAAAAGCTGGCGGCTCAGGTAGCTTAGCTTTTTCAATATCGGGAATTTCAAAAAGTCGTTGCCGTTGAAATGGGCTACGACTTTTTTATTGTGCTCTTTTTAATCCGCTCCACCATTTCCAAAACCGCAGGGCAGACAAGCGTATTTCTATAAGTCAGGTCCATGATCTGAACTACCTTTTTTCGATTGGTGTGAGGATATTCTCTGCAAGCCTTCGGGCGGCTTTCGTAAATACTGCAGTAGTTTTCGCTATCGAGAAAAGGGCAAGGCGATGACTTTAACACGTAATCCTGATCCTGATCTATTTTTAGGTATTTTTCTACAAAATCCCCCGGCTTCACGCGCAATGCCTTTGATGCGCGCTCAATGTCATTCTGATAAAAAATCGGGCTCGTGGTTTTACAACAATTCGCGCAATCCAAACAATTGATTTCTTCGAATACGTCCTCATGCAATCGATGAAACAGTTGATCAAGTTTTCGGGAATCTGTTTTCTTTAATTTGGTCAGCAACAACCTATTGTCTTTCGAGCGCCTCAACGCGAGTTCACCGAATTTATCCAGATCGATTGGCCGCTTGTTCACAATCGCAAATTAGCGATATTCATCCACTTCATTGATAAGGGTGGAGAGCCCACGTATCACCCGGTCAAGTGCCTCAGTCTCCTCTGCAATAAGTTTAATGACACGATCGCGCTCGCTTTCAGCAATGTAATCTTCGGTAATCAGGTTGGCGAGACCGAGCAACGTAGCCACATGGGCCCTCACTTCGTGTGAATTGATGAACGCGTACTTCATCAATACATCAAACTGTTCGCTCAACTTGTCTTTATCATTTTTCCTGACCGTGATATCGGTAATGGTGCCCTCAATAAAATCCACTTTGTTGTGCTCATCATAGATGACGTGGGCATTGATGCTTATCCAGATTCTCCTTTTTTTGCGTGTAACACTCTCAATTTCCATTTTGGAAACTGATCCTTTCAGAAGCAATTCGCCAATCATCTTTTCGCGGTCTTCGGGTTTCGCATACAGTTGATGGCCGATGTCGCTGACACCATCCAGAAATTCTTCAGGCGTTGAATAATCAAAAATTTTAGCGAGAGACGGGTTGGCCAAAATCAGTTTCCCTTCAATCGTACTCCTGAAAATCCCCTCCGAGGTGTTTTCAAAAATCTTTCTATATTTTTTTTCACTCTCGTCCAACTGCCGTCCGAGGAAATGGGGTGCCCTGCTCATGCCCCTGACAAATGCCGCCCCCGTGAAAGAAAGGAGCAGGCCGAGGGCAAAAATTGGATAAGTCTCTTTTAACGCCTGACTGTTGTCAAGTCTTGTGGCAGATAAAATCCATTCACCCGAGGAAATGACCGCCCTTGACGTGTAGGTACGATCAAGGTTTTGATCTCCGTTCAAGAAAAATTCTTCTTGCCCGGTATTGGGATTTATTTTTGAAAGTTGAAAAAGAAATCCACGGTGGGTTTTCCTATCAATCTGTGCGGCTTTCAAAAGCGTAGACAGGCGGATAACAACGGCCGAAAATCCCCAAAACTCGTTGTCTTTAAAAATGGGCAGCCGTCCCACCACTGCGATGCCGCCCTGTCGTAGCTCGAAGGGTCCAGCAAAATATAATTCTCGTCTGCTGATCGCCTCGAAGGCTTCTCTGTTCCTGGTTACATCGTCCATAATATTGTAACCTATCACGGATTCATTTCCCTCAATCGGGTACACACAGCATATAACGCCTTTCGGGACCAACTCGATCGCATCAATGTATTTCAGATGACTGAACATTTTTGGCGCCACACTGTCGAATTTACTTACCGCGTCATACTCAGTGGCCAGGAAACCCAGGAGTTCAGTGGCAGAAATGCTTTGTGTGAAAACATCCTGCATTCTGTTTTTGGCTTCGTTCACCAATGTGTACGCAATAAATTCTTCCTGCGCACTGGTAACTTTATAGCGCTGAACTGAAAAGTAGCAGGTGATAGCTAACAAAATCGCAAAGGCAATAATGCCAAAAACATTTGGCTTAATGCCGGTGTGAAAAAAATTGGCCCATGATTTATTGCTCTTCATCCCACAAGGTACCTCTGTTCTGTCGCTGAAAATTAGGTCGAATTTGACGTTATGCCAATTGAGAAACACCTAAACAGCTATTCCGTTCGGGGGATGTAAGAAATACTGGTAAATTAAATATTATCTACGGTATCGGGTCATACCGCATCCAGATAGCGCACAGGATTAAAACTTCGATTTGTGAAATGGGGCATTTTAGCTGCCGATCACATCCAACACAATTTTCCAATTCGAGCCAGCTTCTCTTTTCCAAACGCGGAGATAGTTGGCCTTCTCCATATTTCCGTCTTTGCTTTCAATCTTGACCTTTCCATACGTATACCCCAGGTCTCCGGAAACCGAGACGTCCGCATCGACAGGCTCAAAATAAAACTGTCTGTCTTCCTGTATGTTTTCAATTACTTTCCATGAGGTGTACGGCCAATTCCCTGATCGGTGAATTCTGCACTCCCTCGAAAAATATTCCGGTAAAAATGAGTTGCCGGTTTCGTTCAGCCACTGCGTATAAGATTGTTCTATAAAAGTCAAGCCCTCTTTGGATGAGGGAAGCGGTTTTTTGCCCTTGCTTGAAGACCTGCGCACCGTGCGCAAGGGATGGTTATCCTCCTCCGGTTTTTCAAAATAGATTCCCAAATCAGCAGCCACCTTCCACACACCACTTCCATTTTTTTTCCACACCGTTGCATAATACCCAAATGCGAAAGGGTCACTATTCTTGTCCTTGCTCATTTGATAAGGTCCCGTTGTATAGCCGAAGTCTTCGCTCAGAGAAATATCTGCAAACACCGGCCACCAAAAGAGCACACCATTGCTCGCAGGCCGTTTCTTCCAGGTATCCAGGCCATTCACTGGCTCACCATTGGAGAAAATAATCCCGTCATGGGCCAGGTTCTCCAAAAAAGCATCCTTCGTGCTTTTCTCCTTTGAAGTTTTAGCAAATGCCAATTCAGCGTCAACGACCTCCTGAACAGGGCCGGATAGTCGCTGAGCCTTGCCCACATAACTTTGCAAAGTCCCAGCAATCACCACCAATACCACCGCTAAACATCTAACCATTCCAATCCCAAATTAAGCCGAAAATTTAGAATAATATGAAGCAATTAAAAATCCCTTATATAGATGGATTTTTACCAACGGTAAATGACGATCAGTAAACACCCTATTCACACCACGAAAGAGTTGTGTCAATACCAAAATAATCTAGTCTAAACAGCGTTTGTAACAGGGTTCATTTTCAAATTAGATTCAACCCACCTTCGCAGATCAAAGTAGTCATCAAATTCCGTTCGCTCATCCCTGTGCTCTTCGGCAAAAAGACTTGCATGCAACTTTCTGAACAGCAATTGATGTTCACTTTTCGGCTCCAGGCTCAGCTTAGCGAAAAACTTGAGTACCCTATTTTCGCGATCGCCAGATCTTTTAATTTTTTTGAAATACCTTCTGCAATTATCTACCGCATACCTGATTACAATAATGTTGCCAAGTTCAAAATGGATGATCAAATTGAGAATTCGCGCATACACCTGGATATCTTCGCGAACCGGCCCCGCATTTTTGCCGATGATCTCATTGATGCAGCTAAGTGCCCTCGAAAAAGATCTGTTCATAAATAAGAAATGTGCAAACTGATAGTACAACATGAGCCAGTAGTCGACAGGAACAACGCGTTGATGATGTCGAATGAACAAATCAGCCTCCTCCATTAGCGCAAGGCCATTTTTGAAGTCCTTCTTATCCCGGTAAAATTCGAGTTCAAGGTTGAACAAGCGAATCCACAACCTGACAGTAAATTTGTTATCGCTTCTCAGCGAATACGCGATGGGGATAGCACGGATTTTAGCAATAAGAGGTGCAATGTCATTTAAGCGCTTAAAACGAAGTAACAAGCTGACTTTATTACCTAACGCAGTGGCATATGACGCTGGGTCGTCCCGCACAAATTCAGAATTTTTCTCAAGCAAATCAATCAATAAATTCAATTGATCCTCCGCTTCAACAACTTTGCCATTCAGTAAGAATGAAGAAAAAAGCAGGTGCCGGTGAAGGATGTTGGCCCTTAGGGACGCAGGCACTTTCTCTTTCAGCTTTGTCAACGAGGCGGGGCCACGTTGCATGGATAGACTACTTTGTACACCGTTTAGTTGTGACCATAGTTGACTCAACTCACCTAATTTATCAATAGCATCTCTCTCATCCCTGGATAAGTCAGGTAGGCTGGCATGATTTCGTTTTGCAATCAGGAGCCTCCTCTCCCACGAATAAATTTCCATCAGGAGCGCAAACTTTTCAAATTTCTTGGCCAGTGCTTTCGCCTTTCTAATTTTCACCAGGCATAAATCATATAACTCCCGGTCATGTAGAATTTCAATGTCTGTTAGCAGTCCGGTCAGCTGAATATTAACCGAACTCTTCGAGGAATAACTGCGAAGCATTTTTAGGATGATATCCTGAAGGTAAATCTTTGCCACATGAAATTGGCCAATAAACTTTTCTCCCCGGAATTTTTGCCTGAGCTCCCTTTCGTCATATTCCCGCTGACCGTCAATCGCCTCAAATAGTCTCAAGTAATTCGCGTTGTCATGCTTGGCAGACACCTTCAGGTACCGTTTCTCTGCCTGACTGAGGGATTTAATTAATAAAAAGAGGCTTTCTTTTTTTCTCATTAAATCCTACGTTTTGTATCATAAAACGTATAAAAATAGTATAAAAAGCAGCATTATCGATCATTTTGGAACATACGTTTTAAGGAAACATGAAACAATCGCAAGTTTTGTTTGCTCTACCTTCGACTTGTTATTTTCAATGTTTCACCTCTAACTAAAATTAACATGGCAAACGTGATCAACTGGTTTGAAATACCAGCCAAAAATTTCGATCGGGCATGCGATTTCTACAGCAAAGTACTTGGTGGCGATGTCCACAAGATGGATGGTATGAATGGTATGAAAATGGGATTCTTGCCTGGCCATTCTCAGGGTGCCGTGGGCGGTGCTGTAGTGAAAGCTGAAGGGTATGAGCCCTCCAACAAAGGCAGTGTGGTATACCTCAATGGTGGGGATGATCTATCGGCTCCCCTAAAAAGGGCTGAAAAAGAAGGTGCAAAAATCTTGATGCCTAAAACTTCTATAGGCGAAAATGGTTTTATGGCCCACTTCTTAGATACGGAAGGAAATCGCGTTGCCCTTCACTCGATGAAATAATTCTTCAGGGAGTCTGGCGGTGTAGACTCCCACTTCCTTTTATTTTGACATCGAGGGTGGTTCAAAACCCAGTGACTTCAACTCGTCCCGAGAGAATTCAACTATGTTGACATCCAGTGTAATATCCTGAAGGGGCATGTCAATTGAATCGCGCGGCACATTAACAATCGCGTCCACCACGTCCATTCCTTTGATCACTTTACCAAACACGGTATAATTTCCATCCAGACGATGCTCACCTTCTTTATTTTGCACAATGTAAAACTGACATCGGGCAGAAAATTTCTCTGGATTATTATCCCTTCCGGCCCCTACTGCTCCATAATCATGGAGCAGGCGCTCATTGAATTCGGGAGCTAAGAGATACTCCGGATCGTTGAACCCTGCTGGTGTATCCGGGCAGCCGCCCTGGGCAACAAAATTTGGAATGACCCTATTGAATGTCAATGAATCCCAATATCCACGCGTTGCCAGGTCAATAAAGCTTTCGCGGTGATTGGGTGTCTCGTCAAAAAGCCAAAATAGAATTTCTCCTTGTGGCGTTTTTATCTGACCAATGGAATAAGTCTTTACGGTTGCCTGCTTGCATGACAAGGCGACTACGGCCATCAGGATCAAAGCCAACTTTTTCATCGTATGGGATAAGATTTACACTTTAATAATCGGCTAAAATATACCTAAGGCCGCTCTGAGCATGATAAAGGTATGCAAAAAAGAAAATTACCGCTTAACAAAACTGGGCTCCATTCGGAGATAAAGCAGTTAATTTTGCGGATCTCGAAGATTAAAATCTATCCTATGAAACAACTTATTGTGCCCATACTGATTCTGTCGTTGCTTGTCACTACCCAAGCCCAGGACAGGAAATTGCCTGCCGACACCTCAGTCACCACCAGCCACGAAGTGACCGTCAAGGGAAAACGATTTCCATACACCGCCACTACCGGAACGCAGCCTGTCTGGGACAAGGACGGAAAAGTGATTGCCTCGCTCTACTACACCTACTATGAGCGGAGTGACATCAAGGACAGGGCATCACGACCATTGTTGATCTCCTTCAATGGCGGGCCGGGGTCGGCCTCCGTTTGGATGCATGTGGCCTATACAGGACCGCGTGTTCTCCTCATCGATGCAGAAGGCTATCCGGTTCAGCCTTATGGTGTAAAAGAAAATCCAAACTCAGTTTTGGACGTTGCCGATATCGTCTTTGTTAATCCGGTGAACACAGGGTACTCCCGCGTATTGGATGAGAAGGCACCCAGGGAAACATTTTTCGGAGTCAATGCAGACATTAAATACCTCGCAGAATGGCTAAACACTTTTGTGACCCGCAAAAGTCGCTGGCAGTCACCCAAATACTTAATAGGAGAAAGCTATGGGACAACCCGTGTATCAGGACTTGCGCTGGAACTCCAAAATTCTCAATGGATGTATTTGAATGGCGTTGTGTTGGTCTCTCCTACCGACCTGGGAATTAAGAGGGACGGACCCGTTGAGGCAGCTAACCGGCTTCCTTACTTTGCCGCAGCGGCCTGGTACCACAAAGTGCTCCCTGCAGATTTACAACAAAAGGACCTTACGGATCTATTAACCGAAGTGGAGCAGTACACCCTGAATGAACTGCTCCCAGTGATGGCCATGGGAGGATTTGTTGATCCTCAAAAGAAAAAGGATGCCGCAGCCAAAATGGCCAGGTATTCAGCACTTAGTGAGACCTTTATTTTGCAAAACAATCTGGATGTAAGCATGAGGGCATTTTGGAAAGAGCTATTGAGGAGCAAAGGCTTTACTGTGGGGCGCCTTGATTCCAGGTATCTGGGTATAGACCGAATGGATGCAGGAGAATCACCAGATTACAATGCAGAAATTACCTCGTGGCTCCATTCATTCACACCAGCTATTAACTATTACCTGCGTGAACATTTGAAGTTTAAGACGGACATCAAATACAACATGTTTGGTCCGGTTCATCCATGGGATCGATCAGGTGATAACACTGGTGACAACCTCAGGCAAGCCATGGCACAAAATCCCTATCTTAATGTCATGTTTCAGTCTGGCTACTACGATGGTGCCACCACCTACTTCAACTCCAAGTACTCGATGTGGAACATGGATCCAAGCGGGAAGTTAAAAGAAAGGCTGAGTTGGAAAGGCTATCGCAGCGGGCACATGATGTATTTGCGCAATGAAGATTTGATCAAGGCCAATGATGATTTGAGGGATTTTATCCAAAAATCAGCTTCCAACGGAAAAGCTGCCAAATATTAATTTGAGGCCGTTGTCCCGATTTATGTTTCGGATTCCCGGCATTGCACTAAATATGAAGAGATTCAAAATCATTTCATTTTGTACCATGCTGGGAATCGCCTGTGTTTTCTCGTCCTGTTCACCAAAACCATCGATCGATCAGCTCAAAGAAAATATAGCGCTTAATCTTTCAAAGCAACATGGCGAATTTGCCGTAGCGTATAAAAATCTTGCAACAGGTGAGGAACTGCTCATCAATGAAAGGGAGGTGTTTCACGCTGCCAGCACCATGAAGACACCGGTAATGATTCAAATTTTCAAACTGGTAGAGCGTGGCAATTTGTCACTTGAAGATTCTATTGTGATCAAGAACGAATTTAAAAGTATCGTTGACAGCACGATATATCAGCTCAATCCCGAGGATGACAGTGAAAGGGTGTTATATACCCGCATTGGCAGCAAGAGAACACTGGGTGAATTGGTTTATGATATGATTATTGTGAGCAGCAACCTGGCAACCAACATTCTGGTTGAGCTGGCAGATGCAAAGAAAACCACTATGACGATGAGGGCGATGGGCGCAAAAGATATTCAGGTACTGAGAGGTGTGGAAGACCAGAAGGCGTATGAGGCTGGGTTAAGCAACACAACCACTGCCCTTGACCTCATGCTGATTTACGAAAAGATAGCGATGGGGAAAGCGGTAAGTCAGGATGCGGATGCTCAGATGATTGACATCCTTTTGGATCAGGAACTTCATAAAATCATTGCACGCGATTTGCCTGAAGACGTGAAAGTGGCGCACAAGAGCGGTTGGATTACTGGATCAGAGCATGATGCGGGAATTGTAGTTCTTCCGAATGGGAAGCGATACATACTGGTTTTGTTATCAAAGAATATGAAGGATACTGAAGCGGGAGTCTCCATGCTTGCCCATGTGTCCAAATTGATTTATCAATATTCCATCCAACAATAACCAGCAAGCAGATCATCGCTTAGTTAATCTCCGTCAAATCTGTATCTTTCATTTCATTACACTGGAGATGGAATCGAAGCATCACGGAAAAATCGGATTATGGACGTCCACCTCGCTTGTCGTTGGTAACATGATAGGCGCTGGTGTCTTTCTTATGCCCTCGGCCCTCGCTACGTTGGGTAGCATCAGTCTTTTCGGTTGGATATTTTCTGCCATCGGTGCCCTTTTTCTCGCCATCATCTTTGGGGGGCTCAGCAAGATAATGCCTTCCGGTGACGGAGGACCCTATGCGTACACGCGAAAGGGCTTTGGCGATTTTCCCGGATTTCTTGTGGCATGGGGCTATTGGATTTCGTGTTGGACGACCAACGCCACTATCGCTGTGTCGTTGGTTGGGGCACTTAGTTTATTTATTCCGGTTTTAGGTGTTAACCCTGTTGCCGCAGTGGCAACCGCGTTGGCAGCGGTCTGGGGCCTGACCTGGGTTAATGCACGGGGAGTCCGAGCGGGAGGTAAAGTTCAACTTGTGACTACGCTTTTAAAGTTGATCCCCCTTGTCGTCATCGCTTTCGGAGGTTTGTTCTTTATCAAGTTTGATAATTTTTTGCCTTTCAACATCAGTGGTACTTCTGATTTTGCGGCCATTAGCGCTGCCGCGGCAATGACCATATTCGCCTTTCAAGGTGTGGAGTGCGCCACGATTCCAGCAGGCAATGTAGAAAATCCCGAAACAACTATTTCTCGGGCTACGATGATCGGTACATTGGCGGTGATCGTGGTTTATATTTTAAGTACTGTTTCCGTGATGGGTATTATACCAGTTGGCGAACTACAAAAATCAGTCACCCCATTTGCAGATGCGGCAGAATCCATCTGGGGCGAAGGTGCGCGGTATTGGGTTGGTGCGGGCGTGGTCATCTCCGCATTTGGTGCGCTGAATGGCTGGATACTTATCCAGGGCCAGGTGCCCTATGCCATCGCCAAAGACAAGTTGTTTCCGCACATCTTCGAAAAGAAAAACCACCGCGATGCTCCCGCTTTTGGGATTGTGATTTCGAGCGTACTCATTTCCATTCTCGTCTTTATGAATTACACCAAGGGCCTGGTAGAGCAGTTTCAGTTTCTGGTGCTGTTAACCACCGTCATGGTTCTTGTCCCCTATTTATTCTCCTCTGCGTCTTATCTCCTCTTGCTGGTAGAAAAAAATCACCTGAATACAAAGGGATGGATTAGGGTTGTTGTTTTGTCCGCTGGCGGATTTTCATTTTCAATCTGGGCCATAGCGGGCTCGGGTGAAGAGTCTGTGTTCTGGGGTTTCCTTATGCTGCTGGCCGGAGTGCCATTTTACATTTGGAATATATTAAAAAGGCAAAAAGTCCAATGAGCGATTACACTTGTCAGTCCGAATTCGGAAAATTGAAATCGGTTTTCCTGAAAAGAGCGAAAGAAGCTTTTCTGAATGACGATCATCTCGAAAAAAACTGGAAGTCTCTTCACTATTTATCACAGCCGCATTTCCAAAAGGCCCTGGCAGAATATCAGGTCTTTGAAGAAATGTTAGTTCATTCGGGCGTGGACATTCATTACCTGCCCGAAGACAAGAAGGTAAATATGGATTCCATTTATTGCCGTGATGCAGCGATTGCTACGGATAGCGGGATCATTATATGTAACATGGGCAAGGCCGGACGAGCTCATGAACCGAGGGCGGAGCACGAAGCCTTTGTGAAGTACCAAATGAAAATTCTCGGAGAAATAAAATCTCCTGGCACATTGGAAGGCGGAGATGTAGCATGGCTCGATGAAAAGACGATTGCTGTCGGGCTCACTTACAGAACGAATGAAGAAGGAATCAGTCAGTTGAAAAAATTCCTTGAGCCGGCAGGAAACACGGTGATCACTGTTCCTTTGCCACACTACAAAGGGCCCTCGGATGTTTTTCACCTCATGTCGATCCTAAGCCCCGTTGATAAAAACCTCGCTGTCGTGTACTCTCCCTTGATGCCGATTGGTTTCAGGAACGAGCTGCTCAGGAGAAAGTTCGAACTGATCGAAGTCCCGGATAACGAATTTGAGACCATGGGTTGTAATGTATTGGCCATTGCTCCAAGGCAATGTATCATGGTTGAGGGTAATCCCATCACAAAAAGCCTGCTTGAAAAATCCGGATGCGTGGTCCATACTTATGCCGGAGAAGAGATCAGTGTGAAGGGAGGTGGTGGTCCGACCTGTCTCACGAGACCCATACTGCGATTTCGATAGCTATTCGTTCAATGACCAGTCGTAGTCCAAATACGATATCGAGGCATTCGAATTGATTTTTACGGGAGAATATTTATTTAAAAAATCGATCAAAGTTCCTTTCTCTGTGAAATCTCCTTTATACCATTTGAAGATGCTAGAAACCTCCGCTTTAGCTGGCGTGATTTTATTTCTAAAATTGTCCTTCAAAAAATCACGCCCGGCCTGATCAAGTTGCGCGTCCAGCTTTGAAGCGGTATATGCTTCATTGAGCAACTTGGGACACGATTTCGAAGCACACACCACCGCAAAGTGAATACGTGGATCATTATAAACCCGTCTTAATTTCTGGTGTTCGATGTTGTTGAGGTCGTAGGTTTCTTTGCCGATTTTTATGAACTGAATATCCCAGGAGGTGTTGATCTTGTAAATACTTCCCCCAAGATCCTTGATGGTTTTTAGGGGGTAATTGTCGATAATTAATTTGATGGTAAAGGCGTTATAAACATTGATCCAAAAAGCTTTTTGCTCATTGGCGCTCCATGTTTTTTCATTAGGAGGATTTTTTGACAACATCTTCAGGTATTTGTTAAATGCTACCGAATCCTTAATAAACCCTCGATAGTCCACTCGCCCATCGGCTGATACATGAGTTTTTAATAGCTTACTGAAAGCGTCATGAGAGGGCGGGTTATTTTGGGCTGCGGCAGAAAAAACTCCATTCAATCCAAACATTAAAACGAAAACCGTGTTTCTGATCATGTCAAAAAAAATTAATCCATTCGAATTTAGGGCTTTATAGCACACAATGTCGTCCCAGCTACAGATATACGAAGTTTCAAATCGATTTGGATCGGGCTGAAAACCGGTTTAGCTGCCAGTTGCGTATATTTAAACATATATCATAACTAATGGTTCCAACACATGAAAACTTACTACAATCCTGAAGACCTCAAGAAATTTGGCAATATCGGTGAATTCCAAAAGAACCTGGCTGATAAATTCTTTGATTACTACGGAGATACATTTAAGGACGGTGCGTTAACAGCCCGCGAGAAATCCCTGATCGCCCTGGCCGTTGCGCATGCTATTCAATGCCCCTATTGTATTGATGCGTACACGGTTGATAGTTTAGAGAAGGGTTGTGACGAACAGCAAATGATGGAAGCCGTGCACATAACTGCCGCTATCCGAGGTGGCGCTTCGCTGGTACACAGCGTTCAAATGATGAATAAGTACAAAGAACTTTCGATGTAATGATAAAATCCCTAAAAGCGAGAAAGAGCGAACTGGCCGATGTGGGCTACGAGATAAAAATCCTTAGTGAGAAAACACCAACCGGTTTTGAACCCGATGCGTTTGCGACCAAGCTCAGGGAGAGCAACCTGTATCCCCTGAAGCCAACAAAAATTGAAATCCTCCAGATAAACGTTGGCAAAATGTGCAATCAGACCTGCAAACATTGCCATGTAGATGCCGGGCCTGACAGGAAGGAGATCATGACCAGGGAGACCATGCAACATTGCCTTGATGCCATGAAAAAACATCCGTTCACCACGATTGATCTGACTGGCGGTGCGCCAGAAATGAATCCAAATTTCCGTTGGTTTGTGGAGGAAATCAGAAAAATTGATCAGCAAATAAACATTATCGTTCGTTGCAACCTAACCATCATCGTAGCCAACCCATCGTACCACGACCTACCTGATTTTTTTAAAAAGCACCGGATCGAAGTTACTTCTTCACTCCCCTATTTCACGGCCCTAAGGACGGACGCACAGCGTGGAGAAGGTGTGTTTGAAAAATCGATACGTGCACTAAAAATGCTAAATGAAGTTGGCTATGGACATGAAGGCAGCGGATTGATTCTCAATCTCGTCTACAATCCGTCCGGTGCATTCCTCCCAGGCTTGCAAGCCGCCCTGGAACTGGAATTCAAGAAAAAATTAAAAGACCCATACGGCATCGTTTTTAATCAACTCTTCGCCATAACCAATCTGCCCATCAGTCGTTTTCTTGACTACCTGCTGAGCAGCGGCAATTACGATGACTATATGCAAAAGCTTATAACGGCCTACAATCCCGTGGCCGCTGCAGGTGTAATGTGCCGAAACACCATCTCTGTGGGATGGGACGGCTACCTTTACGACTGCGATTTCAACCAAATGCTGGATCTCAAAGTAGCCAACCATGGCAAACATATCGGCCAATGGGACCATGCAGAATTAAGCAACAGGGAAATCGTAATTAACCAACATTGTTTTGGATGTACGGCCGGAGCGGGTTCGAGCTGCGGTGGATCTACCACCTGATTCTAATCTGTAGCGGTCATGGTTCGTTTGACTTTTGTTTTGTTGCTTTTCACTTCATGCCATTCCCTGTGTGCCGCTGATAAGCTCATCCGTCATTTCGACATTCGCATTGCCGGATTTAAAATCGGGGAATTGACGGCCACCAAAACAATCGTGAATGATTCTGTTGTAAATTATCACCTCGTCAGCAGGGTTAGTTTTTGGCTTTTTTATCGCGTGGAGGTTTCGTATTCCAATTTATCTTCGTTCGTCAATGGCCAATTGGTGGATTCTGTCGTCAAGACGGTCACCAACAAAGGCAACTATCAAAGTAGCTCAACTTGGAACAAAGACCATTATAAAATTGAGGTTGATACCTACGACTATAAAAAGGACACCGCGTTCGCCACGCCCATCCGTTTTAATGTGGCAAAATTGTTTTTTGAACCTCCGGGCGAAAAAACTGAAGTTTATGCCGACAACTATGGAATATTCGGAGATACCGAGTACATGAAAAACAAATATTATGTGGTGGATGTCCTGGGCAACAGGAATAAATATTACTACAAGGATGGCGTTTTCGATAAAGCATCTATGGACAGCCCTGTTAAAAATTATGAAATCCGTTCAATAGAATAGCCATTGAAGATCAGTGTAATAATACCAACCCTCAATGAAGAGAGGAATATCGGAGCACTCGTCCAATTCATGCTTCATCATGGCAAAAACAGGGTAGGCGAAATAATTGTCGTGGATGCGGATAGCCGTGATGCAACGATGGCCGTTGCCGAAAAGTCTGGCGCAACAGCCGTCCGATCGCCCCATCAATCGCGGGCGGCACAAATGAACTACGGTGCCTCAATGGCAAAGCACGACACGTTGTACTTTGTTCATGCCGATGTCAAACTGCTTCCGGACTTTGCAACCGATATCGAGGAGGCCTTACTGGCCGGGTACGATGCCGGATGTTACCGGTATCAGTTTGACTCATCACGTGGTATACTCAAGGCAAATGCCTACTTTACCAGATTCAACAGAATCATGTGCCGGGGCGGAGACCAAACATTATTCATTCGCAGGCATGTATTTGATGAACTAAAAGGGTTCGATGAATACTTTGTTATCATGGAAGATTATGATTTAATCCAGCGAATTCAGAAAAAATATTCGTTCAGGATAATCCCGAAAAATATTATCGTGTCGGCAAGGAAGTATGATTCTAACTCATGGCTCAGGGTGCAGTTTGCAAACTTTACAGTCTTTATGATGTATTTTCTCAAGCGTCCACCCGCCAAGATGGCGTCCTGGTACAAAAAAGTACTTAACTACCGATAAACCGAAAATGAAATTACCCATTATAACAGGTATTCAACAGGTTGGAATAGGTGTTGCCGATGCCGAAGAAGCCTGGACGTGGTACAGGAAATATTTCGGAATGAATATTCCCATATTCAAGGATGAAGCCACCGCTTCATTGATGACAAGGTATACCAATAATAAAGCGGAGAACAGGTTTGCCATTTTGGCCATCAACGGACAGGGAGGAGGTGGATTTGAGATCTGGCAATATACTTCCAGGTCACCACAAGGTCCACAAACAGAAATATACCCCGGTGATACGGGCGTGTATGCCATCAAGATGAAATCTCGCCATGTTGAAAAATCCTTTGCATTTTTCAAAGAGAATAAAATCAATACCGTTACCGGTCTTCATACGTCAAGCGAGGGCCGTCAATATTTTTTTATCAGGGATCCTTACAACAATTTATTCCAGGTGGTGGACGGCAACAGTTGGCTCAAATCATCCGATTTCCATTGCGGAGGTGTGACAGGATGTACCATTGGCGTTTCAAACATCGAATCCGCCCTTCCGCTGTATCAATCCGTTTTGGGATATGACCATGTCGTTTCGGATCAGACTGCCTCGTTTGATGACTTAACCCAACTGTCGGGTTCCAAGCGACAATTCAGGCGAGTTCTGCTCAGAAGCAAAACGAAAAGAAGTGGAGTTTTCAGCCGATTGCTGGGAGATTCGGAGTTGGAACTCATTGAATCTCTTGACAAAAAACCACAAAAGATTTTTGATCAAAGAAACTGGGGCGATCTTGGGTTCATTCACGTGTGTTTCGACATACATGGCATGAAGCAACTGGCGAAAACATGTGATGCCAACAATTTTTCTTTCACTGTAGACAGCAGCAATTCTTTTGACATGGGGAAAGCAGCAGGCCATTTTTCATATTGTGAAGATCCGGATGGCACGCTCATTGAATTCGTGGAGACGCATAAAATTCCCATTGTCGAGAAACTGGGGTGGTACCTGAATGTAAAAGATCGAAATCCGCTAAAACCCTTGCCGAAATGGTTGTTTTCCCTCCTGGGATTGACCAGGGTGAGGGACTGAAATTACCTAGCCAAGGGTGATTGAAAATTAATGGTAATTTATTCAACTTGGTCTTCAAGAAGAGGTCATTTTGCATCGGTACCTAAACCTAGTGCGAAGAACGAATACTCTTCTCACGGGGTGGTATTCCGGTAATACGGGATACCACTCTTCATTTGCAAATAGCGCATATAATTTCATTTCGCGCAGGCGTTATTATCTTTACGCAAATACTATTATATGAAACCCGCTTTAGCATGTCTTTTGGCTTTACTATGTGTCACTGGCCTCTCGCAGCCCACATCTTACGAGGATTTCAAACTGGTGGACCAGGAAATTATTTACCAGGCTGTTTTTCAGCGTGAGGATGTGAACTATGCCCTGCTCGAAGAATTCTATAAGAAAAACAAGCACCTCTCCGACATACAGATCAGGGCCAATGAACTGACTATGCAGGCGCGCGACCTCCCGGTTGACTACCTTAAATTTCAGTTCACCCAGGTAGAAACTCCCCTGATACTACAAACCGGAAAGTTCAGTGGCAATGTCTCTGTAGCCATTCGGGAAGGCCGGTATCGTGTTACCTTTAATAAAATCATGGTCACAGGCGAGATAGGTTACAAATCCATCAAGGAGAAAGAGCCACTGACGGGATTATGCAGCAAAAGCAATGGGACGCAACTGTCACAGGACTGGATGAAACCCAATACCCTAGGGTTGTTGGGCAAAGCTTTCGCAGACGCATTCGAGCTAAAATCCACGGATGACGATTGGTAGGGATTAATGTTCTGGCTTTTGCCTCCACTGCTTCTTTTCACTTAATATTTTTTTGCCCTTCACCCTTTTTCGTACAGACGATTTTGTAGGCTTTGTGGGTGTTCTTTTTTTTCTCGGGGTAAAAATCTTGCGCAGTAAGTCATTGAATTTAACCACCACAGCCTGTTTATTCTCATGCTGGGAACGGCTAGCCTGTGCATTGATGACCAGCTCACCCGCCTTCGTAAGCTGTCGTTTTAGTTTGGACAGGATGAGTTCTTTTTGATCAACATTGATCAAAGTGGATTTCGCAACGTTCCATTTTAGGATCACTTTGCTGTTTACCTTGTTGACGTTCTGCCCGCCAGGGCCGCTACTGCGCGCTGTTGTAAAATCAACCTCATCACAAATGTCCTCGAACTGCAGCATGGCCTTGAGGGTGGTTTATTCCGTAAAGTAGGTGCGCACAGTCTCGTAGGGAAGATTTACTTCGAGGCAAACAGGCGCATCATTGATGCTGTGATAGTTCAATTCTACCATCGTAAGTCTCGGGTTTTGAGGATTCGGAAAAACCCTGCCGATATTACTCACATTAACCAGCTCCTTCTTGATTTCCTCTTCATCGGAAATGGGTAGTTCAATAAATTTTAACATGCGAATTTCGTTTGTCTGGTCGGCATCAAGTTAATCTTTTGGCATCAAAAAGGCCATTCCCGGCTTATCCTTGCCTTGATCAGGTAGACAAAAGTACCCAGAACTGTGACCACCAGTCCGGAAATAACCAACGCAATTCCCGTGGACCACAGAATGCCCGCCCACATCGCTATCCCTATATAGACGGGCCAGGGATAAAACGGCATTTTAAAAGGAAATGCATCCGGACTCATTCTCTTCCTTAATAGCAGCAGGCCGATCGCCTGGCCTACAAACTGAATGAGTATGCGCATAGCCAAAATTGCGCTGATCACATCGTGCAACTTGAATAGGAGACTGAAGACAAAAGCAACGCTTCCCAGAAACAGCAAGGAAATGTGAGGGAAGTTTTTTGTTGGATGCAATTTGGCAAACACCTTAAAGAAGGCCCCGTCTACCGCTGCCGCATAGGGAATACGGCTATAGCCCAGTGTGGCCGAAAAGACAGAGGCAAAGGCAACCCAAAGAATTAAAACCGTGAGAATTTTTGCAGCCGTGTGACCAGCCAGCTCCTGCATAAACAAACTGACTACAAATTCACTATCCTTTGCATACTCCCACGGAATCACACTGACCACGCTGATATTCATGGCTAAATAAAGAATGGTGATTCCGGCAATGGAAAGAAACATGCTCCGCGGAATATTCTTTGAAGGATTGATGATTTCCGAGCCAAGGTGACATACATTGTAGTATCCCAGGTAACTGTACACACTCTTTACGCTTGCGTATCCAATTGCTGTTACAAAAGCATAGTCAAATGTGAGTCCCTGATTGATCTGTGTAATGGGCACAAAAAAATTCCCTTCCGCGATTCCACCACCGATAATCCAAAACATGGAAATCATGACGCCAAACCACAGAAAAACACTAATCTTTCCAATAGCTTCGATCTTTCGATAAAGCAGCACCACGATAAAAATCACCATTCCGCCACTTACTGCCTTGAAAGCAATCGGATTTAGCGGAAGCAGATAAGTAAAATACGAGGCAAAGCCAATGGCAGCTGACGCAATTACCAACGGAGCCTGTATCATTGTCTGCCACACAAAAAGGAAGCTCATCATCTTGCCTGCTCCTTCCTTTCCGTAAGCCTCTTTCAAAAAATTATAGCTGCCCCCAGCGCGTGGAAATGCCGCACCCAGTTCGCTCCATATCATGGCATCAACAAATGAAAGAGCCGCCCCGGCAATCCAGGCGTAAAGGAAATAAGGTCCGTTCATCATCCCAATAACCATGGGCATCGTGATAAACGGTCCAATGCCCACCATGTCAATCATGTTGATGGCGGTTGCCTGCCGCAAACCGAGACGTCTTTCGAGCATCGTGGACATGAAGTAATACTAATGACTAATCACGGAATAACCAATTTACCAGATTGAAGTGATTAGTCTGTCGTTTGCCAACTAAATAGTAACTTGCGCCATGTCTTTGTTTGTGGCATCGCTTAATTCGGGGAGCAATGGAAACTGCTACTACGTGGCCAATCAGGATGAAGCGATCCTGATCGATGCGGGGCTTTCATGCCGGGAAACCGAAAGGAGAATGAAAAGACTTGGCCTGGATATGAAACGGGTGAGGGCAATTTTTATCACTCATGAACATACAGACCACACTTACGGAATTCCGTCAATCAATAAAAAATATAAGATTCCAATTTATATTACAGCGCCAACCTTATTAAAAGCCCAACTTAAAAAAGTAGAGGCCTATTCTTTTAAGGCGTATGAGCCGGTGGCGGTGGGTGGCTTAACCATTCGGGCCTTCCCTGTGTTACATGATGCACAGGATCCACATAATTTTATTGTCACCAACGAGAAAGTAAATGTGGGTGTGTTTACCGACATTGGGGAGATTACCGAACACGTCATCCACAATTTCAAGCAATGCCACGCGGCATTTCTTGAGGCCAACTATGACGTTCAGTTGCTTGACACGGGTACCTATCCTATCGCCTTAAAAAACAGAATCAGGAACGGATATGGTCACTTGTCAAACCATCAGGCCGCCAGGCTATTCACCGAACACCGGCCCGGATTCATGAGTCACCTCTTTTTATCCCATCTTTCGAGGAATAACAACTCGCCAAAAATTGTTCAAAGTCTATTCGATGACATTGCAGACGGCACTGAAATTATTATTGCCTCGCGTTACAAACAGACCCGGTTGTATTCCATCCATGCGCAGGAACAATCGGCATCATTGTATAAGGGAATAGTGTCGCCCGTACAGTTGGAGTTGTTTTGAAGGAATCGTTTCAATTGGCTAAAATAGTTTACCCGAGATATTCAGGGTGAAACTGTTATACATTCCATTGGTAACTCCGTTTAGTTCAACATTGCCGGCACCGGACGCGGCAAATCGCGCCAGATTGCGCGCACTTAAAGACACCGAAATCTCACGCAACCCGAACTTGTTTCGGTCGTTAAAAAATGCTTTGTGAGAAATCGACAAATCTCTTAAACCGACCGATGAGGCGCTGTACGATGTATGGTTGGCAAATAGTTCGCCCCCCTTCTGGTAGCTGATGACCGTACTTAATTGAAATCCCTTCCAATCGCGCATTATATACAGGCTGCCAAGCCAGTCAGGCAGCGAATTAGAATCGACTAAGTTGGGCCGACTCCAGATCAATTTCGTGTACCAATCTTTTGTACCAAACGGATACGAGCCGATGATGATTTCATCACCGTCCACAAGTTCCCGGCTCCTGAAATCCCGGTAAATTATTTGGAAGCGATTCTCATCAATAATTACCTGCCCAAAAGACTTATCAAACAGGAGATAATGATTGTAAGATAAATGTATCCTGTTTTTTAACAGTGAGAGATCTATACCAGATTGAGAGGAGTAAAATTGGTAGAACGATGGAAAGGACATTTCCTGGAAAATCTGCAAGGCGGGATGTGCCGCTGACCCATTCCTATGTCCGAAATTACTGCGTAGTCTGCCGAAGCTGATAATATTTTCTGCATTAACTAATTTTGTGAAATTCCAACTGGCAGCGACAGACGAAACTGATATTTTTTTGTCTTTGACAAAATTGTTCTCATCTATTCGATGAGACAGGTCGAAGGTAAATATTTCATTGTAAGAGGTGGTGATCCCACCCCAGGCAGATCTGATGTTACGCGTTCCCCGTTCCGCGCGCTGGCCGGGCAAATTTAGTTCGTACTCAATATTCTCCTGCTGGTAAGCAATAGTTGGGGTAATTCTGAACCTTTCTTTTATGGAATGCCTCGTTTGTAAACTGTATTTCGTTAGTTCTCTCTTTTGATTGATATAAAATGGATCACGGCTAAAGAAACTGGTAATGATGTCGAAACGATCAGAAGCTTCTAGATCATCCTGTGTCGCGCGCGCCTGAAGGCTAAGCCATTTGAGCGGTTGATATACTATCTCCATACCAACGGTTCTAAAATTTGAACTCCCATTCGGAACAGATGGCGGCAGTGCCTTGGGTGGGAAAACCTCCTGTTTATGCGTTTCAAAAACGATTGATCCATGAAGCTTACGTGAAAGTTCAAGACCTGTATGCATCTTTATTGCTCTGGCAAGGGCCCCCAAATCATCTTCCCGTGCCGGTGACGTTGTGTGGTTATAAGACAACCGCGTATCAACTCTGCCAAAATCCTGGGCAAACGCCAACGAATTGGATAATTGAAATCTGTCCTTCTTAGGGAAGGGTGAATTGTGTTGATCAAACCAACCGACCGTAGAAAAGGAATTGAATTCCAATTGAGGGCTTTTGATCCCATTGCCGGACTTTCTACTAAGGAGCGTACCACCATTTCCACCGACCATCCCGAAATCAACCGCTCCATTAACAGGGCTTAAAACCACTATTTTATCAAAATCGAAAGCGTTCAAATTGGCGAAGTAGGAAATGTCGCTGTTATATGGAACACCATCAATAACCAATAAATAGTTGTGAGCAATGGGATTGGCAGTAATGAAAGACGGGGCAATATTTAAGTCAGGAGTCTGGCCGCGAAGAATATTCAGAAAATTCATTCCCGCTGATAATTCAAACAACCTGGGGTTTTCAAACACCTGCACAAAGTTTGTGCTATTTTTAGATCCGCGCCCAATTGAGTCCGCATATGATCCATAAATGCTATTGTAATCAATGGAGTCCTTTGAAGTTGTCACCGATTGGCTCTTGACCATTGAACCCCAACAGATAAAAAATGCCACCAATGGCCAAACTATTGGATATTGTTCTCTCTCCATTTAAATAAAAAATCTCAACCTATTGTGCGAAACTAAGCAAACGTTGTGAATTGAAAAATCCTACTGAAGAACAATAATTGGATCTTAAAAACCTGGGCGCCTTGCGGTGTTTGGTTCCCTGTTCGTAGCTGTAGGCAATTTCAAGCAACAGCGGCTCGCTCCATGCACGCCCAAAGAATGATATTCCTACCGGCAATCCCTCGATGAATCCCATGGGCACTGTAATGTTCGGATATCCTGACCGTGCTGCCGGTGAGGAACTGGATACGTGAGAGGCATCTCCGTTCGTCCAATCCGTTTTCCACGCAGGCCCGCCCGTGGGCGCGACAATGGCGTCCAGTCTGAGCTCGTTCATTACCCGGTCGATTCCTTCTTCCCTGCTTCCCCTTAGCATCTTTTCCAGGGTTTCTTTGTACACATCCGAGTCGAGGCCCGATTTTTCAAGGGCCATCTCCAGGTACCGCTGATTGTAATGCTTCAGTTCAATGGAGTCCGATTTATTGAATGCGATCAGGTCTTCGAGACTTTTGATTTTTGCATCCGGACCGAGCGACCTGAAATATTTATTCAGCCCGTCCTTGTATTCAAATAACATGATTTCAAACGACCACTGGCCGACTTCATCTTTGGCAATCTGCTCCACGTCAATAATCTCAGCGCCCTGCTCTTTCATGAAGGCGATCGCTTCATTCATCACCACGTCCAGTTTGTGATTCCGGCCCATTGGCGCCTTGTAGAGCCCGATCCGTTTGCCGCTCAGACCATCCACTTTTAGAAAAGGTGTGTAGTCAGCATAACTCTTGCGCGCGGGGTCTGACATTTTGGTATCCTTTTGATCCACGCCAACCAAAGTACCCAGACAAATGGCCGCATCCTTCAGTGTTCGTGCCATTGGTCCGGCCGTATCCTGGGTAAAAGAAATAGGAATGATCCCAGACCGGCTGATCAGTCCTACGGTGGGCTTAATTCCAACGATGCCATTGGTCGTGGAAGGACAAACGATGGAACCATTTGTCTCCGTTCCGATTGCTATCATGGTGAGATTGGACGACACTGAAACTCCCGACCCGGCACTGGATCCGCACGGATTCCGGGTGATGTCATAGGGATTTTTTGTTTGCCCACCTACTCCACTCCAGCCGCTGGATGACATCTGGCCGCGGAAGTTAGCCCATTCGCTCAGGTTGGCTTTGCCAATGATCACTGCACCAGCCTCACGCAACTGAGCGGTTACGAAGCTATCTTCCAACGGATGCGATCCCATCAAGGCACGGGATCCAGCTGTAGTTTCCATCTTATCGTTCGTGTCGATATTATCTTTTAATACGACAGGCACACCATGCATGGGTCCACGAATCTTGCCCTCCCTCATTTCCTGATCCAGGGCAGTGGCGATTTGCATCGCGTCAGGATTTACCTGAATAATCGATCTTAGCTGTGGCCCGCCATGGTCTATCTCCGCAATCCTGTCGATATAACTTTTTACAACTTCGCTGATGGTATACGCTCCCGATTGATATCCTTCACGAAGTTGATCGATGGTCAATTCTTCAAATCTAAATTCGGATTCACTTTCATTTTGTTCTGTTACTTTGGGTTTGCAGGTCAATAGAAGCACTGCCAGGAGAAAATACCATAATCTTTTCATAAAGAAATTGTTAGTAAGTGACGAAGTTGAATGGCGTGGTCGAACCACCCATGGTTGACATAAGCAGCGTAGCTGTTGTTGATTGGACCGGGGACTCAAGTGCTTTCGATCTGCCCATATTTAGCCGATAAATAAACCAGCCGACCAGGATCAGACAAAATAGTAGAAAGGCCACGGTAATTCTTTTCCGGATGGCCGAGCTCAACCTCCTGTTGATTCTCAAAGCCAGGATAAACCCGATAAACGCAACCAGGGCACCGTATCCCAGCAGCGGTACCAACTCTGCAAGTCCACGACCATGGGGCACCGAGACGGATCCATAGAACAGACCAATAAAAAAGCCAAGCAGCGTAACCGATAAAACGAAGAGAGCACTCATGAAACACTTTCAGGGTCGTATGAAGTTATATCATTTGCGAAGAAGAACAAAGTCGGGGACAAAAGGTGTCGGCACCGCGCACCATGTTTTTTAATTTAAAGCGATATAAGTACATTAGTCATCTGCATTGATGCCCCAATATTTTATGAGCAAACCTAAATCAAAAGACAAAAAAAAGCGGCACATCTCAAGGCGCGCTTTTTTGAAAACGGCTGGCTTTGCTGCTGCCACATTTGCCATTCTGCCACGATACGTTTTGGGAGGCCGCGGTTTTGTTGCCCCGAGCGACAAACTGTATGTGGCCGGTATTGGCGTGGGGGGCAAAGGTTATTCTGATCTCACCAGTTTTGTGCAAAGCCCCAATGCCGTTATTTCCATCCTTTGTGATGTTGACGATCGCAGGTCAGCGAAAGCGGTGGCAACTTTTCCAAAAGCGAAATACTACAAAGACTACCGCAAAATGCTGGAAGCAGAGCATAAGCATATCGATGCCGTTTCCATATCCACGCCCGATCACATGCATGCCGTGCAGGCGATGGCCGCGATGCAATTAGGAAAACATGTTTATCTCCAAAAGCCGCTCACCCACGACATCTATGAAGCCAGAATGCTGACAGAGGCCGCAGCCAAATACAAAGTGGTGACCCAAATGGGCAACCAGGGCGCCTCGGGAGATGGTGTGAGGCAAATGCGCGAGTGGCATAGTGCGGGTGCGATTGGCGAGGTACACACCGTTTACTGCTGGACGGATAGACCCGTATGGCCGCAAGGCGTGCCTTGGCCAACCACGAAGGCAGAAATTCCCAAAGAGTTGGACTGGGATCTGTGGCTGGGAACTGCACCACATAAAGCTTATATTGATAAGCTTGTGCCATTTAACTGGCGCGGATGGTGGGACTACGGAACAGGCGCACTTGGCGACATGGCATGCCACCTCGTTGAAGCCCCGTTCCGGGTGTTGGGCTTGGGCTACCCCACTGCTGTCGAATGCAGCGTTGGAAGTGTTTACGTTGATGAATTTAAGAGGGGATATTTTCCAGAGAGCTGTCCTCCTTCGTCCCATGTCATCATGACTTTTCCAGCCAGGGATGGCAAACCCGGAATTAAACTTCATTGGATGGATGGTGGCATTCAGCCAGAACGGCCCGAAGAGCTCGGATCCAACGAAAAACTTGGGGATGGCGGAAATGGCGTCCTGCTCATTGGGACAAAGGGTAAGATGATGTGCAGCACTTACGGCAGAAACCCACAACTTCTTCCCACCACCCGAACGGCCGAAGTCAGTGTTCCTCAAACCATAAAAAGAGTACCACAGGGCGATGAGCCCGGTCATTACCTCCAATGGGTGGAAGGTTGCCTTGCCGGATACGGAAAAACAGAACTTAGTTCGGATTTTTCTCTTGCAGGTCCGTTGACGGAAATTATTCTCATGGGGAATCTGGCCATAAGAAGTTTTGATATCCGCACGCCAAAGCCGGACAAGGAAGGGCAGTTTGACTATCCAGGTCGCTATATCAAGTTATTGTGGGACGGGCCCAATATGAAAATAACCAACTTCGAGGCTGCCAACCAGTTTGTAAAACGGGTGTATAGCCAGGGTTATAAATTATAAGGCGCAAATCTTCCACAGCATTTTCCCTGCTGACATAGGGTTGTCATAGCGGAGTCCGTTATTCGGACTCAAATAAAAAAAACGAATTGATATGACTACTCAAGAAGTTGCCAAAAGATTTTATGAATTGTCCCAGCAAAATAACTGGGAAGGTATTTATCAGGAGCTTTACAGCTCAAAAGCAAAAAGCATTGAGCCACCGCATGCGCAAGGACTAAAAACGGTGCAAGGTATGGATGCCATCAGGGAAAAAGGCAGACAGTGGAACGAATCGATCGAAGAAGTTCATGGTGGCTTTTGCAACGAGCCGCAGGTTGCATCGAATTATTTCACCTGCGCCATGGGTTTTGACGCGACATTCAAAGGTCAGGGCCGCATGAATATGGAGGAAATAGCGCTATACGAGGTGAAGGACGGAAAGATCATCTCTGAACAATTCTTCTACTAGCATTTAAGCACACGGTAACCGAATGGTAAACTTTTGGCGGCCGTGTGCTTATTCATTGGGCATAATGAATGCCAAAACGATGTATGCCAAAACGCCCGTGCCTGCCATCAGAACAGCAATTACAAACAGTGCTCTCATCAGGGTGGGATCCACATCGAAATAGTTTGCGAGCCCGCTGCAAACGCCAAACAGTTTCTTTTCTCCTTTTACTAATCTTTTTGCCATAATTATCTTTAGATTGTTCCTAAAGATAAAAAAATTCAGATCAGTTTAATGAGCCCTGGACCTACCGGCTGCTGAATGCTTTTCCGTTTATGGTATTGCTCCTTGTTTTAAATCTGTAAAAGAAGAGTTGATCCTGGCCTTTCGGTCTGATCCATTCCGCTGTACATTTTTTTCCTTTCGGAACGGGTCCGGAAAATGCGATTTCGAGCAGCCTGCCGTATTGGTCATATATTTCCAACTGTGCGTATTCATCATCATCCGCGATCCACTCGAATTGCAACGAATGCTCAAATGGATTCGGAAAGGCGACAAAAGTCGATCTGACATCTTCTCCATCAACAGTTGACTCATCCTGCTCCTTGCCCGCGGTCACCTGAATGACTGGATCAACTGATTCCGGAACGGTTGGATTAGGCGACTCGGCACACGGGTCGTCATTTGACGGATCGCCTCCGCCATTGTTATCCCGAACCAGGCAACTTCCACTCAGGGAATAATTGCAAGTTTGAACGCATCCGTTCTTGGTGATGGTCAATGTAAAGGTTGCGGTGGTGCCTGGATTACCTGCTGAGTATATCACAGATGATGAGCTGTTTCCTGAATCGATGGACCAACTGTTGTCTGAGCTAATCAAACTCCAATTATATAATGAGGCATCCAGTATGGACGATTGCAATTGATTACCAACTGAATGACAAACAGGCATGGCGGCTGGCTCACTAATCAGGCATGTCCACTGAAATGCGTCCGGATTGATAACAATTTCCTGATTGGTAACGCATCCATTCACGTCCCTGACCGACAACTGGTAAGTCCCCGCATCAAGATTGGCGACTGAACTGGTCGTTTGACCGCCAGACCAGAGGTATTGATATGGGCTCCTTCCACCGGTTGCAATTGTATTAATCGTATAACTGCCATTTGCTCCACACATGGAATTACCCACGGTGGCAAGAACCGAAATGGGCGCTGGGGATGCCAATGTGTAGGACAAGGTGACGCTGCACCCGGCTCCATCCGTGACCGTGACGGTGTAGGTTCCGGTAGGCACTCCAGTAAGCATATTGTCGGTTTCCCCATTGGACCAGGTGTAACCAAATGGCGATGTCCCACCGACCGGTGTAAGGATGATCGAGCCTGCGGTGTCCTCCGCGCACAATGGTTGTACAACCTGTGCAGTGATTTGAAGCGTCTGTTTTTGCACTAAGATGGTAGCCAGTGATGTGCAACCGACATTATCTGTGACCGTAACACGATATATGCCGGCAATTAAATTTCCAACATCCTGGGTTGTGGGGCCGTGCTGCCAGGAATAGGTGTAAGGCGCGATGCCACCGGTGACCGAAACATCGATGGCCCCTGTTGGCTCATTGGCACAATTAGGCTTCTGAACAACAGATGTGATCCTCAGGTCGCTGACCTCCTGTACAAAATAATGGCCGATACTTTGACAGCCATTTGCATCCGATACAACGACCTGGTAGGATCCCGTTCTGAGGTTTTGAATATCTTCAGTTGTGGCTCCATTGCTCCAGAAAAAAGTGTACGGTGCAATTCCACCCGACACGGTTAGGTCGACCGATCCGGTTGCCTGGCCACAATTTGTTCTTGTTGCAATACCACTCAGGGTAATCTGAACAGTGTTTTGCAAGACAAAGGTTTTTTGAACTACACATCCAGCCTGATCGGTAACGACAAGGGTGTAACTGCCTGCATTAACTCCGGCCAGGTTTTGCGTTTTGGCTCCATTGTTCCAAGAGAACGAATAAGGACCACTGCCACCCTCAACCGATATCGAAATGGAACCGTCCGCCCCGGCCTGGCACGAAGGGTGTGTGATTGCTTCCGTTAATACCAAGGGATCAGGTTGAAACAACTCTGATTTTAAGGTGAGGGTATTGCCATCGTGATCTACGACAGTAACAGAATAGGTTCCTGCATTGGCGTTTTGCAGCTGAGGGCCGGTGGCGCCAGTCATCCACCTATAAGAAAAGGGTGCACTGCCCGATTCGATCACTACCTCCAAAGTTCCAGTTGATTGCCCAAAGCATTGGATGGGAGTCTGCCGAACTGACGCCAATAAAGTCGAGCAGTTGTCACCATCACCTCCACCATCACCATCGCCTCCATCATCATCACCATCATCTCCATCTCCGTCACCGTCATCATCGTCATCGCTTCCACCACCATCGTCACCATATTCGAGGGTGTCGTATTTTACACACTGACCAAACTTATACGCCACGACCAGGGGGTTTTCAGCACACATGCCATCGCTACAAATCAAAAATTCCACAAAAAAGTTGTCTCCGGGAGATTTCCCAAACGATGAAATGTCATCAATTTTAAATCCACGAAGTCCGGTAGTCGGATCCTTGCCCATTTCTTGCTTCCACCCTCTCGAATTGGATATGTTTTTGATTGTACCACAAGGTACTGCCACTGTGAAGTGCGATAAGTCATACCGGCTGGTACCATCCGTAGTTATTTTAAATGAATATGATCTACAACCGCCTTCCATCTGCGTTGAGGTGGCCTCAGTCTGAAACGCATTATTGCTGCAGTCCGGCTCATGCTTTGGCTTTTGCCTCGCGGACGGCTGAGCCGGCAAAAAATGAATACTAAAACCAAACGCGATTAGCCAACCTACAGACCACACTAGTTTCATGGTGCTTTTCATAGGCTAAGCCAAAAATCCGAACAAAAATCAGATAAAACGTTACAGAACGGTTAATGAGGTAAGGAACACGACAAAGTGCATTGCAGGTGGGTGAATGGGTGAGCGATAAGGCGACTAGTGAACTTATCGGCCCCGAACGTTTTAATTCCATTCCATGGCCGCTCCCCATATAATTGGCCAAAAAATATCTATCTTTAGGCTTCAATTCTTAAATCCAATAGCAACCAGTGGGTCCTGTGGATCAAAAAAGCTATGAGATTTGTTCAATTGATTAAGATTTGAGACGGTTGTCTCAGTTTAGCTTATCACCCGCTTACAACGTTTTTTTTAAAACCACGCTATGAGGCAACTGAAAATCAGCAAGCAGATTACCAACCGTGAGAGTCAGTCGTTGGACAAATACCTTCAGGAAATTGGAAAGGTTGATTTGATTACCGCTGAAATGGAGGTCGAGTTAGCCAAACGAATCAAGCAAGGCGATGCGATCGCACTTGAAAAACTGACGAAGGCCAACCTGCGATTTGTGGTATCCGTGGCCAAACAATATCAAAACAATGGGCTTAGCCTTGGCGACCTCATCAACGAGGGAAACGTTGGCCTGATTAAAGCGGCAGAACGATTTGATGAAACGCGCGGATTCAAATTTATCTCCTATGCGGTTTGGTGGATACGTCAATCCATCCTTCAGGCCCTGGCCGAGCAGGCAAGGGTAGTGCGGCTCCCGTTAAATCGGGTGGGATCACTCAACAAGATTTCGCGTGCCTTTTCTGAGCTCGAGCAGAAGTTTCAGCGGGAGCCTTCCAGTGAAGAGCTGGCTGACGTTTTGGAGGTAAGCGTTGACGAAATTGAAAAGACGATTCGATCGGGAGGAAGGCAGATTTCCGTTGATGCTCCATTTGTCCAGGGGGAAGAAAATAGTTTGCTCGATGTACTCACCAGCGATCAGGTCGATACCCCTGATATGGCTTTGATGCGAGACTCCCTGCAGCGCGAAGTAACGCGCGCTCTGTCAACATTGACGGAAAGGGAATCAGAGGTGATCTGCGATTATTTTGGTCTGAATGGGCATACCGCCATGACGCTCGAAGAAATCGGAGAAAAATTTAATTTGACCCGGGAACGCGTTCGGCAAATAAAAGAAAAAGCAACACGAAGGTTAAGACATACTTCACGAAGCAAAGGCCTGCTCACCTACCTTGGCTAGCAGGAGACACCAAAATTTATAGAAATGAGTACCCAATTTTTCAATTCGATCGGCAATCCAGGATTTGTTTCTCTTTGGAACAAGTATCGACCTGCTATCTTACAAATGATGGTGGCTGCCGATGACGGCCCGCAGGAATACAAATTCTTCAAGCATGAGTTTAAGGCTGTTAATTCGAAAGAAAAAACCTACAGCTTTGTCCTTGAGGCTCACCAGGGAAAATCGAATAACCTGAAAATATCCAACCTGGCCAAAGATCTCCTGTTTGTATTGGTCAACTCTCCTAAAGCTAACGAACTGATGGAGACAAACACGTATGAGTTTACCCTGGACAAGCAGTTTGTTCTGCACATTAAAAAAATCAACCTCGTGAACGAGGAAGGGGATTCAGCGTCATCAGACTCACAGCACGCGGAGTAACTCGAACCACTAATTTCTGACTGCCACGTTTTTCAGTCTCGCTCGCTTGCCGGGGTCAGCTTGTTTTACGTGCTGTAAAATACGTCCAGCCTGCCCCAACCACATCAACCAAACCAAACAAAATCAGGCGGGACGATGCCCAATCCATCGCCACGAATACAACAAACCAAAGCAGCACCAATGCGCGGGTGTAAATAGTAAGGGTGATAAAAACCGGGTTATTTACAGGGGACATAAAAATATAATATAACCCTATGTTAAAGACGATTGCACCAAGCACCCGAATCCACACTTCAGTCGTTTCTGCAATTTGAAATGTCGAAAGCATAAAATTGGGAAACACCGTAAGTGTGATTCCCAGAATCAGAAGGTAAATTCCGAAGTAGTAGATCGATTTTGCAACGGCTGTCATGGTAACGGATTAAATTGTGTTGGTGAATATAAGAAATCCCCATCACCAGGCAAGTTGGGAGCTCAAAGGGCGTAACCCATCACCGCCACAACATGACAGGTTGTACCCGCTAATACAAACAAATGCCAAACGAAATGGCTGTACCTGATGCGGTGATCCATGGCAAAGAAAATAACCCCCAATGAATACATGACGCCACCGGCAAGCAACCACACTAAACCCTCGGTGGGAAAATTTGCCATCAAAGGCTTTATAGCGAGCACACCGAGCCAGCCCATGGCAAGGTAAAGCGCAATGGAAAGCCGGCTCGTACCTATATTCTGAATCGACTTGGACACCACCCCCACAAGTGCCAGCGTCCAGATAATAGCAAATAGCGACCAACCCCAGGTGCCTGGCAAAACGCCCAAAGTAAATGGCGTATACGTGCCGGCAATAAGAAGGAATATGGCACTATGGTCAAAAATTCTAAAAACCCGTTTGGTCTTGCTCTGCGGAAAGGCATGATATAACGTGGAAGCCGTGTACAATAAAATCATGGTAAAAGCAAAAATACTGACGCCTACGATTGAGGCAACACCGAGCGGAATCGCCTTGATGATGAGTGGTGGCGTAATGGTAACTGCAGCCAGTACGCCAATTCCATGGCTTACGCTGTTGGCAACCTCTTCTCCCAGTGATTGCGGACGGCTCCAGTTCGGGGATGCTTGCATTGAATTGATTGAAAAAGGTCTGACCAACGCAAAGGTACGAAATCGAAGTGAGCCATCGTCCTTTTTGATATCCAAATGACAAGATCATTCCATAAATTGAATCAAAAAAGATCATGCCGACCAGACGCACGTTCCTGACTGGCGCTACGCTGCTTACTGTAGATGCCGTAGCACCTCTGGAAATTTTTGCCGCTCAAAAGAAACCGTTGCTTACCCACCATGTGTTCTTTTGGTTGAAAAATTCCGGCTCTGCTGTTGATCGCAAGAAATTGATCATGGGATTGCAAACGTTAAAGGAGATAGAAGTCATTCAGGCCATGCACATCGGACTGCCGGCAGGAACCACAGCAAGGGATGTTGTCGACTCAAGCTACGATGTTTCCGAGCTTATTTTTTTCAGTGATTTCGAGGGACAAAATGCTTACCAGACGCATCCGATACACGTGAAGTTTGTAGAGAATTATGCGCATCTCTGGGGAAAAGTGGTCGTGTACGACTCCATCGATATAGAATAGCTCATTTACTTATTCCTTAGCATCATTTATTTCGATCCAGTAGCCGTCCGGATCTTTGAAATAAATTTGCTGCACGCCATCGATCCGAGTCGTGGCCTTCATTTTTTCTCCCTCCCAGCTTTCGAAGGGAATACCTTTATCAATCAACACTTTCTTAAAGGCGCTGACCGATGGAACGCTGAAACAGAGATGAGCGTTTTTGTCATGCACCGTGAAAGTGCTTGCTCCTTGTATCAGGTGGAGGTGGCTTTGAGGGCCAATCGAAAACCACTTGTGCTTACCGTCATGAAAAGGTTCGGGAATGGTATCCAGGCCGATGACCTTTTGATAAAAATCCGCGCTCTTCCTTAAATCAACTACATGCATGGCAATGTGATTCAGTCGCGGCCCATGGTTCTGTGCGCCAGCGGGCGCGGCTGCCGAAGCGGAAAAAATGGATATAAGAAATATTTTCAAATAAAAAGACATGGACCAACAATCAAGGATGGCGATAGTACGTTTTGCTCACAATCCTCCAGCCTTCCTCAAACTGATACAACAACAGATAATCTGTAAAAATCTTTTTTCCTTCGCGGTATAACTCCAGGGCCACATTGGCTGCGCTGCCCGAAATCAAGACCTCAACAAAACGACCTTCGACTTTTCCAGGATTTGGATTCTCTGACCGGTTCTTTTCGATGGCCTTTATCCAATCTTCGATGGGCAATGGCTTTACCTCATTGTTGACCAACCGAAGCATGTTGAACGAAGGGTGAAATCCACTTCGGATATCATCGATTGGCCCACCATTGTGTATCCCCCCTAGGTAAGCGGCCATTACCACCCGTTTAACGTCCTCTTCGTGTGTTTGACAAAATGCATCAACGCGCATGCATATCAGGGCAAAGGCAAGTAGAAATTTCATTGGAATGGAAAATTTAAGTTTACAGATATTTGTGTAATGGATTATCCATGATTATGGTTTGCTCACGCTAACGTAATGCATGGATTTTAGAAACTTGTCTCCCTCGGTAATGTATCCGGCTCCCATGGCATTGACCACTACGGTCATCACCATATTTTGATGAGAGGCCGTGTGAACGCGGGTCCTGTATGAATACCCTTTGTTTTCAACCTCTGCATATCCCGTAATAATCTGCCATCCATCCACCACCCTTTCTTTAACCGACACCGATTCTGCCTGGATATTCAATGCATCGTTCACCAGCTTTTTCCAATCCTCATCGAAATTTATTCTGGGATCTGAATTCCCTGAGCGAACAGGGTACACATAAATCTGTCCGAAATGCACAGGCCTGCTGCCCGGCTTGGATTGCTGGTAAAGGACAATGTCGTCCTTTTCGATTCGACCCCATCCAAATGGCCGTGTAAAAGTGGCCATCCCGTGTTTTTCCGTCTGGCTGAACAGCTCAAACGAAAACAAAAAAAGGAAAGCAAAAATTACCTGTTTCACAGCTTCTCGGTGTCCTTTTAGCTTAGAAATGAGTATCTCATCGTTCAAATATCCTGAAAAACACCAGGACAACTTAATGAAAACCTAAATTTATACCGCTTAAATCTTATAACCACTTTCAACCTCAAGCAAAGTTCGCATGTTTATTGTCAACCTCAATTATATCGCGCCATTGGAAACGCTGGACCAGCACATGGGCGCTCATGTTAAATTTTTACGGAAGTACTATAAAAATAATGTCTTCGTGGCTTCAGGGAGAAAAGTGCCAAGAACAGGTGGGATCATTCTCGCGCTGGCAAAATCGAAGGAGGAAATCGATGGTATTATCCGGGAGGACCCCTTTTATGTTCATAAACTGGCTGAATTCCATGTTACAGAATTCCTCACATCCCAGTATCATCCTGAGCTGAAGGGTTTGCTCGGTCGCGGACAAAGTTGAAATTGCGCGTTGCGCCTAACCCAGCATCCAGACAGCAGACATAATCAACACGCCAAGTACAAATAGTTTTTTGATTAGCGTAATTCTCATTTTTAACGTCATAGTGTTTCGTATTTGCGGCTACGTTGTTTTAAGAACGTATTCTAAAATAGATTATTACTCAGCGCCAAACCAAAATAGCCCACCGTTTGCCCGAATGGCAACAATAATTCACGAAGGTTGCGTGAGAAATTTATCACCCAAATCAGCACGTATCAACCGGGCTAACCATGAACGAACGGGTTCGTACCCATACTTCCTCGTGTATCGATTGCGGCTAGTTTTTAGAGATTGGAAAACCAGATTCCTAAAATTAACTTTATTTTTGACCTTCAACATATCCTGTTATGACTCCTGAGATTATTTTCCGTTACCTGCACTTCATTGCCATTTTTGGAATCGTAGGCACGTTGGTTTCAGAACATTTACTACTCAAGCCGGAAATTACGAGGTCGGAGATTGGTCGCCTTGCAAAAATTGACGCCTTTTATGGTCTTTCTGCATTGGCCCTTTTAGGGGTGGGTCTCACCTTATGGTTTGGTGGTGTTGGTAAACCAGCTGAGTTCTACTCAAAAAATTGGATTTTCCATACAAAACTAACCTGCTTTGCTGCTATCGGATTGTTGTCGATCTATCCGACCATTTACTTTATCAAAAATCGCAAAGGCGACAAGAATGAGGTAGTTCGGGTTCCGAAGTCCATATTCTGGTTGCTGAGACTGGAGTTGCTGCTGCTATTTATAATCCCTTTGCTGGCGGGCCTGATGTCGCGGGGTGTCGGTTACTTCGGTTGACTTTGGCAAAAAAAATACCCCGGGCCAAATTTCGGTGGCCCGAGGTAGTTATTCATTACTTTGGCTTTGCCAGTTCCCTTTTCACCTTCACCCTTCGGTTATAGGGGTACATGCGGCTGAAGGCTTTGTTCAATGCCTCAATCACTTGTGAGATGTACTCTTTCCGCGGACTTATTATGGCATCTTTCTCGCCTTCTGCTGTTGATATTCTAACGGCATATCGCTCGCGAAGAATAATCAGCAACAGCAGTGAAACGGCAGCCAGAAATCCACCACCCCAAATGGCAAACAGGTTCGCGCCATAATATTCGCCATGCTCAAATGTTTGGTAAACGCCATCCGGGTTCGGAAATGTATTTAACAATCCAGAAATCATAAGCAGAATGGACAATACCAATAAAAGTACACTGGGTATGCGCTCAGCTTTCAAAATAGAAAAGCCATATTTGGTAATGCCATTCAATCTGTACCGGATGTTGCCGACCTCAAAAATTGAATCCGTGATCGTCACATCTCTCCCATTCGTGTAAATAACATTATCTTCTGTCATAAACTGTTCACATTAAGGTAAAACATGTTGATTACTCGTTTGCTGGTAGGGCAAATGAGCAGCCACCTGCGATTTTGACTCAAAGGAATAGAAGTTTTTAAAATGGGTGTGTAACACCTTCCCCACTTTTTCCACAGTGTGGTCCTGCGGGACGGAGTTTTACCTGCTTTCGACTTCCGCCAAAAATTCCCGCAATGACTGCATGAAGTCCTCCGGGTTGTCACGCGTTTTTGCGTGGCCAGCATCCGGAATAATGGCCACTTTTGATCCGGGAACAAGCGACTGAAAATAATACAAGGTTTCAGGAAGCACTTCATCGAATTCACCCCCAATGAAGAGCGTGGGCTTCGTAATCTTATGCAAGTCTCCGACCCGGTCGAAATTGCGCAAGGTGCCTGTGGCATTAAACTCAGTAGGTCCCCACATATAATTATAGATGGCCCTATTCGACCCTGCTACGCCCTCACATTCGGCATCTGCACGAGGCCCCTTTGTCCTAGCATTAAAATTGGCATTGAAAGTATCGGTTGCCGCCAGGTATGCAGGATTGGAATAATCTTTTAACTGCTCGTATTTGTTGATGGTATCCTGAATGGGTTTTGACAATCTTGAAATCAACACTTTTGAATCTTTCATCCATTGTGGTGTTCCGATCAAAGGCCCTGAAAAAATAACCGAGGCGATGGCGTCCGTATTTTGTGTAACCATATACTCCACGGCTATCGATCCTCCCCAGGAGCTTCCCAGCAAGTGAAAATCTTTGAGCTTCAATTCTTTCCTCAGTAGTTCTACCTGTTCAACAAAATAGGGAAGCTTCCACAAGCTGGTATCGTTCGGATGATCCGATTTTCCCGACTCCAACTGGTCAAAAAAGATGATCGGCCGCTCGTTGGCCAGCGCCTGATAAGGAGCTATCGAGCTGCAACTCCGTCCCCCGGGGCCACCGTGCATGACCAACAACGGTTTGCCGGGCCCTTCACCGATAACTTTATACCATATTTTTCCTCCCGTCACCTGCACATAGCCTTCATGTGGCGTTATGGATGGACCGCATCCGAATAAACAGGTCGTAAGGACCGTGCAAAGTAAGATTCTCATGCTTTCAATATGGTTTGCCTCAAATATAATTCCTTTTAAACCCAGGTTACTTTACCTCCTCTGTACCATTGGCATGCCTTGCAAAGCGGCCTCGATCTCTCTCATGCACATGGTCGTGGGTTGACCATGGCCATCCGCCAAACTCTGTTTTTTGATAGTCTCTCATCGCTTCTTGTATTTCAGCCTGCGTGTTCATTACAAATGGTCCATACTGCGCCACCGGTTCATTGATTGGCTTTCCCTGAAGCAATAAGAGCGAGGCAGGCTTGAGCCCGTTCTCTACCCTGGTCTCTTCGTCCGCTTTCAACAAAACAGCATGATAGTTGGAAATGGTTTTGCTGTCCACCTTTAAGGTATCTCCCTCGTAATAGTAAAGCGTTCGGTTAACGCCTGCCGATGCCCTTGGTAGCAACAGACTGGCATTGGGTTCCATTTGGATTGTCCATATCGCCACTTCATTGCCCGGATCACTGGCCCAAGAGTTGGGAGGCGGAGCAGGGGCGATCTTCCCTTCCATTTTGCCCGCAATTATTTTTATGGTAGATATTTTCCCTTTCGGGTCTTTGATTTCGTGGGACAAAATTTGCTCATGCCAGAGCATGGCGAAGTGAGGATTTACCAATTTATTTTTTCTGGGAAGGTTTAGCCAAATTTGAAACAGTTCCAGGTCGTTTTCCCTGTCCTTATTGAGCAGGGGAAACATTTCAGCGTGCTGAACACCCTTGCCCGCAGTCATCCATTGCACGTCTCCGTTGCCAAATCGGCCTGCAGCGCCCAGCGAATCCGAATGATCAACCAAACCCTTCGTGACGATTGTAACCGTCTCAAAACCGCGGTGGGGATGTGCAGGAAACCCCGGCACAGTACTTCCATGATACATGCGCCAGCCGTCTTTGATGGTAAAGTCGTTGCCAATATTTCTTCCTTCGAGTGATGCTGCCGGCCCCATATGATCATTCCCCTTTGGATAAAAATCAGCGTGGTGTACACAAAATAAAAACGGGTCACTTGTTTCCCACGGAAAACCCAGAGCCCTAACTGCGATGATCGAGTTGTTCATGAACTAGTCTGTCAAATTGATGATTTTCATAACACGAAGTCAGACAAATATGTTCAATGGAAATCATTTTCCGCTCTTGCTCACCAATCCGGTTAGCCAGATTCCCCGGTAGCTTTTTTGATCAAAATAGCATTTTTCACCCTCCACAATTTTCAAATTACCTTTAGTCGGGTGATGTATTTGGCCTATGAAACAATGACTTTTGTACAGTTGAGCGGGTATTTGAAATTAAAGTGAATGCCTATAGAAAAGATTGAGAACTCTGCTCAACAAAGGGTGGTGACCTCTTCATGTCGGGTCACCGCTCTTATTTTAGGGCAATCCTGATTTTCAATCCTGATCTAAGGCTAAGGCGCATTTAAAATCAAATCGGAAAGGCCCCGGTTCTATTTTCTTACAACCAAATAAACTCCAACTGAAATCATCCCGATGGCCAGCACCTGGTCAAAAAAATCCCATGTTGACCGGCTTGATACATTTAAGGCCCGGTAGATGCCGAACCCCAATCCAAGGGCGATATAAAAATAGCCGCGCCAGCTTTTAAAGTTACCCATGCGAATTATTTGTTGGTGGCAAGTTTTTGTTCTAATCGTTCCATTCGTTCGCTCAATTCCTGGAGTTTGTTAAGTATCAGGATGTGTGTTTTCTTGGCATCAATGCCTACTGGGCTTTCCTCACTGCTAATCAAACTGGCGATCAGTTTATACATACCGGGCGCCACATCAAATATTTTATTGTCCATTTTTACATAAGTTGGTTTCCAATCTCTGCCGGGTTCAGGCCGGCTTTCATTAACAGGCATCAATAATTTTTTCTTAAAAAGCGGCCATAACGTTCTCGCGAAAGTTCATCTGATTTTTTGGCAATTTTTCCATTCACCAAAACATAGTCAAATCCATGGGCCAACTGATGAGGCATTTCATAGGTCGCCCTGTCTTCCACCTGATTTGGATTAAAAATGAGCAAGTCGGCCTTGTAGCCCGTCCTTATCAATCCTCTTTTTTGTAAGCCAAGAATAGAGGCAGGCAGCGAAGTCATTTTGCGAATAGCCTCAACGATGTCAAGGCTTTGGGTCTCGTTGACATAGTGATGAATTATTTTAGCAAAGGCTCCATATCCTCTGGGATGATGCATGGTAGGCGAGCCGTCAGAGGAAACGCAGACAAGTGAATCCTGGAGCAACACTGATTGCAACCCTTCATTCATTACGAAATAAGCACCAGATCCCCCTTCGGGTCCAACCGCGTCAATCAGCACATCCTCGAAAGATAATTTCAACGAATCGGCCACCTGCGCGAGCGTCATTCCTTTCCACGCCCCATCGCCAAAAACTGTTGCCTCTGGCCCGTTCCTTTTATTGACTTTTTCTCTGAGAAAATTTTCAAGATCGGCTCTCCGCGTCTGTTTAATTTTTTTATAATCATTCGGGGGCTTAGCCCAGTCAGGAAATAAAATGCCGATGCCCGTGTAACTGGCGGTATAAGGATACACATCCGCTGTCACTTTGATACCCGTTCTTCTGGCCGAATCCAACATTGACAACAGTTGACTGGCTCTTTCAGGTCCTTTCCCGAATACCACTTTGAAATGAGAAATATGTACAGGTGCATACGCGCCCTGCTTCAGCAACTCATTGATGGATTTTACAATTTGATCGTCATCCTCATTTCTCATGTGGCTCATAATGAGTCCTCCGTTTTCACCAACGGTTTCGGCCAATGCATTCATCTCAGCCTCTTCTGCATAGTATCCTGGCACATACTCAAGCCCGGTACTCATGCCGAATGCACCTTCAGCCATTCCCTGCTGCAGAACCTCCACCATAGCCGCCATCTGCGCAGCCGTTGGTATCGGGCTAAATCCTACACCCGAAAGTTCCCTCAATGTGCTATGCCCAATTAAGGTAAGCAGGTTAACACCTATTCCGGTAGAATCTACTTGCCTCATCACAGTAGCTAAACTTTGAGCTGGAAAACTAAAACCATCCTGCCCCAGGCAGATGGTGGTAACGCCCATTCCGATGAAATTATTAAAATCGCCATTAGCCAGCGGGTCACCATGGGCGTGCGGATCGATAAATCCAGGAGACACAATTCTGCCGCTGGCCTCGATTTTTTGACGCACCGTAATTTTACTTTCATCAATTTTTCCGATGGAAGCGATGCTATCGCCCCTAATGAGGATATCACCTGAATATTCTTTTCTTCCGGAGCCATCTACAATTCTCGCGTTGCTAATAAGGACGTCAAAGTCTCCCCGTGGCGACTCATCGGACCCGCAGGCGCAAAGCAGGAATGAAATCCAAAAAAAAATCGCGCGACTATTGAAGAGAAAAATACTTCGGGGTGATTTCATATGATCGCCTTAATCCAACCACCATCCACCGCAAGGGAAACCCCTGTAATATAACTGGCCCTCTCGCTGGCCAGAAAAGCAACCGCAGCAGCAAATTCCTCGGGTTTGCCAAAACGACCCATGGGAATTTCATCCTTCGCCTTCGCAAATCCAGGATTGGTATCCATTAGTTTTGCCAATCTTGCTGTTTCTGTATAACCCGGCATCACATTGTTTACCGTAATGTTATACCTGCCCAGTTCGTTGGATAATGTTTTCATCAGACCCACCACAGACGCACGAACAGAATTGGACAGAATGAGATTGTCAACAGGTTGTTTAACCGCCTGTGAGGTGATTGAAATTATTCGGCCCCATTGCTGGCTCTTCATACCCGGGAGAAACCCCTTCACCAGGCCCACGGCACTTCCAAGCAACTGTTGCATGGCGTTATCCCAGTCCCGTTGCGCAAATGTTTCGAACTTTCCTGAAGGTGGGCCACCCGTGTTGGTTACCAGTATATCCACTTTACCAAATTCTTTTAAGCTCGCTCCAATCATCTTGTCACGATCGGTCTCTTCCGATAAGTCGCCAGCGATCGACAGGGTCCTTGCTCCCTTCCTTCTGATTTCCTGTTCCGTCTTAAGAAGCGCATCTTTATCTCTACCGCAGAGAATAATAATGGCTCCTTCATTGGCCAGTTCTATAGCCACTGCTTTGCCAAGTCCCTGACTGGAGGCCGCTACGAAGGCAACTTTTCCCTTTAATCCGAAATCCATTTTATTTCCTCAGATAATGATCTGAACCATCCAGCCAATCTTCGCGAGGCGGGGACCATGAATCAATCTCGACCACATCCCCAATCATCAACGCCTCGTGTGGCAAGTTGGACGGGATAACAACCACGTCACCGGCATGAAGATCCATCACCTGCTCTTTGTTCTCGCCAAACCAAAAGCGCATGCTCCCGGAAACCACCTGGGTAATCTGCTCGTGGATGTGATGATGCAATGGCACCACAAAACCATCCTTGAAGTTCATTTTGGCTATCATCATTTTTTTTCCAGTGATAATTCTTCGCTTCATGGAAGGATTTACCTGTTCCTGAGGAACCTTGTCCCAGTTAATTTTTTCTACCATCATTGCTCATTTTTGTGATCAGAAATTATAAGGTTGACCAAGGTAGTTTTTTTTCTGAATGTACGCTACCGTACATGTGTGTACATTAATGAATATTCATCCTTTGAAAAATGACTGATTTTTAAGAGGATGAGGCGGTTTTCTTTTCTGGCATACTACTTGAGCAACAAGGTGAGTCTAATCAACCCACTTTCCTATGCGACAGGCCATTGCCATCTTATTATTTTTGAGTGCAATTTCTTCATTTGCCCAATCCTCCATCAAGGCTCAGGATATTCTCAGAGACATCAACGATGGCAAATCGGTCAGCCATAAAAATGTCACCATTGAGGGATACCTGGACCTTACGGACTTGAAAAACAGGCGGCACACACAATCTTCCTTTGATTTTTTCGGAAAAGGAAATGATACCTACGAAAGTACCGTAGAAGGGTCCATTACATTTGTCAATTGCACTTTTACCGATGATGTCATCGCGTACTATCATGTAGAGCGCGACAACGATACATTTATTGCCCATTTTGAAGAAGACGTGGTATTTCAGAATTGCACTTTTAAAAGAAAGAGCGAATTCAAATATTCAGAATTTGAAGAAAAAGCAGACTTCAGCGGGTCTGTTTTTAACCGGGAGGCCAATTTCAAGTATGCAGAATTTTCAGAAACGCCTGATTTCAACAAAGTAAATTTTCGTGATGACGCGAATTTTAAATATGCGGAATTTCCACGTGGTGTTTCATTTGAAGGTGCCACGTTTATGCAGTTGGCCAACTTTAAGTACACCAAATTCCGTTCACCCCTCAATATCAAAGACGTATCATTTCGCGGGGAGGAAGATTTTAAATACACCAAGGTTGACGGACAAAGCTTCACCTCATACCTGCTAAACAATCGATAGTTTCGGTTACCGCACCCAACCTCTATCGATAGAAAAAGACCATCTCGGCATGGTCTTTTTTATTTTTAAGAAAGTCAGAATTACACCTTAACAGGCGAAAAGACCATCTATCAAGTGTGTGTGTTCAACCGGACATATTCCAGATAAATTTGCGCCAAATTTTTGAGCGACTTGAAAGTAAGTATTGGCATATTCTTTTGTTTAACCCTAACAGTTGTTTGCTCGGGGCAGCTGGTATCCCGGAAAACGGTGCATATCAAGGAAACTGATGCCCTCATCAAAATTGATGGGCGATTGGATGAAGATGTATGGAAAGGGGCAGCGCCTGCCAGGGATTTCATTCAAACTTTCCCTTACGATTCAGCCTTATCCACTACGCAATGTCAAGTCTATCTTACGTACGACAAGAGCAACATTTATGTGGGTACGCGATGCAATGACGTAGACCCCACCAAAGAATTTGTCATCATATCGAAGCGAAGAGATTTTAGAGGTCCTGGTATTGAAAGTATAAATATTGTACTGGATCCTTTTTTGGATCAAACCAATGCATATTCGTTCGGCATCAATCCGTTGGGCGTTCAGAAAGAAGGTCTGGTCGCAAATGGCGGAAATCAGGGGGAAGATTTTTCGTTGGATTGGGATAACAAGTGGAAGGGCGAGGCATTTTTGGGCAATGGATTCTGGACATCGGAGATGGCTATTCCATTCAAAACAATTCGGTTTCCCGAAGGATCGACCAAATGGTATTTCAACGCCTATCGGGTTGACAGCAAAACCAATGAACGCGCCACATGGAATCGGGTACCCAGAAATTTCCGCCCCTATTCGCTCTCCTATACCGGAGAATTAGTTTGGGATAAGCCCTTGCCAAAGCCGGGGTCAAACATTTCGGTGATCCCATTTGTATCGGGAGGCCTGAATAAAGACTTTGAAGAGGGAACCAAGACATCATTTGAAAATTCTGTTGGCGGTGATGTGAAGATTGCCATCACACCTTCCCTCAACCTTGACCTGACCATCAACCCCGATTTTTCGCAGGTGGAAGTAGACCGGCAGGTAACCAATGTGGATCGGTTTGAAATTTTCTTTCCTGAAAGGCGCCAGTTTTTTCTGGAGAATGCTGATTTGTTTGCCGCATTTGGTACGGAAGATGCGCGTCCATTTTTTTCGCGAAGGATTGGTGTCGCCATCGATACGGCCACGGGCTCAAACGTACAGAATAAGATTTATGGCGGTTTCCGGCTAAACGGAAAACTAAATAACCGGCTTCGGATCGGATTGCTCAATATGCAAGCTGCCGAGGATGCCGAAATACAACTGCCCAGCCTCAACTACACCGTTGCCGCTGTTCAGCAGCAGGTCTTCAGCAGATCAAACATCTCAGCTTTCGCCATCAACAAACAGTCTTTTGGTGATTCGTTTGCAGATAAGTTATTTGAGGATTCGGTAACTTACAACAGGGTGGTGGGGATCGATTACAATCTCGCCTCAGTCACCAACAAATGGACTGGAAAATTTTTCTATCACCGGAGTTTTCAGCAACAGAGCCCCGGCAAACAGTATGCACATGGCGCATCGCTGCGATACAGCACGCAAAAATGGGACGCTGAGTGGAACCACACCTTGATAGGTGAAAATTACAATGCGGAAGTCGGGTTTGTAAGGCGAATCGGAATCAACAGCATCGCGCCACGGGTACAATACAAGTTTTATCCAAAAAATGGCAAACTGAATAATCATGGGCCCGGAACGGAGATCGAATACTTTTGGGATGGTGATGGACGAACGGATCAGCTCGTCAGGCTCTCGTACGACTTCCGGTTTCAAAACAATGCGAACGGAAGAATCTCGTACAACAACCGGTATACGCGTCTGTTGAAAGCGTTCGATCCGACCAGAACTCCAGAGGAGGAAAATCCATTTCTGCTGCCATCAGGATCCGATTATGCCTACCAAAGTTACTTTGTTCGGTTCGAGTCAGATCCCAGAAAATTATTTTCATACGAACTGCGCCATTCCGGTGGTGAATATTACAACGGCACCCGGTATGAGTACAGTCCTTCCCTTACTTACCGATTTCAGCCGTTTGGAAGTTTTACCGTAGATTATAGCTACAACAGAATTCGACTGCCACTGCCCCACCCTTCGCGGGATATTCATTTGATTGGCCCCAGACTGGATTTAACCTTGTCGAAAAAAATATTCATCACCAACTTCATGCAATTCAATACGCAAAATGAAAATGTGAATATCAACGCAAGGCTGCAGTACAGGTTCAAACCCGCCAGCGACATTTTCCTGGTCTATACCGATAACTACTTCTTTAGTTTCGAAAACCCAAATGCCAATTGGATGCCACGCACCCGTGCACTTATATTTAAAATGACCTACTGGTTAAATATATAATCGACAAGCACGAGTCGCCTGGTGCTAACAAGCGCATCTAACAGCAACGTTTCCGTTAACCCCCCTGGTGCCCTCGGTTGAATAACCGTCCTTCTTCCACCACTCCAATCCTCCCATTAATTCCTTAACCCGGAACCCGTAAGATGCCAATTTCAGTGCTGCCTTGGTGGACGCATTGCAACCGATGCCGTCACAATAAGTCACATAGGTGACATTTTTGTCGAGGGATTTGGTGGAGACCTCGGTCATCGTGCGGTGGGGAAAGTTAATGGCGCCAGGAATATGCTCCCTTTCAAATCCAATTGGGCTTCTTGCGTCAATCACCACCATTGGCTCATCTTTTTTTGCACGTTGGAAAAATTCGGCCAAATCGGCTGAATCAATTTCAAATTCAAGCTTGTTTTGATAATGTTCAATCTGATTTCTCATTTTTTTAAAAATTTGTTGAGCAAAAATATATGCGTGCCCCATCCCATAAAAGCGAAAAAAACTATCCGATTGAGTGAAAATTATTCAGCCAATTGACGGATCAAATACACGGTAAGAAACGGTAGCTTTGCATTCATGAACCTGGAAATAAGGAACCTTAAATTGGTGAAAGCCATTGTGGAGGAAGGAAGCATTGTCAATGCCATTGATAAGTTGCACCTTACACCAAGTGCTTTAAGTCACCAATTGAGGGAAGCAGAAATTCAGGTTGGCGCGAAACTGTTTCATAGAATAAATAAAAAATTGATCCTCACTGAAGTAGGAGAAAAAATTCTAGTCTCGGCAAATGCGGTACTGGGAGAGTTAAATAAATTTGAGCGCGAGGTAAAACAGATCATCAAAGGTGAAACCGGTACCATACGCATTAGCACGGAGTGTTACACCAGCTATCACTGGTTGCCGGGTGTACTTAAGAAGTTCAATGTAGATTTCCCTAACATTAATGTAAGAATAGTTTTTGAGGCCACCCATAAGCCTATTCAGAGGTTATTGCAAGGAGAAATAGACATCGCGATCACAAGCGATCCCGTTGTCAACGACCATGTCGAATATGTTGAGTTGTTTCAGGACGAAATGGTTGCCGTGGTTTCTGTCTCCCACCATTGGGGCGACAAAGAATACGTGGTGGCCGAAGACTTTAAAAAAGAAAACTTAATCATTCACTCTGAGCCAACGGACACGGTTACCATATACCAGCGACTGCTAAACCCCGCATCGGTAAAGCCCTTGAATCAAACCATCCTGCCCCTCACAGAAGCTTCCGTAGAAATGGTAAAGGCAGATATGGGCGTGCTGGTAATGGCCAGATGGGCATTGAAACCTTATTTGAATAATGACGCTTTGCGTACGATCAGGGTAACTCAGGACGGACTTTTCAGGCAACATTATTGCGCCATCCTCAACAACGAAGGCCGTCCGGAATACTATGATTACTTTATTAAATTTTTAAAAGAAGAAATCGAGCTTTAAAAATCATGGCTGATTACACCATTCGGTCAGCATCAGAAAAGGACATAGACGCGATCATAGACTTATGCGAAGCCCATGCAAAATTTGAGGGGGCTGAATATGATCGCACGCGGAAGTCGGCAAGACTTGCTTCTTTCATATTCGGTCCTGATGCGCCCATAAAATGTATCGTAGTTGAAACTTCTGACGGTGTTCTCGGCTACGCTACTTACACGCGTGAGTTCTCCACGTGGGATGCCGGATATTATATGCATATGGATTGTCTATACCTCGATGCGCAACTGAGGGGTAAAGGCATTGGTAGGAAGATGGTGGAAATGATCTTTTCAGAAGCAGCAGCAGGCGGCTGCGTCAACTTGCAATGGCAAACCCCCGTAGACAATGAAGATGCCATTCGATTTTACGAGCGCCTGGGCGCGATTCCAAAAAAGAAAATCAGGTTCTTTTTGCCATGTGAATGGCCAGTAGAGTAAGCTGGGCCGTTGACTACTCAGCGAAAGTGGCCACCGCAATTTTCGAATCCGCTGTTCCATAGTACAGGAACCATTTGCCTTTGAAGTAAACCAGTCCTTCCACAAAGCAAACTTCGTTCACCTCGCCTACCTTTTCATAGTCCTTGTCGGGATGAATGAAATACGTATCGGTACGGTCAATCAATTTGAATGGCGCATGGCTATCAAACAGCGCCTGACCGGCAGCGTAGGTAAAATTCGGAAGCTGGTTGTCGTTAAAATTGGCGGCATTGCTCCCGTTATAAATCAGCAAAATTCCTTCCTTTCTAATGAGCGCGTACGGCCCGGGCTCGACCAGCCGGCTATCAAAATATCCGGGACGTGGATGCAGCACTGTAATCATTTTTCCCGACTCCTCATCTACGACAACGTCCCATGAAATCAAATCATCGGACGAAGCCATGTAGAGGTTGGTGTCGCCAAAATACATCCAGTATTTTCCATTTATTTTTTTAGCTACTGCCCTATTGCCTTGCAACACACAAACGATGGCACCAGACTTTGACCACAGGTCCCGGTACTTTTCTTCTTTGAGCACCAGCCCGTGTTTCACCCAATTTTTCAGATCCATGGAGGAGGCGATGCTTAGCCGTGCCGTTTTCCCATCGTATGATGTATAGGTCATGATGTACTGGCCCGTCTCGTCCTCGATAATTCTTGGGTCCTCCACCCCATCGAAACAGGAATTACAATCACCGGCATTCATCGGTTTGGCCAGTTCCTTTTTGTAGCTCCACTCATATTTTTTCATTTCATCACGATCCGGATAAAATACAGGTGATGGCATTTTCTCGAAATGAAGGCCATCGTCACTCACGGCCATCCCAATTCTTGAAGTCCCCTGCAAGTCTTGCGCTCTGTACAGGAGGTAGACCTTGTCATCCTTAACCACCGCAGTGGGATTGAGCACATTCCTTTCTTCCCATTTTATGGTATTTCCCGTGATTGGGTCTTTAAAAGTCAATTCCGCTGACGGCTTAAGTATGGGATTGAGATCATCCACCTTTTCGAAATGGGGGAATGCCCAGTCATGATCGGTTAACGGGTCCGCCGGTTTTTGCTGGCTGCAACCCAGTGCGATCGCGGCCGACAATAGTAATGTTCTCATTCGGAAAAGGGCTTGAGTCAATTGGTTTAGGGGCTATCTTTTAAAGGTAACGACTTATGCGCAACGCCAGTGACGTTTGTAAATCAAAAGTTTGACTAATTTTAGACCAAGCCTTCAATAAACATTTCAACTGGCGGGCTGGAGGTTACACACACTGCTAAAACGAAGTGCAAAATAATAGTTCAACCAACCTGATCGGTATAATTTTTTTGTCATCGGGGCTGATAATGCTAACGGTCTGTGCGTATCTGTTTGCTTCGCAATATCGATTTGCCCAGCGTGCCATCAGGGTGAAAGCAACGGTGATTGCCTATGACAACCAAAGCGAAGGTTCATCGATGTATTCACCGCTATTCGAATTTTCGTTTAATGGTGTGAAGCGCACCTATCAAAGTCACGTGAGTTCTTCGAGTCCCGAGTTTGAAATAGGGGAATCAGTAGAAATATTGGTAGACCCCAATGATCCGCAATCCGTGCTGATAAATACGTTTCTTGGGCGCTGGCTTGCGTTCGCAATTCTCGGGTTCCTTGGCACACTTTTTACAACCCTTGGTTATTTGGTGCTAAGGGTATTTGCCGGCAGTCAAAAAGTCAAGTAGCCTGGATGACCATTTTAGTCGTCATCTAAAAAAATGGCTACCTTTTCCCGCTTGCATCGAATCTTAGCTATTCGTATGATGCACTCCGAGCGGGCAAGAATGCCCGCAATAACACTAACTTAAATTGTTGAGATGGCCCTAGCTGCAATAAGGACAGTTCGGAATCTTCGGATTGTCTTTTTGATACGATTTGTAAATGGCGCATGTAGCTTTCACCCCAGCTGCTGATCCGCTGCAAGTATACGCATAGGCTGCCTGGCACTGGCTGTCAATTTGAATGTCAAATGTTGGCCCGTCATAAGATCCGGTGCAACCAGCCACGCCCCCTGGCGTGTCATTCTGAAACGCACCACCGGAGCCGGGTGTTTCATAGTCGTCTGCTTCAGCCGTAAAAGAATCGTTTGGAGTGGGATGTGTATACCCGAGGGACGCACAGGATTTGCCTTCATGAAAAACTTTTTCCACACCGGATTGTTCCACGTTGCAAAGGGCATCGTCACTGTCGTTGCGGCAACTGTATAAGGGGCGGGACGATGATCCGAATTTCGTCTCGCAGGCGCCTTCTTTTTCCTCGCACGAAAACAAAAGTATGGTCATTAGCACAATGAATACCAGGGCGGCACTGCCAGATGTTGAGCGATTAAATGATATTTCCATTGGTGTTTACGCCATGAACCTGCTTTCAAACCTCTCCAATCATTGGCTGAAAATAAATCCCCATAAATGGGGATTTTCAGATGAGTCCATTCCGGATACAGTGTGCCAGGAGTTGTGTGGAATTTTTGAAGCCTGTTTTGGCCAGCATGTTCTTTCGGTGAGTGGTCACCGTTTCTTTTGACACAAACAGTTTTTCGGCAATCAGTGCCGTGGTAAGTCCCTCTCCTAAAAGTTTCAAGATTTCCAGTTCACGATTGGTAAACAACGAAGGACTGGATTTTACTCCGTAATCTGTCTGGTCATCCACGTCAATTCCAAGGTATGATGGCTCGCCCAGCAGTCCGATCAGGGAAATTTTGCCATTATTCTTAGAAGTAATGTGGGTAATGTCAGTTTGGAGCCCAAATACCTTTAACAGTGAGCCTTCGGCCGTGGTCTGCAGCGTCACAGTCTGTAGCAGAAACAACCTGTATCCGTTTGATTTGGTCTTTTCGCGAAGGCTATAGGTGATCTTGTATTTCACCACCTTGTCCGGCTCAATTCTGTTCGTCAAAAAATCTGCGACCTTGTTTTCGCACTTGAGGAAAAATTCATGGTCATCGGGATGAATGATGTCCATAAAAGTCTGGAATGTGAACTCTTCCGGGCTGATGCCGAAAATATCTTCTACACTGGGGCTGATGTAGTCCAGGGTCAGCGTGGGTGAATCAATTACGTAATAATAAAACGGCCCGGGGCAAAAGAAAGCGGCCGCAAAATTGTCGAAATCAACTTTTTGCGGAGGCAGGGATTTTTTTCCCAGGTAAGTTTTGTGCGCATTGTATACGTTGAGGAGAGAGTCGAATTTTGACATGGTTACTTTGCGTTCATTTCATTTAATTTTTCGATGGCCACATTTTGGGCAAGGTTTAATAATAACCACATTGAAATTGAAATGCAACCTTTACGATGCAAAGGGCTGGGCGATAATCAGTCTGATCTGATCCACCGCGGGTATTTATTTCGTAAAAAAAATTTGACCACACTAGGTCAGGTTGCCACCTTTTTGATTTACCCTTACATTTAACCACACCATTCAAGAAAAAATAATGACTTCGTCCAAGGGATATGCCGCCCAGACCCCAACAGCGCCACTTGCACCATGGAAGTTTGACAGGCGGGAGGTGGAGCCTCATGATGTCCATTTTGATATTCATTTTTGCGGAGTGTGCCATTCCGACCTGCACCAGGTACGCAACGACTGGGGGCCAGGAATTTTTCCCATGGTTCCGGGTCATGAAATCGTTGGCAAGGTGTCCAAAATCGGCAATGCCGTGAAAAAGTTTAAGGTGGGTGACCTTGCCGGGGTAGGCTGCCTCGTTGACTCGTGCCGGACCTGTGAAAACTGCATGCAGGGACTTGAGCAATATTGCCTCGGGGGAGCGGTGGGCACCTACAATGCAAAAGGTAAAGATGGCGTGCCGACTTATGGCGGATACTCCAACAATATCGTGGTACATGAAGATTTTGTGCTTCATATTTCCGACAAGCTTTCTCTGCCTGCGGTCGCTCCTTTGCTGTGTGCAGGAATTACGACATACTCCCCACTCAAGCATTGGCAAGTTGGTAAGGGCCATAAACTTGGTGTCGTGGGATTGGGCGGTCTGGGTCATATGGCCATCAAGTTTGGGGTCGCATTTGGCGCAGAGGTAACCGTTCTCAGCACTTCACCAGCGAAGGAAACGGACGCAAAAAAATTGGGAGCTCATCATTTTGTGTTGACGTCCGACAAACAGCAACTGCGAAGCACGAGGAATACTTTTGACTTTATCCTCGACACCGTGTCAGTGCCTCACGATTTCAGAATGTATTTGTCCTTATTGAAAACCAACGGCACACACATCCTGGTGGGGCTACCTCCCAAGCCCATTGAGATTCCTCCATTCAGTTTGACCAATCAGAGGCGAAGCGTGGCGGGATCGGGAATTGGGGGCATTCCGGAGACCCAGGAGATGCTTGACTATTGCGCCAAACATCAAATCGTTTGTGATATCGAGATGATTGACATCAAAGACATCAACTCCGCTTATGAAAGAATGCTGAAAGGAGATGTGCGGTATCGGTTTGTAATCGATTGTGCTACGATTTAGACAATTCGATTCCAACTACTTTTATTCCACCATTGACCGGCCCGAAAGCATTTTCAACACTGCTTCATTATTTGACTTCTTGACGTTGATTCCCGCACACTTGTTGAACTTTGCGAATGCTTGAATAGCATCTGCAATTTTTACCAATATCGGATTGGTGATTTTCACTTTCTCGAAATGCAGGTTATGGATGATCAGCGTTTTTTCTTTTCTGTCGGCCTTGGCGTCCATCCGCGCAACGAAAGCATCTCCAACGAGAATGGGAAGCGAAAAATAACCGTACTTCCTTTTGGGTGCGGGAACGAAACACTCCACCTGGTAGCTGAAATCAAAAAAGTCTCTCAGCCGATGACGAAATACATTCAACGTATCGAATGGTGAAAGTACAAAAGCATCTCCTCCTATCGTGATTTTTTTCTTTTTATAGGTTGGCAGCATGTACAGCGGCCCCTTCACGCCATCGACCTCCACCTCGCAGACTTCACCCTTCTCGATAAGCTTTTTCAGCTCCTGCTTTGATGGGTGGCTTTACGAGCCGGCCATTCCACGCAATCTCTTTGGTACCTGCAATTCCCAATGCCTTCAACGAACGTAAAATAAGATGACGGGTATACTCCTCCATGGTGGGTTTTGACCTGTCGATGGTGGCGGGCACAATGTTGTCGGCCAGGTCGTACAGTTTATGAAAGTCGCTCTTTCTCGTTGCCAACAATTTCCCCATCAGATGTAGTCTTTCAAGTGCCACCTTGGATGGACGCCAGTCCCACCATCCCGTGCTGGCAGTCACGCGGTCGTTCTCAAAATCTTTTGCCCTGAGCGGTCCCTCACGCCCAATCCGGTCGAGGGTAGCATTCATTAAAGCAACGTCCGCGCGCGGCAGGCTCTTCCATTTTTCTGTGTAGATACCGTGAATAGGAAGTGAAAAACGAAACTCATTCATGGGCATAAACCCCGAATCACGCGTCCAGAATTCATATATCCTGCCATCAGCCTGAAGCGCTTCGAGCCATTCGGGCTTGTACCTGGGAACGCGCGCAGCGATCGCATGGTGATGGGCCCTTGCAACCACGTAAATCGTGTCTACCTGAACAAATCCGAGGTGATCGATCACTTTATACGCTGCCTCAATACCTCTCCCAAATTGTGCGCGCCTAGCAAGCCCAGCAGCATGAAGAATTACCTTTCGTGCCTGCGATTTTGTAAACTTAACTGCGGTCATTGGCAATGCGCATTATTATTATACAAAGTGATTTCTGTGGTCTTCCCCCCGGTCTTTACAATTTAATAAAGATCCTGGTGCGGATGTTGACCACAAAAATAAGATGAGCGGGTGACAGCCCTATGGCAGTTGGAAAATCATGCCTGAGGTATCGGAGCCATCGGGTGCTTGGGTCCGGTGGTCGGTGACAACACCGACCATGCGTAAGAACCATGGTAAAAAATACTACCTGACGGGGTACTCCTGATCGGTGATTTACATTTGGAGTTGCCGACCAACCCGAACTATTTGCCACCGTCATGGGCGTTCAGTATCTGCTTCTGGTCGGTGTTGTCACCGACCAGAAATGTCACAGGTGTTCTTCATAATGAGTGAGAAATCCCCAATCGTCTTTATTTAACTCGTAATAGGTGGCGGACGAATAGAAATACTCTTCAGGCATCGTACAAAGTCCTGCCTTTACGGGATTATAATGCATGTAGTCAATCTTCTGGCCCGCTACTTTACGGCTATACATGGTGGCACTGTGGGGTCTCCGCTCCCAAAAATGATACGCTCTATCAGACTGAGTGCTTTTATAGTTGTTGAGTTCTCTTAGGCTGTTGGAATCCAGTAGGTCAAACTTGATCTGTTGGGCAGTATATTTCAAGAACATTTGTTGAACATTTTTTTCAATCCAATTGTCTTGCTTACGCCATAGCAGATGAATGTGATTGGGCATAATCACAAATCCGTAAAGCCAGATTCTGCCCTCAGTAGCCATAAACTTCAAGCTATCCATTATGATTTGCTTACGACTATCCGACTTCAGTAATGGCTGCCAGTTGAGACAAGTGGCTGTAAAGAATTCGACCCCATCTTTCACACAGCAAAATTACTGGAAAAG
>CAZZNH010000002.1:141335-339300 GCA_964655635.1 uncultured Ohtaekwangia sp.
AAGTGGCTGTAAAGAATTCGACCCCATCTTTCACACAGCAAAATTACTGGAAAAGGTTATGATGCGCAGCAATAGGATTCCACTCCAGGTGGTCGGTGACAACACCGACCATGTGTAAAATCACAAATCCGTAAAGCCAGATTCTGCCCTCAGTAGCCATAAACTTCGAGCTATTCATTATGATTTGCTTACGACTATCCGACTTCAGTAATGGCTGCCAGTTGAGACAAGTGGATGTAAAGAATTCGACTCCATCTTTCACACAGCAAAATTACTGGAAAAGGTTATGATGCGCAGCATGCAGGATTCCACTCCGGATGGTCGGTGACAAATACCGACCATGAGTAAGACTCATGGTAAAAAATACTACGTGACGGGGTACTCCTGATCGGTGAATTACATGTGGAGTTGCCGACCAACCCGAACTATTTGCCACCGTCATGGACGTTCAGTATCTTCAAACCAAACAAGTTAACATGACCAAACTTTATACACTGCTTGCGCTCGTAACCATTATTACTTCGTGCCAAACGGATAAACAGCCACCCGCCACAGCCTGCGATTTTCAATCCATTATTCCTGCAGGCAAGAATATCGACTGCGGATACATTACCGTTCCTGAAAATCACGACCAACCGGACGGCAAGACAATTCGAATCGCCTATGTGGTGCTGCACGCAGAAGATGCGACCACGAAGGAGTATCCCGTAATCTATTTAAGCGGTGGACCTGGCAGCAGTTCCATTGACGCAGAAGGAATCGACAAGTGGTACAACCATCCCTTCAGGTCGAACCGGGATGTTATCCTTTTGGACCAACGGGGAATTGGCTATTCATCGCAGCTTCCTAATCTTTATAAAGAGCTGTATGAAATCATGGCCAAAGATGTTACAGCAAAAGAAGAACAGTTATTAATGGATCAATTAATTGCCGGCTACGCACAGAAGTGTAAGGATAAAAAAATTGATTTAAGCAATTACAACACCTTTCAAAACGCAAGGGATGTAGGCGCATTGATGCAGCACCTTGGGCACGAAAAGTACAATTTATATGGTGTCTCTTATGGCACCCGTTTGGCCAGGGTCACCCAGGACCTGTTTCCTGAAAAACTAAATTCAGTGATCCTTAATTCGCCCAATCCGATAAAAGGTGATATGCTGGTAGACCGGCTAAAAAGTTATTCGCTCGCATTGTCCAGGGTAATGGATTACTGCGCCAACAATCCGGATTGCCGCGCGGCCAATCCCACATTGCAAGCGGACTATTTCAAAGCCATCAAAGGCTTACAGGAGAAACCCCTGGTGCTCGATATCGATGGAGGCTCCGTCTCACTGAATGCCCAGGACGGAATATTTTTCGTTCGGAGACTCCTGTATGGGAATGACTCCAGGACTGACATTCCTGCATTGGTGAAAGAATACCTCAGCGGAGGTGGCCCAATCATCACTAACCTTGTGAAAGAAGAGTACGGTCCCGATTATAATTTTGCCATGTGGTTTGCCGTAGAGCGGCATGAGATGTACGATCCCCAAAACACACCCGAGGTCGTTGATCAGGTATACGACTCCCTTACACTGCTTCCTGCGAAGCTGGGGTTGTTCAATGCCGTTTATATGTCCCTGGGAAAATTTCATGAATCAGGCGCTGATGCGGAGAAAAAGAAATTCCAACCATCCGATGTTCCTACACTGATTACGGTCAATCAATTTGACCCGGTGACACCACCGGAAAATGGACGCATCATGATGGAGACCCTATCTAAAGGCCAACTGTTTATTTTGGATGAAGGTGGTCATGGAGGCGGAGACGCCAAGTGCAGAAATAAAGTAATGATCGAGTTTATGCACGATCCCAATGGTCCGTTGGACGCTTCGTGCCTGAACGTGTACAAGGGATAGGTGTTTAGTGTGCGGTCGGTGACAGCACCGAACGGGAGTGAAAAGCCCTCATCGTATTTTAGGGTATCCGATCAGGATAGGGATTTATAAAACGGATTTCATAGACTATGCATGAGTGACAAAATAACAATCCCAACAGGGAGCTAGATTTTCCTATTGTTTGTGTTAGTGCCTTGGCTGCCTTCACAATCTTTTGAAGATACAATTTTCTAAATCTCTATAAATGACCATATCCTCAGTAACGATTGATGAAAGTGTAAGTTTGAATGCCTCAGAATTAATGCTAGTTTTTATCCCACAGTAGTTCTTAATTCTATTAGTTTCATCTTTTATATTTTGATTGTCGATGTCAGTTACAAATTTATCGTACTCGATTTCGTCAAACATCAGGCTATTTTGTTGACAGTACTTTTTTAATACTTCTTTGTCAAACAAGTAATTTTCGATTTCCCATCTCTTCAGAACTCTATGTGATTGCGGATTATTTTGCAAGTAAATCAGTCGGTCATTCTCATTATTTAGCTTCCCTGATGAGACATCCCGATCTTTAAGAACTAAAATCTGAATTTCAGAGAAGACCTTAGTAAGAATAGCTAAGGCAATTTCACTTCTCTGGTCCAATTCAGTATTTCCACCACTTGAAATGAACAAGGTATCATGATACCTTTCTGAAAAAATATTATTGTATATCCTTGCATCAAATCCTTTTTCCTGTCCACCCACTCCGGGTTTGTCCTTACCTTCGCAGTAAATTATTACTTTAGGACTAACCAGGCCAGCAAGATCGTCTAGCGCAATTTCAAATATTTCCTTCCATTTCGCCACTGTCTTTTTAATAGGAGTAATCGTTTGAGTTGAAGATGCCCAATTGACGCCCTTTTTAAAGTGGATAATTTGACACTCATCTTTAAGCTCATCTTGTAGCGCTCGCAAGAAACCAATGCTATGAGTAGCCACCCAGATTTGGCAATTGCTCCCTACTAATTTATTAATCTCAATTAGCAACTTTTTTTGAATAGAGGTATTAATATGCAATTCAGGCTCATCAATTAAAAAAACAGTGTCAACAAACTCATCCTGCCGTAAATAAAGATCGAGAAGAATATCAACAACTTCCTTTTCCCCAGATGACAGGACATTAAATTCAAACTCTTTTGGATGATCCGATTTTTTGAAATATAAAGTTCCTTGGCTAGCCTCAATATTACCGATACTAACTATCTCAAGGTCAAGGCAGTTTTTTATTGAGTTATTTAGGTCTCCGATTATTTTTGCTTTAGCATGACTAGGAGTGCAATCATTGTCATTTAAATAGTTACTATATTTAATATACAATCGCCTGTAATTCTCCTCCATCTTTGCATCTAAATCAGCCGCTGTTGATGCCCCGTAGTTGTTCAGCCTAATCTCAGCTGTTGCTTTAGAATGCGTAACTTTTAAATTGCCATTATACCGGTAGGGGCTTCTCAAGGAGAAAATTGTATTTTGTTTTCCATCTTTAGTTTTGCTTTCTCGAACGGTTGTATAATTTCCTTCTACAAATTCTATGTGTACATTATGATAATCATAATTGGGTGAAGCATTCATAGAATGATATTCGTGTCCCTTAGCATCAGTATTACCAATTTTGTGATAGGCATTATTGTGAAATAGCATTCCATCAATTACACTACTCTTCCCACAACCATTTGGGCCTACCAATGTAACTATTCTTTTAGGACTGTCGCCCAAGTCTATTGTCAAGTCGTGGAATCTTTTGTAACCGTTCTTTAACTGAATTCGCTTTATTCTCATGGTTTATTGCAGGTAAGTGGGTGTCGTTGAATGTTTGCCGCTAACACCCGAATTTATGCATTTACAAATACTTCGATTATATCTCATTTATTCAATTCCCTATTAAACCCAAAAAGCCATACCAAGTCCTTACATACAAGGACCCAGGATGGCTCATTCGTCTAAGGTAAAAAACCCATTAGGGAAAACCAAGTTATAATTGAGGGAGAAGATGTGATCTAGAGAATGCTGATTCAGAAAATGCCCTGGATCAGCAATAAATGGCTTTGAAAAAAGACAGACGCCAAGTATTTACCTTTAGCCAGGAGATTGCTTCACCCTGCGCGCTTCCCTATCCCTTCGTTCGCAATGACGTTCCAAATAACTACCTGCGACATATCCCTTTATACTGGCACCATGTACATGACTTCAAATTGGTAGTTTGATCAAATGGCGAATCGGGATTGTATAAATCTTTCAGTGTTTCCCCAAGCAGGGTTTCGAACTCGGGAAAATGAACGCGGGCATCATCGATCACCCGTTTGCTGTACCCCTTGCCAAGCGGGTGACCAAAATTAAAGCTGGCTTCAAACAGGTTCTTGCGGTTCATAAGACCCGGGATCATGCGTGCCAATTTATTGTCCGACTCTTTATAATAGAGGTAAGCGTACAACATGGTCTGGAACGCGGCCTTATTGCGCCTCCCCTCCCGGTCAAATAGCGAAACAATACTCTCCAGCGACAACTCGTCCTTTCCGGTTTTGTAATCGATGATGCGTACGGCTCCGTTTTTACTGTCCACGCGATCTATCTTACCACCCAGCACAACCTCGTCTTCGCCAATGCCAAATGGAATGGCAAATTTTTGCTCAAGTCCCTCGATGGTAAAAGGTGCATACGCCTTGTCGTGTTCAATGATTTTGGCCATGAACTCTTTGACGATGGTGCGAACCACAATGCGCTGGCCTTCATACACCACCTTCTTGTCCGGGTCGAGGCGATAGAGCTGTACGAAGGCTTTGCCGATCAGCCTGTCCACCAGTTGTTCCCAATCTGTAAATGACTCTTTATCGATCACACCTTTGCCGGCTTTGGCCAGCTCATCATAAAACCAAAACACCACTTCGTGCAGCAGGTTACCAAAAAGCCGCGCGTCCAAATCCTCTTCCACTTCATCGGCTTCGCGCAGGCGAGCGAGGTGCTTCAAATAGAATCGAAGCTTGCATTCAATAAAGTCGTTGAGGGCCGAAGGCGAAAGCTCCCGCTTCTGCTCCGGATCGCTGCCGTCTTTTACATACTTGCGCAGCAGCTCCATGGTCTCGGCATTTTTCACCACGGTGACTGGTTCGATGGCGTTGATCTGAACAGCATTGTGCAATACATAGTGTTTGATGGGCAAGCCGGATTCATACACCAACTGCTGTACAAATCGGCTCATCTCTCCATTGCCGATAATATCCGGCTCCGTATTATAATAGAGACTGATGTTTTTCGCCCGCTGCTGCAACCGGTAGAACAGGTAGGCATACATGGCATCCTGGTGATCGTGGGTAGGCAACTGATAGGCCCTGCGGATGCTGTGCGGAATGTATGATCCCTGTCGGGCAGCTGAAGGCAACATACCTTCATTGAGTGAAAGCACAAACACATTTTCAAAATCCAGGTTGCGCGTTTCCAGCACCCCCATCACTTGTAATCCTTTCAAAGGCTCACCGGAGAAAGGAATTTTTTGCGACAGCACGATCTGCCGGAACAACTTTTGAAATCCCCGCCAGTCGGGATGTTTGCCTGTGTCGTCCAGCACTTCGTGCAGTCGGGAAATATGGCGGTGGAAGTGAAAGGCATATTCCCGGTCAAAACTCTGTTTGTCAGTAAACGAGGCGCCCAGTTTTTTGATGATCTGCAATAAGTAACCCGATGCGTCTGCCGAATCAACCAGTTGAAATAAATCGGGCAGTAAAATACCCGCTTGCCGCAACTCCTCATTGTTGATATGAATCCGGTTGGCCGAGATTATTCCATTGCGGATTTTTTGCGCCTCTTCCTTTTCAATGGATAAAATGTAGGCGTGCGCAAGAATGGCCGTCACTTGCCGGTGACTAAAATGATCGCCTTTGCGCTGCAACTGCATTTCAATGAGCAAGTCAAGTAAATTGTATAAAGGTGTGTTGCGCAACGGATAGCCCATGGTCACATTGACATCCGACAACTCGGTAGGAAGTGAGTGCAAAATGGGCAACAGCATACTTTCATCGGGAAGCACGATCACTGTTTTCTCCACTTCACCGGGAGGAGGCAGCTTTTCACTGAGCGCCTGCCCTACCAGCTTGGCCTGACCGATGCGTTGAGGCACACCGGTTAATTTAATTTCTTTGGCCGCGCTCTTAAAATTGGCCGGAGGTGTTTCAAATGTTTTAGAGAGGACAGGGTGATTTTTGTTTTGGCGGAAAAACTGGCCAGCCTCCTGCCACTTGTCTTCCATATAGTATTCATCAATATCCCAATAGCAGGTGGCGCCCTCTTGTACGTAATAACTTATGATGTTCTCTTCCGCCTTGGTGAGTGCATTGAATCCGGCAAAAATATACTGATCTCCTTTTTCGTTTTTACCAAGTGTGCCTTTGCTCATGACCTTGTCGGCTACTTCGCGGTGGATCATGCCCTCATAGCCAAGTTTTTCCTTCTTCAAAGATTTTACAAATTCCGCATACACCTTCGGCAACTTCCGCCATACTTTCAAAAACTCTTCTTTGCTGCCTTTCGGTTTCTCATCAAAACTCAGCCAGAATCCCCGCAGGAATTCTTTTTGTTCTCCCGTGAGGAAATCAAAGGATTCATCGAGTTCTTTTAACATGCTCAGATCGCGAAATAGCAATGGCGCGTTGACCATGTATTTGTCTACTTCATCGAGGTCGCGCAGGAGCATGTCGCCCCAGAAGTAAAAGCGATCAAAAGGTTCTTCGCTTTTCATGACCTCATTGTACACCTTATATAATCTGTAGATCAACGACAGCCGGTCCGGCTCTCTTAGTTCAGACAATCCGGAAAAGAAAGACTCTATACTAATTAGTTTTGGCGACCACGTTGGCTTGGTCAAACTCTCCGATAAATACTTTTGAAAAAACAAAGCCGCCCTTCGGTTGGGGAACACGATGGTGAGCTCGCTCAGCCTGGGGTGCGCTACTATTTTTTGGGCGATATCCTGGAGAAAGGGTTGCACTCTCAATTTGTCGTTAGTTATTGGTCATCGGTCACTAGTCATTAGTCCATTGTTCTTTATAAAGCGGTAATCGGTAGTTCAGTAATCGGTAATCGGTAGTATGACTATGGACTATCGACTAATGACTATTTACTATTGACTAAAAAAGTGATAGCGTAGACCCACTCATCACCTCCACTACCTCAAGCTCTTCCAGGTAAAGCAAGTAGCCCTGCACATTTGGATAACCCATTTGCGTGAGCAACCCGGCGTAACCTTCTACCTGTCTGCGGTCCTGTTCTTTTTTTTCTCCTGTTTTATAATCAATGATCACCGTGTTCTTCCTACCAATCATCACCCGGTCGATGCGGCTTTGTTTGCCTCCGGGAATAAGTACCGGTACTTCCGTGCGCACCTCCCACTCTTTGCCAAACCAACCGCTCACCACGCTGTGCTCCATCATTTTTTTTAACTCTACAGCAAGCACTACGCGCTCTTCTTCTGTAAATGCATTTTGGATGTGCATCTCATTTAACACAGCCTCAGCTTCAGCCTTGTACCTGATATGAGCCAGCAACCGATGTAGTAGTATTCCATAGTTAATGCTTGCCCGCTTGTCGCTGATTTCCTCATCAAAAAACTCAGCGCCTTCTCTCTTAATCACCAATTTTTGACGCCAGTCGTACGAGGCATAATGTTTCAACGAGGCAGGCAAATATTCATTGGCAGGTGCCTCCTTGCTCAACAATTCTATTTTTCCCAATCTCAACTGGTTGTCACTGAATTTTTCCGCTAACCCTGGTTCTTTGGTAACGCAGTCGTAAACCAGATCGCCTACCGTACCAGGTTTTGTCAGGTTACTTCGCGGCTGCGAAGCAAATGCAATCAATCCTTCTTCAGCACGGGTAAACGATACATACAGCAAATTGAGGTTGTCGATAAAGGCTTTGCTGTATTCTGTTTTATATGCCTCCTCAAAATAGGTCTTCTCCAGACTGCTGCTGTACCGGACTGCGAGATAACCCATCTTATCAAACGGAGGCTTATCGGATCGCACCCACAATAGCGGTGGTATCTCGTGATTCATACGCCAGTTCAAAAAGGGGATGATTACATATTTGAATTGCAATCCTTTTGCTTTGTGAATCGTGAGCACATTGATGGCATCCACATTTCCTGCTACCTGGATGGACTTCTTCCCTTTCATGTTCTCCCACCACTCCAGAAAACTAGCCAGGTCATTTTTTTCCATGGCGGAAAATTCCAACACCAGATCCTGAAACGCCTGCAAGTAAGCCAGCTCACTTTCCTCTTTCCCCAATTCAAACATCCGGATCAGTTCTTCCGTGAGTTCAAAGACCGAAAGTTTATTCAGCCACCCGGTATGTTTTAAAAATTCATCGGGCAGCAGGTTGTTCATCTGAAATCTGCCAGCTTGATAAAAAATCGACTCCAGTCCCTTCCCTTTGGCTACTTCATAGGCAAGTTGCCCGCGCACTATGGCATCGGTGGGGTTGTGTAAATACTTCAAAGCGCTGAGCAGCAGGTTTACTGAAGCGGCTGTGTCCAATCGCAACGACTCATTGGAAACCACATCGTAGCGGTAGCCGGGTTTGGCACTGGTATTTTTGTATTGCAACAATTCCGTTGCAATGCGCTGCCCTTCCTCATTCTTGCGCACCAGAATAGCGATGTCTTTAAGTTTTATTTTCTTATCCTGTAGCTTCTCTATCAGCAGGGGTAGATTTTTCATCACCTCCACTGTCCAGTCTTCTTCGTCATCGGGTTTGGCCACAAAATTAATTTCCACATATCCCTTCCCCGGGAACCTGACTGTTTGTTGCGCCACATCTTTAAAGGCCTCAGATGCCATGGGTTGGCCCGTCACCTCGCTCACGATTTGGGCAGCCTTGCCAAACAGTGTATTGTTGAGCGCAACTATTTCCTGCGCGCTTCTGTAGTTGGTATAAAGACCTTTAATCTCAGTAGCCTCCTTGCCCATGGCCAGTTCAACCTGATCTTGCAAAAGTTCCTGGTCGCCACCCCGCCAGCGGTAAATGGATTGTTTTACATCACCCACCACAAAACTCGATTGGTTCTGATCAAGGGCATCTTTTAGCAACGGCAAAAAATTCTTCCACTGAAATCCGGACGTGTCCTGAAACTCATCAATGAGGTAATTGCGAAAATAGGATCCCACCTTTTCATAGATAAATGGCGTGTCGCTGTCGTTGATCACACCATTTAAAAATTTTGGCGCATCGGCAAGCAACATCAGGTTGTTTTCCTGTTTGTACACCTTCAGTTTGCGCGTGATGTCTGCAATCAATCCGAATGCATAAAAGTTTTTTAAAACCTGGGTGACTGAATTGTACTTGGGGCCGTGCTGGGTGTCGTAAGCCACCATTTCCCTAAGGATGGGAATCAGCTGGTTATCAGCTAACTCCAACAGTGCCTGATAATTTCTACTTTTTTTGGCTGGCCAATTTTTCCCCGTGATCAATGCAGACTCAATTCTTGCCCCGCCCTGAAAGTGTTTTCCTTTTGAAAACTCCATGAAATACTTCAGTGCCGTGCCCTGGTCTTTATAATTAAAATCATCGATCGTGATGCCATTGCTGTCGATGATGCTGAGTGCCTCCAACCCTTTTTCTTTCATGTGAGCTTCATAAATCGCCAACTCCTTATGCAGCACTTTCATGGTTTCCACATAAGGATTGTCGTCACCGCTTGGCTTTTCCAAGTCATCCTCAATCGCCTGGAACTCTTCGTTGAAAATCTCCCTGGCAAAACCATTTAGGGCCGCCACGATATTCCAGTTCTCCCCCTCCAACAATCGGTCGCGTGAAAACTCTACCACCCATTTGGTGAGTTGCTGGTTGGTCCCTAGTTCATCCATGAGTTCATTAACCACCTCCTTCAGCACCAGTTCATTTTCCACTTCCAGCCTGAAGTTGCCCAGCAATCCCGCTTCCCGGGTAAAAGACCGGATTACTTTTTGAAAAAAAGCATCGATGGTACTGATGGCAAATTGAGAATAGTAATGCAGGATAGCTGATTGCACCACCTTACTGCGCTTTTTAAGTTCTTCAGGTGTAAATCCCAATTCGTGCCCGATTTCTTCAGCCAGGTTATTGTCAAGAGCGTTCGCAAAATCGTTGAGGTATTGAAGGATGCGTTCCTTCATCTCCTGCGTGGCTTTGTTCGTAAATGTGACCGCCAGTATTTGTTTAAAATAGTCGGTACGGGATTTTAAGGCCAGCTTCAGGTACTCCTTGGCAAGGGTTCGGGTTTTACCCGACCCGGCCGAAGAGCGATAAATATGAAAGGGTTTTTCCAGCGCGATAAGTTTTAAAAAATGGCAATCAACAATTCTGAAATATAGGAATCAGCGGACTGATAGTCGACAAAATCCACATTGAAATTGCCGGATTACAGTATGTCGGGCGAATTGTATAAATTGAGAATAACTGTATGTTGAGACTGACTACCATCTGGAATCACTTCGCCTATTCATTTCCTATCCAGTTGTTACTCAACAACTTTAGGAGGAATCACGTGCTCCTGCTTTGCTGGATTTTGCTCATCACGATGATCACGGGCAATTTTGGCAAATACCTCGGTATCCCCTACCTCTTTTTGGACCCCGAGTACCTGAACGAAGTGAATTTCATGAGTTTTTTTATTGTGGGTGCGGTGATGGCCGGATTCACCGTGGCCTTTCACATTACCTGCTACATCAGCGATGGCCACCGGTTTTCGTTTGTCGGAGCGCTGCGAAAGCCATTTACCCGGTTTGCCCTTAACAACAGTATTCTGCCTATTGCCTTTCTGATAATTTACGTTCAGCAAATCATCAGTTTTCAAACCACTAACCAGTACTGCACGCCTGAAGATTTGTTTTACAATCTCTTAGGTCTGGTTACCGGATTTGGCGCATTCACACTTCTCTATTTTGTATACTTCCTGCTGACCAACAAAGACATCTTTAAGTATATGGTATGCCGGGTGGATGAAAAGTTGAAGCAGAACTTAAAGGTGACGCGGGCCAGCGCGATGAAAAAATTGGACATTGCGCGCAAAAAGCAAATCCGCGTTGACAATTATTTTGACTACAGTTTTCGTTTTAAAAAAGTAGACGACCACAAAGATTTTTATGACCGTCAAACGATTGTTCAGGTATTTGATCAAAATCATTTCAACCTGGTCGTTATTCAAATTTTCATTTTTGCCGTGGTGCTGGTGCTTGGCGTATTCAAGGATGTACCGGCCTTTCAGTTGCCGGCTGCGGCAAGCTTTACTATCCTGCTCACTATTCTGGTCATGTTAGCTGGTGCCTTTTCCTATTGGTTTGGGTCGTGGTCTGGAACAGCAAGCCTTATTGTATTCCTCATATTCAACTATCTGTCCGGCCAGGATTTCTTTTCCAAACCGGAAAAGGCATTCGGCTTAAACTACGAAGCTCCACCTGTTGAATATTCCGTTAAAAAAATTCAGGCGCTGGCTTCACCCGATTCCATTAAAAAAGATGAGGCCAATACCCGGGTCATTCTTGAAAACTGGAAAAAGAAGTTTCCCCCTGATCAGAAACCAAAAATGGTTTTTGTAAGTGTGAGTGGTGGGGGAAAGCGGGCAGCGCTTTGGGCCATTACCGCCCTGCAAACGGTCGACAGCGCTACGCATGGCGCATTGATGGAAAACACTGCGTTGATAACAGGTGCTTCTGGTGGGCTCATAGGCGCCAGCTTTTATAGGGAACTTAAACTGCGACAAAAATCAGGTGAATCCGTCAATCCCAATTCCGTGGACCACCGCGCCAGCGTTTCCACCGACAACCTCAACCCGCTTATTTTCAGTTTTTTGGCCAACGGCATTTTTCTTGGCCTCACCAAATTTGAATACGCGGGACAACAATATGTAAAAGACCGGGCCTTTACTTTTGAGAAAGAATTGGATGAGATTACCAACAGCATGATGGACAAACCCATCAGTGCCTACCGCGAACCAGAAATCCAGTCCGTCATCCCCATGATGATCTTAAGCCCGATTATCACCAACGATGGCAGGAAACTTTATATTTCATCACAACCGGTGAGTTATTTGAATTCGGAGATTCTAAGTGTTCCCGGCTATTCACAAAATAAAATCGGGGGTGTTGATTTTAACAAGTTGTTCAAGAACCACATGGCGGATAGTCTGCGGTTTCTTTCGGCCTTGCGCATGAGTGCAACTTTCCCCTACATCACGCCCAATACTACGCTCCCCACCGATCCATCCATTGAAATCGTTGACGCAGGAGTGTCGGATAATTTCGGCCTGGCCACCACGGCCCGCTTCATGTATGCATTTAGAGAATGGATCTGCGAGAATACTTCGGGCGTCATATTGCTGTCTATTCGGGACTCGCCCAAACTGGCTGCCATTCCCGCCCAACAAAGCCAAACATTGATCGATAACATTACTTCACCCATCAGCAATGTGTACAACAACCTTGAAAATTTTCAGGACATCACCAATGACGTGCTGATAGGACAGGCCACATCGTGGCTATCGTGCCCACTCGAAAGAATCGAACTGCAGTATCAGCCGGATGACACTTACGTGCCCATCCTACAAAAAATGGACAGCATCAGGCAGAACAACGCGCGTGCTTCTCTCAGCTGGAGGCTTACCATGCGCGAAAAACAGAATGTAATGAGCAACATCCACTCCCAGCGGAACATGGCTGAGATTGAGCGGTTGAAGGTTTTACTGAGTCAGTAATCGGTAGGTCGGTAATCGGTAAGTCGGTAATCTGTAGGTCGGTGATCAGTGAGCTGGAATTATAAATGATTTTAACCTAAATAATTGAAGCATGGAGTATGTTAAAAGCTTTAGGGATTTGGAGGTGTATAAATTATCCAGACAGGTATCGCGGGAAATCTTTCAGCTAACTAAAACATTTCCTAAAGAAGAGATGTACTCTCTTACTGATCAAATCAGAAGATCGTCTCGCTCGATTGGTGCGCAAATTGCCGAAGCATGGGCAAAACGTAGGTACGAAAAGCACTTTGTGAGTAAGCTAACTGACGCGGATGGTGAGCAACAAGAAACACAGCACTGGATTGAGACTGCTTTGGATTGCCGCTATATTTCGGATGAAGTTTCAAACAGCCTCATTAAACAATATAATTCTATTGGTAAAATGATAGGCGCCATGATAAGCAAGGCAGCGCAGTTTTGCGGCAAATAATCCGACCCAACGCAACCCTGATCACCGATCTACCAATCACCGACCCACCGATAATCGACTTACTGATTACCTAATACCGGCCTACCACCACCGACTCCCTTCAACACAACCCCAGCCCTCACCCCGGTATGCTTACCCTCATCAACAACTAACTCGCCATTGACGATTACATATTTGAATCCCTTAGAATAAGCATGTGGTTTTTCAAATGTCGCCAGATCGCCAACTTGAGTTTCATCGAATATAACAATATCAGCGGCAAGGCCTTCTCTGATCAAACCTCTGTCTTTGAATTTAAATTTCTGCGCAGGCAATGAGGTCATCTTGCGAATAGCTTCTTCAAGTCCGATTGTTTTTCTTTCTCTCACGTACCTGCCGAGAACTCGTGCGTTCGTGCCATACGCACGCGGGTGCGGCATATTCCTGCCAAACTCAACAATACCGGCATCCGATGCCGTCATCGTGAAAGGGTATTTCATAATACGTTCAACATCGTCCTCGTTCATGCTGAAGTAAACCATCTGCACGCGGCCGCTGGTAATCATTTCCAAAATGGTTTCTGCCTCCTCCTCTGGTTTTGCCTTCCGGCCTTTGATTTGACTATTGATCGTTGAAATGCTTTTCCCGTTATAGGATTCGTCCGGCCCGTACCGCGCGACAACAGCATAACTATAATCTTTCAATTGACTTTTCTTTAGCGATTGTATCATTTCTTTTTTAATCCGATCCCTGGTTGCAGGATCGTTCAGGCGCATGTAAAGGGAATCCCTGCCTCCGCTAAAAGCCCACTCGGGTACAGTGGTGTCCAACGTAGTGCTACTGGCTACATAGGGATACTGATCCACCGTGACATCAATACCCTCTTTTCTGGCCTCTTCGACTTGCGCAATCGTACTGGTCGATCTCCCCCAATTCGTTTTGTAAGTCACTTTAAAATGAGAAATCTCAACCGGCATGTTGGCTTGCCTCCCAATATTGATCGCCTCCTCGATCGCTTCAGTTACCCTGTCACCTTCACTTCGGATGTGCGAAGCATATACACCATTATATGTTGACGCAACTTTGGCAAGACCTACAACCTCAGATGTTTTCGAATAAGTACCCGGTACGTATATTAATCCTGTTGATAAGCCGACAGCCCCATCCTTCATCGCACGCTCGACCAACTGTTCCATTTGTCTTTGCTCCTCAGCGGTTGGATTGCGCTGCGCGTCTCCCATGACGGCACGCCTCACAGTATTGTGTCCGATCAATGAGGCGACATTCAGCGACATCCCAATACTGTCCAGCCTATAAAAGTAATCGCTGATATCAACGTTGGAACCTCCGCAATTGCCAGTGACCAAAGAGGTAACACCATCATAAATAAAGTTGTCTGCCGTGGGTACATCGCGTTCGTCTCCTTCAATATGGGCGTGCACGTCTATAAACCCCGGAGCAACGATCAGTCCTTTAGCATCAATCACTCGAATTGCCTTAGCATTTTCCAATGGTCCAATGGCATAAATTTTTCCATTCCAAACACCAATATTGCCATAGTACCAGGAGTTGCCGGTTCCATCAATGATTTTTCCATTCCTGATAAGAAGGTCATAGTTCTGCGCTTGCGTTGCAAGGCCGAGGACGGAAAGAAAAAAGAAAATAATTTGCTTCATCAGGAAAGGGTTTAGAAGGCTAAATATTCTAAATTATCCTGACGATACAAATCACTTATGGAGAGAAGGCGCTTGGATTAGTTGGATGGCTCCAGAAGCACGAGACCCTTTCTGGTGGAAACAATTTTCCTAAATTCACCGGGCTTAATTTCATTTAACAATACAGGCCCGTTCGGTCTTTCAGCCTTCATAATTGGCTCAAAATTCTCTTCGACCTGTTCAAACTGGGTATCGTTCGAAAACTCTGTGGTGAGAATCAGTTCCAAATGATCGCTGTTTTCGTGATCTACCTCCATCATGCGATATGACCTGATCAGCCCTTTTTCCATCGCAACTTCGCGAAACAGTTTCCAGTTGCTCTCAAAATAATAAATCGCCTCTTCCCTCCTCGCGACCGGCACCTCCACGATATCCATTAAAATTATTGAATGGGAAGATTGGGCCATGGACAAAGTAGAAGAAAAAATGGCGATAGCAATGCAGGATAAATTTCTCATGAATGTTTTAATATAGGCAGTCGTCTTATTCTTCTACCGCTGGCAGCGAATATCGCATTGGCCAATGCCGGTGCCACTGGCGGAAGCGGGGGTTCTCCCAATCCACGGGGAACAATATCATTCTTTATGAACTCAATGTGAATTGGGGGAACCTCTCCCATCCTAATCCATCGGTAGTCATGAAAATTTGATTGAACCGTGCTCCCTTCATTGATGGTGATCTCACCAAACATGGCCGCACACAGACCTTCAATGATTGCCCCCTGCACTTGCGCTTCCGCCCCGGAGGGATTGACAACGATACCACAGTCCAGCACTGCATCTACCTTTAGAATTTTTATCTTTTCAAGTTCATCCATTTGAACAGTCACGACCTCCGCCACAAACGCTCCCTGATTATAACTTGCTGCAAATCCTCTTCCTTGTCCTGCTGGCAACGGAGAATCCCAGTTACTGTTTTTCTTTACTCTATCCACCACAGCAATCAGTCTTGCGATGGGCAGTTTGAAATCACCAACTATTTGCACATCCCGCTCGGGCCCCAACAATTTCAAATAAAAATCTATGGAGTCCATACCAGCCGCCACTGCCAGTTCATCCATAAAACTTTGCACGGCAAATACATTCGCAGAATGACTTACCGCCCTCCACTGGCCCAATGGCACATCGCTGAGTACATGTCCATATTCCAACTGCAGGTTGGGCACAAATCCTGCCGGAAATTCATATTCATCCAACTCCGTTCCCGCAGGATTCCCTTCTCTTCCCAGTGACGTTTTTCGTGAGGCGTTGGCCAATGCGTGATGCCAACCCGTCACGTTTCCGCTACCATCAAGCGAAGCGGACAATTTTTGCAAGCTGGCCGGACGATACCAGTCATGACGCACGTCTTCTTCTCTCGTCCATGTTAGTTTCACGGGTTTCCCCACTTTTTTTGAAAGAACTGCAGCATCCATGGCATAGTCCACATAATATCTTCTGCCAAAACCACCTCCTGATCGTGGCAAGTGAATAATGATTTGTTCTGGTTTTAATCCAAAGAGTTTAATCAACCCATCACGCAATGCTTCAGGATTTTGAGTTGGAGCCCATACTTCGCACACATCTTGCCTGAAGTCCACCGTACAATTCATAGGCTCCATGGTCACGTGTGCCAAAAATGGAACTTCATATTCGGCCGTTAAATTAATAGTAGCTTTCCTTCTGGCACTCGCAATGTTTCCGTCCTTGCGTTGAGTTACGGTATTTTCCAATCCATTTCTGAATTTTGATGTGATGGTAATTGAATTTTCATTTTTGGATGAACTGGTATCCCATTCAACTTTTATTTTTTTAGCTGCTTTGAATGTCGCCCATGTTGAATTAGCAACAACGGCAATGCCGTTTACAAAATTAGGACTGTTGGCCGCCACAAGCCTGCCACCGTATTCACTGTTGTCGAGTTGGACGATATCAATAACACCATCTACCGCGCGAGCCTCTCTGTCATCATAATGCTTAATGCCTCCGTCAAACACCGGACACTTCAGCACGGTGGCATAAACCATTTCCGGTAGTTGTGTATCGATGCAATAGCGAACCCCTCCTCGCACCAGTTTATCAAGATCTACCTGAGGTATAGGTTTACCAATTATTTCGAAGGATTCCCGAGGCTTCAATTCCACCTTTTCCGGTACAGGAATAAGGGCAGCTTCGGTTACTATTTCATCAAATCCAATAAAATCGCCTGAAGGCTGATGCACCACTTTATTTTTACTGGTAACAAATTCGTCAGCTGGCTTTTGCATTCTTTTTGCTGCGGCTTCAATCAATACCTGCCTTACTGTAGCCCCGGCCGTTCGCATCTCTTCCCAATTCAACCTGATGGCTAAGCTGCCACCTGCCCACTGGTCATTGTACTTGCTGCTGTAATCACCCTGTTCAACTTTTACTTTTTCCCAATCGGCACCAAGTTCCTCCGCTATAATCATCGGCAATGAAGTCTTTACTCCCTGACCAATTTCAGGATTCTTGGCAATGATGGTGATCCACCCGTCCGTGTCAATCTTTATCAGGGGCGTAAACTCATGCATTGTAGCCGGAGTTTTGTCGCTCAGGCAGGATTGAAAATAAAAACCTGCGATCAATGCTCCACCAGAAGTAAGTGAAAGCTTGATAAAATTTCTCCTGTTGAGTGTGCTCTTCATCTCACTTTCTTTATTAAGTGGGTTCCTTCCCTGATTTCGTAAATATGATTGCCATCAAGACTTGTAAAAGATTGGTTCTGGCCATTTGGCCACTCAATCCTCAGGGTTTTAACTTTCTTTGATTCACCCAGGCCAAAATGGATTTCTGGCGCATTCCGACTACCATATCCGGTTTCGGTGATGACATATCGCGTTTGTTTCGATCCATCCTCAAGTTCGATATTCAACCAACTGCCCATACCATAAGTGTTGGATTTACTCCCTCTGAGTCGAAATTTTATCCAATTGCTGTGGGTGGTTTCGTTGACGTAAAAATCGTTGGCTTCTGCTTCATCTCCCCAGTTGCAAACATAAATATCCAAATCGCCATCGTTGTCAAAATCGCCAGAAGCCGCCCCGGCAGAAATGTGTCCTTCGATGGCAGGTAAGGTGTTGTAAATTCTTTTAAATTTAAAATCTGGCGTTCCTAAGAAGAAAAAATTCTGGATTTCGGGATAACCTTCAGTGCCATTAGCCACATAGACATCTAACCATCCATCGTTATTGAAATCTCCCCACGTTTGACCTTTTGACGGGCGTTTTGTCTCATCACCGATTTCAATGGCAGACAATTTCTCAAATGTGCCATCTCCTGAATTCCTATACAGCGCGTTGCCTTCCGCTACTGAAACATTAGTAACATAAATATCCAGGTCATGGTCATAGTCATAATCTACCATTGACACTCCGTAAGACGCATTTAGTTCTTCTACCAGAATACCTTCCCGCTGCTCTTTAAATTTTCCACCGCCTGAATTCAGGTATAAATAGTTTCTATGCTTTGATATTACGCTTCCATTTTCTTTTACTACAAAATTTACTACGTACAAATCAGGTTTTTTGTCTCCATTCACGTCACCCCACACGCATGCCCGGCCATCTCCGCCATTACCAATCCACGGACCAGATTTTAAACCGGTGAAGGTGCCTCGCCCGTCATTTATATAGAGCATATCATCCTCTCCGTCCCGATTAACTACAAAAGCATCCATATCTCCATCGAGATCGAAATCACACCAGCACGAACCGGGAGAATTGGTGAGGTCTGACGTCAGGTCTCCATTTTCTGATTCAGAGAAATTTCCAATCCCATCATTGATAAACAATAAGTTGGGCACTCCAAATTGCGTTGTAAAGAACAGGTCCAAATCATGATCGTTGTCAACATCCACAGCGGATACAGATTCGCTCCATGCATTCAAACTGCCAGCAGCCAACGGCACCATTTGAGTCATTGTCCCATTCTTGTTGACGTAAACTGGATTTCCAGCCAACCGGGCAGAATCTACTTGATTGGCCACCACAAGGTCCAGCCACCCATCGTTGTTGAAGTCCCCAAAGGCAACACCCCGCGAACCATCAGGACGCCCATCAACGGCCAATTTTTCAAACGGCAATTCCTGCGGCCGGGCAATAATTGTGATCACAACGAAAAACAACAGAAAACTAAATCTCACTCATCGGGCGTTAGATGGCCCAATTAACTGAAATACAACACGGATAGTGGCACAATAAATTTATTGAGGCCTATTTTTTTAGACTGTCCCGATATTCAGAGGGTGTAACACCGGTGTACTTTTTGAAAACCCGTGTAAAAGTGTTTTTGTTTGAGAAGCCGGACTCCAGGGCCACTGCCAGGAGTTTCTCGTCCGGATTGTTGGTCATACGGACCTTTACCTCCTCTACCCTGTACTGATTGACGAGTTCTGTGAAACTCTTGTCAAAAAGCAGGTTGATCATCTGAGATGCGTAGACTGTATTGGTATTCAACGAATCGCTAATGTTTTTTAATGAATAATCCGGGTTGAGGTATGGCTTTGTCTTCATCAACTCCAAAATACGCTCCTTTAATAGCTTATCGGCATGGTTAATTTCCGTGTTCGTTGCCTTCGAATGGGACAGAATCGGAGAATCTTTGATAATCCAAAAACCAATCAGGTGGATGAAGCCAGTAATGGATAAGCCAAATAAATCCCGGAAAAATACCCTTCCCTCGCTAAAAAAAATAAAACCCGAAAATGAAACAAAGTAAATGACTGCAAGGGTGACCATAAAGCCGTAGGTCCTTGCCGTCCAATTCCTGATTAAAACAAACTCCCGTGTTTGCCTTTGAATGGACGACTTAAATCGGTTAACGGTGGAAAAGCTCAACGCCAGGTAAAACAAAGTTTGAACGAGGTGGCCACCAAAATAAAATCCTCGCTGCAAAGGCAGATCAATCTGATGGCGGTCAAGCGACATGATATATTCGAGTTTGATCGTGCAGTCCATAAAATAGTACGGGGAAGCCGCAAGAAAACAAATAACCATGGGAACCAAATGAATCAAATCCATTTTAACCCACTTCGATTTGATGCCTGTAATAAATTGAAGGTATAGCCAGTAGGAAGGACCTACCAGATAGAGAAAAGGCATTGATGTCCCGGACAGATAAGCTGTCAATACATCATTCCCTGAGAGGTAGACAAACTTATTGGTCAGATACAACCCAAAAGCGCCAAGAATAATAGCGATCAGCCAACTGTAGGGACTTTTAGTTCTTGCCTGTGTAGTCAATAAAATCACCACCAGGTAAAATCCGTGAAGAGCCCCGGTAAACACCAAATATTTCAACACAGTATCGTAATAGGTCATGGCAGGCGTCAGCAAATCTTGAAGCGTATAAAATTAACGCGATAAAGGCGACATGGATTCATTTTTATATTTATTATTAATAGCCGGTATCCGATTATGAACTACGACAAAAAAATTCTCCGATTCTTCAAACAATTGAACATCAGGGCCAAACTGCCTTCAGGGATAGCGGTCATGAATCCCTATGCGGATGACGAAGTATTCAAATATTGTACTTTGTTCTATTCCATGTTCTATAATAATAGTAAGGAAAGGACCATTATTTTAGGAATTAATCCCGGCCGGTTTGGTGCGGGCATCACAGGAATCCCATTTACGGATCCTGTAAAATTGGAAATGGAGTGTGGAATCAAAAATAATTTACCCAAAAGAAGAGAACTCTCCGCTGATTTTATTTACCAGGTGATCCAGGCCTTTGGCGGTAAAAAGAAATTTTATAACAAATTCTATTTTGGATCCGTCAGCCCGTTGGGATTTACAAAAGGTGGAAAAAATATTAACTACTACGATAATCCAAAACTTCAAAATGCCCTCCGTCCCTTTATTTGCCAAACATTGGAAGATCAAATCCACTTTGGCATAAATACAAAGGTCGCCTATTGCCTTGGAGAAGGTTCAAATTTCAAATTCCTGAAAAGCCTAAATGCTGAAATGAATTATTTTGAGAACATCATTCCCCTCTCCCACCCGCGTTTTGTCATGCAATACAAAAGAAAAAAGATAAGTTCCTACATTGACGACTATCTGAAAAAACTAAATCAGCCGGCCTCATTCATACCGTAGCGAATTTACCGGGTTGGTTCTTGCAGCCCTAAGCGTCTGAAAAGTGACCGTTAACAGCGAAACAATCAATACCATACCACCGGATAATAAAAATATCAAGGGCGAAATTGTGGTTTGATAAGGAAAGGAGTTGATCCAGTTATTCATTCCAAAATAAATCAGCGGGACAGCAATAATAATTGCCAAGCCCACCAGTCTTAGGTATTCCGTTGACAGCAACAAGAATATTTTAGACTCGGACGAACCCAGGACCTTCCTGATCCCGATTTCTTTGGTACGCTGCGTGGCTGTATAGGCAGATAGCCCAAACAAACCAAGGCACCCAACCAACACCGCGAACGAAGCAAAAGTTGTAAATAGCCTGCCGAACTGCCTCTCATTCTCATATTGTTTATTAAAGAAATCGTCCAGGAAGAAATATTCAAAGGGATTTCCCGGAAAGGCTGTATTCCATGATTCCTGTGCGTGCGTTACCGATTGTGAAATGTTGTTCGAGTTCAGCCGCATCGAGTAAAACTCTCCGCCATATTTCGTGCAATAAAACACAGTCGGATCAAGCGCTTTTTTTAGTGACACCTGGTGGTAATCGTTGACCACACCCACAACAATGGGCTTCCATCCAAATGATGCAATATCAATCGTCTGGCCAATGGCATCTTCAATTTTCCCGAACCCCATCAGTCGTGCTGCCGACTCGGTGATGACCACGCTGGTATCCGGATCCGAAATGTAATCCTCAGAAAACAATCTGCCAGCGAGAAGTTTCATCTTGAAGACCTCCATAAACTCATAATCCATGCTATTAAACCTGATTGTCACGGATTGGTCATCGGGCGCGCCATAGCGTTTAATCACGGCCTTGTATTCGCGTTGTTTTCCGGGAATGGTTGCCGAAGTGGTGACAGCAGCTATGGAAGGATCTTTTTTCAGCTCATTTCTGAATACATCGATCGCTGAGTTAAAAGAATTCCTGTCAACGGGAGCAATCCCGGGACGCTCGACAACCATCACCTGATCGATGTTCATTCCAATGTCACGGCCCATCATAAAGTTAAGCTGTTGGTACACGATGAACGTGCCGGCAATAAGGGCAACCGAAGCCGTGAATTGAACAACCACCAACGTTTTGCGCAACAATATACCACGAAGGCTGTTTTTCATTTTCCCCTTAAGGACTATCACGGGTTTGAATGACGACAGCACCATGGCTGGATAAAATCCCGAAAGCAATGTGCCCACAAACCATAACGAGCCGCACAATATAATAAACCAGGCGTCCAGCAAGTAGGAGATCGTCAGTGAGAGACCAGAGATGGAATTGAAGTAGGGCAGCGCCAGAGCGACCAAACCAACAGATATAGCCATGGCCATCAAATTAACGAGGGCCGATTCTGCGATGAACTGCATCACCAGCTGGCCTTGAAATGCGCCCATCACTTTTCGAACGCCCACTTCCCTGGCGCGCTCCATGGCCTTAGCTGTTGATAAGTTAATGTAATTGATCCAGGCAATGATCATGACAAAAATTCCGATGATGCCTAAAAATTTTACGATGCGATGATCCCCGTTGGGTTCTGGCTCTTCGGCCAGTCGCGAAGTGAGGTGAATGTCTTTTAGCGGCTGAAGCAAAAGAATATCTCTTTGATTTCTCTCGGCAAGGCCAGGTTTATATTTGTCGACAATTCCTGGCAGTTTTGCCTCAAGAGCTTTCACATTGGTTCCTGGCTCAACCTGAATAAAGGTATACATGTCCTTTCGCTGCCAGCTTTGTCCGTATCGTTCAGGAGCCCACTCGCCACGTCCATACAAAGTTTTGTACGAAAACAATATATCATATTTCAAGTGGGTGTTTGGTGGCAGGTCTTTGAACACCCCGGTGACCTTCACCAGCTCATTATTGTTGTCGTCATCCTGCATGCGCAGCGATTTCCCCATCGGGTCCTCATTTCCAAAATACATTTTCGCGTACTTTTCAGAAATTACGGCTGTGTTCGGCTCGCGGAGTGCGTTGGCCGCAGCGCCCGCCAACATCTCATAACTCATCAAAGGCAGGAAGGAGGAATCGGCATAAAGGAAATGCCGGTGTTTATAGGCGATGGGTTGGGGCGTAGCGTCTTCATTGGTAACGATCAGGTTATTTTTGTACCCGAGATTGTAAAGCCGTGCAAAACCGCTCACCTCTGCCAGTTCTTCAACCAATGCAGGCCCTACCCCCGGATAGTTCTCTGCACTGGCAACCACGAGTTCGTTGTTGAGATAGGTCTCAAGTTGTACCCGGTAAATATTTTCCCTGTTGTCAATAAAATCTTCATAACTGGTCTCAAACTTCACATATTGCGCAATGAGCAAAAATACCGACATCCCTATTGCCAGGCCGAAAATATTCAAGGTGGAAAAAAAACGATTCTTCGAAAGGCTCCGAAATGCGGTAACTAACTGGCTTTGCAACATGGTAATTGTTTTTGTTTATAGACTTTCCAAATGGCAAAAGGTTACAATCTTCTATCCTCAAGATGCCATTTTACATCGGTACGTTGCCCGGGCTGCACATGATTCAACAATTATATAAATGGAAACAACGAGGGAACTACAGCACACCTTGTCGCTTATTCAACTGGAGCGGGCGGCTGACCTGGAGCAATACAGGCAAAAAGTTCTCTTTACACCCATCCATAAGAAAACAAAAGAAGGTGTTTGTTGGTATCCGGTAAAACTAAGGAAAGATTACATCGGCACGGGCGAGCGCCTGATCATTGAGGTGGAACGCACCAACGAATTGGAACAAAAACATGTGTTTCAAAGCGGCAAGATGGTTTCCGTCTTTAGCAACGCCCATCAAAAACCGGAGAAACATCACGTAGCTGGCGTCATTAATTACGTTCGCGACAATCAAATGATCATCACACTAAACGTTGACGACCTTCCCGACTGGATAGATGACGGACTGCTTGGCGTAGACGTCATGTTTGATGAGATGAGTTACCGGGAGATGGAACACGCCATGAAAAAAGTGATCAAAGCCGAGGACTCAAGGTTGGCCGCACTCAGGGATATTTTACTCGGCAAAAAGAAACCTGCTTTTGAAAACACCGGCCAGGCTGAGGTCTCAGATTTCCTGAACCAGAGCCAAAACGAGGCCCTCAACCATGTCTTGTCGGGTCGCGATGTCGCGATCATTCATGGACCGCCAGGAACCGGCAAAACCACCACGTTGGTTCATGCGATCGCTAAAACAATTGCTTCGGAAAAGCAGGTACTGGTTTGCACGCCAAGCAACGCCTCCATTGACCTGCTGGTTGAAAAACTCTCTGATCAGGGAATATCGGTCGTCAGAATCGGTCACCCCGCCCGTGTGACGGAACAATCGTTAAGTAAAACGCTGGATGCTCAAATTGCCAATCATCCCAATTACAAAGAGCTGCGGATGATGAGAAAAAAAATGGAGCAGCTTCGGATGCAGGCCGGTAAGTTCAAAAGAAATTTCGGTCACAGGGAAAAAGAAGAGAGAAGGTCACTTCGCCAGGAAGCAAATACCCTCAAAGCCGATGCCGATGTGTTGGAGTTCTACATCATAAACGACATCCTACAGCAGTGTGAAGTAGTGGCGTGTACATTGGTTGGCTCATCTCATCCCACACTCCGCGGAAAAAAATATAAAACCGTATTTATCGATGAGGCTGCGCAGGCGCTGGAGCCTGCGTGTTGGATTCCAATCTGCAGGGCGGAACGAGTGATCTTCGCAGGGGATCATTTCCAATTACCGCCAACCATCAAATCGAGAGAAGCCGCTGATTCGGGTCTTGCGCAAACGCTTTTTGAAAAATGTATTGAAAGGCACCCGGAGACATCACGCATGCTGCGGTTGCAATACCGAATGCACAAAGATATCATGTCTTTTCCCTCACAATATTTTTACGATGGTCAGCTCGTTGCGCATGATACCATTAGACACCATCGATTGCCCGGGCAGCGACCCATTGATTTTATTGATACAGCCGGATGCGGCTACCTGGAGCGTCAGGATGAAGAAACGCTGAGTCGATATAACGAGGAAGAAGCAAACCTTTTGATTGGTGCCTTAGAAAAATTAATTGATCAGGTGGGCCTGCCACAATGGTTGGATGAAAGGTATTCCGTAGGAATCATAACGCCTTACAGTGCCCAGGTCCAGGTATTGCTTAAGCTGGCCGAACAGTCACCCCTGCTCAGCGAAATTGCCTCACTGATTTCCATCAATACGGTTGACGCATTCCAGGGACAGGAAAGGGATGTGGTAGCCATAAGTTTTGTGCGGTCAAATGAAAATGGAGAAATCGGATTTTTGGGTGATATCAGGCGGACCAACGTGGGCATCACCAGGGCCCGAAAGAAGCTAATTATGGCAGGTGATAGCGCCACGCTCGTGTCAAATCCATTTTACAGCGCCCTGATCGATTATGTCCAGGAAAGGGACTTTTACATGAGCGCTTTCGAACTACGCTAACTTCCTGATTGGCAAGGTCACATTAAAAACGGTGCCTTGCCCCACTTTTGATTGCACTTCAATCCGTCCGCCCAATTTGGAAACGGCCTCTTTTAATATATATAAACCCAACCCCGAACCTTGCGTTTCTTCGGTTGCCCTGAAAAACATTTCAAATATTTTATCCAGGTATTCGTCCTGAATCCCCCTCCCGTTATCGGCCACACTGATCAGATAGTTGTCCACATCTCGCTTTAAAGAAATCTTGATTTCAGGCCTTCCGTTCGATTTCTGAAATTTGATGGCATTGGAAACCAGGTTGTTCAGGATAATTTTCAACCGCATCCCATCGGCAGTCATGGTGTGCTTCACTTCGTCAACGACTTGAAAGGAAATTTTATCAAAGTTTTGAAGATACTTATAGTCATTAAGAATGGAAGAAACCAGTCCGTTGAAATCAAAGTTTTCCAATTGCACAGGCATTCTCGAATTGCGCGAGTACTGAATCACCTCGTCAATAAATGACTGCAGCCTATCAACACTTTTCTCCATCATATCAAGATATTCCAATTGTCTTGGCTCAGGATTTTCAAGTCTTGCAACATGAATCAATCCCAATATCGATTTCAGCGGAGAACTTAAGTCATGGGATGCACTGTACACGAAACGATCCAGCTCGGTGTTTCTTAGCTGAAGTTCGTCATTGGCTCTCTCAAGCGCTTCTGTCCGTTCTTTTACCTGCCTTTCCAATTCCTGCTTTCGTTTGTCACGAATATTCATTCCCAACCCATAAGAACCCAGGGAAATAAAAACAAGAAAAAGTACGCCAAAAAGAATGACATCCCAGCGATTCCAGATTGGAACCACCTCGGCCAGTATCAAATTGTATAACACCATTTGTTGATCGTCAAAAGCCAGTGATGCAGCCTTGGAATACGCTCGCTGCTCGCCCATCATCAACCAAAATAATCCCATAAAAAATCTAGCCAGATTACAGGACGGCAATTAGTGGATTTATTTTCAATTATCAAGTCACCGCATTATGTATACCCCAATTTGTCCGACCTCACATTTTGCCGGGAATACGTGCATAGTCAGCCAACAGTAGAATTACGGTAGGAATAATTGTCAGATCCGTGTAGGTTTCATAAAATAACTACGCGATGAAATACCCTGTTTTGCAGTTCTTTCTTTCACTCCTGATCATCTATTGCACTGTTTCGTGCACGCCATCCGAAAATAATAAGATTTCAAAAAATGATATTCTGGGGGCACAGAAGCTTATCGGGGTAGAATTCTCCTCCGAGGAGCTTGACACACTGAAGAGATACCTTGAAGAAAACAAGAAGGGGTATGATACCATGAGGTTGTTTAGCCTGAACTACGAAGTAGCCCCGGCACTCTATTTTGATCCGAGGCCGGATCATTTCACTCAAAAATCAAGACCAGGCCAATCAGAATGGAACCTGCCCAACACAAAAACGAGGCCTGAAACAGACGATGAAATTGCGTTTATGCCGCTGAGTCACCTAGCCGGTTTAATCAAAAACAAAAAACTAACTTCGACTGAACTGACACAGATTTACCTGAGGCGTCTAAAAAAATACAACGATACACTTCAGGCGACCGTTACGCTGACAGAAGAGTTGGCCTTGCAACAAGCAGCCAGGGCCGATGAAGAAATCAGGAACGGGAGATACAGAGGCCCACTGCATGGAATTCCCTACGGAATCAAAGACCTGTTTTCAGTGCCGGGATACAAAACAACGTGGGGTGCGATGCCTTACAAAGATCAACAGTTTAACGAAAAAGCTTCTATCGTTCAGCGCTTGGAAGATGCAGGAGCCGTGCTCGTTGCCAAACTGACCAGCGGAGCCCTTGCGCGAGGCGATGTCTGGTTTGGCGGCAAAACAAAAAATCCGTGGGACTTAAGGCAGGGCGCCAGCGGCTCTTCTGCCGGATCCGGGTCAGCAACCGCAGCCGGTTTAGTCGCGTTTTCCATTGGAACGGAGACGCTCGGTTCAATTATATCACCTTCAACGAGATGCGGGGTTACAGGTCTGCGCCCTTCATACGGAAGCGTGAGCCGGGCCGGTGGTATGAGTCTGTCGTGGTCTATGGACAAGGTAGGACCGATCTGTCGGTCGGCACTGGATTGTGCCATTGTTTTTCAGGTAATAAAAGGTAAAAATTCAGTCATCGAAAACGACCGAAGCGTTGTCGATTATACGTTTAGGTTTAAACCCCAGGCAAATTTATCGGGCTACAAAATTGGGTACCTCAAAGAACTATTTGAAAAAGATACATCGAAAGTAGGATCGAATAATTCAACAAGCCTCGAAACATTCAGAAAGTTGGGTGCCGAGTTGGTCGAGGTAGCCATGCCCGACAGCATACCTTATGGCGTCTTTGATATTATCCTCCGTGCAGAAGCAGGTGCGTTCTTTGATGAACTGGTACTGCAGCACAAAGACCGGACCATGGTTGAACAAGACAAAGGCTCCCGCGCCAACTCTTTACGACAATCCAGGTTTATCACTGCGGTTGAATACCTTCAAGCCAACCGTCACCGGAAGGTCCTGATTGAAAAATTTAATCAAACCATCAAAGATTTTGATTTTATCATTTCTCCCACATTTGGTAGAAATCAGTCGCTGACCACCAACCTTACCGGCCACCCGGCCATATCGGTGCCCAATGGATTTGACAAAGGCGGACATCCAACATCCATAACCTTAATAGGCAATTTGTATGATGAGGCCCCAATTCTGGAGGCTGCCTTTATCTTTCAGCAGGCAACTGACTTCGATGAGAAACATCCGGAACGATTTTTGAACAAGAGGTAGCAGCAGCGACAATTTAATTATTCAAACTCAGTTAGATTGAAACTCTCTCCCAGAAGATCTACGTATATGTATTTGTCTATCTTGAATAAAAACCCAAACTAAAATGAAAAACCTAAAACTTCTAGCGGTCGTCATCGCGATCCTCACCTTCTCAAACGACTGGGCTGTCGCCCAAAAACTTCCTGACCTGGATCCAAGTCCGGCAGATATTGCCATATTTCGCCCAGATGGTCGGGGCACCACACCAGTGGCGAAGGTCACCTACGGTCGCCCTCAGAAAAAAGGAAGAACCATGCTGGGGGACAAAGAGCCGTATGGAAAAGTGTGGCGTACCGGTGCCAATGAAACCACAGAAGTTAAATTTTATAAAGATGTTACTGTAGGTGACAAACAATTAAAAGCCGGCACGTATTCACTGTACTCTATCCCCAACAAAGACAAATGGACAATTATATTCAATTCCAAACTGGATACCTGGGGAGCTTATGAGTATGAGGAAGGAAAGGATGTTGCCCGTATTGAAGTGCCCGCAGGGAAAACGGAATCGACAGTTGAAGCTTTCACCATTACCTTCGATGGCAAAGGTGGAACAGGTGATATGATCCTGGCCTGGGAGGACTCAATGGTGAAAGTGCCATTAAAATATTAGCATTCTAAAAAAGTGATTTATTGAAAGCCATCCCATTGGGTGGCTTTTTTTAATTACCGATGAGAAAAAAAGTACCACAACGTTGGATTGATTTGATTACATTCGTATCAAACCAAAATTTACTGCTGTGAGAATCGTATCCATATTGTTGGCATCTGTCTTGATGACGTCCACTGCTTTTGCGCCCGGGCCACCAGCCGTGGATATCAGGATCATTAAAGGAGATATCCCGTTCCTTGTTGACTTTTACAAGGTGCGGCACAAAAATCCAGAAATATCACTGCAGGAGAAGGAGACCTCGAAAGCATTGGCCGGAGAACTTAAAAAAGTTGGGTTTGCCGTTACCGAAAATTTTGGTGGATATGGGATTGTTGGCGTCTTCAAAAATGGAAACGGGCCGACCATTTTGTATCGCACCGACATGGATGCACTCCCCATGTTTGAAAAGACGGAATTGGAATACCAAAGCCAGCTGAAGGCAACATTGAATGGAGAGCAGGTAGGCACGATGCATTCCTGTGGCCATGATATCCACATGACCACGTGGTTGGGCACGGCCAGGGCAATGGTCGCTATGAAAGATAAATGGAAAGGTACGTTGTTGCTCATTGGCCAACCAGCTGAGGAAATTGGCGCTGGTGCGAAACTCATGTTAGAGGCCGGACTTTATGAAAAATTCGGAGTACCAAATTATGGAATTGGGCTTCATTCAAGCCCGACCATTGCTGCGGGCAAAGTCGGCATTGGTAAAGGGTTTGTCATGGCCAGTTCGGAGAGTGTCGATATCAATGTATATGGCGTAGGATCGCATGGTGCCTCGCCTCATATGTCGATCGATCCTATAGTCGTGACCAGCATGTTGATCATGGAACTCCAGACGATCGTGAGCAGAAACCTAAAACCAACCGAATCGGCTGTGGTATCGGTAGGCACCATCAAAGGTGGAACCGTGGGGAATATTATTCCCGATATGGTTACACTGAAACTTACCATTCGCTCCTTCAAGGATGAAGTGAGGGAGATGGTCAATAAAAGAATCAAAGAAATTGCCCGGGGCGTGGGAATCGCAGCAGGTTTGCCGGAGGACCGCCTGCCTGAAGTAATCATCAACGGATATGGTCCAGCGAATTACAACAATCCGGCTATGGCCGAACGTGTTATTCAGTCAGCCACGTCTGCCATTGGAAAGGACAATGTTATTGACGAGGAGCCCGTGATGCTATCCGAAGATTTCTCGTATTTCGGGCAGACAACGCACAAGGTGCCAACCGTGTTTTATTGGCTCGGCACAGTACCGGATGCAAGGATGAAAAGTGGAAACTTGCCGGGCCTTCACTCACCCTATTATTATCCACAGCCAGAACTGAGTATTGAAACCGGTGTAACCGTGACCTCACAAGCATTAATTGACCTATTCAATACTAAAATGTAATGATCTCAGAAGTCTTCGATTGGGTTAGTCTCAGGAATTGTTTCTTTTTCCCGTGACTGATGGAAACAACGTTGGATTGCGTAGGAAACAACTCAAGTAAATAATCGGCACTTATTTTCACTTCTGTCCATGCTGTTGGGCAATCGGCTGTAAAATAAAACCAGGTCGCGTCCCCGGCAGTCTCGCAGCGATTGAGGCGCATTTTCAATTCGTTTTGATTTATGGTGCACTTGAAATGTCCTGAGAAATATCCCGTTATTTCATTTTTGTTGACGCGACAGGTAGATGGGTCGGACAGGGTCACGCGTTTTCGAAATGCGTTCATTAGGGCATCCTCCAAATCATCTGAAAAAACTTTTATTTTAATGATCGTGCTGTCACCGCCATCATGCACTACCTCCACCACTGACAAGTAAATGGCATGGTCGCCTGGCCGATCGGCTGTATGGAATAGGCCGAACAGGAAGGTTGATACGATGAAAAGGCTGTGATACAAATCAAATCAATAAGCCCGAATATACTGCATTGGACTTACTTTCTCATAATTTCAATGTTCGACAATGGATTGCTGGTAGGCCACGGAAAAATATAAGTAGCCTCTTCTACCCTGATGGCGGTAAAATCCTCGTTCGGGGTTAGCTTATTAAAAGTAATACTGTAGGGGAAAGTAAGCGCTGCATCGTTGGCATTAATTCTGACACTACCGATGCTCGTCTCCTGAATGTCGTTGGCCTGTACCTCAGCCCTGCCTTCCCGGCCATCCACAACGATTGTCTGTTTTTGAATAGCCAGCACGTCCGAAGTGCCACCAACAATATCAAACGTTACAACTATTTTTTCGTCAGGTGTGGTGTATTGCCAGGAACCAAGCAGGGATGTGAATCCAGGGTCCTCTTCCTTGCTGCAGGCAGCCATTAAAACTAAAAGGAACAAACAAAAAGATCGCATTGGTATTCTCTTCATCGTTGTAAACTAGTCTTTTGTCTCAGTCCATTAACGAATAGAAACAATTCATGGTTCGTAGAATAAAGATGTAACCAAATAAAAATTAATAAATAAATGAATACCCTAAATTGCGTGACCAAAGTTCACGTACTCTTACAAATGACCTGAAGCGTGCCGTATCTTGAAAACTTTTTATATGTAAAACGCTCGGGCATTCCAAAGTCAGGAATGGGTTTGTTCACGAGAGAGAAAATTCATAAAGGTTCCCGCATCGTGGAGTATAAAGGTCGCCTCGAAAAATGGCAAGACATAAAACACGAAGACGGTTACAACGGGTATTTACTCCGGGTAAATGCAAGGTGGGCGATCAATGCACTGCCATTCAAAAAAGCGTTGGGCAGATTCGCCAATGACGCCAAAGGATTATCCCGGGCTGCCAATCTCAAGAACAACGCAGAATACCTGTTAGAAGGAAGACGGTGTTTCATCTTCGCCACAAGGCATATCGAAGCTGGTCAAGAAATTCTGGTTGGCTATGGAAGGGAGTATTGGAACCTCGTCAAAAAGATAGCCAAAGAACGCGGCAAATAAGCCATGGTCCTTATTTTCCGTGACTTTTGTCAAAATTGGTTTGGGATGAATAAAAAGGGTATATATTTGCGACCCATAAGTAATTCATTAAAACACTTACCGTACTTTTTTTATGACTAAAGCTGAACTGATTAGCAAAATTGCAGAAGACGCAGGTATTACAAAAATAGCTGCCAATGCTGCGTTGAACTCTTTCATGGAAGGGGTAACTAAAACATTAAAAGGTGGAGATAAATTAACCCTGGTTGGTTTTGGTACTTTCTCTGTAACTAAAAGAGCGGCCAGAAAAGGGCGCAATCCTTTTAATGGAGAAGAGATTAAAATCAAAGCGAAGAAAGTAGCCAAGTTTAAAGCAAGCAAAGAGCTTTCCGGGAAACTTTAATCACTCCCTAAACCATAAAAAACCCCGGACTTGCGCTGGGGTTTTTTATTTTCCTTATCCTGACCGTTTGTATTTTGCCAACCGATCTTTCTTTACCTCAAGTTTTCGGCTAACCATCTTGGTAAACCAGTGTGTCGGAATTTTTCCGCGAAGCCACAACAAGAATGGAGTACCGTCCCCCACCGGATACCGAATTCGCCACGAGGAATCAACAGCCGCTTTGTAAATTTTTTCAGCCACGACTTCCGGGCCCGGAGCCTCCGCACCACGTTGCTGCAAATTGGGCATCGTTAAATTGACATAGTCCTCGTAGGCCTTCGAATGCTCATTAGAGAGTATTCGTTGCGACCTTCCGTAAAAGTCAGTATTCACCGGACCGGGTTCTATCAATTTCAATTTAATATTGAATGGGCGAAGCTCGAACTGTAGGGCCTCCGAAAAACCTTCCATGGCCCATTTGCACGCATTGTAAATACTATGCAAGGGCGAGGTCATGCGCCCCTCACGCGAGGTAACATTGATAATCGTTCCTTCCCTTCTGGCTCTGAAATAAGGTAGGATGGCACGAATCACATTCATTGGGCCAAACACATTCGTGTCAAAAGAAGATCTGATGTCATCTGCGGAAGCCGCTTCAAAAGGGCCAACCGCAGCAAATCCGGCATTATTGACGACAACATCAATCGCGCCAAAGTGACCGATGGTTTCGTCCAGGGCGCCCTGTATAGATTCCCTCGAACAGACGTCCAACTGAATGCACCTGATATTATGAAAGTCCTGGAACTCCGCTTTGGTTTCGGTGGAACGCATGGTGGCGGCCACGTTCCAGTTCATTTCATGAAAATATATCGCTGTGATTTTTCCGATGCCAGAGGAGGCACCGGTGATGAGCACGGTTTTTCGCATTGTCCTTTTATTTCACCCAAGTAGATTACTTTAAAGAACATACGTTTGAACTAAATAAAAGATTTATTCTTCGAGAATTTCAACATCAACACGCACATTGCGCTTGGCGTTCACGCTATTTTTATCGTGAAGCATTCGTCCTCCGCCCCAAGCCTTGATCTCAACCCTGTCTTCAGCGATTCCCTGGGACATCAGCCACTGCTTGATCACTTCCGCTCGCTCTTTGGAAAGTTCCTTTGCTGATCCGGTACCGTCCTTCACATCATCGGTCAGGCTGAAAAAAGATTTGCTGGGGCCCATGGTTACAATCCTTCCTCTTGAATTTCCATTGGTATGACCATGGAGCATGATTCTGTAGTTGGGATTTTCGTTCATCATCGCGAGGAGGTTGTTGAGTTGGTACTTTGACTCAGGAAGCATGATAGCCGCATCATTGTAAAAGTACACGTTGTATAAAGTCTGAATATCTCCGCGATGACTTCGAACAAGATCAAATTTGATGACATAGTGGTTGCCAGCCCATTCCATAAAATGCTCCACGCTGTCATGCGCCACCTGGCCAAAATAAATATCATGCTGAATAGGGCGGTAACCAAATATGTTCGCGATAAGATTTACTTTACCGGTTTTGCTCTTAGGATCCGGTATGGTGGTGAATTCGTTCCCCTTCACCTTGCTGATGAGTCTGGCCCGATCGCTGTCGACTATCTCAACTTCACCATCTACGGGTTTGTTATTGGTCGAGTTGAAAAGGCTTAGCAGCACCGTGGCCTCTGACACAGGTTTAGGCGCGGTAATTGGCTCGGTTTCATTTTCAACAGGTGTTTCTGGTTGTGTCGGCAGATCTTCAGCATTTTTTTCTTCGGCTGGACTAACTTCTGTCACCACATTGTCAGATTCTTTTTGAATCGGTGGGTCCGGTGGCGCTGAGGCTTGTGCAGGCTCATTAGGAGTGGCTGTGCCGTCAGGCTTTGATGGTGTTGCCGAACCTTGCGCGATCGGGTTGACATTTGCACCCAACTCATCTTTCATAATTCGCACCCAGGCTTTGTCAAATCCAGTCTTCTGGCGGGTGCTGAGCATCTCTTCTATTGAGGTATCAAAATCTGTAAAATAGTCCAGGTAAACATAGAGGTATTTACGTCCAACGTCAGCACCGTATTTGGCAGTGACGCCTTCTTTTGATATGCGGGAAATATACGTCTGCGCGTACGCGTCCTGATTAAGTTTATAAGCCGCCACCACGATGTAATAGCCTGGCGGCAGCGGATTGGAAGGCGATTGTCCCGAGCCCTCCACCAAACACAAAAGGGAGAGAAAGACCAAAACACCCTGGGGGTACAAGCGCATACTATAGATTAGTGACTCCTAAATTTGAGTCAAAATGCAGACTTTTCCCATTCTTTTCCCAGCCTTTTCCATGATATAAGGCCCCTTACCTCAGAATTTCAACAACTCTTTCAAAAAACCAAGGCCATACCCGACCAACTGGACCAGAACGGCCGGGCCAACAAGCAATGCTACTTTAAGGGATCGTGTTGCTTTTAAGGAGGAAGCCATAATGAGTAATAAATACAAGATGTACAACACCAGGACAACTGAACCTAATCCCACATTGACCACAACCAGGGACAAACCTGTTGGTAAACCAAGGGTAAAAAAGAGGGGAAACCAATGGGTGATTTTTATCGCGCCACGGTGCGCCCTGCTGACGAGCACCCGGCCTCTGCCAAAATTAAAAACCTGCCAAAAAAATTGTTTCAGATTTGTCCTTCGCTTGTGATACACGAAGGCCTCTCCAATGTATCCGATTTTGAATCCTGCTTTTCTTATTCGGAACCCGAATTCAATATCTTCCGCAAAACGATCAAATTTAAATCCGCCCGTTCTCGTAAATACCTCCTTGCTGATTCCCATGTTGAAACTGCGAGGTTGGAATTTGCCTATTTGGTTTTCTCCCCCTCTGATACCTCCGGTGGTAATTACCGATGACATAGTGAAGGCCATGGCTTGTTGAACCGCGGTAAAACTGGAATGGCCCATGTCCGGCCCACCCCAGGCATCCAGTTGGTCGTTGGCGAGGAAAGCCTCAACTGAGGAAAAATAGTTCGGTGGAAGAATGCAATCTGAATCAAACATCACCAGATAATCACCCTTGGCCTGTTGAAATCCAAAATTACGGCTTGGACCCGGCCCCGAGTTGGGTTTAAAAAAATACTGAATATGCAATTTCCCGGTAAACCGCTCGAAGACTTTCTCGCAGGTATCTTGCGATCCATCTTCCACAATCAGTACTTCAAAGTTGGTAAAAGTTTGGGAAGTAAGACTTTCCAAAAGTTCTTCAACTTCCTGCGGCCTGTTGTAAACGGGAATGATGACGGAAAACCTAAAGCTCATCTTTGCAAAAGTAATCAATTGATTACATTCGCCTCTTACATGGAATAGCAGCCACAAGCAAAATTGTGCCGCAGCAATCGGTAAACTTTAAGCAATTTATCAAGATGAAATACATATCGATCCTCCTGTTACTTTCACTAGCCAGCGGGCCTGCAATCTGCCAAACTGCCCCATACCAGGCAGATGTGAGTTCCGCGGAATCAATTGTTCATGCATTGTATGAGGTTATATCCGGACCGGCCGAGGCAAAAAGAGACTGGGCCAGGTTCCGCAACCTGTTCGTACCCGAATCAAAATTAATTCCTACGGGAAAAAACAAGGAAGGCAATTTCACCCTGAGGTTCATCACGCCAGAAGAATACATTACCCTGTTCAGCAACAATATCAAAACGGGTTTCTATGAAAAAGAATTGCACCGCGAAACCGAAGCGTATGGTACCATTGCCCACGTATTCAGCACCTACGAAACCAAAGAAGATATCAAGGGTTCCGTGACCAACAGGGGTATTAACAGTATTCAACTTTACAAAGACAAGGATCGGTATTATATTGTCAATGTTTTTTGGTGTGCAGAGAGCATGGGATTTCCGATTCCAGCTAACTACCTGAACTAGAATTCACATTTAACCCAAGAACAAATTACATGAAGCAATCTTTTTTCATTTTATTATTAATTCTTTCACCTCAGGTGTTCGCACAGAATAAGAAAGATGCGAGCCTGAACGCGATAATTCAAAAACATGCTGTCGCCTCATTCAAGGATTTGCATGCGCTGCTCAGTATACCCAACGATGCTCACTTTCCAGCTGACATAGAAAAAAATCTAAGGTGGTGTGAGGAAGCCTTTGCAAAACGCGGATTTACCACGGCAAGGCTTGAGACGCCAACCGTTCCCTTGCTACTAGCCGAGCGCAAGGCAAAAAAGGGCACTAAAACTGTTTTAATCTATTTGCAAATAGACGGGCAGCCCGTTGATTCCAGCAAATGGTTTCAGGCCAGCCCCTGGACACCAACGCTTAAGGAAAAAGACGCCAACAGCAAATGGAATACCATCGATTACGACCGCTTGTATGAGAATTTTAATCCCGATTGGAGAATCTTCGCAAGATCCACGTCAGATGCAAAAGGACCCGCGGTAGCATTTCTGGCCTCGCTTGACGCCATGATAGCGACCAAAGCTGAACCCAATTACAACATCAAAGTAATCATGGACTTTGAAGAAGAACTAGGCTCGCCCCGGCTTCCATCCGCAGTAACCAAATACAAAAAAGAATTGGCATCGGACATGTTCATCATTTATGACGGTCCCCGGCATGTAAGCAATGAACCCACCTTAAGTTTTGGCGCGCGCGGAATTTGCGATATTACCCTCACAACGTATGGGCCACGCCAACCCGTGCACAGCGGAAACTACGGCAACTACACACCCAACCCTGCGATGCGCCTGGCACAATTGCTCGCTTCGATGAAAGACGATGACGGGCGCGTGACCATTCCTGGTTATTACGATGGCACCACGCTGACAGACGCGGAAAAAGAGACGCTAAAAAATGTGCCGGATGATGAGGCTGAGATCAACCGATTTCTCGGTATTGCACAGGCCGATAAAGTGGGTGCCAACTTCCAGGAGTCACTGCAATGGCCAACACTGAACATCCGCGGCCTTGATGCCTTATATGTGGGAGACAAAGCCAGAACCTTGATCCCAGCGCAAGCTACAGCGGAAATTGATATTCGACTCGTACCCACCAGTGATCCGGATCGTTTGATCGGGCTGGTTAAGAGACATATTGAAGACCAGGGTTATTACCTAACGTCTGGCGAGCCTACGGAAGAAGAACGAATGAAGTATCCCAGAATAGCCAGCTTCGTTTCCAGCGTTTCTTACCTGGCATTTCAAACACCCTTCGACTCAGAAGTGGGACTTTGGTTAAACCGTGCCATGACCAAAGCCTTTGGCAAAGAGCCGATCAAGATCCGAACCGCAGGCGGCTCCATTCCCATCTCTCCTTTCGTAATCACGCTGGGGATTCCGGCCGTGGCGGTTCCCATCGTAAATGCCGACAACAACCAGCATGCACCCAATGAAAATATCCGGGTAGGGAATTACGTGGAGGGAGTCAAAGCCTTCTATTATATTCTGACAGAAAGACTGTAGCTCAAGAAACGATGTGCTGAAAGCACAACATTCTGAAATTATATCGGAAAAACTTATTAGATTATCCTCGGCTAACGAGATCAGATACTACTCCATGGGCAAAGTTCGCTCACTAAAGTCAATGGCTTTCAGCCAGAAATTCCTAACGATAAATACGTTTATTATGAAACTTTTTAGCACCAGTGCCGCACTAGTTTTAATCGCAATTTTGACTTCTTGTAGCAAAGATGAAAATCCACCTGATTTTGTTGGTGAATCTGTTGGGAGTTACACTGCTACAGTTAGAATACTCAGAGCCGGTAGCACCTCAGCGAATGTCATTACGAGTGAGTTAACGGTTTCAAGGAACGGAGACGATCTAACAATAATCGCAGACGGCATTGAGACCTTTAAATCTTCACGCGTAGAATTAGCCTCAAAGGGCTATGGGTTTGACCTTGAAGCGGCCACGGTAGTTGATGATGAAGGAGATTTGGTAGATAGAAAAGGAATCATTTCTGCTTCAATAAACGGGAAATCTTATCACGGCCGATTCGATGCTGATGCAAAAAAACTATATATAAATGCGTCTTACACTTACCAGGATACAAAATATGCCCCATTCAATTTCTCTGCTGAAGTAACCGCAACCAAAAAATAGATTTTTAGAAAAAAAGAGATTTGTTGTTGCCCCACTTACTCCACCCACTCGGCAAAAAATAAATTGGTGTCCCGTGTACCTCCATTGTTTCTGTTGGAGCTAAACACAAGGTATTTGCCATCCGGTGAAAACATGGGGAACGCATCAAAAGTATCATCGTGTGTAATGCGCTCCAACCCCGTGCCATCCACATTGATCATGTAAAGATTAAATGGAAATCCCCTTTCGGTTTCATGATTAGAGGCAAAAATTACTTTTTCCCCTGAGGGATGAAAGAATGGACACCAATTGGCCTTTGTTAAACTGGTCAGTTGCCGCAAGTCCGAGCCATCGACATTGCAAATAAATAGTTCCATTTGGGTCGGCATTACCAGGCCTTCATTTAAAAGGTCCTTATAAATTTTTATCTCCTCGGCAGTTTTAGGTCTGGATGACCTGAAAATCAGTTTGGTGCCGTCTGGGGAAAAGAAAGCGCCACCATCATAGCCCAACTCATTGGTCACTTGTCTTACGTCCGTTCCATCAATATTCATGGTATAGAGTTCAAGGTCACCACTCCGCAAAGAGGTAAAAACAATTTTATCACCTTTGGGAGAAACGGTGGCTTCGGCATCGTAACCTGGTTCGTTGGTAAGCCGCTGTAAAATATTGCCCTTCAGGTCGGCAACAAAAATATCGAAGTCAGGATAGATGGGCCAAACATATTTTCCATCCTCCCTTCTTGCGGGTACTGGGGGACAGGCTTCGTCTCCCAAATGAGTGGATGCATACACAATGGTGGAATCGCCTGGCAGAAAGTAGGAGCAAGTGGTGCGCCCTTTTCCCGTGCTCACCATGGCCGGCATGCTCGCAGACAAATCGGAAGTGAATGGATTGGTATAAAAAATCTGATCGCACTGGGTTCCGAATTTTTCGCTGGTCGATTGAAAAGTGAGCATCGTGTTGTCGAAACTCCAGTACGCTTCTGCGTTGTCTCCTCCAAAGGTTATTTGTTTTATGTTTCTCAGGTGCTTTTCGTCATCATAGTGAAGGGTATCAGACGATGCGGTACCGCCATCGCTTTGGCTTTCAGTTTTTTGACCACAGGCAGCCAACAAGACGGCAAGAAATAGATAATAAAACTTCATGGGGTATCCTCTAAGTAGTAAATTCGAAACCTTAATTTCAGGTGGCAAATTTAACGCTAAAGCATTGTATTATTTCACGAATTTCAAAGGTACCGGGGCTCTTTTGTCCGGTATAATTGCACTCTTTCTCATTTCTTGTGACAACCCTGAAAGAAGCAAAACGGATTGGGTTATTTCTTTAAAGAATGACGTTACTTTCTTAGCGAGCGATGAACTTGAGGGCAGAGAGGTCGGCACCGAAGGGGAGCGAAAGGCTGCGTCATTTGTTATCGACCGATTCCAGTCGCTTGCTTTGACACCGGGAGGCACCGATGGTTTCTATCAACGTTTTGAGGTGACTCCTGCCATGAATCCGCATGAACAACCAAAAATTGAAACCAGCGGAGACACAAGCAATATCATCGGCTACAATATCATTGCCCTGGTTGACAATCCAGGAGATGAAATGATAATCATCGGTGCACATTATGATCACCTGGGTTATGGCGGGGTCAGCTCGCTTTACCGGGGAGATTCTTTGGTGCACAATGGGGCCGATGACAATGCCAGTGGAGTAGCCGTCATGTTGATGCTGGCCGAACTCATCAAAAAGAAGGCTCTACAAAAAGACGTGGCGTTCATCGCGTTTTCAGGCGAAGAAGAGGGTCTCTGGGGATCAAATTATTTTAGTAAAAATGCTACGGTCGATCTGGCGCGTGTGACGGCCATGGTCAACCTGGACATGGTGGGGAGGCTCGATGAACAAAGAGCTCTGGCTATTCACGGTACAGGTACTTCTCCTTCATGGGAAGATATTATTTACCAGGCTAATGCAGACAGCCTTAACCTTATACTGAGGCCTTCTGGTGTGGGCCCCTCAGATCACACCTCATTCTATCTGCAAGACATCCCGGTGCTTCACTTTTTTACAGGGCAGCATGAGGATTACCATAAACCATCAGATGACTCAGAAAAACTGAACTATGAGGGAATGGCTAAAATGGCAATGATGATTGACCGAATCATTGACGAAATTGATCGTTCAGAAAAACTTGCCTTCACTAAAACCAGGGATGAATCAAGAAGCACGCCACGATTTACCGTTACGTTGGGTGTGGTGCCGGACTATCTCTATGGTGGCGAGGGCATGCGGATTGATGGTGTCACGGAAGGGAAGCCGGCATCTGTGGCTGGCTTGTTGAAGGGTGACGTGGTGATTCAGTTGGGCGATTCGCCCGTAGAGGACATGAACACCTACATGAGGGCACTTTCCACCTTTGAAAAGGGCAATGAAACCAATGTGGTAGTGAAGCGTGGCGCGCAGTTGTTGACTTATCCTATTAAATTCCAGTGACAGACGCGCCTATCATTTCGATATCCCGAAATAGGTATTAATTTGCCAACTGATGGATAATTTTGTTGTATCGGCCAGAAAGTATCGTCCGCTTGGGTTTGATGAGGTTGTAGGCCAGGAGCATATTACCACCACATTAAAAAACGCGATCGACAGCAATAAACTGGCGCAAGCGCTCCTGTTTTGTGGGCCCCGCGGGATCGGTAAAACCACTTGCGCCCGCATCGTAGCGCGAATGATCAATGGTTTTGAAGAAAAGGCAGAAGTCAACTCCCTGAACATCTTCGAACTGGATGCCGCATCCAACAATTCCGTAGAAGATATTCGGAATCTTATCGACCAGGTTCGCTACCCTCCTCAATTTGGCAAATACAAGGTCTACATCATAGACGAGGTGCACATGCTCTCGAATGCAGCCTTCAACGCTTTTTTGAAGACGCTGGAGGAACCACCATCCTACGCCATATTCATCCTCGCTACCACGGAAAAGCATAAAGTTATTCCAACGATCCTTTCCCGTTGCCAGATTTTTGACTTTAACAGAATCCAGGTCACCGACATCAGCAGGCAATTAAAAAAGATCGCTGACCGGGAAAAGATCAACGTTCAGGAAGAGGCGCTTCATCTCATTGCACAAAAGGCTGACGGGGCGCTGCGCGATGCGCTGTCTATTTTTGACCTTATGGTCACCTTTTCCTCCGGCAAAGAAGTCACGTTCGCTGATGTGCTGAACAACCTCCATATTCTTGACTATGACTATTATTTCCAGGTAGCAGATGGATTGATGGCTGAAAATATGAGTCAACCGCTGCTGCTTCTGGACGAGGTGCTGAGAAAAGGATTTGATGGACACAATTTTATCAGCGGTTTTAGTGAACACATCAGAAACCTGCTCGTGTCTCAGGACGCCCGTACCGTTGATCTGATGGAAGTGCCAGAAGCGACAAAAAAAAGATACCTGGACCAGGCGCGGGCCATCAGTCCGTCACTCCTGCTGTCGTGGCTCAATATTGCCAACCAATGCGACTTGAATTACAAGGCGAGCAAGAATCAACGGCTTCTTGTTGAACTGGCCTTGATGAAGATGGCGCATGTCAACTCCATTCTTAAGTCAAACGGATCTGTTTCGGAGGAAGCGTTAAAAAAAAAAGTGATGTAACGTCCGGGCACCTCGATGAGGCGACCAATGAGCCCGTAAAAAAAACCGAACCATCGATCGTTTCGGAATCAAAGCCGGAAATTTCAAAGTCACCGTCAAACCAGGGAAGGCGCAAGGTTACCCTCAATCTTACAGAACTGGCCAACGGAAAATCAAAGCCATCCATTCCCGATGACCAGGCAGAGGCCGCGGCCGCAACGGCTTTTAAAGAAGAGAAGCCTGTTGAAATTGATGATCTGAAAACTGCATGGAACGAATTTGCCGAGCTTAGAAAAAATCAGGTGGGCGAATATCACCTTCTTAAACAGGATTTCGAGTATCGCGATAACTTGATAACTATCCACCTGTCGAATCCGGTGGAAGAACCATTGCTTCAGTCGATGAAGGCGCCTCTGACCGAATTTTTAAGGGAGCGGTTGAGCAACAGCCGCTTGAATATTACCAGCAGGGTCACCATAATAGGCACCCAAAAAATAGCCTACACCAACAAGGAGAAATTTGATAAACTGGCAGAGAAGAATCCTGCCCTGATGGAGTTAAAGAAGCGGTTGGATTTGGACCCTGACTTCTAATATCCTGTTTACCAGACTATTAACATTTTTTAAGTGGTGAATTCTTAACTTAATTTAGAATTATTCTAAACAAAACTTGCTTCGTTATTTTGCCGAAGCCATATTGCACTGTTTAGAATCATTCCAAATAATAGATGAAAAAATTTGTTGCTATCAACTACATCAAATGTGATGAGGGCTATGCCAATAGGTTTGAAGAACTATTTGCAACGCGCGCACATGCCATCGACAAACTTCCCGGGTTTATCGACATGCAGGTGCTCAAGCCTTCTGACCAAAAGGACGAATACCTTATCGTAAGCCACTGGAACTCCGAAGAGGATTTTAAAGCCTGGACCAAGTCCCCGGAATTTCTTGAAGGGCACAAGCGAGGCTTTGAAGACATTCGCATAGCACGTGAAAGAGGCGAAAAACCACCGATGTCTTCCTCTTTTAAGACCTACAAAGTAATCGCCACTTAAAAAGAAAGGCCGTCCCAAATCGACTTTGAGACGGCCTTCTGTTTTTGTCGGCTTTTAGCTCAATCAAATTTTCTGCTGTCGTTTGGTTGGTAAACGTAGCGGAAGGTGTATCGCCTGGATGGTTCGTTGCCCGTTGGACTTGCAGGCGCGTCTTTGTAGTAACTCAGTATCTCAACTTTCGCGAACCTTCCCGTTGCCGTTTTTACCACGATTATTCTGCCAGGGATGGGAGTAATAATGGTCGGGCTGGATGGGCCGCCTCCGGCAGCATTGTACCAGCCGTTTCCTGAACCGGTCGGAATCGCATAAGAGGGTGCATTGTCGGAGGCATATCCACTCTCGGGCGCCTCTTTTAGTTCTTCAAATGTGGTTGTCACAATTTGAGCCTGCGCACCGCCAGGTCCACTTGTTCCACCATTCAGTATGATGGTTGTTCCCCTGAAACCCATATCCCACTTTGTAGTTGCGCTATCCGCATTGGCTACCACATCACCGGTTTCAAAGCTAAAAAATTTAAACTTTCCTGTTGTTCCAATCGGCTGACCGGTAGTTGGGTTAAAACCGGTGGCCGGGTCAGCTTCAAGGTTCGTAATTGTGGTGGCAACAATTGGCTCGAGCGGGGCGTCATCATCGCTGCACGAAGCCATCGCAATCGCAGCAGCCAATAGTATTGAATTAAAAGTTGAATTAGTAATCGACATAAAAGTTAATTATAAATTAAGGTTGAACATTTTTCTGTTTGAACGAATAGCCAACGCTGGCGTAAATTAATCTGCCAGGAAGGTTGGGAATAAAAATAGGCTCGGTGTGATCAAATAAATTATCAATACCAATCTGAAACCTGATATTTTCCTTGACCACTTTGGCAATTGAAATATTCACGAGGGCGTATCCTTCAATGAAATCATCATAGGAATCCAATATGGCGTTGTTATTGATATCTGATGGGGGGATGACTTCGCCCTGGATACTTCCGCGGATATCGCCAATTCCATACTGGCCTCTGTAAATTACGCGAAGGCTCGCCTCAAGACCGTGCTGCCGGTCATTGTAAAACAATTTGATGTTCCCCGCGTGTCGCGAGCGGTTGTACAACCCGTAATACTCATTTGACTTCAGTCGTCTGGTCACTAATGTGGCCGGGTCGCGGTAAAATACCTGACCCTCCTTTACATCCCTGACCACATCTTTGTCCTTGGCAATCAAGAATTGATAACCCACCGAGAGGTTTAGTTTGCTGGTCAGCGGGTAGCCGAGGTTGGATTCAATTCCACTGGTAAACGCACGCTGAATATTTCTATAGCTAAAAATATTTTGTCCGTTGGAAGTGATTGCAACAGACTGCGTTTCAATCAGGTTATCAATACTATTGTAAAACATATTGATGTCTGCACTGAATTTCCGCAGCAGGCGTGCATTTGCCCCCACATTCACAGCAACCGAACGCTCCGCATTCAGTTTTCCAATTTGCGAAGGGTCAAACAGGTATGCGGCTATTTGCCCCTGGCTTTCCAACAGCGCCAACTGACTGGTCACCACTTCCGTACCCAATACACTATAACCTCCAGCGGCTGAGTTTGTAAAATTGAAATACAGTTGACGGAAATCGGGTGACTTGAAACCAACACCGACTGATCCTTTAAGCATGAGGTTGGAATTTAATTCATAGCGCGAACTCAGCTTCGGACTGAATTGTGATCCGTAGATACTATTGTGGTCAAGACGCCCGCCTGCAATCACGCTGACTTTGTCTGTAGGAAGCCATTCATGTTGGAAAAATCCATAACGCGTATCCTGGTCTCTCTTCGTCTGATCGCCATAGCGTGAGGTGCGCACGGTTTCATAGGCAAAGCCGGCCCCTACCGTTGTGATATGCCGATCGTTGATGTAGTATTCACCGTTGATTTCAGGTCGTGTAAATGATTGCTGAAAATCATCGTTATAGTAGGCCGAACCATCGGACTCGAGGGAAAGATTTGTTTCTGTATTATAGTGCGTGCTATAAAAGCGGCCAGTCAGTTTTAGTTGATCGGAAATGCGATGGGTGATCACGGGGTTCATATTCCAATCATGGGTGTTGCCTACACCGGAAGTCCGAACCCTTTCCGTCCCGGATGTCACTTCAAAATTGAAATGTTGGTCTTCATTAAAGTACCTGGCCGAAAGACTGACATCGGTGGCAGGGCTGAGCTCGTAGGTAATTTTTGAATGCAGGGTATAATTGTTAAAAGGTGATACCGTGTTCCCGAAATTCTGTGGTGACAGGTCATATCCGTCCGTGCTGTACCGATTGCCAAAGACGTACACACCGAGTTTGTCCTTGGCCAGGTTCACATCCGCAGAAAGGTCTACGGTATTGTTGGTACCATATCGTGCCGAAGTATTCAGCCCGAACCCCTGCGGGCGTTCGGTGATTATATTAATTACACCGGCAAGCGCATCCGATCCGTACAAACTGGAGGAAGGCCCTTTCACAATTTCGATTTGTTTGATATTGCCCACAGCTATGCGGCTTAGTTCAAGTGATCCGGTGTAACGGCCAATGATGGGCTCACCGTCCAATAGTATCAGGGTATAATCTGGGTTAAATCCCTGGAGTTGAATGCCATTTCCCTGCGCGTTTACCTGGGGAACCACGACCAATCCCGTTTGCTCCGTGAGGACATCATTTAGCCGCAAGGACCCCATGGTTCGAATTTGGCTTTTGGGGATCAAAGAAACTGGCATGGGTAAAGCGCCCATTGTACGCTCATTCCTGGTTGCCGTCACCATCACTTCGTCAAGCTGCTTCGTTTTCAGTGAGTCTTCGGGCTGTCCCGGAAGTTGGGCCCCCAACGAATCAGCCATTATTAGGGCCATGACCAAATATTTCAGGCGATTTAACACGGTCGCAAAGGTTGCCATCATTCCAAACGTAAAATACCCTAATACGTATAATTAGTGCCGAAGTTGATCAACATGGGGGCGAATTCACAAATTTTGGTACTTTTGAACATTAACAACCTGAAAAGGGTAATAAAAGGCTAATATTTTAGTTATTTTTTGGAATGAACACGCAGATTTTAGAGGATGTCGCCCACAAAAATGCCCATGAAGGGATAATCCGGGCATTATATGTCCGCGATGAAGTATCACTGACCATTGCAGAGAATAGGGGCTCGGATAATCGACATTGTCCGGCAGAACTTAGGAAGAGCCTCATTCATTTTTACTTCTGTATGGACGGGAGCGCCTTATTTCAATTTGGCCCTCATTATTCGCGTGAAATTCAAAAAAAGAGAAACTATTTTTTCTATAACCCGGAAAAAGATCTTCCATTCGAAATTAACCTCGCACCAAATACGAGGATGGTGTTTCTCACCATTTCGCTGGAGCACCTCCATCAACTTTTCCTTCACGATACCCTCCCGTTCCTGAAGCCCGAAAGCATCAACCGAAAATTTTACGATGAAAGGGAAATCCCGGCCTCATTGATGGTGGTTCTCAATCAGCTGTCTATGGTTAATCTCAGTGAAGCCGCTGAAAAATTATACTACCAGGGCAAAGTGCTCGAACTGCTAAGCCTCTATTTCTCTGAGAAAAAGGCGGATACAGAAAGCTGTCCCTTTTTAAATGATGAAGAAACCGTTCGCAAGATCAAGCACGCCAAGGAATTTCTGTTGAAGCATATCGAAGCTCCTCCCGGTTTGAAAGAACTGGCAAAAGCAGCGGGGCTGAACGAGTACCAACTGAAAGTTGGGTTCAAACAAATTTACGGGAACACCGTATACGGATTTCTGCTTGACCATAAACTGGACAATGCGCAAATGCTTTTAGACAGCGCACGCTATAAGGTGAATGAAGTGGCTTACCAGATTGGATATTCCAATCCCAGTCATTTCATTGCGGCATTCAAAAAGAAATTTGGCGTGACTCCAAAAAAATACCTGATGAGCAAATAAACCGTTAGCGTCTCTTGCGATAGGTCCGTCTGCCCGTGCTGCCAAAAAGCATTCCGAAAACTCCTCTCACCAGTTCACGACCAACTTGCCGACCTACCGATGAAGACATCATTTGTTCCAGCGTGCTCTTTTCTTTCTTTGCCGGTGGTTTCATCGGACCAGATTGATGGGTTTCACTTTCGTTTGCTTCGGATGCTTTGATTCTCTGGGTCAGCAACTCGTAGGCACTCTCCGGATCGATGGAATCTTTGTATTTCTTATAGAACGCAGACTGTTCGAGTTGAGCCTGATACTCGGCCGTGGCAAGCGGACCCATGGTAGAAGCCGGAGGAGCCAAATGGGTGGCCACGGTTTCAGTTGGAATGCCTTTCTCGTTTAATACGGTGATCAACGCCTGTCCGGTACCGAGTTGGGTAAACTGTTTTTCAATATCATAGAATGCCGAATTGGGAAAGGATTTCACAGTTTCCTTCAGGGCCTTCACATCGTTGGGCGTGAATGCCCTGATCACATGGTGAATCCTGTTGCCAAGTTGTGACAGCACATTGGCAGGAATATCTTGTGCTAATTGCGTGCAGAAAAAAATACCAACGCCCTTGGAGCGAATAAGCCTGATCACCTGATCAATCTGATCAAGAAAAGCTTTGGGTGCATCTTTGAATAAAAGGTGCGCCTCGTCCAGGAAAAATACAAGTTTTGGTTTGTCTACATCACCAGCTTCCGGAAGTTGCTGATAAATCTCGGCCAACAATGCCAACATAAAGGTCGAAAAAATAGCCGGTTGATTTTGCACATCGGCCACGTTCAAAATACTGATGACTCCCCTCCCATCCACCTTTTCAAACAGATCATCTATATCAAATGACTTCTCTCCAAAAAGCTGGCTCACTCCCTGCTGTTCCAGCACCACGATCTTTCTCAAGATCGTTCCAGCGGTGACAGAAGAAATTTTCCCGTAGTCTTCCTTGATTTCTTTTGCCCCATCTCCTTCCGACAGGTAGTTCAACACTTTCTTCAAATCGTTCAAATCGACCACAGGAAGATTTTTATCATCGGCATATTTAAAAATCACCGACAATACACCGCTCTGTACATCATTCAAGCCCATTATTTTGCTCAGCAGTATGGGACCAAATTCCGTTACGGTGGCCCTCATTTGACTGCCCGAATTTCCGCTTAGGGAATACAGTTCGATAGGAAAATACGTTGGATTGAATTCAATTCCGAGGGATTGCGCCCGCTCCATGAGGCGATCGTTTGCTGTGCCTTCTCTGCCCAGGCCAGAGAGGTCACCTTTCATGTCGGGAATAAAAACCGGAATACCTGCGGCAGAAAGTTGCTCCGCGATTAATTGCAATGTCCTGGTCTTGCCCGAACCCGTTGCACCGGTCACCAGGCCATGCCGGGTCATCATTTTAAGGGGAAGCGTAACTTTGGCTTTCGCCAAAATTTCATTTTCAAAAACTCCGGCACCCAGATAAATGGATGAGCCCCTGGTGGAATACGAACTTGTAACCGCTTCAATAAATTTATCTTTCATACCAAATTCACTAAACCAAAATCTTACCGATCTGTTGGTCCAATCCATTTTCTCATCAACCAATCCGTCTGCCGGTCGCTACCCAATTCGAAAATCTGCTCTCCAAACTTTTCAAACCCCTGTTTCAGGTAGAAACTTTGTGCCTTGATGTTCTTCTCCCAAACGCCAAGCCAAATCCAATGGAATCTTCCTTCCCTTGCAAATTCCAGACATCTTTCCAGCAATGCAGCACCAATTTGTTTTCCTTGAAATTGGTGTACAACGTAAATTCGTTCCAGTTCGAGTGAAGTCTCATCAAGCCTCCGCTCATCTCCCATCTTCAATTTGGCATATCCTGCAGGTCTTCCTTTCTCCGTTGCAAGAAAATACCTGCAGTTATCATCACGAAGTTCCTTTTCAATTACTTCCTTGGCAAACGCCTTCTCGAGATACGCGTCCATGTTTTCTTTCGTGTTGTCTTTGGCAAAGGTATCAGCGAATGTTTCCCTGCTCATTTTCACTATGGTGTCCAAATCGTCAATGGACCCAAATCTAATGTCGGTCATTTCAAGAATTATTTCTTTTTTTCTTTCTCCTTAAAATTCTGAAATGTATACAAAAAACCCAGAGAGAATGCCTGGCTAAATTGCACACCACTATCCTGGTCAAAGTCATAGAGCAAAATACCTCCCAGGCTCACATTTACAAATTTATTCACCCTGGCGGTCAGGTTGAGGTCCACCCTATGATCTATCGTTTTCATTTGCAAGGTCTCGTAGTTGGCAAACAGAAGATATCGCCACTTAAGGTTTAAATTTTCTGCAATGTCATGATTATAGTCGGCCAGCAGCTGGAATGCAAGTGCCTCCACCCGTATGGATTTTCCCACCTCAACGCCATAGGGCGCAATCGAATCAACCGCCAGGTAACGCCCACTGTTTTGAACCACTGTAAGCCTGGAAGCAATGGGTGCCAATCGCAACTTAAAGCTTTCATTGGGGTGGTATTCAAATCCCAGTGACCCGGTGATGAACGCAGGAGCCAAAAAATCTGAGATCAAACTTCCCTGCTCGACACCGCTGGCATCTTTCGTGTACTTGAAACCTTCGGCAAATTGGGAGGAAAAGTTCAGCGCAGAAAACCATCCCCATTTTTCACTCAACTCATGTCCGAATTTCGTATCGATGTAAACACGATCGAGGGTTTTCCTGTAACCTTGCCCTTCATTATTAACCATGCCAAACAATAGGTCAATCTCGTTGTTCCATGAATCCTTGTCCTTTTTGTAATTTGTTTTTGCATTAAAAAATGCATTAAAACCCAGGGAATTTACGCCCCCTGCCTTCCAGTTGGAAGAGAAGCTCGACTGATTAAGGTTGAGGCCGGCTTTAAGGCTTTTTTTCCAATGGGATGTCGAATCCACTTTGACAATTTGACCGTGTGATGGTGCCCAATAGAAAATCGCAACCGCAAGTAAACAGAGTGGGGGGAATTTGGAGGATAGCATGCCTTCAATTTTGGATTTCGGCCAAAATTAAGGCAAAAAGGAGGACTATCCAGCCTAAATGTTGTTGAGTTTGATCTCCTCAAGGGCCACCTCCGTCAGCGGCTTGGTAATAAATTTTATGACATGATTGTTGTTAACAATCTTATCTATATCTCTCTTATTGTCAGAGCTCGAAAGAATAATAACCTTACACTTATTCTTAACCAATTCGTTGAATTTCTCGAACTCGTAAAGAAATACAAACCCGTCTACAATGGGCATATTGATGTCGAGAAAAATGATGTTAGGCAGATTGGGGGAGCTATTCTGGTTATCTTTCAAATAATCCAGGGCACTTTTTCCGGAACTTTTTACCTCCACCCTCTTTGCAAACTGCGTGATCTCGATAATTCGCTTACTGATAAAGTTGTCAGTATCGTTATCATCCACCAGCATGACCAAGTCAATTACCTTATCTAAAGTTTCCATCTACGATTAAAATCTGCCAAGAATACAACAATCTGAATAAAATTGACATCCCATGACTTCAAAAATATCCATTTAGATAAAAAATATATGCACTTCTTTGCCCATTAAGTCAATCAGGTAAGTATTTTGGAGAAATTGCCAAAAAAGAGAGATTATGGCTGAATAATGATCAGTTTCTCTCCAACTGAAAGACTAAAGTCCTTCTTCGCGTTCCATGCCATCAATTCCCTGATCGTGATTCCATATTGTCGCGCCACACTATAGAGCGTATCAGCAGCTTTCACTTCGTGGAAGTTGCTCTGGCGCTGAGCAATGATTGATGCGGTTGCCTGGGATGCGAGCAAATTGCGCTCACCTGTACCAACCACCTGATCTTCAGTGGGCTTTCCGGCAGTGTTCGAAGACTCGGTATTGGATGCAAAGTCTGTTTGAACACCCATTTCGCGTTCATCGGGTACAATTTTTTTTGGGCCCCATTCAAACTCCTCATCTACATTTACTTCAATAATCTCATCCTGAGCAACGTGGTCCTCGCGAGGTGGTTTCGTACTTGTGAGCCACAGCATGGATGCCGGATTAATACGTTCGTTTTGCGCCAGCCTATTGTACTTCCTTAACTTCTTCAACCTGATACCGTAGGTTTGGCTAATCGACCACAAATCTTCCCCTTCCGCTACCTTGTGATAGGGTTCAGCGGCTTTTGATTTTTTCTTGTCGACAAAGTAGCTCTTGCCTGCAACTACCTGGTGATCAATTGAAATATCGTTGTATCTCAAAAAAGCCGACAATGAAATACCGCCACGATCCGCGAGTACGGTGATACGGTCTCCTGCACTGGCAACAACAACGGGAATCTCGTTAATAAAGAGTGATGGCTCAGCTACTACAGTGGGAGAGGTTTCGATTATCGCTGGCCTGGATGGCGCTGTATACGCCAACTTGGTAAAATTTTGGTCGTACTTGCCTTGCGGAATCAGCACGGTATAAAATTTGTCGTCAGGGATGATGCCTTTTTTTGCCCACTTATTGTATTCAGATACTGTCCCAAGATCAACCTGGTATTGATCAGCAATATCCCTGAGCGAAGTCTTGTCTTTCGTTTGGATGGCGATAAGCTTAAGCTGAGGTTCACCCGCGAGGGCATGTTCAAAGGCTATCTTATAGGCAAGATATTTTTTCACATACCAGTAGGTATGGCCATCTATGTCCATACTTCGCGCTCCGTTATGTTTATTTCCAACAGCGCGCATGGCGCCACCCGCTCCCATTTGATAAGCTTGCAAGGCATATATCCAGTTATTGAAATAGAAGTTATTCTGCTTTAAATATCGCGCAGCCCCGCGCGTGGCTGAAATAAGATTCATGCGTTCATCAATCTCTTTATCCACGCGCATACCCATTTCCTCGGCAGTAAAATCTTTGAATTGCCAAAAACCCACGGCATCTGAGCTGGATACTGCATCGGCAATTAAAGCGCTTTCCTGGAGGGCGAGGTATTTGAAATCATCGGGCAAACGCTCCTCTCTGAATATATCCTCAATGATTGGAAAGTAGGTTTTGGCCCGCTCTACTTTCATGTTAAAGTAGTACGGATGCTGGGTAAGCGCATCCACATCTTTTTGAATTTCGCGTCTGGCGTTGTCCCGAATGGTCAACGTCATACCCGCGAATTGCATTTTGTGGGGCACCTCAGGAGTCTGGCTATACGAGACAGCGGCTCCAAAAAAATAGAGTGCAGCTGCAAAAAATCTCATCTCCAACAAATGTAGGAATTTTTATTTAATTATTGAATAAACGTATATCGGGCTCAAATCTTGCGCGCCATCATGATGCCATCACGTATGGGCAGCAGTACATTTTCAACGCGTTTATCTCCGTTAACTTTGTCGTTAAATTCAATGATGGCGCGCGTGTCCTTGTCGGGTTTATTGCCCAATACCTTTCCACTCCACAGGACGTTATCGGCCAGTATAAATCCTCCTGTGGCGACTTTATCAAATACCAGATCATAATACCGGCTGTAGTTTTCCTTGTCTGCGTCTATAAACACAAGATCAAAGGTTTCCCTCAGCTCGGGAATGATATTGAGCGCGTTTCCGATTCGAAAGTCGATTACCTTTGACCAATCGGACTGCTCAAAATACCTTCGCACTTTTGCTTCCAGTTCCTCATTAATGTCAAGCGTAATCAACCTACCGTTGGTCTGAAGTCCCTCGGCAAGGCAAATGGCCGAGTAGCCTGTGTACGTCCCTATTTCCAAAATACATTTTGGTCTGATCATTTTACTGATCATCGAAAGCACCCTGCCTTGCAAGTGCCCCGACAACATCCGGGGCATCAGCACCGACAAATGGGTTTCCCGGTTCACTTTGTGAAGCAGATCCGATTCCGGAGTAGTGTGTGATTCCGCGTATCGCTGAATATCCTCGTTTATAAATTCCATAAATTTAATTCGGTTCCATTCTTAAATAGCTGAACTGCGACTCATCAAAAATCTCATTGGCGAGCTCCATTAATTTTAGAGGGGTGGTCTCCCGAATCCGACTATAGACTTCTTCGATGGGAATAATTCGACCAATGTCCAATAGGCTGCGCGCCATCATGATCATAAAATTCATATTGTTCTCCTCCGCCATGGCGATTTGCCCAAACAACTGTTCACGGGCAGCGTTCATTTGCTTCACACCCAAAGGCTCTTCGCGGAGTTTCCGAAGTTCTCCATGGACCAACTCAAGACTTTTTTTCATTTGAGTAGGTTCCGTGCCGAACGATATCATAAACAATCCCGTATCTGAAAATGGGTAGTAATGTGCACCAATCGAGTATACATATCCTCGTTTTTCCCGCAAGGCCCAGTTGAGTCTTGAATTCATTCCGGATCCGCCAAGGATATTCACCAACATAAAAAATGAACTTCGCTTTTCGTCTTTGATAGAATAAGCGGGGCGCCCCATGGCACAACGTGATTGGTTCACCTCACGACTGATCCTAACTTCGCGGGCAGCATACCTGGTAAATTTCTTTCGCCTGATTGGAGAAGAAGCGGACGGGAGATGACCCATATATTTCTCAGCCAGCCGAACAACCTCTGTCATTTGAATATTGCCAACCGAAGAAAAAACAATCTTTCGGGTGTCAAGATGAGAATTAATAAAGTGCTGGAAATTTTTCTTATGAAAAGATTTTACTGTTTTCTGTGTCCCCAAAATATTCATACCCAGAGGGTGATTGTCAAAAATCACACGATCGAACTCATCGTGGAGCGAGTCTTCCGGATCGTCCTGATACATGGCCATTTCCTCCAGGATCACATTTCTTTCCCGCTCGATCTGATTTTCAGGAAAAACAGAATCGAACGTAATGTCGGTAAGAAGGTCAACTGCCTTTTCGAAATACACATCCCGCAACGAGGCGTAGAATAAAATCTTTTCCTTGTCAGTAAACGCATTCAATTCTCCCCCCAGCGAGTCAAGCCCATTAAGTATATGATATGCTTTTCTCCTCCGCGTTCCTTTGAAGGCCATGTGCTCCCAGAAATGCGCAATACCCTGATTTGTGGTATCCTCGTCTCTGCTGCCAATGTTTAGCATGATGCCACAGTGCACAATCTTGGTTGTGGTGATTCTATTGTGCACAATTCGAATCCCATTGGACAACCTGTGATATTCTATCTCTCTCATATAATGGTCCCAAATTAACCATAGTCGCGTCCAGATAAAACACTAAGGATGTCCCACCTCGAACATTCTTGCCCGCTGGCGGTCAGGCGTATTGCCTTACACCACGTTTTTTTTGTAAAATCGTGCTCCTAATATGGCATAACAATTGTAACTTTTCTAGCACTATGGAAACCCAAAAAGTTCAAACCTGCTTTACCATTACGTTTACCCAAGAGCAATATCTTCATGCCAAGGCCTACATTGAGGACATGAAGAAGCACCCCAAGCGGGTCTTTTGGATTGGTAAACAAGGTAAAACGGAAGACGCGCTGGTGATGGAACAGATTGCCCACCGCATTCTTTCCGGCTTCTACAATGACGATCCATTCAATGCAAGCAGGCATATCCTTAGAATGGAAAGCATGACCGCTGCCTAAGGCAGGTCTTATTTGTGAAGCTGGGTGGGTGAGCGAAATGCAGGGATCAAAATCCAGTCAGATACCATTTCCGGGTCAGCAGTGCCTTGAGCTGCCGGATTTCCGCGTCTTATATTTTATCCAATTCGCACGTAGTGTGCCATTCGCGCGCATCGAAAATTAATGCACCGACTAAGACTTTACTTTTTGGGCCGGGTTTCCAAAAACCGTTTCTCCAGCACCAACTGAAGACACGACCACTGACCCCGCACCTATTCTGGCTCCCCTTCCAATCGAAACACCCGAAACGATAGTAACTCCCGCGCCAATAAATACCTCATCTTCCAGGATAACTTCGTGGCCTATATTGCAACCCGCGCCAAGTTGAACGAAGTCTCCAATGTTAACGCCTACACCCACCACGCAGCCCGCATTAAAGATATTGTGGTTCCCAACTTTGGATCCGATTCCTATGATAACCCTGTTGTCAACAAGGTTCCCATGGCCGATTTCGCTCTTCAATGACAGGGTAGCTTTTTCATGTATGGCATTTGCCGGCTGAGCCTTTCGGGTTTCATTCAGCGATTTTACCAGATTTTTTTTCACTCGGTTATCATCCAGTGCCACAAAACATTCACATTTCTTTCCAACCAATTTCAAATATTCCTCATCGTCAGTCGATCCGAGAATCACGATGTCATCCAGTTCTGCGTTATGCAGTTTTTTATCGTCATCCAGGAAGCCAAATACCACCACCTGGTTGCTCTCAAAAATTTCTTTTGCCAATCGCCCCAGGGCATTGGCTCCAAAAATAATTACCGGGTTTTGCATAGATGCAAAAATAGAATAAGACGTACTGCCTTCCGAGTCATCGTGATTTTAATTTTGATATCGCGCCAAAGCCTGACGAACGGGAAAAAAAAGCATCAGGTAAAAAAGTAAGGGAAGGAATCCGATTCGGTAGCGCGAAAGGGTGCCCAGGTTGGGTGTCGATAACGCAAGAAAAATAACCAGCAACAAAATATAGAATAATGCACCGGTAATTAAAAGCCGCTGATCCGATTGCCAAATTTTAGAGATATACCTGAAATTATAAATCACAAGGAGAAGGAGTATTGTATTTTCAACTGCAACGATAGCCTGAAAAACAGTTCGGCTTTCAAAAATAAACGGTCGAAACAACCCTGAGATGAAAGCCCATGGGCTGTTTTGAATGATGCTAGTCCATGCCGGCTGCAGATTATTGAAATGTATAAACGGACCTTCCCCGGACATATCTTCATAGGCCTGGTTGTTTTCAACGATCACGGCAAGAAACCGGTCCAGGTAAAAATTCGGATGAAGGCGACTGGCTGCAAGGACAATCGAAACAAAAACAATCATCCAGGTGATAAGCTCAGTCATCTTACCGGCTTCGATCAGGAAGGGCCGGATGATCCGGATGACGATAATGGTACTTAGCACCGCAGGAACAAAAAGTGCGGCCCAGTAATATTTAAGACTCCAGAGCAACCAAAGGGAGAGCAAACCGACTATCCACTCCCACCAAACAATTTTTTCCTTCTGGGCAATGGCGAGACACCATCCCGACAAAAACACCAATGATCCCACGGCTAAACTTTCCTTTACAATCCCTGAGCTCCAGAACAAAAATGATGGTATAAAAAGAAAAGAAATAACCGCAGCGTAAGTTCCTTCAACAAACCACCGGTGAATTTTAGCAACCATGTACCACGAGCCCAGAAATGAAAGTATAGAAACGTAAACGGATGCTATCCAATAATTGCCGAACGAAAATGGTAAAATGACGCTCACCAGCTTCACCATAAAAAGAGACCTTTCCTGACTGTTGACAAGTGAACGGGAAATAGAAAATGTCTCATCTCCCGCCCATAAAAAACGCAGGTATTCATAGAAATCGGTTTTGATCAACAGGGTCAGTTGGGTAGCGTCATCGAAAAATCCAAATGTGTCACCAACTGTGTAGTAATAAGCGTAAACCAACCCGAGAAGCACACCGGCTACGACCTTGGCCAGCAAGCCCGGCCAGAAAAAACAACTCAGCGCCTTTGCCTGAATATTGAACAAAGCGTAGAGTCCTAAAGCTATACCTCCTAATCCCAAAACCGATACAACGGTAATCACCACTTGCCTGGATTGAGAATAGCCACTCCGATATTGCAATTCAAGCAATTCCTTTTGAGGCAAAAATTATTGTTCAATTCTATGAGTGCCTGCGAATCAAAAGCGTCCTTGGCAACATACCCAACGGATGCCCAAGTTTTGGTGATCCTATTCTTTTCGGCTGGAACATGATGCAAAAACCCAATTGCCCTGTCCACGAGAGCCTGATCATCTTGCAGTTTGCCATAGGCAACCAAAAGGGGAGCCACCGTGTTGATAATAAGGTTGTCTATGCTTTCCTTACCCATTTTTGAGATTGACCTTGCCGTTTTCCGCCCGAAGCGATAGTGATTGTGCCAGTATGCAGACGTACTAATGTCGAACAACGACCGTAGTTGCTCCTCCGTTTGTGACTCGATTATTTTCGAAAACAAATTTTGGTGGCGGCAGTACAACGAACTGAATTGGGCAATCCGGATAGTCGGAAAGTTGGCCGGTCTAAGCCTCATAAATTTCCAATTTGCTTTTGCCAGCTTTTGATTGGCCAAGCCGTACTTACTTGAAAGAATTTTATATTCTCTTTGCAGGTTTTTAAAATATTCGTCTTTGATACCAAAATCCAGAAAGCCAGCCTGGCCAAACAACAGGGCTTCCACCTGATCAAGGTTGTCGCCATGCTTTAAGATAATCTTCCGCTGAACCGAATTGGCCAGTTGAAAAAAAGAATCGTGATTGATCTTAAATCCAAAATTTCTTGCCATCAGCTGATAGGTGACCTCCTCCCAATCATGGTTTGTTGCCTTCAGTACCTGAATGATCTGGTCGGCCCTGGTTTCCAGTCGTTGCATTAATGCTTTATCCAGCATGGAATGCTTGACCACGTCACTCACATCAGCGAACAATTTTTCGCACGGAATCGTGGATGGGTTTTCAACCAATTTTTTGTATCGAAGTATGAGCGTGTGATCTACCTTATGCTCAAGCACCAAAGTTGGTATTAAGGTTTTGTCGTTGCGATGCACCTCTTTGTCATCCGACCACACGACATGAAGAATGACGTTGTCGTATGACGGGTCGCTGTCATGTCCGTGATCGTACCAGTAGGAAGATTTGGTGTGTATCTCTACGCTGCCTGCCCAATCTATTTCCCCAATTTTTATTTTTGCATTGCTGAAATCAGGACCCGAATCTCCATTTAGCGTGCCAGTGAGGAAAATTTCCAATTTTTCACCCATGGAGGTTCTTAAATCCTTCTTATCAAAATACTGGAACTGCCAAATATAATGGAGGAAGGACTCCTGCATAAGAATAGCGATTTACCTAAAGATAGCTATCCAACAGCACTTTCATTTCTGCCTGTAGTTTTTTCGCCTCATTTCTTGCCATTTCAGCAAAATCCTCGTCACCCGAAGCGTATATTATAGAGCGGGAGGCATTGACCAGCAGTCCACATTGTTTGTTGAGACCGTACTTGCTCACCTCCTCAAGATCTCCTCCCTGTGCCCCCACGCCTGGCACAAGGAAGAAGTGATCTGGCGCCAAGGCACGTATGGTGGCCAACTTGTCGGCCCGGGTAGCTCCCACCACATACATCAGGTTGTCCGGACTTGCCCACGACTTGGATTTTTCAATTACCTCCTCGTACAGCTTTTTGCCCGACCGTGACTCCACCAGTTGGAAATCTTCGCAGCCGGCATTTGACGTGTGAGCCAAAAGAATGACCCATTTTCCCGGCCGCAAAAATGGTATAACGGAATCTTTCCCCATATAGGGCGCTACCGTTATGGAATTAAAATTCATTTGATCAAAAAAAGCCTTCGCGTAAAGGGAGGATGTATTGCCAATATCACCGCGCTTGGCATCGGCAATTGAAAAGAAGTCTTTCGAGATGTATTCAACCGTCCTTCGCAGGCTTTCCCATCCGACCGCACCATGCGCCTCATAAAAAGCCACATTGGGTTTATAAGCTACCGCGAAGTCTTTGGTAGCGTCAATGATTTGTCTATTGAATTCAAAAATCGGGTCGGCCGTTTTAAGTAAGTGCTTTGGGATTTTCTCAAGGTCGGTATCAAGACCAACGCAAAGGTAGGATTGCTTTTTTTTAATTTTTTCGTAAAGTTGGGAACGCGTCATAGGGCAAAAATAAGTAAGTTGGTTTGGATAAGTGCCAAACAAATTTCAATTTCAGCATCAACTCATAGAAATGACAACAACGAACTTCTATCGCGCCCCCCGAGCCCGGTCGGCTTCAGATACTTTCTTGAAATTTCCGTAAATTAGTTTTAATGAACAATCAATGGAGGATAGAAATTGAAGACTGGCGTTCAATTAGCGTTAGTGCAGCCAAAACCATCTTCGAGGAAGCAAAGGAGCATTTCGACTTCACCCATGAGATAGCAGAAAAGATAACAAGCCGGGCCTTTTCTCTTCTAATCTTGTTGGTGCCAATTTTTAGTTTGTATATAGGCTTATTTATTCGAATTGATAAGGCGACCACGCCTGAGGCGATCCTTTATGTGTTAGTTGCTCTAGTCTTTGTCGTTTGTTTGATGATGCTTCTTTACATTATCTTTCCACATTTGTACATGTTTCCAGGACGGGAACCTAAGGAACTTTTTGAAGGCAATTTTTTCGACCTTGAACTGGAAGACCAAGAACTGGCCATAGTGCTCAATGAAATTGAGGCATGTCAATTTAAGATTGATGTTAACAGCAAAAGCAATAGTCGAAGATTACAACTGCTGAAGTGGGTAATTTATGTACTAGTAGCTGCACTAATTGCGATTGCAATATTATGCTATTCCCTTATCTCGGGCTTTCTCTAATTATCGGTTTTGGCTCCGGTGGTGGGACAGTTGGTCTTTCATTTCTCGGCATAAAAAGACATTTAGACTAAAATACAATGACTGAACTTAATAAACAAATTACCTCAAATCAATCACCTCTACGCCAGGATATTTCTTCGGGTCGAAAGTGAAGAAGGAATCTTCGACCTTGACATTCGGCTGAAACTTGCTTATGGAGTATTTATACCGGTTGCCGGACTTATCGAACATGGTCCAGCTTTGAATGCTTTTGTCCTTTTTTGCAATGTTCATACGAATCTTGAAATACTGGGCATCTTTTTTTTCGGGCACCAGATCCACCACTTCGCATAGCACACCCCCGTCTGTTTGATCCTCCAGGTATAAATATTTGTATCCCTTTTTATACATAATATAAAATTTTGAAGGATTCATTTCGTCCGTGTCCGGATCTACATTATCGATATTAACCTCTTTGGCGGATGGCAGGTAGGTCCAAACGGTTGTGCCATTGTTGATGATCTCCTGATCGTCAATCACCAGCTTAAACATATCTCCTTTCACCGTGATTTTGCCCTTAAACTCTTCGTGAATACCATCCGTGTCGTTGGTCAGCGAAGAGGTCAGGTTAGCTTCGAAAGAGGTTAAATTTTTGTATTTATTGCTCATCGCTTCCAGAATCTCAAGCGCTTTTGGGTCGTATTGCGCAAACAGTAAAGCTCCGTTGAGAAGCAAAATCAGCGTTAATAGGCTCTTTTTCATTTATTCGGGTTGAAAACGGTTATGACGGACTATGTTTTTCTTTTAATTCATTCAATAATTGTTCCAAACTCACCTCATCGGTAATTAATACTTCACGCGCCTTTGACCCTTCAAAAGCGCCCACAACGCCTGCGGCCTCAAGCTGATCAATCAGGCGGCCTGCCCTATTGTAGCCTAGTTTTAATTTGCGCTGAATAAGGGATGTGCTTCCCTGTTGATGAGACACAATCAGCCGCGCGGCCTCCTCAAACAGGGCATCTCTTTCGGAAAGGTCAACAGACGAAGCCCCTTTGTCCTCATCGCCCTCAAACTCGGGAAGCATGTAGGCCGATTCGTACCCCCGCTGAGCTCCAATAAATTCACAAATTTTCTCCACTTCGTGGGTATCGACAAATGGGCTCTGAAGTCTGATGATGTCTGAGCCGGCTGATAAAAGCATATCTCCCTGTCCAATCAGCTGATCAGCGCCACCGGTATCCAGGATTGTTCTCGAATCTACCTTTGAAGTCACTCTAAATGAAAGCCGAGCTGGAAAGTTTGCCTTGATTACTCCGGTAATGACATTGACAGAAGGCCGCTGCGTAGCCACAACCAAATGTATGCCGATAGCACGGGCAAGTTGCGCAAGCCGGGCGATGGGAGTTTCCACTTCTTTTCCTGCGGTCATCATCAAATCGGCCAGCTCATCAATAACCAATACAATGTATGGCAGGAACCGGTGACCTTCTTTCGGGTTTAATTTCCGGGCGACAAATTTTGCGTTGTATTCTTTCAGATTCCTGGCCCCCGCATCTTTCATCATTTCATACCGATTTTCCATTTCGATACAAAGAGAGTTGAGGGTATACACCACTTTGCGCGTATCGGTGATGATGGCTTCCTCGCTGTTGGGAAGTTTGGCAAGATAATGTCTTTCTATCTTGCTAAAGAGCGACATCTCCACCTTCTTGGGATCCACCAACACAAATTTTAGCTGACTTGGATGACGCTTATATAATAAAGAGGTGAGAATTACATTGAGTCCCACCGATTTTCCCTGGCCTGTCGCCCCCGCCACGAGCAGGTGCGGCATCTTGGCCAGGTCAATGACCAGCACTTCGTTTGAAATGGTTTTTCCCAGAGCCACAGGAAGTTCTTTGTCGGACTTCATGAATTTCTCCGTACCCAGTACCTGACGTATGCCCACCATTTCGCGATTCTTGTTCGGCACTTCAATTCCAATCGTACCCTTTCCTGGAATGGGTGCGATAATGCGGATACCCAGTGCCGACAAACTCAGTGCAATGTCGTCCTCCAGGTTTTTGATCCGTGAAATTTTTATTCCGGCTTCGGGCACGATCTCATAAAGGGTTACCGTGGGACCGATGGTTGCCTTTATGCTGGTGATGCCAATTTTAAAGTTGGTAAGCGTTTCAAGTATCCGATCCTTGTTCTGCGTCAGTTCTTCCTGGGTTACCTGCACCTTGCCCGTATCATATTCATCGAGCAAGTCGAGTGGCGGGAATTTGAATTTGCTCAAATCCATCGTGGGATCATACACTCCGTGCTCCGCAACCAGTTTATCAGCCATCTCATCGGTATCCGACCTGGTCTCCTCGACAACAAACGAAGGCTCGGACTTTGCCTCCTTCTTATCTACCTTCTTAGGCTCAGCCGAGAGCGGAATTTCTTTCGATTCCATCGGTTCATCCTCAGGTACTTCTAAATCCGAATTTGGAACATCCTCCTCCGGTAAATTTGCTTTCCAGTTATCGGCTTCATCGGTATAGGTTGGTTTGAGGTCAGCGAGGATCGCATCATTGCCCATGGGCTTTGGGTCTTTCACCTGAAAGGCGTTGATCGCGGTGACATTAAAAAAGTAAATAATGAAAGCAAAGAGAGAAAAGACCAAAACTAGAAATGTTCCCCAACCCAAAAGTCCGTCAGCAATTTTTGCCAACTCATAGCCCAACCCACCGCTCAGGAAATTTATTTCGTGAACACCCGAAACACTGTTGGTGATGTAACCGAGTAGCAGGCACAACCAAAGTCCGGAAAAAATAGAAAAAACAAATACCGAAAAAAGTGGCAACAGGGTTCTGGTGAAGACCATTCTAAATCCAAGAAGGAATAAAATGGGTGGAATGAAAAAGGCAGAAATGCCAAACCATTTGAAAATAAAATAATGCGAGGTGATCGCGCCATACAAGCCAAGCCAGTTTGCTACCTCCCTGCCAGAATCGAACAACCCTGCATCACCGAGGGCTTCGACAACACTCTGATCCGCTTTCCCGGTGAACAGGTAAGAAATGAAGGCCGTAACTAAATACAGGGATGAAATCAGCAGAAAAAATCCGAACGTAAGCTTGAATCGCGGGTCGCTAAAAAATGAAATGTTAAACCTGCCGTTGGACCTGGACTTTGACTTCTTTTCCTTTTCTGGTTTTTTAAAAGTGTTGGATTTGTAGGTATTTTCAGCCATCAGTTTAAAAAGTACTCAAAACTAAGGAAATCTGTCGAAAAATACTTTGAAAACGGTATTTGCTGAAGGAGGAACCACCAAAACAGGATAACTTTCAGGAAGGAATTGTATCTGGTATAAAATGAATCGCGCTGCCGATGCCTTTGCACTTTGCTTTTTGCATTTCGCGTTGATCGTTTCCGCCTATGGCCAGGCGACCACCTATGCCGACTCTGCGTCAATTATCGTTCTGTTAAATAAGGCTTCCGCATTAGCAGAGAACTCTCCACTTCGCTCCGCTCGACTGTACGAGCAGGTGTATCATTATTCCAAAAAAATTTCATTTGCCAGGGGGATTTCAAAATCATGTAACCAACTCGGTTGGTTTTATCAAAATGAAAGCAAATATGATTCGGCCATCTACTACTACAAAGAGGCATCATTGAACGCGATAAAAGCAAAATTGTTGGAGGAAGAAATCGTTGCCCTGACAGGAATTGGTGAAAGCTTCATGAGGCAACACAAAGGTGATTCGTCTCGGCACTACCTGAACCAATTGCTGGAGAAATCAAAAAAGATGGGTCAAATAGGTCAAGAAGCCGGAGCCTACAACAGCCTCGCCAATTCATTCTTAAACGAAAACAAATTTGAGGACGCACTCGCGAATTTTATCCGGTCGGCAGAATTGTATGACAGTATCCATGATCAAACAGGTTTGTCCAAGGCACTCTCGAATATTGGAAACATTGAATACCGACTTGGACATTTGGAAAAGGCCCTCGAGTACACCAACCGAAGTATCGTGATGGCAGCAGCATCCAATCACAAGAGTGGCATTGCCTATGGCAAGAAACTTTTAGGCTGGATCTACCGGAAGCAGGGAAATCTGACCGAGGCGCTTGCCGCCTATGATTCAGCCCAAACCGTATATGCGCAATTGGGCGCAAAACGTGATGTGGCAGAAGTCACGCTGAGCATTGCCAATGCGTATTACGATTTACAGGATTATAAAAAGGCAACTAATTATTACAAACAATCCCTTCGGGCAAATCAGGAAATCAATTATCAGCCGTTTATACCTTACAATTATTCCGGCCTGGCCTACTGCTACTACACCGTCAAAGATTTCAGGCTGGCACTTTTATACACTGATTCGCTTGTGGTGTCCGCAAAACCAATCAACGCTTATCTCTTGCTGGATGCCTATGATTTAAAAAGTAGTATTTACGAAGCTCAGGGTGATTATAAAAATGCACTGATTAACCAACGGTTGTACGTGACTCACAAAGACAGTCTTACACAAATCGAAAACAGACAAGCCATGGCAGAGGCTGAGTCAAAATTTCAGACCAACCTGAAGCAAAATGAAATTGACAGGCTCAATCAAGAACAGGAACTCAAGGAAATTAAGATTAACAAGTACAGAACAACTCAAATTGCAATTGGTTCCGCCTTGCTTCTGGTGATCGTTATCGCGATCCTTGTGATCAATCGTTTTCGCATCATCAGTCGTGCGACACGCCAGATTGAAATGGAAAGAATGCGTAACCTGATCGCCCGTGACTTGCACGATGATATCGGTTCGGCACTTTCGAGCATCAATATTGTCAGCCGGCTTGCGCCAAAAGATCCCCAACCGGAAATCATGCTGAAAAACTTTCAGCGCATCAGCGATCAGTCTTCGCGCGTAATGGAAAGCATGTCGGATATTGTCTGGTCCATCAATCCCGAAAACGACACGATTCAAAAGGTGGTGGTGAAGATGAGGGAATTTGCTGCCGAGATTCTCGAGCCAAAAAACATTCAGTTACAATTTGAAAAATATGACTTTCCGTTGTTGACGCTCAACTCCGAACAAAGAAAAAATATTTTCCTTGTTTTTAAAGAGGCAATTAACAATGCTGCAAAATACAGCGAATGCAGTAAAGTATCGGTTGAGCTACACATTGACAATAAAGAACTAGTCCTGAAAATTCAGGACAATGGCAAAGGGTTTGATGCCAGGACAATAAAAACGGGAAACGGGATGAGAAATATGAAAGCCAGAGCCCTGGACTTAAACGGTCGGCTGGAAATTTCTTCTGCAACTGGGCAGGGCACCACCATACAGTTAAAATTTGACCTCACATGATCAGGGTATTGACTGGCAGGCAGGAATTTGGCTCCTTTAAATCGCTGTAATTGGCATGCAAACACAAATATTAATATACGAGGACAATGAACTATTAAGGGAAAGTGTATCGAGCATGCTCTCTCTTAATGAGCGTTATAAGGTTGTCGGGGCCTTTGGTAACGTACTCGGAATCGAAACCCAGGTAAAAAGCACTCAGCCGGATTGTATTCTCATGGACATCGACATGCCGGAGATGACGGGCATAGAGGCGGTGATTAAACTACGACAATCTGGCGTACGCGTCCCCATCATCATGCTCACCGTATTTGATGATAACAATCATGTGTTGACCGCTATCCAGGCCGGGGCGACCGGATACCTTTTAAAAAAGCATATTTCCACAAAACTTTATGATGCCATCGAGGAAGTAATGGAGGGCGGTGCACCCATGTCACCGGCAATCGCGAGAATGGTGATCAAGTCGATGCAACAAAAAGAAGACAATCCTTATCACCTGACCTTACGGGAAAGAGAAATTCTCACGTCCTTGTCGCAAGGGAATAGTTACAAGATGATGGCCGCAGTTTTTGATATCAGCATTGATACCGTAAGGGCGCACATCAAAAACATATACGAGAAGTTGCATGTTCATTCACAAACCGAAGCCGTATCGAAGGCCATCCACGAAAAGTTGGTATAGCCCTCCTCCCCTTTTTATGTAATACCACCAAATCGAGTCATTGCCGTAATTCGGGTAAACCAATTTGACGATGACATTAAGCATATTCCGTCAGGCCATTTTGCCCTTATTGCTATTTTTCTTCAGTCAATTGAAGGCCCAGGTGACTTTTCAAACACCGCCCATCATCTCAATGCCTCAAACCCCACAAGAGCTCGCAAAAGGCGACTTTAACAATGACGGGCAGGTCGACTTTGTAGCTGTCAACTTCAATGGTCTGTCGAATCAACAAGTTACCATCCTGCTCAATTCAGGTAGTGGTACTTTCACTGGAAGTAACAAACGAAATTTTGCTTCCAGGCGAAATCCGCTTGATGTGGCCGTGGGGGATTTTAATGAAGACGGAAATTTAGATGTGGTTACTGTTAGCCAGGAGAATACAGATGCCGTGTCATTGCTACTTGGGGACGGAGCTGGGAATCTGGCTGCCCCGATCCACTTCAATGCCGGGGATACACCACAAGCTATTGCGGTTGATGATATGGACAAAGATGATAACCTGGATATGTTGGTAACCAATCGGGGAACGCCCAGCGATGTATATATCTTCTTCGGAGACGGTTTGGGTGGTTTTTCAGCACCCACGATTATTACTATCGCCAACGTTTGGGACATCGCTACGGCCGATTTTAATGGTGATACCAATCCTGATTTTGCCATTACCGTGTCCTCGAATGTTCAGGTATGGTTTGGTGATGGAAGCGGAACAAACTACACACCGGGTTCACTGATTCCTGGATTTAATTCGACCGAAGACATACTCGCAGTCAATCTCGATGATGATACTGATGTCGATCTAATCGCTGGCGGAGGATACTCGCTCAATGACGGTACTGGCATGTTTGCTCCCCGCATCATTCTTGCTCAAACAGGCAGTGAATATACCGTGGCTGACCTTAACAATGACACTCACCCGGACATCATTTCTAATGATAACAATGTAAACACCACCAACGTTAGGGTTTTCCTCGGAAATGGAGCAGGGGTTTTTACTTTACTCGCCAAGTTCGAGACCAATGGATACCATTTAGGTCTTGAGGCGGCTGATGTGAACAACGACACAGAAATGGATATTGTAGGAATAGGTGGATGGGGTGGTGTGCACATGGCCGATATTTTGCTCGGTGACGGTACGGGATATTTCTCCAACTCAGTTATTAAGTACCCCACACCTACCGATCCGCGAGACCTTGTCAAAGGAGACTTTAATGAAGATGGCATTATCGATGTGGCCATGTGTCACTCGGTCGGCAACATCGTTACCATTTATCTCGGCCAGGGCGGAGGCAAATTTGCAAAAACAACAACCAACTACACAACCGGAGCTTTTCCCACTCAGGTTCTGGCCTTTGATTTTAATAATGATTCACACCTGGACCTTGCAACTTACAATCAGAGTGCCTCCTCTGTAACCGTGTTGACGGGAGGTGGAGATGGGTCCTTTGCGCTACTTGGAAATTTTGGTGTAACATCCACCGTTACCGGAAGAATCACGTCAGGTGATTTTAACAACGATACCAATGCTGATCTGGTCGTAAGCGGCAACACCTCACGCGTCATTAATTTCCTTTCAGGCACGGGCAGCGGGTTTAGTGCCTCGGTCACCACCCCCGTGTCCGGGGACATCATCGAAATCAAGGCGGCAGATTTTAATGGAGACGGAAATCTCGATTTGGTTGCTAACCTTAGTAATATCAACCGCATGGTATTGATCACTGGCAATGGCTCGGGAAGCTTTACAGAAGGTACCACACAGTATCAGCATGCAGGCAGCTTTTTCCTTATTGAAGATTTAAACAACGACTCGAACTTGGACGTCATCGCGTTTTCAAACAGCAGCAGCGGCAATGATTTTTTTGTCAACGATGGCCTGGGAAATTTTACAGGTTCTTCGATTGCCGTTAGCCTTGGGGGGTTTCCATGGGGATACGCTGACATGGATGGTGATGGATTCAAAGACCTTATTGTCGGTTCTCAAAATAGCATTAGTAGTCAGCCGGGTCAGATTGTGATTTTCAAGGGTACTCTAAGCGGAATCAGCAGTAATATTCATATTGACAAAGATTACTCTGGCGGCAATCGCCTTGTGATTCACGATGTGAATGGTGATTCAAAACCCGACATTGTTGCTACCTCATTCAATATTTATGAGGATTACCTGGGCACGCTGATCAACAACACCGTGCTCGTGGGTTGCCCCATGGTGACCACGCAGCCCACGCCACAAACGGCATGTGCCGGTCAAAATATAACATTTACGGTAAGTGCATCCGGCAACGCACCACTGGCCTATCAATGGTTAAAGAACAGTGTGAATATTCCAGGTGCTACGAATCCTTCTTTGACCCTTCCGGCTGTTTCACTTGCGGATGCTGGCACGTACAGATGTTTTATCAGCAATGGTTGCGGAAGCGCCACAACCAATTCCGTCAGCCTGACAGTGAATGCTTCCCCAAGTTCACCAACCACAACCGGGGCAAGTGCATGTCAAAACGCAAATGTGGTACTCACGGCAATGGGTGGTGTAAGCGGCCAATATCGGTGGTACTTAACAGCATCTGGCGGCTCGCCAATATCAGGTGCCGTGAATAATACATACACCACGCCCACCCTTGGTGTATCTACAGCATACTACGTTGCCATCCACAATGGTTCATGTGAAAGTACAAGGGCCTCAGTACTTGCCACCATCAATTCCCAACCTGGAAAACCAAATATCGCGTCCAGCATCACGCCAGTTGGAAATGCAGTTACCATCTGTAGTACCAATCCACTTACGCTTTCGGCACCGACCGGCTTCTCCAGCTATCTATGGTCCGATTCATCTACTACCCCGCAGATTACTATTGGTGTCAGCGGATCGTACTCGCTGATGGTCACGGATGCCAATGGATGTGCCAGCCCGATATCAGATCCTGTTGTGGTCAATGTAATTCCAGCTCCATGCAATAATCAACCACCGGTAATTGGCCCTGCTCAACTTTCAACAATCCTCGGAGGCAAAGTGATTTTTGATTTGATAAGTCTGGTCTCAGATGCCGACAACAACATCGCGCTTTCAACGCTCATTGTTTTGCAACAACCAATCAGTGGCGCACCTGCCACAATTAATGGCAGCAACCTCGAAATCGATTATAGTGGAAATGACTTTGTGGGTATGGACAGGCTGACCATTCAGGTGTGCGACCTGTTTGGTGAGTGCGCGCAGCGGCAGCTTGAAATTGAAGTAGCGGGCGACCTGGTGATTTATTCTGGCATTTCCCCCAATGGAGATTCTCGCAATGAAAAATGGATTATCGGAAACATTGAACTGTTGGACGACACAAAAGAAAACAGAGTTTCAATTTATAATCGATGGGGAGATTTGGTATTTGAAACAATCAACTACAACAACGACCAAAACTCATTTATTGGTGTTAATAAGAATGGAAACCCGCTTAGTTCAGGTGTATACTTTTACAAAATTGAATTCAAGGGCGGTAGAGAGGCCCAGACTGGGTATCTCAGTATAAAGAAATAATTGGCGCTCAGGTTAATTTCTGCTTCATGAAGAACGTATTAAACCTTTGGGCTAAGTTCTTTAAGAGTCAGAAAACTGATGTTTTGAACGCCATTTCCCTTTCACTAAATTGGTAGAAATATTCCCTTTTTGAACAAAGGAATCCCGCTGCTTTTATTGATCCTCTGCGCAGGGACTATCTCTGCCCAGCAGAATTTAATTGATAGCCTGCTGCGAATTATTGCCACACATCCTCGTGATACCAACGAAATCAGGGCGCTCGACCATCTAGCCGCTGAGTTTATGCGTAAGGATATGACAAAAGCCAAATCCTATACCAATCAACAAGTGGCATTAGCAAAAGAGCTAGGAACCGATTTTGGATTGGCGTCAGGATATTCGGCATTGATTGCCTTGCACCAAAACGCTGGTCGAACTGATAGTGCCCAATATTACCTGGATCAGCTAAAAATACTAACCCAAAATTCAAACAATAAAAAGGCGATCATCAATTATGCAAATGCCGCTGGTTTGTTCTACAAAAACCAGGGAAAGCTAAAAGAAGCGTTACCGTATTTATTAGAAGCCCTTCGACTGTTGGAGAACGGGGACAAAACGGCACGTGCCGGCCAGCTATTGAATGTTGGAAATGTCTATTACAACTTGGGTGAATTACAAAATGCCGCAGACTACCATCTTAAGGGACTCACGTTATTCGAAGAAGTGAAAAACAAACGCGGGCAATCCTTTTGTCTCAATAGCCTTGGGAATGATTATCTTGATCTGAAGCAATATACCATTGCCGAGAAATATCATTATCGATCTGAAAAATTAAAAGAGGAGCTGGGCGATAAACGAGGAGTACTGACAACGTGGATGAGCTTGGGCGTTGTTTATCAGAAAACAAACAAAGTCGATCTTTCCATGCGCTATTTTAATAAAGCATTGATGCGCGCACGGGACCTTGATTTATCGCTGGAGGAGTCACGGGTACTATTCAATATGGGATCCCTTTTGAAGCAGATAAAGAAGAATGAGGAAGCCACCAGGGCATTTGCCGAGGCGATGACATTGGCCAGGCAAGTCGGAGACAGTGCGTTGGTTTCAAGAATTAAGACTTACCTGATAGTGCTGCAAAAGGATACGCGGAAGGAAGCAAAGGAAGAGCAGACCCTTTTACAAAATATTAAAATCTCATCGGAGGCAGGCTCACGGGATAACACCGCTGAAGCGCAGGTAATGTTAGCCGAGTGGTACGCATCGAGAAAAACAATTTGATAAAGCCTATGAATACCTTAAACAAGGGCACCTGCTAACCGACTCAATAAGAGGCAATGCTGTAATCCTTCAATTAAAAGAACTTGAGGAAGAATATAATGCAGAAAAAAAGGAAAAGGAAATAGCGTTGCTGAAAAAAGGACCAGGAATTGCAAAGCCTCGCACTCGGCCGTCAAAGAGCCGCTAATAGCGCCATCATTATTGGCTTAATTTCGATTGTTGTTATTGGCTTACTGTTGGTCAATCGCTACCGCGTAATGAGCAACACAAAAAGATTGCTTGAAATCCAAAAAGTACGCAACAATCTGGCTCGCGACTTACACGATGACATTGGCTCTACCCTATCCAGCATCAACATTCTCAGCCAAGTGGCGCTGGTGGAGCAAAATGGCAATACCCAAAACTACCTTCAGCGGATTGGCGACCAATCTAACCGCATGATGGAAGACATGAGCGATATGGTTTGGTCCATCAACCCGCGCAACGATTCGATAGAGAAAGTCATTACACGCATGAGAGAATTTGCCACTGAGATCTTTGAGTCCGCTGGCATCGAGTATCGATTTACTGAAAAAATAAGCGGTGGACTTGTTCTGGATTCTGAAAGGCGAAAGAATCTATTCTTGATATTCAAAGAGGCGATCAACAATGCCGCGAAATACAGTAAGGCCAATACGGTTGAGATTGACCTTCAACAGCAAAATGATACGCTCCTCCTTAAGGTAAAAGATAACGGGCAAGGTTTTGAGGAGCAAAAGGTAAATGCGGGCAATGGACTACGCAACCTACAGGAACGGGCTAAAGAAGTTAACGGAACCATTACACTGACCAGCGCAAAGAATAAGGGAACAGAATTAGAATTACAATTGCCTCTAGCATAAATATGCTATACTCTACTAAATAAAAGGCACCGTTATTTGTATAACCATCATGGCATCTCACTCCATTATCCTTTACGAAGACAATCAGCAACTAAGTGACAGTATACAGGCAATGCTGCGCTTGAACACGAGTATTCGACTACTCGAGGCTTTTGAAAATCCGAAGGAAGTAAAAGCACATCTCCAGCAATATCATCCGGACTTGTTAGTCATGGACATAGATATGCCCGGAATGAACGGCATAGAAGCAGTAAAGCAGGTTCGGAGCGTTGACAGGGAAATTCCCATTCTTATGCTCACTGTATTTGATGACAACCAACATGTGTTTGACGCAGTATGCGCAGGCGCTTCCGGCTATTTATTGAAAAAGCATATTTCCAATAAGTTGTTCAACGCCATTGAGGAAGTGTTGGAAGGCGGAGCACCCATGTCACCAAGTGTAGCCAGGATGATTCTTGTTTCCATGCAACAAAAACCTGCGAACAATCCCTATCAACTGACACCCAAGGAGAAAGAGGTGTTGGCTTCGCTGAGCAAAGGCAATAGCTACAAATTAATTGCGGCTCAAGTGGCAATTAGCATTGACACAGTGCGTTCGCACATTCGAAAGATCTACGAGAAACTTCAGGTCCATTCTCAAACAGAAGCTGTCAGCAAAGCCATCAATGAGAAACTCATTTAATTGTATTTCTAAAAATCCTCAGTATTTTCCTTCACATCCCTGACCTCAATCTTGAGTACCAATCCAGGATACCTTAGCATCATTATGCTATTTTCCAAAGCATGGAATATGAAGAATTTTACTCACGGGTAAATGATCCCCTGGGCTTAACCATTTCACCCATAGAGAATTTAACGCGCTGGAATCTTGGAAGCTATGAACACCACCAACAAAACTTTGGCTTTTCTATTTTTACTTTGGTCCGGGCAACAAGGCATTGCTCAGAATTTCATCACCCAATGGAACCTGGCCACTGCAGGCTCTGGCCCTACACAACTATCATTTGGTACAGCCACAAGTGGTACGGTTAACTACACCTGGCAGGAAATATCACCTGGGAGTGCAACAGGAAGCGGCTCATGGAGTGGCGCAACACTCACCATCACAGGGTTACCAACTGGATCCACTATTCGTTTGCAGATAGCACCCACCAACTTCCAAAGAATCATTATCAACAATGGCTCAAATCGCAACAGGCTTACCCAGGTAGAGCAATGGGGCAGCACGGACTGGACGAGTATGGAATTTGCATTTCGAGGTTGCGCCAATCTGCAAGTAACGGCTACCGATGTACCTAGTCTATTGGGGGTTGCAAGTATGCGTCAAATGTTTGGAGGGTGCACGATCTTGAATTCGCCAACCAATATCAATAACTGGAACACAACTGCTGTTACCAACATGCATGGGGTCTTTGACGGAGCAAGTGCCTTTAACCAGAACATCGGCACGTGGAACACGGGAGCAGTTACCGATATGCAACGAATGTTTGAGCAAGCAAGTACCTTTAACCAGGACATCGGGGCGTGGAATACAGCGGCAGTTACTACTATGCTGGAAATGTTCTATCAGGCAAGCACATTTAACCAAAACATAGGGGCATGGAATACAGCGGCTGTTACCGACATGGAATATATGTTTTATAATGCAGATGCATTTAACCAAAACATCGGGGCATGGAATACAGCGTCAGTTGTTACGATGAGTGAAATGTTTGCGAGCGCAAATTCTTTCAACCAGAACATTGGCGCGTGGAACACGGTATCAGTTACAACAATGTTCGGCATGTTTTCTCAAGCAAGTGCCTTTAATCAAAACATCGGGGCATGGACATTAAACACGGCAGCTGACCTAAGATTTATGTTTATCGATAGTGGAATGGATTGCAATAACTATTCAGCCACATTAATAGGTTGGAGTGCAAATCCTTCTACGCCTAACAGCAGAATGCTTGGCGCAACAGGAAGGCAATACGGCACCGATGCCGTAGCGGCAAGAACCAATTTAACAGCAACAAAAGGATGGACAATTACGGGGGATACGCCTTCTGGTTCTTCCTGTGGAGCGGGTTCTATCACGATCTTACCACAACCCGCCCCTGTCGCAGTATGTGATGGCGCCACGGCCTCTTTTACCATTGGAGCAAACGGAACAACTAATATTCTTTACCAATGGCAAAAATTTAATGGCACAATTTTTACCGATGTAGTCAATGGTGGCGGCTATAGCGGTGCAACCTCTGCTTCGTTTAATGTAAACACCACGGGCACTTTTGGTGCAGGCGATTATCGCTGCAAGGTATCGGGTGATTTGGCAGCAGACGTATTTTCAAACTCAGTGACATTAACTGTCCATGCAATCCCTGCTGTGCCTACCTCGCCAGTAAATGGAAGTTCATGCGGAACAGCTCCGGTAACCCTTTCTGTTTCGGGCGGAGCCAATGGCCAATACAGATGGTACACAACGGCATCCGGAGGTACCGCCATTGCTGGAGAAGTGAATGACACGTATATCACCCCGCCTATCTCGGCTACGACTTCCTATTACGCATCTATTGACGATGGTTTTTGCGAAAGCGGCCGCACGCAGGTTCTAGCAACCATCAATAATCTACCACCAAAACCCACCATTATTTCGAGCATAACGCCTACTGGAGGAAATGTATCCGTTTGTAGTAGCAATATCCTTACGTTGGCAGCGCCAGCCGGCTTCAGCTCCTATAGTTGGTCGAATGGAGAAGCTACCCAACAGATTACTATCTCTACCTCAGGTATTTATTCAGTTATTGTTACTAATGCCAGTGGATGCGCCAGTTCCTCTTCCGATGCCATCACCACTATTGTCATTCCTGCACCTTGCTCCAATCAATCACCCGTTATTAATATCACACAAGCAACCACACCCATTGCTGGAAAAATATCCATTGACCTGACACTACTCATTTCTGATGCTGACAACAACCTTGACCTGGCTACACTGAAAATTGTTAATCAACCTGCAAGTGGTGCCACAGCACAAATCATTGACAATGTTTTAACGATCGACTATGCAGGATTTTCATTTGTGGGCGTTGATAAAATATCCATTGAGGTGTGCGACCTTTTAGGAAGTTGCGCTCAGCAAGAACTAACTGTCAATGTTGTAGGTGATTTGATCATCCACACCGGTGTCTCCCCAAACGGTGACCTATTTAATGAAAAATGGATCATTCAAAACATTGAAGCCTTACCCGATACAAAAGAAAATACCGTTTCGATTTATAACCGCTGGGGAGATTTGGTTTTTGAGACTACCAACTACGATAACAATACCCGGGTTTTTAGAGGAATCAATAATAATGGAAACGAAGTTACGTCAGGGGTTTACTTCTATAAAATCGAGTTTGGCAGCGTTAGACCGTCTCTTACAGGTTATTTGGCCGTAAAACGATAGCGCTAATATTTAGTATAAAACATCCGTTTACAAAAAGCAGCGTACAAGCATTTAAGGTTGTCTTAAGTTGGTAAATTTGATAATGTCTAGGTAGCTGGCTTTGTCGATTTAACAACAAACTAAAATGACGAAGTACCTCAAGGTCGCAATCTCAACAATAGCATTTTTAGCCGGTTATACCTCGGCCATTGCACAAATCGGTAGCAATTTTAATGTCAACGCTGAGGGTTGGACTACGCCTAACGATGCTGACGGAACAATTTCCTATAGCGCAACCGGTGGAAACCCGGGAGGGCACGTATTTGGTACTCCATTCGTATTTGTAGGAGGAGCCGGAACATTTTATTTTAATTTCTATTTCGTAGCTCCGTCCGCTTTCCTGGGAAACCGAAGTGCCTATTACAACGGAACCTTGCGATATGATATTCAGCAAAGCAGCACGGGCTCTCCCAATCAATATGCAGAAGTTACGATTGCCAGCAGCGCGGGTATGGTGTTGTATTATTTCCCCCCGACCTCTAACCAACCTCCTGCCCCACCGTCCTGGGCAACGTATTCCGTGGCATTAAACAATTCATTAGGCTATTGGAAAACAACCAACAGCGTCAGTGGTACGGCTGCCACAGAAATCCAAATTCAAAACATACTTTCTGATTTGGGAAGTCTTCAAATTCGCGGTCTATATCGCGATGCCAATACCACCAATCGATTGGATAATGTAACCCTGGTTCCTCCCATTTTGATCACTACACAACCAAGCGGAAGCACAGTATGTGAGGGTACGGTCACGACAATGACCACTGCCGCCACTAATAATCCTTCCATCTCCTATCAGTGGCAAAGGGAAACAAGTCCCACCGTTTGGGGAGATATTTCCAACACAGGAGGATACAGTGGAGTTACGACTAATACGCTGGCAATTAATACAACAGGGAACTTTGGGGCGGGTAATTATCGGTGCCGCATATCCGGAACAGCGGCAAATGATGTTTTCACCTCTTCAGCCACCATCACTATAAACCCTTTGCCATCGGCACCTGGAACTACCGGCAACTCCTCCTGCGGCCCGGCAGCCATCACACTTAATGCCTCCGGTGGATCTGCAGGACAATACCGGTGGTACACCGTGCCAACATTGGGAGCACCAATCGCTGGACAAACCAACAGCACCTACACTACTCCGGTGATCTCAGGAACGACAACTTATTACGTCAGCATCAATAATGGGACTTGTGAGAGCGCAAGAACACCCGTTGTGGCAACTATAAATACCATTCCCTCTCCTCCGGGTACAACTGGCAACTCGGCTTGCGGGCCTTCTGCCGTCACACTCAATGCCTCCGGTGGATCTTCAGGGCAATACAGGTGGTACACCGTGCCAACATTGGGAGCACCAATCGCTGGACAAACCAACAGCACCTACACTACTCCGGTGATCTCAGGAACGACAACTTATTACGTCAGCATCAACAATGGAACTTGTGAGAGCACAAGAACATCTGTTGTGGCAACTATAAATACGGTTCCAGCTGCCCCGGGTGCCACTGGCAACTCGGCTTGCGGGCCTTCAGCTGTCACGCTCAATGCCTTCGGTGGATCGCCAGGACAATACAGGTGGTACACGGTGCCAACATTGGGAACACCTATCGCGGGGCAAACCTTCAGTTCCTACACCACACCAGTCCTCGCCCTTACCACTACGTATTACGTCAGCATCAATAATGGAACTTGTGAAAGTACCAGAACATCAGTGACTGCCACTATTAATACCATCCCGGCCGCTCCAGGTACAACTGGAAATGCGGCTTGTGGCCCGGCAGCCATCACACTTAATGCTTCGGGTGGATCGCCAGGACAATACAGATGGTACACCGTACCGACATTGGGAACGCCAATCGCTGGACAAACCAACAGCACCTACACTACCCCGGTGATCGTAGGAACTACTACTTACTACGTCAGCATCAACAATGGAACTTGCGAGAGCACAAGAACATCCGTTGTTGCGACAATAAATTCCATTCCCGCTCCTCCGGGTGCAACTGGAAACGCGGCTTGCGGGCCTTCTGCTGTCACACTGAATGCTTTCGGAGGATCTGCGGGACAATACAGATGGTACACCGTGCCCACATTGGGAACACCAATTGCTGGACAAACCAACAGCACCTACACTACCCCGGTGATCTCAGGAACCACAACTTATTACGTCAGCATCAACAATGGAACTTGTGAGAGCACAAGAACATCCGTTGTGGCAACCATAAATACGGTTCCCGCTGCCCCGGGTGCAACTGGAAATGCGGCTTGTGGACCATCAGCCATCACGCTCAATGCTTCCGGAGGATCTGCGGGACAATACCGGTGGTACACCGTGCCCACATTGGGAACACCTATTGCTGGACAAACCAACAGCACCTACACTACCCCGGTGATCTCAGGAACGACAACTTATTACGTCAGCATCAACAATGGAACTTGTGAGAGCACAAGAACATCCGTTGTGGCAACCATAAATACCATTCCGGCTGCTCCGGGTGCAACCGGTACCGCAGCTTGCGGGCCTTCTGCCGTCACGCTCAATGCTTCCGGTGGATCGGCAGGACAATACCGGTGGTACACCATGCCCACATTGGGAACACCAATCGCTGGACAAACCAACAGCACTTACACCACCCCGGTGATCTCGGGAACGACAATTTATTATGTCAGCATCAACGATGGAGCTTGTGAGAGCACACGAACCTCGGTATCAGCAACCATAATTCCTCTTCCGGCACCTCCGTCAACCACCGGAGCGAGCAAATGCGGCCCCGGCCAGGTAACACTCAATGCCGCTGGCGGCACAAATGGCCAATACCGATGGTACACCCAGCCAACAGGAGGCAGTTCACTGCCAGGAGAACAAGATGATTCGTATACCACCGCGGCCTTAAATTCTTCGGCTTCATTCTACGTGGCGATCAACGATGGCAATTGCGAAAGTAACCGTATCCAGGTTACGGCCACGATCAATCCAATCCCTGGCGCACCTGCAACAACCGGAGCGGCAAGTTGTGAGCCAACTGCGATAACCCTAACAGCTTCGGGTGGTACCAGCGGATCATATACCTGGTATGAAAGTTCCACTGCCACAACTCCAATCCCGGGCGCCTCGAATGCAACCTACACCACGCCAAATTTATTGGTGACTACTGACTATTTTGTGTCGATCAACAACGGCACGTGTGAGAGTGCAAGATCGATCGTGACGGCAACCATTGGCGGGCCATCGTGTACCAATGGTCCTCCGGTTGTTACACCAACGACAACATCTACCAGCATTGCCGGTGTTGCCACCATCGACCTATCCAATCTCATCAGCGACCCCGATGGTAATCTTGACTTCTCAACCCTAAAAGTAACGGTGCCACCCGCAAGTGGCGCCATCGCCCAGATCAGCAATGGAATTCTGACGATCGATTATTTTGGGCTGACCTTTTCTGGCACAGAAAGCATTACGATCGAAGTTTGCGATTTGCTGGGAAGCTGCACACAACAAGTACTCTCCATCGAGGTTGAGGGTGATGTTGATATTTATAATGGAATTTCCCCGAACGGAGATCCTTTAAATGACAAATGGATTATAAAAAATATTGAGGCATTGCCGGATACGCAATCCAATAAAGTAAGTATTTATAATCGTTGGGGAGATCTCGTTTTTGAAGTAGAGAATTACAACAATGCGGACAGGATATTTTCTGGAATCTCCAAAGCAGGGGACGTCCTGGCCTCAGGGGTATATTTTTACAAAATAGAATTTCCTTCAGGGAGAAAAACGCAAACCGGCTACCTCACTTTGAAACATTAGCCCGCCTGGCTATCGTCCGGTTGATTTTCCCAACAATTCCAGGCCCTTCATAGATGAAGCCTGTATAGAGCTGAATCAAATCAGCGCCAGCGTTCAACTTCTCCAAGGCATCCTGCCTGTTCATGATGCCGCCTACGCCAATGATGGGATAGTCCGGACCCAATTGTTTTCGTAGGTAGGCAATCACCTCCGTGGACTTTTTAGTGAGCGGTGTTCCACTTAATCCACCCGCTCCCATTGCTGTCACCTCCCCGGTCGGAGTTTGAAGCGAGGTTCGGTCAATTGTCGTGTTGGTGGCGATCACGCCATCGGTTTTTGTCTCCTTTAATATCTCTACAATGTCATCCAACTGGGACGTGCTGAGGTCGGGGGCAATTTTCAGCAGCACGGGTTTTATTTTTTCCTTCGATCTGCTAAGGCCTTTTACGTGGGACATTAACCTCTTCAACGGCTCCTTGTCCTGAAGCTCCCGGAGCCCTGGCGTATTGGGCGAACTTACATTGACAACAAAATAATCAACATACGGATGCAGCGCCTCGAAACATAACATGTAATCTGAAAATGCTTTGTCGTTGGGCGTATCTTTGTTCTTGCCAATATTACCGCCAATGATGACTTTGGAATTTCTTCTCTTCAAACGCTCAACCGCATTGTCCAGTCCCTCGTTGTTGAAGCCCATTCGATTAATTAATGCCCGATCTTTGGGAAGGCGAAACAGGCGTGGCTTCTCATTACCAACTTGGGAGCGCGGTGTTAGCGTGCCTATTTCGATAAAGCCAAAGCCAAAGCATGCTAGCTCATCAATCAGTTTGGCATCTTTGTCGAATCCGGCAGCAAGTCCGACAGGGTTGGAGAACTTAATTCCAAACAATTCCCGCTCAAGCCTTTTATTTCTATAGTTAAAAAGCATTCGAAGCAACCCTTTGAATCCTGGAATTTTTCCCTTCATGGCCAGGGCTCTGAAAACGAAATGATGAATTTCTTCCGGATCAAACAGGAATAGAATCGGGCGAATAATCAATTTGTACATGGACAACTAGCGCTTCTTTTTTTCTTTTGGTGGATTAAGGGAAAACTTTCTAAAACCTTTGTTTACAATTTCACTCACAAATTGTTGAGGTTGATTCCTGTCAGCCCTTCCGGTACCGTTCACGCGCCAAATAAGGTTTTTGCTCCTGTCATAAAGCGTAATAACCAGGTTACTCTCTTTGATGTCCTCCACGCTTGATCGATCCTGCGCGGCTCCCGGTGTCCCTCCCAAGGGTCCGAGGTCTTGTATTACCGAACGGTCGAGTTCACCGATAATAAATGTAGCAACAAGGTCACCGCCAGTGTCGACCTGTTGCAGGCCCTTTCCTGTCAACTCCGCGGTCAGGATATTCGTGACAATCAATTTTAATTCCCTCTCATTGATCTTGCGTTTATCCGCGGGAGTGACCACATCACTTTCGCCCATTTCAAAGGTCTTATACACAGAAAGGTCCCTGTCCTTATCGAATCGCACTTCGAGACCCTGGCCAGATATTTCGCCAAACCACCACACTAAGCTCAGAAAGACCGCAAACCTGATCATATTTCAAAAATACGGTAATTAACTTCTAGGGTGAAACTCCTGAATGACCTGTCTTAAATAATCACGATCCAAATGGGTGTAAATTTCGGTGGTTGTTATTGACTCGTGCCCCAGCATTTCCTGAACGGCCCTCAAGTCGGCACCCCCCTCGATAAGATGTGTCGCAAAGGAATGCCTGAACGTATGGGGACTAATTACCTTCTTCAGCCCTATTCGCGCTGCCAACTGTTTGATAATTGTAAACACCATCACCCGGGTTATTTTTTTTCCCCTGCGGTTCAAAAACATATAGCTTTCAAAGCCCGACTGAATGGGAACGTGCACGCGGCTCTGTTCTTTGTAAATTTTAAGAAACTTGAGCGCGTCTTTTCCAATCGGTACCAGTCGTTCTTTGTTGCCTTTGCCAATCACCCTTAAAAATCCCACATCAAAATAGACATTGTTCATCTTAAGCTCAACCAGTTCCGAAACCCGCAGCCCGGAACTATAAAGTACCTCCAGCATGGCCCGGTTGCGGCTACCTTCCGGCAGGGACATGTCAATTGCCTCCAGCAACTGTTCAATTTCCGGATAGCTCAGGGTGTCCGGCAATTTCCTTCCCAACTTAGGTCCATCGATAAGGGCAGTTGGATCTTTTTCCAGCAATTCTTCAAAAAGCAAATATTTGTAAAAAGCTTTTACACCAGACAAGATCCTTGCCTGACTGTGGGCACTCATTCCCAACTCATTGACATACGCAAGAAAGTTTTGCAAATGTCTGGCAGTCACTTTCAAGGGAGAAACTTCTTTATGTGACATCTCCATAAATTGCCGGAGCTTTTCAACATCCCGGACGTATGCTTCCACTGAGTTGGCAGACAGGGATCGCTCGAGTTTCAGGTAGGTACTAAAATGCTTTATTTGTTGATCCCACATGTCAAATCAAAATTCAAGATTCGCCAATCAAGAAACAAGGGCTGCCCGGTGATTGACACTATTGATTAATCCTCACCTTCAGGCTATCTTTCCGAAATGAAAATTCAAATCATCAACGGACCTAACCTCAACCTCCTCGGAACCCGGGAGAAGTCCATTTATGGAGATCAGACTTTTGAAAATTTTCTGGCTGAGTTGAAAAATCGCTTCTCGGGTATCACCATTGATTATTTTCAGTCGAACGTTGAGGGTGAAATCATTAACAAGCTGCATGAGGTTGGGTTTTCGTACGATGGCATCATATTGAATGCCGGTGCGTACACACACTCCTCTATTGCCATTCATGATGCAGTGGGTTCAATTACAACCAAAGTGGCTGAGGTACATATTTCCAACCTCCTTGCCCGTGAAGAATTCAGACACAGAAGCATTGTAACCTCAAAGTGTGTCGGGCTGATCAGCGGCTTTGGCATGGAAGGCTACGCATTGGCCATCCAATATTTTTTAACGACCAAATAATGAATACGCGTATTTAACCATAGCATCCTATCCACTCGTAAGGTTACTGGCTGTTTATTTTCGACCTCAATTCCCAACTGCTTCCCCGGGAATGCATCAAAAATTGCTAAGTTTGCCGCTAAAACAAGCGCCATGCACGCATTTAGTTTCACCGAAGTTTTTTCTGTTACGTTGATTCTCTTTTCAGTGATTGATATTCTCGGAGCCGTCCCTCTGATCATTATCATAAAAAAAAGAGATGGCAGAATCTATGCAGAGAAAGCCACCATTATATCGGCTGTTTTAATGGTCCTGTTCTTATACCTTGGACAATCGATCCTGATGCTTTTCGGACTGGACGTTGCTTCGTTTGCCCTGGCGGGTGCCATCGTCATTTTTATAGTGGCCCTGGAAATGATTTTAGGTATCACGCTGATAAAAGATGATCCCGAGGCCAATGGGTCAGGATCCGTAGTTCCCCTTGCTTTTCCACTTATAGCAGGTGCAGGCACACTTACCACTATTCTCTCATTGCGCGCGGTTTACTCTGAAATCAATGTACTGGTTGGCATCTTGCTAAACCTCGTATTTGTCTATGTGGTACTTCGTATGGCTGGCTGGCTGGAGCGCGTGATTGGCAAATCCGGTTTCCAGGTACTTCGGAGGGTTTTTGGCGTGATTCTCCTTGCGATCGGAGTTAAAATATTTAAAACCAATCTATCCTCCGTCTGAGCGCACCTATGATTCAGATCTTCACTGACGGTGCAGCGCAAGGGAATCCAGGTCCGGGAGGCTATGGAACTATTCTCCGTTTTGGCAAACATGAAAAAGAACTGAGCGAGGGTTTCCGACTGACAACGAACAACAGGATGGAATTGCTTGCTGTGATCGTGGGTCTTGAATCAATCAAAAAAAAAGGAATTCCCGTGACCATTATTTCAGATTCAAAATATGTAGTGGAAGCCGTTGAAAAGGGTTGGCTGTGGACCTGGGAGAAAAACAATTTCAAGAAAAAAGCAAATATTGATCTGTGGAGAAGATACATCCCTCTGCACCATGCTTTTAAGCCAAAATTCAAATGGATAAAAGGACATGCCGGTCATGCTGAGAACGAGCGGTGCGACCAATTGGCCGTGGAAGCCGCGCAAGGAAGTAAACTTCAAATTGACGTTGAATATGAAAAACTAACACAATGACATCAACGCGCCCGTTCGCTTTCAACGGCCCTGATACCAAGACTCTCCAACTCCTTAAGAATGGGCTCATACACCGAGCGATCGATAGGCATGCAGACTCCGCGTTGCTTTATTGCACCATTCAAGAATAGTTTGGCTGCAATGGCCAATGGCAATCCAACTCCCTTGGCCATGGCCGTGTTGATGGCATCGTCTCCCAATGAAACAATGTGAGACTGAATTTCCCTGGTTTCATTTTTTAACCGGTAGGTGAATCGGTGCCACATGACCACCATATCTTTGTCGGAGGGATTCAACCTCCATTTTTTGTTTAGAATGTGCTCAAGAATTTGGGCGGGAGTACCCTGGTCAAGTCCTACCGTTTCCTTTTCAAAAAAACCCGACCATTTAAACTTTGTAAGCGCTGAGTCGGAGGTTGATAGGCCGAAGCGGGAAAGTAATTTTTCCTCCAACATCATCTCGTCATCGTGAGGCAAAAATGAATTGATAAATTCACGATGAGTCATGCCCTTGACACCTTCCATCTGATAGGTGTCATCGGTGCATCCGAGTTGCACTAAAATATTCCACGCAGAACAAAATCCTTCATTTCTAAGCGTACCGCGCAGCATCGTTTTAACACCATGCAGGCCGTAGGTATTTATATATTTCAATGAGTCCCTATTGGCATAACCCTGGAAGTCACCGTAATCGGGTATTCTAACGAACGTAGTGCGGGTGAATAGTTGTTGATAAGGAATGAACTTATACTGACCCTCCTGGATAAACTTGGCGGTGCCCTGCCCCGCCAAAACAACATTTCGGGGGTTCCATGTAAATTTATAACGCCAGGGATTATCGGGATCGGTTTCAGGAGCAATCAATCCACCAGCGAAAGATTCGAATGAGCGTATGTTGCCACCATTCGCTTTTATTCGGTCAATTATATCCATAGCACTCATATGATCAATTCCAGGATCCAGTCCGCACTCATTCATAAACAACAAACCTTTTTCCAGTGCTTCTTTATGAAAAGATTGCATTTCATCCGAAATATAGCTCGCTGTGAAAAGGTGTTTGTTGAAAGCAAGACAAAGTTTGGCCACCCGCGGATGAAACCCTGCCGGTAACAATGAGACCACCACATCCGTTGCCGCGATAGCACGGCTGCTTTGCTCGTATTCTTCTATGTTAAATCGAATCGCAACTCCGTGTTCGGAATCCCCAACCCTTTCTTTCGCTGCCTGCTCATTAAAATCGCCTACCGTTACTTGCCAATCATTTTGTCCGGCATGCTGGAGCAGGTAGGATATGAGTGCAGAGGATGATCTTCCTGCCCCTAAAACCAATATGGATTTCTTCATGCTACACAATTTTGAGTGGGACCGCTGGTTTCGGTCCTGACACCACTTTCAAACCTTTAAACTGCCGCCAAATTAAATGAAATATGTTCATTTCCTTTTCGGGGCCATGCATGTTTATTATATTTAATCTGGCTACTTCCCTTCGCCAACATGAAAGGACTTCAGACATTTGATCAGATTGATGACCTGGATGCAGAATCGAAGTATCTCGTGCATAAAGCCAAAGACGCGGCCCACCAGGCTTATGCTCCCTACTCGAAGTTCCATGTTGGCGCTGCAATTATTCTTGAGGATGACACCCTGCTTACGGGCACGAATCATGAAAACGCGGCCTATCCCCTCTGCATGTGTGCCGAGCGCGTGGTTTTATATGCAGCGGCCTCTGCGCACCCTGCAAAAAAAATAAAAAAAATGGCGGTGGTCGCCCATAAAAAAAACCAAAAGGAATTGACAGCGGCCACCTCGTGCGGAGCCTGCCGGCAAGTGATGTCGGAGTTTGAATCTGTTCAAAAAAAACCAATTCAAATTGTAATGCTTACCAGGGAATCCAAATGGGTGATATTTCCCTCCGCATCTTTTCTCCTACCTTACAGTTTTAATCAGGAGAATCTTATTTAGCGTTTCTGCGGAATACGCGAATGGAATATTTTATTAATCCATCAATATGCCATAAATTGGACGCATGATGCACCTACTCACGTGCCAGCTTCGTGACTAACCCAACTTATTTTTGATGAACGCCCTTCACACACCGGAGACCGCAGCAACACCAGCTGTCGAACTTGATCAATCCGCTGGTTCATTCCAAATTAAGGGGAGATCGTTGTCCGATAATCCCAAAGAATTTTACCAGCCAGTCCTGGAGTGGCTTAGGGCCTATGGTAAGGCACCCAACTCAGAAACCAACCTTATTTTTAAATTTGAGTACCTTAATCACGAATCTTCCAAGTCGATCCTTGATATCCTGAACATCATGGAGGGGATTGCCGGGTCCAAAGTTACGTGGTACTTTAACGAAGAGGATGAGGACATGGAGGAGATCGGTGAAGAACTTGCTGAATTGGTTCAGGTCCCATTCGAGTTTAAGCACTATTAATTAAGCCATTGAGTCTTGTATAGCCTACTGATATGAGTGAAGAAATACTGAAAGCCCTCACGCAACTATTTGCAATCATCACCAAGCAAGATGGCGGGGTAACAATCAATGAAAGGCAGTATGTCATTCGCTTTTTTCAACAGGAACTGGACCAGGCTTCCATCCAGGAATATCTTGAGCTTTATGATAAATACTCTGGCTACAGCGAAAAAGGACCATCACATCAGCAGACAATATCCGCTCCGTCTGTTAAAGATTCTATTGTAACGCTTGGCATCTGCAAAAAAATCAATCGTACCCTCACACAAAAGCAAAAGGTAATTGTACTGATCAAATTACTGGAACTGGTCGGCTCTGACAACAACTTCACGCCTCAGCGCATGGAGATCATCAACACGGTGTCAACCGTATTTAATATAAGCGCAGCCGAATACAAACTGATTGAAACATTTGTGGTGACCGTTAATATGGCCGAACTGGATTTCCCGGAAATATTGGTCGTCAACTCGGAGGCCGCTAAGGCTGCCAAAAATCAAAAGCACATTCAAACGGAAATCGATGGAAACTTATTTTTCCTAAAAGTGCCCAGCGTTGAACTTTACTTTGCGCAATACCTCGGTGAAGAGTCCCACACCTTGAATGGCTTCGTGATGCAACACAACCGTATTTATCTGTTCTCACACGGCAGCACGATAAAAATTCAATCGGGAGGCGCGTTATATTACAGCGATATCGTAGCGGACTTTAATGAAGAGATTCAGACTACCAAACTCTCCTTTAATGCAACCATAAATGAATACCGGTTCTCAAGTGGAGCGGTGGGCCTGCGCAACGTTGTGGTGTCCGAGGGCCCCGGTAAACTTATTGGGATAATGGGTGCCAGTGGTGCAGGAAAAACAACATTGCTCAATGTATTGGCAGGACTGGAGAAACCCACCGAGGGCGAAATTCTGATCAATGGCTATAACATCCATTCGCGCCCTGATAAAATAAAAGGCGTAATCGGCTACGTGGCCCAGGACGATTTGTTGATCGAAGAATTAACTGTATTCGAAAACCTCTATTACAACGCCAAGCTGTGCTTTGCGCATTTTACAGACGCAGAGATTACCAATCGCGTGCTTCAGGTGCTGGAAAATCTTGGTCTTGAGACCAGAAAAGACCTGAAGGTGGGAAGTGTGCTCGATAAAAAAATCAGTGGTGGCCAACGAAAGAGACTCAACATCGCCCTTGAGTTAATTCGAGAGCCAGCGGTTCTCTTCCTGGACGAGCCTACTTCAGGATTGTCATCGCGGGATTCAGAAAATGTAATTGACCTTCTAAAGGAATTATCGCTAAAAGGAAAACTCATCTTTGTTATCATTCACCAGCCCTCATCAGACATTTACAAAATGTTTGACAAAATGATTATCATGGATACCGGGGGTTACCCTACCTACAATGGCGCTCCCATTGAAGCTGTGTCTTATTTCAAGCGCGCAACCCATCAGGCGCAAAGCAACCGTGGGCAATGCGAAACATGCGGAAACGTAAACCCCGAGCAAATTTTTAACATTATCGAAGCCAAGGTGGTCGATGAGTATGGCCAACCCACCAACAAACGGAAGGTGACCCCTATGCAATGGCACGACATGTACCGGAACAAGTTCAAGATCGCCAAAATCGCTGACGAAGCCGAAGATCCCCCGCAAACGCTTGACATCCCTTCCCGGATCAAGCAAGCAATGATTTTTGGCACCCGGGATTTGAAAGCCAAAATTAGCAATAGCCAATACCTCCTGATCAACCTATTGGAAGCACCGCTCCTTGCGTTGATACTTTCCTTAATTATTAAGTACAGGAGTGCGCCTGGTGGTGGCAGTTATTTGTTTCGGTTCAACGAAAATCTTCCCGCATTTCTTCTCATGAGCATCATTGTTGCGCTGTTTATGGGGCTTACCGTAAGTGCCGAAGAAATTATTCGTGACAGAAAAATATTGAAACGAGAATCCTTCCTCAACCTCAGTTGGAACAGTTACCTGGTTTCCAAAATTGGCATCCTGTTTCTTCTCTCTGCCATTCAGACATTGCTGTTTGTTTTGGTTGGGACGCTGATCCTCGAGATCAAGGGGATGACGCTGGCCTTTTGGTTCATCTTGTTTTCAACCTCATGTTTTGCAAATGTGCTCGGCCTTAATATCTCTTCCGCGTTCAATTCGGCAGTCACCGTTTATGTTTTAATTCCGCTCTTACTTATTCCCCAAATGATCTTAAGTGGCGTGCTTTTTAGTTTCGACAAACTGCATCATGTCATCAGCAACAAGGAAAATGTCCCCATCATTGCCGACCTTATGGCTTCGAGATGGGCTTATGAGGCCATGGCCGTCCACCAGTTTATCAACAACAATTACGAAAGGGAATTTTACGAATACGAGAAAAAGGCGTCCATAGCCGACTTTAAATCTGCATTTTTAGCTGATGAGCTTGAAAAAAGTAATCAGTTCATTCTTGACAATCTTGAAGCCGAAGACAATGCTGTCAAAGAGCAGATAGGCGAGCATTTATATTTGATAAAGAGTAAATTAAGGCATGAGCCATACAGGGAAGGGCTTGAGAAGGTGAATGTGATGTCGATGCTGTCCCCTGATGGTTACTCCAGGGAGGGTGGTCTGTTGCTGAAAAATTATTTTGTCTCCTATAGAAGACACTATCAAAAAATGTACAATGAACAGGTCACAATAGCTGATAAAAAGAAAGCATTTTACCAGAAAGAAGGATTTGACCTGAACGATGAGAAAGACCGGTATTATAACGAGAGCCTGGCGGACCTGGTGAAAAACGTGAACACGAAGGAGCGGTTATCTACCTACCGGGGCCGGCTAGTCCAGCAGATCGATCCAATTTTTCAAGATCCAAGCCCGCAACATCTGCTGGATTACAGGGCAGGGTTCTTCTTCCCTAAAAAGACGATTTTAGGGCTTTCGTTCAGCACTTTTATCTTTAACAGCATGGCAATCTGGTTAATGGCCGGTTTGCTCTATATGGCCTTATACTTTGAATGGTTAAGAAAGTTAATCAGGGCCTCAGAAAAAGGAATCCTTGTACGGCAACTAAATGCCCCATTTTTGGTAAGTGCCGTTTGATTATTTATTTTGTGACGACAAACGATTTATTATGAGAATTTTATCCGTGGCCTTGGCTTTATTCCTGATGTCATGTGGCTCAGGGAAAAAACCGGACGAACAGGCATTTGAAAACAGCCTCGATTCCGCCCTAAATCAGGGCCCATCCATCGATGAAGAGGTAATTAGCAGTATTTTGGACCAGATACCTAGTCCGCTGGAGATATCGGTATTGCTAAAAGAGTCTGGTGTTAAGTACAATGGCAGCCTTTTGAATTCGCCTGATAACCTATCGAAATACAACAGCAACTACAAAATGGCCCTTAACTTGGGTATTTATGGTACTGACCTGGGGTACACCAACATCTACGAACAAAATCAGAGCGGCATTAAATACTTGTCATCAATCAAAAGTTTGGCCAATCAATTGAATATTGGTCAATTTTTTGACATTGAAACGATCGGTCGACTTGCGACCAACAGCAAAAACCTGGATTCACTTTTATTGATCACCACCCAAAATTTTAATGCGATTAATCACTATTTACAGAGCCAAAACAGATCAAACCTAAGCGTGCTTCTTCTAACCGGTGGCTGGATTGAGGCCATGCAGGTGACCTGCCAGGTGGCCTCCAAAAACCCTGCACATAAAGAATTGCGGGAAAAAATCGGAGAACAAAAGATCACACTTGAGCAAATTCTGCTGCTTTACTCGTTCTACCCGAACGATGAAAACATGGCATCTTTATTGAATGACCTGAAAGAGCTGGAAGCAGCATTCAACAAGATCAATATCACCTATACCTATAAAGAATCAAGCATGCAGGTGGTGAATGGCGTGGCCGTGATTAAAGATAACAGTACGACAACCATCGAGATAACGGAGGAGGATGTGCGCAATATCATGTCCCTGACCAACTCAATCAGAAATAAAATCATTAGTTAATTTTGTGTCGAATATGAAAAAAATAGTTTTTTCAATCTTATTAATTGTGGCCGTCAGCTTTGGATCTAGTGGGGTAAGTGGTCAGTGCGATGCCGACAATTTCAGCAACGCATGCATTCCAAAACTATCAGGAGGATTCAATTTTCTGAAAAGTTATAAAATCGATGGCGAGGGTGGATCAAAAGATAAAGTTGAGTATTCTTATGTTTTTACGAAGGGAACCCAATATATGATTAACCTCTGCGCGGGTGACAACAGCCCGGATGGGCTGGTTGTCAGTCTCTTTGATGCCCAGCGGAATAAGGTGGCAAGCAGCAAGGTAAACGGACAATTCATTTCCGCCATCGCCTATCCCTGCAACGCTACCGGTATCTATTACATACAGTATACCTTTGATGGATCAGCTTCATATTGTGGCGGAAGCGCCCTGGGTTTCAAGCGGTAGATTTGATGACCAAAAATGTATGCAGCCATCCCCATAACGGATGGCTGTTTTGTTTCTAAAGACCCGGAAAATGAGAGAGCTAAACATCTCCTTCGATTTTAAAGCCCGATACTTTAAGCTTGGAGAAATAAACCATCGGACAAAACAGGTTTGGTTTGTGATCCATGGCTACGGTCAGCTAGCTCAGTTTTTTATCAAAAAGTTCAGCGTGCTGGATAACGGAAGCATTTGTGTAATCGCCCCGGAGGGCTTGTCCAGATTTTATCTTGAAGACATGACTACACGCATGGCTGGAGGAAGTAACCGGGTGGGCGCTACATGGATGACCCGGGAGAACAGGGAAATGGATATCGAAAATTATATCAATTACCTGCAGGCTGTGTATGACAAGGAAATAGAAAAAACGAATGGCTTGAAAATAACAATTTTGGGATTCTCGCAAGGTGCGGCAACAGCCGCAAGGTGGGCACTCAGCGGTCGGCCCCAATTCCATCGCTTCATACTGTGGGCTGGAATTTTTCCACCTGATATGAATTTTGAAAGAGGCAAGGAAGTACTGAAAGACAAAGATGTAATAACTGTTTTCGGCAAGGGCGATCCGTTCATCACCAAAGAACGGACAGATGAAATGGAGACCCTGGTCACAAAATTGGAACTGCAACCCCGAAAAATCCAATTTGCAGGCAAGCACGAATTAGATGATGACGTGCTCTCAAAGCTTTCAGATTTATAAATCCTTTTTCACAACGGTAGAACTGGCCTGCGCCACGGGGAATACCACCATATCGGCAACGACTACGTGCGCTGGCCGCGTCAATGTAAACATGATCAGGTCGGCAATGTCCTGCGGTTTCAGCGGCTGATAGCCCTGGTATACGGATCTGGCTCGCTCTTCATCCCCTTTAAATCGAACCAACGAAAATTCCGTTTCCACCAAACCAGGGTGAATGGCAGTCACTTTTATGCCGTGGGAATTTAAGTCGATACGCATGCCCTTGGTAATCGCATCTACCGCAAATTTACTTCCGCAGTATACATTGCCATTTGGGTAGGTCTCTTTGCCTGCAATAGATCCCAGGTTGATAATATGACCCTTGTTTCTTTCCACCATTATCGGAAGTATCTCGCGCGAGACGTAAAGCAATCCCTTGACATTGATGTCAATCATCGCATCCCAGTCGTCCACATCGCCACTTTGTATCGGTGAAAGGCCGTGCGCGTTACCGGCATTATTGATCAGTACGTCAACGTTTTTCCACTCACCCTGAAGCGACCTTATTTTCCCCTCGACCGCATGGCGGCTGCGAACATCGAATACCAAGGTCATGACGTCCGTGTTCTTTGATAGTTCTTTTTCAAGTTGCTCCAACCTTTCCTTTCTCCTCCCGCAAAGAATCAGTTTAAAGGAATGACTGGCCAGCAACCGCGCGGTAGCTTCACCAATGCCGGAGGTGGCGCCTGTGATCAGGGCAATACGTTTTTCTGACATGACTACTGGAAAATAAAATAAACAGATATGGTGTTTGTGGTAACCCTTTTCAACGGCTCTCTGAAGGCACTTGGATCGGGTCCGAGCATATTGGCGATACCACGCGAAAATCGAATCTCCTGCGAAAACTTGAACAGGGGAAAATAAAAATCAAATCCTATGCCTGCATCAATAGAGAGGTTGGCTTGCCTGATGTCAAGTACTTCAGTAGTCGCCTGTATATCGTTTTTCCCGGATGCCTCAATGGAAGGCGTGAAACCGCCAATCATGTACATCCTCACATTACCCCTGCGCATCGACTTGTATTTTAACAAAATAGGAAACTCCACCATTGTGGTCTCGGTCAATTGACTCTGGCTGGTCTCATCTGTATAGTTGTATTCAAGTTTGTGGTCATAAAATCCTGCCTTTGGCATAACCCTTAAATCCAGGTCACTATTCAATCTTAAATTAACAAGAAAGCCGAGAGAGAAACCCGGAGAAAATGGGGTCAGTACAGAGTGAACCGTATCAAAGGATTGGGTGACAAATCGATCGGAATATTTTACCTGGTAGGCAGAAGTATGAATACCAATCATAAAGCCATAACTTATTTTGCGCTCGTCATAATTGGGATTGTGCTGCCTTGCCCACTTAAAATGCTGGCTCATGGCGCTTGTCGAAAGCAAAAGGAGCAAAACCGGAATTATTTTGTTCCGATATAGAGCGAGCTTATTCCAAAGGTTAATGGCTTGCATGCAGTGTTTTTATACCCCAACTGGTTCAGAATCTGTACAAATCGCTCCCCGTCAGGAAAGGCCTGCACCGATTCTGGCAAATATGTATAGGCTGAACTGTCTCTGGAGACCCAACGGCCGATTTTAGGTAAAACGAATTTAAAATAAAAGTTATATAACTGTTTAAATGGAAAGCCCCGTGGTTTTGAAAACTCCAGAACCACCACTTTACCACCGGGTCTGACCACCCGAAGCATTTCCGCCAGACCTTTTTCAAGATTCTCAAAATTGCGCACACCGAATGCAACGATCACGGCATCAAATTTATTCTCCTCAAAAGGCAGGTTTTCCGAATCGGCATACAATAATTCAATCCGGTCATCCAGTCCTTTCGCTTTCATCTTTTTCCTGCCCACCTCCAGCATTCCTTCCGATATATCCACTCCAGTCACTCTCGCGGGATTCACTTTGAGAGCTGCGATGGCAAAATCACCTGTTCCGGTGGCGACATCCAAGATTTGTTTTGGTGCAATGGATGCAATAGCCTTAATGGCTTTCCTTCTCCAGGAAATATCTATTCCCAGGCTCAAAAAGTGATTCAGGAAATCGTAATTGCCACTGATGTTATCGAACATCCTGGCCACCTGAACTTTCTTTGCCGACTGATCCTGTTTGTAAGGCAATACTGTCATAAAAAAATTTGGCCAGGGATTTGTCATTCCTGGCTTTGAGCGTTCAACGTTAAATACAGATTTAATTATTGAGCACTTTGAATTCTACCCTCCTGTTCAACTCCCTCCCGTCTTTTTCATCATCATTGCTGGCGATAGGTCTTTCCTCGCCATAGCCCACCGCGGTAACTCTTCTCGTATCAACTCCCTTCGAGACCAGAAAATCTTTGACCGCCTGTGCCCTTTTTTCCGATAGCTTCAAATTAAAAGATGCACTGCTCACATTATCGGTATGCCCAGAAATCTCAACACTGATTCTGTCATTTTGTTTCATCATGTTCTCCAACTTACTCAACTCCGGGAAAGATTCTTGCTTAAAAGTGGCTTTTCCGTAATCAAAATAAATATTTCGGAGAACAGACGTGACACCCACCTCTAATTTTTTTAACAATACCATTTTAGTGACTGACTTTTCAAATTCGGTCGCCCCATCGATCTCAATGTTGAAATTTTGGTAGACATATCCATCCTTCTCCACCGACAACGTATATGACTTGGCCTCGGGCTCCTTAATACTGAATACGTAATTACGGTCCTCGTCCATTTTAAAACCGGGAACAGTATTGTCAGCCACTCGTTGCAATTTTACTTTGGCATCCAGTGGCGCTTTCGTGATCGCGTCCATCACCGTCACGATGTATTTCAAAGGCTGTAAGTCTTTTTTTGGCGTCTCCTTAACGGCAGGCGCACCTTTTGGCGTGGTGATAATATAAATATCAGAATAGCCCATGCCGTCTTCGCGAATAGACGAATAATAGCCTCTCTCCCCGTCTTTGGAACCGACATAGAAGATATCGTTCTCGGGTGTGTTCATGGGATAGCCCAGATTTTCCGCATCACTCCATTCGTTCTTCTTGGCGTCCACCAATGTACTTTTGAAAATGTCAAATCCCCCCATTCCTTTTTTACCTTCAGAAGAGAAATAAAGCGTTACGTTATCGTAATCGATGAACGGGCTGTCTTCGTCCAATTCCGAATTAATTGTAGGCCCAAGATTTTTGACCCGACCCCATTGCCCCGAACCGGTTTTGGTGCTTACGTAAATATCCGACCCCCCAAGACCACCCGGGCGATCGCTGGCAAAGTAAAGAGTACTTCCGTCCTTCGTGATGGATACGGACGTCTCGCGGTAGGATGAATTGACGTCTCCCGGCAATGGCTCGGGAACGGTCCATGTTCCGTCTTTTTGCAGTTGGCTGATGTATATATCTCCTTCGTTTTCATCTTTATAAATAAATAGTGTTTTTCCATCCGCAGACAACGCGAGGTTGGAGTCATTAAATGGCGTATTCACCTTGTCGCTTATGTTGGTAGCCCTCCCCCACTTATCGCCAACTTTTTTAGAAATAAAAATATCTTCGTAAGGTTTGTTGTCGTCAGCCACATTTTCATTGAGATTGCCATCCTTGCGCCTTGATGTAAACACCAGTTGGTCTTCGTTCTCGGTAATCACGGGAGCGTAATCATCGAATTCGGAGTTGATTTCCCTGCCCAGATTTACGATAGAGTAGTTCTTCGGATCAGCCACAAACTCTTTACCATTGGCACACTCGTATAACCTTCTTTCTACATCTTCCATGCTCAGCTTATCTCTGCCCCCATAAGTAGGATTCGCCTCAAGGCGTTTCTTATAGATGTTGAAAAATTCAATGGCCTTGTCAAACTCCAGTCCGTACTGATAACTTTTTCCTATCCAATAAGGCAAGTCGAAACGATAGTTGGGGTCTTGCCGGTATATCCTCAGAAAATATTTTGTTGCCCGATCCTTGCTGGTAGTGAACAGGTGCATATTACCTGCCTGATAATTGGCTTTCACGCTTGTGGTATCAAAGTTGGCCGCTGTCACCATCAAATCAAGTGCATCGTCAACCGCCTGGGTGGCAGCCATCATCAGTTCCGCCTGCTCCATATACAAGTTGGATTGCTCCTTATCTTGCTGATTTTGAGCTTTGGTGATCCGGGGAAGTGCAATGAATACAGCTAAAAAAACCAGTATTCTATAGATACTGTGCATGTTCAAAAAATAGTTTCGTTCGAATTTAACACAAAAAAACGCATTGCAATCGGAGCAATTTAATAAAATCCTTAACAAAGAAGGCCTAAAATTGGACAGATGGGGTACCTTGCCCGCCAGTTGTTAGCCTTTTGTCATCATTTTTCAACGACCAAAATCAATGAAGATTACGTCCGCTGAATTTGTAATCAGCAATACCGAATTGAATAAATGCCCCAAGCCGGACAAGCCTGAGTACGCCTTCATAGGAAGATCCAACGTAGGCAAGTCCTCTCTCATTAACTCATTGGTAAACCGGAAAGACCTGGCCAAAACTTCAGGGAAGCCCGGCAAAACCCAAACGATCAATCATTTTGTTGTCAACGACCAATGGTACCTGGTGGACCTTCCGGGATACGGCTATGCAGGCGTAAGCAGAACAGCGCGCAAAGGGTGGGGAAAAATGATCGAAACCTACCTGCTAAATCGTGAAAACCTATACTGTACTTTCGTGCTGGTAGATGCCCGGCACGAGCCTCAAAAAATCGATCTTGAGTTCATCACCTGGTTGGGAGAAAAGCAACTGCCGCTGAGCATTGTATTGACGAAGGCTGATAAACTTACCCGGGTGGCCTTATCCAAATCAGTCAGGTTATTCGAAAAAATTTTGCTGCAATCGTGGGAGCACCTTCCTCCGATTTTCATCACTTCTGCAGAAAAAAAGTCAGGCAGAGAAGATGTCCTGGATTTTATACACAAAGCTAATAAAGGTCAACTCTAAATTCTTAGTTTTGCTGCGCAATAAAATTATCATCGATCATGAAGCTAAGTGAAGTAGCAGCTGTAACCGGAAAAGGGGGATTGTTTAGAGTATTAAAGCCAGCCAAGGCAGGCTTGATTCTGGAGTCACTCGATGAGCACAAAACCAAGATGATGGCAACGGGCTCTCACAAGGTCTCGCTGTTAGATGAAATATCAATTTATACCCACACCAAAGAGGGCACCACACCATTAGGAGAAGTTCTCAAAACAATTTACGCGCAGTTCGGGGATGACCTTGGCATAGACGAAAATGCCGAGGGAGCTGAACTAAAGGCCTTTCTCAAATCCGTATTGCCGGACTATGATGAAACCAGGGTCTATACTTCTGATATTAAAAAGTTGGTGCGATGGTATGGAATACTATCCAAATCAGCTCCTGAAATACTCAAGGAAGAACAGGACACTGCCAAAAAAGAGAAGGAGAGTTAAAACGACTCAGCCCGTTGAACCATTTTTGTGGAGCCAACGAAAAAGGGCACACGTTGGTGTAAATCCCGAGGCTCAATATCCAATATTCTGTTTTTCCCGTCAGTTGCCTTTCCACCCGCCTGCTCTGAAATAAACGCCAGGGCATTGCACTCATACATCAACCTCAGCTTACCATTTGGGTCCTTCGAAGTAGACGGGTAAATGTATATTCCTCCCTTCAGCAGGTTTCGATGAAAATCAGCCACTAACGATCCAATATAGCGTGCCGTATAGTTACTGTCTTTACAATATTGAACATACTTCTTTACAGACGCTGGAAATGAGTTCGATGCCCCCTCGTTGATCGAATAGATTTTGCCATCCTCTGGCATACACATGTCGGGATGCGACAAAAAGTACTCACCCAATGACTGCTCGAAAGTGAAACCATTGACTCCATGACCTGTTGTATAGACAAGCATGGTGGAGGAGCCGTAAAGTATGTATCCGGCAGCTACCTGCTCAGATCCCTTTTGCAATATGTCCTCCTTTCGAATGGGCTCACCAATCTTGCTTTTTCTTCGATAGATAGAGAAAATGGTCCCGATAGAAACATTGACATCGATGTTTGACGAGCCATCCAATGGATCTATCGCGATCACATACTTTCCGTGATTGTTGAGGTCTTCATACGATTCTGATTCCTCCGAGATCAGGGCACAAACCTCTCCGCCTTTTCGCAACGCCCGCGTAAAGCGGATATTGGCCAACACATCCAGCTTTTGCTGATCCTCTCCGGTCGTGTTTTGCGAGCCCAATGGTCCCATGATATCAATAAGTCCGGCTTTGTTCACTTCGCGATTGACCACTTTGGAAGCAAGGGCGATGTCCCGCAACAACTGCGATAGCTCTCCACTGGCAAATTGAAACTGACTCTCATTGTTTTTAATAAACCTGTCCAGTGTAAAACCGATCGACTTCGCAATTCTTGACGCTTCCATTATAATATTAGATCGAATCTCGTGTGTACTATCAATTTTGAATCTAAATTCGCCCGCCTGTGGGCTTGGGTCGCAAATATACAATGCAAACGATTGAAATCAATTATTCCGGTACATGAACGTCTTTAAATTTGGCGGTGCCTCAATCCGAAACGCGAACGCCATAAAAAATGTAGGTACAGTAATCCGCAACTTTATTGACCAGCCTTTGCTGGTGGTCATTTCAGCGATCGGCAAGACGACCAATGCGCTTGAAGAAGTTGTTTTTAACAACGATCTCAACGGCCTTATCGAGAAAGTGGACCGCATTTTTCAAGGCCACAAACGAATAGCTGACGAGTTGTTTAAACCTTCCAACCCTATCTATTCCCAACTCGACCTGTTAAAGGCATTCCTTGTTGGTGAACTCGGTAAACCTTACCACCAGGACCAATTGTATGATCAAATTGTTTCATTGGGAGAAGTAATGTCAACGATGATCGTTAGTGCGTACCTTTCCGATCAAGGTACTAAGGCAGAATGGATCGATGCACGTCAATACATCGTCACCGACTCCTCGTACCGCGAAGCAAGAGTCGACTGGCAGGAAAGCGAAAGCCGAATCAGAAAACTTTCTCCCCGCCTTGGCAACAGCGTCATCGTGACACAAGGATTCATTGGGGCCAACCGCGAGCAGTTAACCACTACACTGGGAAGAGAAGGATCAGATTTCACTGCCGCTATTTTTGCTTACTGCCTTGATGCTTCCTCGGTCACCATATGGAAGGATGTGCCTGGTGTAATGAGTGCCGACCCTAAACGCATCCCCGATGCGACCACATTTGATGAATTGCCATTTCGTGAGGCCGCGGAGATGACCTACTATGGTGCATCGGTCATTCATCCCAAAACCATTAAGCCGCTGGCCAACAAGGGAATTCCCTTATTCGTGAAAAACTTTGACGATATCACCCTGCCTGGAACAAGGATTCACGAATGCAGAATTGACAACCTGCCTCCCCTCATCGTATTCAAAGATGACCAATGCCTGGTATCGTGCCATGTCACCGACTACGCCTTCATTGATGAATCTCAAATCGGAGTTATCTTCAATTCGCTGGCAACCCATTCGCTAAAGGTAAACCTGATGCAGAACTCCGCCATTTCGTTTTCATTTTGTCTGGATTTTAAACAGGACAAAGTAATGGCACTCATCCATGATCTTGGTCAACACTTTGAAGTGTATTATAACACAGGGCTTACCCTGATTACAGTAAAAAATTACAACGATGAGTATTTTGACAAATACCGAAGGCAAAAGAATGTGATTTTAGAACAATCCTCGCGGTCCACCTTACAGGTATTGGTGCGATCACAGTAATTTGTTTTTTTTCAGGTGGGCGATTAATCCATCGATCGATCGATCCAATATCTCAAAAACTTCCTGAAAACCGTCCTCACCCCCGTAATAGGGATCGGGCACGACTTCACCGGGATCCGGATCGAACTCACGCATCAATTTTATCTTCGACAAATGCTGAGGTGCATTTTTCAACTTCAGAATATTTTGGTAGTTGGAATGGTCCATGGCCAAGATAAGATCATACGATTCAATATCCTCTGTAGAGAGTTGTCTACCTAAGTGGTTGAGGACAACCCCATTTCTCTCAGCGTTCTTGCGTGTCCTCACATCCGGCTTTTCTCCAATATGATAATTTGATGTGCCACAGGAATCTACCGTCACCTTGTCGTTTAATCCCTGTTGCAAAAGTTTATGCTTCATAATACCCTCGGCCAGTGGCGAACGACAAATATTGCCGAGACAAACAAATAATATTTTCATATACCAAAGTTTTAACGCTTTTGGTTAGTTACCAAAGAAAAATCAAAAAGTATGCGGTCGTCAAGAATCCAATATATTCGCCAGAAATGCCCTATAGCTGCTTTTCCATTTATGGATTGCGGCCGAATAAAAGTATTCGTTAGTTTTGGGCAGAAGATACGATCCTATGGAATTAATAAAAGTAACCGAACAAAAGGAGCCTCACGTTGCGCTCATTGAACTGAATCGCCCCAAGGAACTCAACGCGCTCAATCCGCAGCTCATGGGTGAAATGCGGGATGCGTTGCTGGAGCTCGATAAGAATGACAATGTTAGGGTTGTCATCATTACCGGCAATGAAAAAGCATTTGCTGCGGGAGCGGACATTAAGCAGATGGCGGACAAAAGTGCCATTGATATGCTGCTACTGGATCAGTTCAGCACGTGGGATCAAATCAGGAAAACAAAAAAACCGATCATTGCGGCCGTTTCCGGGTTTGCCCTGGGCGGAGGCTGTGAGCTGGCCATGACCTGCGACATGATTATTGCATCAGAAACGGCAAAGTTTGGACAACCTGAGATCAAACTTGGAGTAATCCCCGGAGCGGGTGGCACTCAGCGTCTGACAAAAGCAATTGGCAAGGCGAAAGCCATGGAGTTGATCCTGACTGGCCGATTCATCTCTGCAGAGGAGGCACACTTTTACGGCCTTGTCAATAAAGTTGTTCCAGTCGAAATGTATTTGAGGGAGGCTTTTCAGCTCGCCAAAGAAATTTCGCAGATGTCGCCCATTGCGGTGCAATTGGGCAAAGAGGCTATTAATAGATCCTTTGAAACACAACTGGACGAAGGCCTGGCGTTCGAAAGAAAAAACTTCTACATGACTTTTGCCTCTGAAGATCAGAAGGAGGGTATGAAAGCTTTTATGGAAAAAAGGGCTGCCACTTTTAAGGGAAAGTGATACTGGATCCTGGATACTGGATTTTGGCATCCAAAATCCAGTATCCAGTATCTAGAGAATTACCTCACATTGATTCCAAAACCAAGCGTGAGTGCTTTGTACTTTTGTAATGTGTAGTCAGCGCTGAAAGTAAATACCGCCAGTTTCAATCTCATACCCGCTGTAGCACGGAATCCGGAGGCTTTAAATTCCAAATCGACAGGATCCTTGATCGTAGTTGATGTGCCTCCACTGCCGATGTCATATGTTCCAAGTAAGCCTAGATTCGACTTGGCAATATTGTAACCAAGTCCACCATAGAAAGTGACAACAGACAATTTTTTAGAAATCAATCCTTGAATTGTTGTAGATTTTACCTCAAATAGACCCTTTTGATCTGGGTTGGAGGTTGGATCCAGGGCAACGTCCAATTTAATTTTGGTGTAACCAATGATCGCAGCCAGGTCAAATGGAAGATCCTTAATTCCGGGGATATGTTGCTTTATATCATGCATAATCCCTATTCCAAATAAATTAAACTTTCCATCTCCAACATCTATCTTCGGGACAAGTCTCAATTTAAGGTCTGTTCCTTTTGGAAGTCCAAAGCCCAATTGAAACATTGCCGCGGGCATTTTATTTTTTAGGAATTTAGCGTCAGCACCAAGATCCACACCGCCCGGTCCTTGGAAATCATCTCCAGTATTGCCGAGTGTAGAGTTCAAGGAAAATGTGGGAGGAGTGTCAGGGCCCAAAATCGTTGGAATGTTACCGTCTGATTTCCTTAATCCCGTAAACTCGTCAACTACAGTAATCTCACTTAATCCCAAAGCATTTGTATCAAACAGGCGATCCGAAGAAGGAACAGTCACAAGGCTTCCCGAAAATGTTAAATCAAAGCCGGCAATCTTGTGGGGTTTCGCAGTATTATACCATCCCTGATTGACTCCCAGGCTAAACGCCTTGATTGCAGGAGCAATGAATCCTCCAATTAGTTTCTCTCCGTCCTCTGCACTCTCCGCCAAGAAATTGTCAAGGTCATCCTGCGCCCTGGCGTGATAAGTGAAGGTCAAAGTCGTAACTATAAATAGTATGGTACAAAGTCTTTTCATGATGAGTCGGTTTAATTCTGGTTTATAAAAATAACAAAATATCAGGTACACACACGTTATTCGCTCAAATTCAAAGTCATTGGGTTTTAGAACTATATTTGTAATTAACCTTCAAAAACTTGAGTCTTGTATTCCCTGGGCATTTATCTACTTGCTGGTCTTGCACGTATCGTTGCGCTGTTTAATCCCAAAGTCGGGGCATTTGTAAGCGGCAGGAAAGAAATATTCGCCAAACTATCGTCCGCTTTTCAATCTGAGCATGCACCAGTGGCGTGGTTTCACTGCGCCTCGTTGGGTGAATTTGAACAGGCGCGGCCCATCATGGAGGGTTTCAAAACCAACTTTCCCCGTCATAAAATCTTGCTGACATTCTTTTCGCCATCGGGATATGAGATCCGGAAAGACTTTCCCGGAGCAGATTACATCTACTATCTCCCGTGGGACACTCCTAAAAATGCCAAATTGTTTATCCATATTTCAAAACCACAAATTGCATTTTTTGTGAAGTATGAGTTTTGGCATAACTACGTCAACGAACTTCACCTTCAAAATATTCCTACTCTTTCTGTTTCATCTATCTTTCGGGAGGAACAAATATTTTTCAAGTTCTACGGCTCATTTTTCAGGTCCATCCTCCATCGGTTTAATCACTTTTTTGTTCAAAATAAAAGTTCGCTTCAACTCCTGCAGTCTATTGGCATTGACCGGGCAACGGTAGCGGGTGATACCCGCTTTGACCGGGTTAGTCAGGTGATCAAACAAACGCGCGAAATCCCAATTGCAAACGAGTTTAAGTCAGGGGAAAATCTTTTTGTCATCGGAAGTTGCTGGCCAGAGGATATGGAACTGCTGGCTCCCTATATCAATGCCAGCGCAGGAAAACTAAAATTCATTATCGCACCCCATGAAATCAAGGATTCGTTTCTGAAGGACATCGAAAATTCACTGAATGTAAAAACGATCCGGTATTCAAAAGCGAATGGCAATCTCGCGACCCATAACGTTTTGTTGATTGACAACGTGGGCATGTTATCGAGTTTGTATCGCTACGGAGAGTTTGCTTTTGTGGGTGGAGGATTCGGAAAGGGGCTGCACAACATCCTCGAGGCTGCGAGTTATGGCATTCCCATATTTTTTGGCAACAAAAATTATCAGAAATTTCAGGAAGCAAAAGATCTCATCATGAGAGGTGGTGCTTTTGAAGTGAATGACTACGCAGACTTTAAGAAGAAGTACGAGTCATTAATCAATCGCCCTGAGAATTATTTGCTGGCCTGCGAGGTAACCAGATCTTACGTGGAGGAAAACACAGGGGCCACTGAAAAAATTATCGATTACTGCAGGCAACTGCTCATTTCAAAATGAAAGGACGGGTCATAAGGTCAACCGGGTTGTGGTACAATGTGCTGGGGGACGACATGCAGACGTATGTTTGCCGGGCGAGAGGTAAATTCCGGCTGGATGGGATCAAGGAGACTAACCCGATCGCAGTTGGTGATTTCGTACAATTCGACCAGGACCAAAAGGAAGGCCATATCACGGAGCTCCTGACAAGAGAAAACCTGATTGAAAGGAAATCGGTCAAAAAAACAGGTCATAGCCATGTGTTGGCGGCCAACGTTGACCAGGTCTTGCTGATCGCTACTATCAAGCAGCCGAGAACTTCAATCGGTTTCATTGACCGGTTCCTCGTGTCGGCAGAGTCATTTAGAATTCCACAGGTGCTCTTATTTAACAAAATGGACCTGCTTAATCCGGAAGAAGTATCCAGGCAGAATCAACTACTTTCTTTATATAATTCTCTGGGAATTTTGACATACGCCATCTCCGCACTGGGGAATGAAAACCTGGAACAGGTGAGGAAAATGTTGGCCAACAAGACCACTTTGATTGCGGGTCATTCAGGCGTTGGCAAAAGTACGCTTCTGAATAAGCTTTACGAAAGTATTCAACAATCGGTCAGCGAGATTTCTGACTATTCTGAAAAAGGCACACATACCACAACATTTGCTGAAATGTTTCCAGTCGACAGCGCCACCTTCATCATTGATACCCCCGGAGTGAAGGAGTGGGGATTGGCTGATATGACCGAACAGGAAATATCCGATTACTTTCCAGAGATGAGGGACCTCAGGCTCGATTGTAAGTTTGGATCACGGTGCCTTCACATCACCGAGCCCGGGTGCGCCATTCTAAAATCGCTGAATGCCGGAACGATGGCCTTGAGTCGTTACGAAAGTTACGTCAGTATGATTGCAGGTGAAGATAACAGGAAGTAGCGTTAACGTATGCTTGCCCACAGTTTAAGGTACCGAACTGCCAATCTGAGATCAAGCAGCCTGATACAAACCCACAGTTCATATCGAATCCGCTTGCCCAAAGCCTGATTCTCAGCTTTGGATTTATTCAACTTCCTGACCTTTTCACAAACCTTAAAAGTTGACAACAGCTGAGGTGACCCTTTCTTAAACTGATGCGTTCTCATTGAATTGCCCAGGATTCTACGCTTGACCAATGCCTTCGGCAGATACACGTACTTAAAAGAACGGGATGACCGAATCCAAAAATCAAAATCTTCATAAGCCAATGACACATCATATCCACCCAATACATCCAACACTTCCCGTCTGATCATCATGGTGGGGCCACAAATGAAATAACGGCCAATGACATGGACGTAAATTTCTCCCTGAGGAATTGTTTTGTGGGGATGATTATCGGAGTGCAAACCCCGAGATAGTCCCGCTTCATCGATCAGCTGGGCATCCGAAAACTGGACACCATATTCTTTTCCAACTGCTTCCAGGGCGTTTACTCCGTCAGCAACCCTCTCCGGCATTAGCACATCATCCGCTGCTAAATCAATGACATAGGAGCCGGTCGCTCGCCCGAGGCCTTCATTAAACGCGGCACAATTTCCAATGTTCTCGGAAAGTTGAACGAACGTAATTTGCGGATGCCTGGCAACCAGTTTGGTAATTGTCTCCGTACTGCGATCGGTGCTGGCATCATCAACAACGATCAGCTGGATGGGTGAATAGGTTTGGTTGATGACGGACTCAATTGCCTCCTCCACATATGGCGCGTGATTGTAACAAAGGCAAATAACCGAAACCAACGGAGATGGCATTACTTCAATATTTTCTCGTACGTCAATTTCATGGTTGGGTCGGCTCCTAACCTCAACTTAAATTCAATCAAACTGAAGTTCGGTTTACCATCCAGCGCTGAAGTTCCTAAGTCAAGTAGCCGAAACCGGTGATCTCTGCACCATTCGTATATCCCCTGAATCAACAACACAACCGGGCTTAGGGAGTCAGATTGCCTGCTGTGTGCAGAATAAAAATTGTACAAAATATCTTTCCTCACCCTGATGGAAATCGATGCCGCTACCATCTCCCTGCGATGGTAAACTCCAAAAAGGAGAAAATATTTACTGAGATCAGCGACTACCTCCGATAGGGCCGTTAATGACATACTCAAGGATTGCCCTCGTTCCTGCCTACATTGGTTGATAAAATGAAACACGGATTCGAGTTTCTTCAAAGGCAATGGTTCAAACCTTAGGTCAGCTTGAGTCGCTTGTCTTAATTTCCTCCGCTCCCATGAATCGATCCTATCGGCAAACGAAGCTTCATTGATACTCATGCATGCCCCCAACTCGGCATTTGAAATTAAGTAGCCGTGATTTAATAGAAGCACTGTGATCGCATTATGTTGTGAAAGGTGATATTGTTCGGGGTATCCCTTGATCCGTACTTTTTTTATTCCCAGTGCTTGAAGTCTCGTCTCTATGTAGGTGATAAAATCGAAAAGTTGAGAAGGAGAAATTTTTTCTGACAACTCGAATGATCCAAATGGAGCCGACCTTGGGCTGATTGCGGCAGACCCTTCGATTGAGAAAAAGACAGATGCCAGCACAACCATCTTTTCTTTTCGCACAATGTGAAAAGAAATCCAATGCCCACGCCCCTGGGTATCCCGATGGCCCTGGCTGTTGAAAAGAGAAATTTCAAAATCGAGCTTATATCCTTTCGGAACGTCTCCCTCAATAAATTCGCAGGTAGCCTGACGCGCATTTTTTACAAAGCCGGCTTTAGTCATTTCAGGCTGCCACTTTAGTTTTTACCTTACTCCATTCCTTTATCTGCCAATGCACCAAACCCGTGGTGAGATGATTACCATTGACATCGTGAATTTTCACCTCACACACCACTACCACAGATTCAGCGATCTTTAATGTCTCATTAATTTTTTCACTCAGCCAGTCCTCGCTGATCTTGAATTCCGCAAACGCATCCATTTTGCCCTGATAATGGTAGTTCATTTCAAGCTTTTGCATAATCAGGCGGTATTTTTTTGCGTCCAATCTGGTCACCAGCAGAAAGCCTGTAGTAAACTCTGATAGGGTGGCCAGCGCACACGCATGCAATCCCCTGATGTGATTAAAATTTCTTGTCTTGTAAGGAATTTTTGTTTTTAAATGATAGTCGCCAATCTCTGCCACCAGAAATCCGTGCGGCTTGTTGAAAGGAATCATTCTATTCAGCGAGAAATTGAGAAGACTTCGATAAAAAGGTGACTTTTTTGCTTTTTCAATTATCTTGGCGGGCTCAAACATAATGAACGGTTTTTTGAGTAAGTTATGAATTGTGAAAGCAGTGAACAAAAGTTTTAATGACGATAAATAGTAGCATGAAAAAAAAGATAATTGTACTCGGGGCAGGATTGGTGGGAAAAGCGATGGCGCTGGACCTCGCCAAGGATTTTGACGTGACATCTGTGGATTTTAATCAGGAACCACTCTCCTCGCTCTCGACACAGGGGATTAAAGGGATACAGTTAGACTTTTCTAACGTGGATCAATTAAAGAAAACCATTGAACCATTCGATCTGGTGGTGGGCGCTGTACCCGGCTTTTTGGGATTTCAGACTGCGAGGGCGGTCATTGAGATGGGGAAAAACATGGTTGATATTTCCTTCTTTCCTGAGGATCCATTTTTGCTTGACGACCTTGCGAAGAAAAATAAGGTAACGATCGTCACTGATTGTGGTGTGGCGCCCGGCATGGGCAATATTATTTTGGGCTATCACAATCAGCAAATGAAAATCCAAAAGTACGAGTGTCTCGTTGGTGGTTTGCCTGCCGTTCGTGAATGGCCGTATGAATACAAGGCTGTGTTTTCTCCCATTGATGTGATTGAGGAATACATTCGCCCGGCAAGGTATGTGCAAAATGGCGCGATCGTGATCAGGGAGGCACTGTCGGATGCCGAGCATGTTCATTTTGAAGGAGTGGGCACCCTCGAGTCGTGGAACTCAGATGGTTTGCGATCATTGATTAAGACCATGCCGAACATTCCAAACATGATTGAAAAAACCCTTCGCTATCCAGGCTGTGTCGAATACCTCAAGGTGCTGAGAGATTCCGGTTTCTTTTCCTACGATCCTGTGGACGTGGCCGGGACAAAAGTGCGGCCGGTAGATGTAACCTCCAAACTTCTTTTTCCGAAATGGAAACTCAAACCGGGGGAAGAAGAATTTACCGTGATGAGAATTATCATTGAGGGAAGTGAGCAGGGCAAACAGAAGAAATATCAATACTACTTATTGGATCGGACGGAAAAATCAACAGGCATATTATCCATGGCCAGAACCACGGGCTATACTTGCACAGGCGCGGTTAATCTCGTTATCACTGGCCAATTTGATCGTAAGGGGATAAATCCTCCAGAATTTCTGGGAGAAAATCCGGATCATTTCAAATTTATGTTAGCCTACCTCAAAGAAAGGGGTGTCAATTACAAAGTCGAAGAAGTGAAACGAGATGCCTGACGTAGTCCATAAATATTATTATCTTGAATCCCTTAACCTGGATGTAATTAGCCCAATCAAAGCAGAATGACAATAGAAAAGAAGAGGCCAACGCTTCTGCACGCGCTTATCCCAATATTTGTTCTGATTTTTCTTCTCGCCACCAATGTAATTGTACTTGGAACGGAAGCAACCAGCGGACCCAATCAAATCGGACTTTTGCTGGCTGCAGCGGTCGCGGGTGTTATTGCCATCCGACTTGGCTACACCTGGAATCAAATCCAAAAAAGCATGCTTAAGAGTATCAATTCTGCAATGGGGGCGATGCTGATCTTGCTGATGATTGGCGCGTTATCCGGAACCTGGCTCCTCAGTGGCATCGTGCCGGCCATGATTTACTATGGTCTTAAAATTCTGAATCCCACAATTTTTCTGTTGGCGGCCTGTGTAGCATGCGCGATCGTATCAGTGGCTACGGGAAGTTCATGGACGACCGTGGCGACAATCGGAATCGCATTGCTTGGCATTGGCAAGGCCTTGGGCCTTTCGGAGGGTGTCATTGCAGGCGCCATCGTGTCTGGTGCCTATTTCGGTGATAAAATGTCTCCGCTGTCGGACACCACCAACCTGGCGCCAGCCATGGCTGGTACGGATTTATTTACCCATATTAAATATATGGCGGTAACCACTACCCCATCCATCGTCATCACGCTTGTTATTTTTCTGGTTTGGGGTCTCGTACAGGATACCACTGCCGCCACGACCAACACGGACTCCGTATTGGTAACCATCGAAAATTCTTTTAACCTTAATCCATTGTTATTTCTTGTACCTGTGGCCGTTGTTTTTTTAATTGTTAAAAAAGTACCGGCATTGCCATCGTTGCTCATCGGCTCGTTACTGGGTGGAATTTTTGCGATCATTTTTCAGCCGCAAATCGTTGACCAAATTTCTGGCATTGATAACAATTACCTGAAATCCTCTTTTGTTGCCGTGATGAGAGCAATGACCACAACCATCAACGTGCAAACCGACAACCAAATGATAACAGACCTCCTCACCGGCAAAGGGATGGCGGGAATGCTCAATACGATTTGGTTGATTCTCACTGCCATGATATTTGGCGGAGTTATGGAATCCGCGGGTTTGTTGAATCGGATTGCTGATGAAATAATCAGGTTTGCCAATAGCACCGGGTCCCTGGTAGGCTCAACCGCTGCAACTTGCCTTTTTTTTAATGTAACCGCTTCTGATCAATACATGGCCATCGCTGTGCCCGGGAGAATGTTTGCCAGCACCTATCGTGATCGGGGCTACAAGCCTGAGCTTCTCAGCCGGACGCTCGAGGACTCAGGTACGGTTACCTCTGTTTTGGTTCCATGGAATACATGCGGAGCGACCCAGGCTGGGGTGCTTGGTGTTGGAACAATGGTCTATGCCCCATTTGCTTTCTTTTGTATCATTAGCCCCTTTATGACAGTCATTCACGCTTACCTTAATTTTAAAATCCGAAGAATAGCCGATGCACAACCTGCAAAAGCATAGTGAACCGAAACTTACCATCACCAAGGAAGAAATTAATGCGCTTCCGCTGGCCTCATTCTCCGGTGATATCCAGGTGATCACTGATGTGAAAAATATTCCTCGCACTTTTGATCTATTATCCGAGCATGAGGTGGTGGGCTTTGACACCGAAACCCGGCCAAGTTTTCATAAAGGACAACATTACCATGTTTCATTGCTTCAATTGGCAACTCCAAAACAGGTTTTTCTGATAAGGTTAAACCAAACGGGTCTCACGAAGGAAATAATATCATTTTTGGAAAATGACGAAATTTTAAAAGCCGGAATTGGGCTGAGAGACGACATCAAGGCACTTCAAAAATTAAAACGATTTCACCCTGACGGCTTTGTTGAATTGTCCAGCATAGCGAAAAGCAAGGGACTGCAGGTAGAAAGTGTGAAAAAACTCGCGGGATTAATTCTCGGGTTTAGGATTTCCAAAAGTGCACAAACCAGCAACTGGGAAGCAGAGAATTATACTGACAAGCAAATCACCTATGCCGCCACCGATGCCTGGGTCTGTCTTAAACTTTACCATTCATTGATGTACGACATGGAATAAAGTCGTCCGAGTCGATATTTTTCTTCATCCGGATTTTTTACATTCAGGCACTTAAATGAATCAACTACCCCGTAATGTCTGGCTGTTAGCCATCGCTCAATCATTGATGATGTCCGTTTCGTCTTTGGTGGTATTTGCAGGCGGATTAATAGGCGCACGCATCGCCCCGATCCAAAAATTATCAACGTTGCCGATTGCGTGTATGATCATCGGAACAGCCTCTGCTGTGGTTCCTGTTACGTTGATGATGAAAAGAGCAGGAAGAAAACGGTCATTTATTATCATCCTCATTTATTCAATCCTGGTATCCATGGGGGCTGCATTTTCGGTTTACCATCAAAATTTTGTCTGGTTTTGTATCAGCACATTCTTGTTTGGCGCCACCAGTGCATGCGTCATGCAATTCCGATTTGCCGCCATGGAGAGTGTAAAAGCTGAATTGGTTCCCAGCGCAGCTTCGTCTGTCCTGTTGGGCGGGATTGCGGCCGCGTTTATAGGTCCCGAGGTGGCGGTTTATGGAAAGGATCTTTTTGCAGTAGAGTTTTTGGGGTCTTTTGTATTACTCGCTGTTCTTTTTATTCTGACATTAGTGGTTCTAATCGGCTTTGAGAATCCGAAAATAGAAGTCGCCCAGTCCGAATTAGCATCAAGATCGATTAAGGAAATTTCAAAACATTCAGTTTTTTGGGTGGCCATACTCAGCGCGGCAGTTGGCTACATAGTGATGAGCTTTATCATGACCGCAACGCCCGTGAGCATGCACGTGATGGATGGGCACTCATTGGGCCATACCAAGTGGGTGATACAAAGTCATATTGTTGCCATGTACCTCCCATCCATTTTCACAGCCTTGATCGTCAGGAAACTTGGCATCCCCAGGATGATGGTTTGTGGATTGGTTGCTTACCTTATCTGCATTATGATCGCCTACTCGGGACACTACCTTGGCAACTACTGGATATCTCTGATTCTACTTGGCATTGGCTGGAACTTTCTTTTCATCGGGGGCACAACCCTTCTCCCGCAATCTTACCAAGCAAATGAGCGATTCAAAGTGCAGGCTTTCAACGAGTTTATCGTATTTGGCACGCAGGCCATTGCAGCCCTGTCGGCCGGATGGATTGTTTATGCCGTTGGGTGGGAATTGATGTTGCTGTTTACATTGCCGATCATTTTGGCCCAGCTCGTGGTGGTTCTTCAATGGACCCAAAAGAAACCGGTGGCGCACGCTTAATAGCTTGTATTTTCGAACATCCCTTCGTTACTTCAGTCTCCACTGATAACCCAATCAATGCACGCAGGTAAAAAATTTTCGCTTTTAGAAGCCCTGTTGTGGACCCGAAGAGACATCTTTAAGTTCCTCATTGTGGCCGCCATCCCTACGATACTTTTCGATCGATTGGGGTGGACGTGGCTTGGTCTTCCATGGCTGCCTATTGCGTTGGTCGGTACTGCCGTTGCCTTCCTGGTTGGCTTCAAAAACAATGCGACTTACGACCGGCTTTGGGAAGCCCGAAAAATATGGGGTGGCATCGTCAACTCGAGCCGCACCTGGGCAGTCATGGTTAGGGATTTTGTCACTAACAAACATGCTACCCAAAAGCTGACCTCAGCAGAGTTGAATTCCATTCACCGGAAAATGATCGACCGTCATATCGGCTGGCTGACCGCTCTAAGATTTCAACTGCGCCAACCCCGCGAATGGGAAACCATGGCCACAAGCCATAATAAGGAGTACAGAAAGTTATATTCCGTTCCGGAACTTGAGACCAAACTCGAACACGAAATCGACAGGTACCTTACCGGAGACGAAAAAGATTTTGTGCTTGATAAAAAGAATCCTGCCACTCAAATCATTAGCCTTCAATCGAAGGAGCTCAAAGAGTTACTGGAAAAAGGTCTGATTGAAGATTTTCGGCACATGGAATTGCAAAATGTCCTCGCTGAGTTCTACGATCACCAGGGCAAGTGCGAGCGGATTAAGAATTTTCCCTACCCGAGGCAATTTGCAACACTCAATCTCTATTTCGTCTGGCTGTTTATCCTGCTTTTGCCCTTTGGAATGTTGAATGAGTTTTCAAAGCTGGGCGAAGGCTTCGTCTGGGCAACGATTCCATTCAGTGCATTGGTCGCCTGGGTTTTTCATACACTGGAAAAGATTGGTGAATCAACTGAAAATCCATTTCAGGGTGGGCCCAATGACGTTCCGATGGCATCGATGGCAAGGACGATTGAAATCGACCTGCTGGAAATATTGGGAGAAACAAATTTACCTGATCCCGTAAAGCCAGTTCATCAAATCCTTATGTAGTTTGAATGATTGATGCACAGTTTATTACCGATACACTGATTGAATTGGTCAAAATCAACTCAGTTAATCCCTCACTTGAGGAAGGTGGCAAAGGTGAAATTGAAATCGGGGATTATGTGAAAGGCATTCTTCAATCATTCAAGTTCGAGACACGCGTAGACTTGTTACGCCCGGAAAGGGTAAATGTGATTGGGATATGGAAAGGAACCGGATCGGGACCTTCCCTTATGCTCAATGCGCATATGGATACGGTGGGTGTTAACGGGATGTCCCGCCCTTTTGGCGCAGATGTCAAAGATGGAAAACTATACGGAAGAGGCGCCTACGATATGAAGGGTAGTATCGCAGCGATGCTTGGGGTTGCAAAGGCGGTTAGCGACAAAAGCATCCAGCTCTCAGGCGATCTCATCTTAACCTTTGCGGCTGATGAAGAGTACGAATCCATTGGCTCGCAAAAAATAGCAAAACAATTTAAACCGGATGCTTGCATTGTAACCGAGCCAACGGATCTTAAAATTTGCCTGGGGCATCGTGGCTTTGGCGTTTACAGGATTTCTACAAAAGGAAAAATAGCCCATGGCGGACTGCACAAAGAAGGAATTGATGCCAACCTGAAAATGGGTCTGGTCTTGAATGAACTCAATAAACTTTCAAGGGAGCTCATCAAAAAGAAACATCCGCTATGTGGCGAAGCGTCACTTCACGTGCCGCTTATTCACGGTGGACAGAGTTTGTTCATATACTCCGGTGAGTGTACGATTCAGGTTGAAAGAAGGACGCTGCCTGGTGAAAGCGAAACCCAGGTGATGGAGGAGCTTGATCAGTTGCTAAATTCAATAAAGGGACTAGATAGCGACTTCCGTTCAAACATCGAACAACTGATTTGGCGCAATCCACATGAAATAAGTCAGGAGGCTCCCATTGTAAAAACATTAAAGGACAGCGTGGCGCAACTTCATCCTGCGGAGTTCATTGGCCACACGTGGTGGGAAGACTCCGGATTGTTTGGTGAGGCCGGCATTGACACCGTGATCATTGGACCAAAGGGAGGCGGCATTCATCAACCGGATGAGTGGGTGGAACTGGCTTCGGTGGTGGACCTTTCCAAAATTTTATTGAACACGGCCATGACTTTTTGTAAATAGACCTACAGATGGTATCCGTAGATACATTTCGAAAGCTTGCCCTTTCCTTTCCCGGGGCGGTTGAATTGCCGCATTTTGAAAAAACATCCTTCCGGGTCAACAAAAAGATATTTGCCTCGCTGGATACAAGTACGCAAATCGTGGCAGTAAAACTTTCTGAAGTTGATCAGTCTGTCTTCTGTTCTCATGATCCTGAAGTTATCTACCCGGTCAAAGGAGGTTGGGGCAAGCAAGGCTATACGAACATCGTATTGAAGAAGATCAACAAACAAATTTTGCTGGATGCCCTCACACTTTCCTACGATCTTGTGAATCCAAAAAAGACTAAACCGCTTAAAAAGAAAAAACCATGAAAAACTCAATGTTGCTCCTGCTATTTCAAACTGCCTACCTTATTGCCTGTCAACCCCCACCCGATCATAAGATCACCTTTGTAGCCACGGAAGAATTTAAAAAAGCCAACCTTCCGTTTTCCGAAATGGTCATCGTGGGAAATATGATGTATCTCTCCGGCCAAATCGGCAGCTCAAAAGAAGATCCGATGAAACTGGTGGAAGGAGGAATAGCGGCAGAATCCAAACAGGCCCTGGAGAATATCAAAGCCGTACTGGAGCGCAATGGTTCGTCCCTGGAGAATGTTGTAAAATGTACCGTCATGCTGGCCGACATCAGCGAATGGGGTCAATTTAATTCCGAATACGTTAAATTCTTTCCCGGAGATAAACCCGCCCGAAGTGCTTTTGGAACCAATGGGTTGGCGTTAAATGCCAGGGTTGAAATCGAATGTATTGCCGTGATAAAAAAATAATGGCCGAATAAATTCCAAACTGGCTGAATTGGCCAGCTATATTTTCCGTTCAGGGGTCTAATATTCTTGTTATCAAATTCTTCGGGTTCGACCCGGGCAGATTGTATACATTGCCGTCATCTTTAAAACGCTTGAAACCATTAAAAAATGAAAATTAAATTCTTCAGTCTGATATTGGTCGTCATCACCATACATACGGTGGCCATTGGTCAAATTCCAAAGCCATCCGCCACGTTTGGCTTTGAGCCGGGCGCTGATTATAAAATGGCAACATATGATCAAATGGTGGCCTACTATGAGAAACTGGATGCAGCTACAGATCGTGTAAAAGTGACTGAAATAGGAAAATCCGTTCGGGGACGGCCCATAAAGCTCATCTTTATTTCCAGCGAAGAAAACATGAAGTCGCTGGATAAATGGAAAAGCATCAGTGAAAAAATGGCACGAGCCCGGATATCAGAAACCGAAGCCAGGCAACTTGCCAAAGACGGAAAAGCCATCATTTGGTTTGATGGCGGTATGCACGCCTCAGAGAAGGCCCACGCACAGATGACGCCAGAATTGCTTTACCGAATTGCCGCTGAGGAGTCGGACGAAATGAAACAAATTCGAGACAACGTAATTACGCTGGTGGTGCCGGTAATCAATCCTGATGGACTGGATATTGAAGGAGCCTGGTATCGTAAAAACCTGGGCACCATTTACGAAACTTCAGGGCCACCCATACTTTACCAGGAGTATGTTGGTCATGACAACAACCGCGATTGGTTTATGGGAAACATGCCTGAGACCAGAGCGGTCATGAACGTTCTGTACAATGAATGGTATCCCCAGATTATTCACAATCACCATCAGTCCTCACCTGCCTGGGCAAGAATATTTATTCCCCCTTTCAGAACACCAGTCAACTCCAAAATACATCCGGGTGTTACCACCGGGGTCAATTTGGTGGGAACCGCCATGGGCAACCGCTTTGCCATGAAAAAAATGCCGGGCGCCATTTCAATGACCACCTTCGAAATGTGGTGGAATGGCGGCATGCGAACTGCTCCTTATTATCACAATCAAATTGGCATCCTAACGGAGACGGCACACACATCCCCTACACCGCGTTTCTATCCGCCTGACTCCATTCCAAAAAATATTGGTGGCGGTGCTGCAAGAGACGGTGCGTCAAGCAAGTCTGATGGTACGGAAGTATTTTATCCCTATCCATGGAAGGGCGGGGAATCCCATTTCAGGGACGCAGTTGATTATATGCTCGAAGCTTCCATGGCCGTCCTCGACCTGGCGGCAGAAAAACACGATGAACTCCTTTGGAACATCTACTCCATGGGCAGAGACGCTATCGAGGATAAAACGGGCGCCTTCGCGTACATCATTTCGAAAGATCAGTGGGATAAGGCAGAGGCAGTCAATCTTGTGAACGTGATGATGCGTGGTGGGGTTGAAGTTTCAGAAGCCACCAGCAAATTTAAAGTAGGCGAAACCGAGTACGATGCAGGCACCTACATCATGTATGGTGCTCAGCCTTTCCGTCCGTATTTATCTGATCTTATGGAGAAACAAAATTATCCGGATTTGTATCTCTATCCTGGAGGGCCGCCTGTTGCACCCTATGATTTGACGGGCTGGACTTTGCCCATGTCAATGGGTGTGAAAGTAGACCGCATCACCACTTCCTTTACCGCCAAAACAAAAAAAGTTGAAGCAGCGATAAAGATGCCGGCCGGAAATGTTGCAGGTAACGCGGGCTTCGGTTATGCACTTGACCCCAGGGAGAACCTAACGGCCCTGGCCATAAACCGGTTGTTGAAAGCCGGAGAGAAGGTCTCGATAGCCCAGGGCACTTTTACTGATGGAAAAAATAATTTTGCAACCGGAACATTTGTCGTGGAGAAAGGAAATCAAACCCAAAACCGCATCAATGAGCTAAGCAAAGACCTTGGCATTTCATTTTCCGGTTTAGCAGCAAAACCTTCAGCTGGTACCAAGCCAATGAAACGGATCAAAGTCGGGTTGTACAAATCGTGGGATGCCAACATCGATGAAGGCTGGACGAGATGGGTTTTGGAGCAATTCGAATTTGACCTTGATACCCTGCACAACAATGACATCATCGGAAAAGATTTAAGTCAATACACCGCTATTATTTTGCCGTCACAATCGCCAGAGGAAATCATGGTCGGGCACAGGCCCGGCACGATGCCCGAACCGTATGTTGGGGGTATTGGCCTCGAGGGAACGCTCACCCTGAACACTTATGTCAAGAACGGTGGCGTGTTACTGGCATTTGACCAGGCTTGCGATTTGGCCATCGATGAATTTGGCCTGCCGGTAAAGAATGTGGTCCGTGGCACTTCCTCGAAGGATTTTTTTATTCCAGGATCAATCATCAGGATGAAAGTCAATAATAACGATCCCCTCGCCTTTGGTATGAAAGAGGAGGCAGCTGCTTCATTTTCGAGGAGCCAGGCTTTCGAGACGATTATCCCATCAAGAAAAGCCGAAGGAGGAAATGAAATAATGAAACCTGCACCGCGACCTGATGTTACGGCCACTGCCACTTATGCCTCAGCGGATATATTGATGAGTGGATGGGCGCTGGGCGAACAGAAAATTAAAAACAAAGGAGCGATGATGAATGTAAAGCACGGAAATGGAAATGTTATTTTGTTTGGTTTTCGCCCGCAATTCAGGGGGCAGGCACGGAATACCTATAAACTAATTTTTAATTCGATCTACCTGGGTGCAACCAGATAGGATTAATGGAGAAAACCCTGCTTGTCGGGGTTTTCTTAATGCGGCATATTAGATTTGGAAAATGAAGCCAACATTTTTTGCTAAACCAGGCGATTTCAGAACGTGGCTTGAGAAAAATCACCTTACAAAAAAGGAACTCCTTGTAGGCTTCTACAAGAAAGAATCCGGAAAGCCCAGCATTACCTGGCCTGAGTCGGTGGACCAGGCATTGTGCTTTGGATGGATCGATGGAATTAGGAAAAGTTTGAATGACGAAAGTTATACCATCCGGTTTACTCCGAGAAAGGGCAAAAGTCATTGGAGTGCGATAAACCTGAGGAAATACGTAGCGCTTAAAAAGTTGAAACAAATCCATCCGGCCGGGGAAGAAGCATTTGCGAGGATGGATAAAAAAAACACCAAGAGGGCGTCTTTTGAACAAAAGCAGATTCAACTTGATAAGTCATTCGAATCAAAGCTAAAATCCAGTAAGAAAGCTTGGGCATTTTTTGAAAACCTCGCGCCCTCCTATAAGAAGGCGTCTATCTGGTGGGTGATCAGTGCAAAGCAGCAAACCACCCAACTGAGAAGGCTTGACATCTTGATCAAATCCAGCGAGGCGGGCGAAAAAATACCTATGCTGAGGCAAAGCAAAAAAAAGCTAAACTAGTTTCCCCTGGAGACGAACATCTGAGCCGCACGAATCAGAATGGTCACAACGACAACCAAGATCAAGCCAAACTTAAGGCTTGACATCTTGATCAAATCCAGCGAGGCGGGCGAAAAAATACCTATGCTGAGGCAAAGCAAAAAAAAGCTAAACTAGTTTCCCCTGGAGACGAACATCTGAGCCGCACGAATCAGAATGGTCACAACGACAACCAAGATCAAGCCAAACTTAACGCTGGCCGGAATGGCAAACGCATAAGAGGCAATGGGATAAGCATGTAAAAAAAGCAACATGAAGGTATTCTCAACAATGTCCAGGATACCCGCAAGCATCGTGATGTTACACAGCAACACAGTATGCGTGTCCGATGATCGATTGTATCGGTGGGTCAGGGCAAGCAACACAAAAAGGAAACTGCCATAACCAAGAATAAAAATAAAATCCAATAAGATGTTTAGGATGGCCGCTTCAATTACTTTGGGCGACAGCGCAAGCATACTATGGCAATCCTGTTGACTCCAGGACCGAAGGATAGATTGTGCCGTTGGTTGATCAAAGGCCAACTCCAAATCGACAATTCCCAGGGGAGTGACGGGGGAAATCAAACATAACGAAGAGGGGCGCATGCACGCTGCACCAAAAATCATTACGATCAGCGCAATCCAAAATGACAAGGTCTTTCGGTTGCGAATCGCATGGATCCACCTTTCAGTTAGTCCTCGCATATACCAGGCCAAAATTTTGACCATAAGGTCGGTATAAAAATAAAAAGCCCAAAGGCGCAAACACCTCTGGGCCTTTCGATGAGAAATGCAGTTTAATTTTTATTCAACGGTGCATAGTCTTTGAAAGGAGACAAGTTTACCTTCTCCATCATTGTCCTGTAGGCAGGCCATTGCTCCTGGTAAAATTTATTCACACGATCAAGCATATCCTTCGTTTTGTCGTCAGCATGTTTGTACACCCTGTTGTCGCGTTCACTAAGGGCGTCCCGCGAAGTATTCGTATAAAACATGGCGGTGTTAATAAAAGAGACCGGAGCAGGAAATTCTGTGCTGGTGATTCCCTGCCGTTTGTCCTCTGCGCCAAGCATATAGTCAACGACCTTATCAATAGAATCCTTGATGGCCTTCGTCTTATCCAGCGCGTCCTTAAGGTCATCGCGTTTAGCCTCCTTCATTTTCTTTTCGAATTCAGATGCAATTTCTTTCGATTCCCTGAGGCGATCGGTGGCAGTACCAACCAACTCCCTCATTTTCTCCAGCTCTTTAAGGCGATTGTAACGAGCCTGGATATTGGCCCCATCATTCGGAAATCTCGGATCCAGCTTTACATTAATCATGGTCGAGTCTTTGTGATCCCCAAATGTCATTCGAAGCTTATAAGTGCCTGCCAATACCGAAGCACCACTCGGTTCGGGGGCGTTGGGCCTCGCCTTTGTGCGGGATGGCTGCCTTACCCCCTTCTCATCCAGGTTCCAGGTTATCCTGTTCAATCCGTTGTCTTCGGGAGCTTTCTGCTTGAGCGTTCGGATAAGATTACCGGATGCGTTGAAAACTTCAAGGGTAAGCGAGTCGTATTTTACTTTCGCCTTGTCGTCTTTCTTTTCCTCTTTAACAACTGTGGGCTCCGGCTCTTTGCTGCCGCGTTTGGATTTTGAAGCTGATTTGGGTTCCTCTTTTTTTATTTCTGCCTTTTTCTCCTCCGGCTTGTTCACAACAAAAGAGATCAGCGCGCCAAGTGGGCGATTCTCGCCATTAAACATTCCTGTCCCTGGAAACAATGCGCCTTCCGGGGCCAATGTTTCAACCGAGTAAGCATCGGGAGGAGTAAATAGGTGAATGATCTTGTTCAATGCCTGGGTCCCCTTCTGCGCCATCTCCCTCAACGGACGGATGTCATCCAGTACGTACACAGCCCTTCCAAATGTTCCGATCACCAGATCATGCTCGCGAGGGTGGATAACCATATCCATGGTTGACAATGCAGCCGGGTAACCGCTCGTCCATTTTGTATAAGATTTTCCCTCATCCAAGCTCACAAACAATCCGTTCTCAGTACCCAAGAACAATAACTTGGGCTCGATAGGGTCCTGCGCCACGCTAAGTGTGTAGCTATTTTCCCCTACCTGACCGCTGTTCACCAGGCTCTCCCAGGTTTGTCCGTAGTCTTTGGTGCGGAACAAATAAGGCTTAAAATCAAACTGGCGGTAATTGTTCACCACGACAAAAGCTTCTCCCTTGTTGTAGGTTGATGCCTGTATTTGAGGAACCCACGCATTTTTTGGCATGCCCGCAATACGGGAGGTCACGTTGGTCCATGTTTTGCCTCCGTCCCGGGTCAATTGAACCTGACCGTCATCCGTTCCAGCCCAGATTACACCCTGTTCCTTTGTGCTGGGTGCCAATGCCAGGATGGTGCAGTGGTTCTCTGCGCCAGTAGCATCCATCGTCAGTCCACCGCTTTCATGCTGCTTTTGTTTTTCTGGATCATTGGTGGTCAGATCAGGGGAAATGATTTCCCATGTATCGCCCTTGTTTGTGCTCTTGTGAACAAATTGGCTACCAAAATAAATGGTGGCGCTATTGAATGGATCTTGCGCGAAGGCCGAGTTCCAATTGAACCGCACTTTCACATTTGGATCAGGATGCGTTGGCCGTATCCTTTTCGTGTATCCGGTCTCTTTGTCCCACCTTCCCAGGAATCCTTGTTGCGACATGCCATACCCATATCGGTTATCATCTGGATCGGCCGCCATATCAAATCCATCGCCAAACATCAACATTTGAAAGTAGGAATTTCTTATCCCTCCATTTCTCCACACGTAAGCCGGACCAACCCACGATCCATTGTCCTGCATTCCGCCATATACGTTGTATGGCTGATCCATGTCCACGTTGATGTGATAGAACTGACCAACGGGAATGTTCTCCACAAAACGCCAGTTCTTTCCCATATCGTGCGTGATATTGAACCCTCCATCATTTCCATCAACCATAAAGGATGGATCTTCCGGATGAATCCACCAGGCGTGATGGTCTGGATGGACACCGTTGAAAGAAAAAGGCAACAACGCACTAAACGATTTGCCACCATCTTCACTTACATTGACTTCTGAAAAAATTGTATACAACCTGTTCTCATTTTTTGTATCCGCGTGGATCTGTCCATAGTAGAATGGACGATCACCAATTTGATCCATATTTTCATTGATCATCTTCCACTTAAACCCTCCGTCTTCCGACTTGTACAAGCCATTTTTCTTGCTTTCAACCAGGGCGTAGACGATCTCAGGCTTGGCGGAAATGGCTAGTCCAATTCTACCAAGGTCTCCGGCAGGCAGCCCGTCCTTATCGGTTCTTTTCGTCCAAGTTTTCCCACCGTCAAAGGTCACGTGAAGGCCGGATCCTGGACCACCGGACTTAAAGATCCATGGATGTCTTCTATGCTCCCACATTGACGCGATTAACTTGTTTGGATTGGTAGGGTCCATCACCAACTCTGCACATCCGGTTTTGTTATCTACGAACAGCACTTTCTCCCAGCTCTGTCCCCCATCGTTGGTTTTGAATACACCCCGCTCCGGATGCTCTCCCCAGGGAGAACCAATCGCGCCCACATAAACCGTGTTCGGGTTCTGAGGGTCAACAATGATCCGGTGGATATTCCGAGTCTTTTCAAGCCCCATCAGCTTCCAGGTTTTGCCAGCGTCAAGACTCTTGTAAATACCGTATCCACCGTTCAGGCTATTGCGCGGATTTCCTTCACCCGTTCCTACCCAAATTACTGACGGGTTGTTTTGTTGAATCGCCACCGCGCCAATTGACATTGCAGCCTCTTTATCAAAGATGGGCTCCCAATTAATTCCACCGCTCGTTGTTTTCCAGAGCCCACCGGAGGCCGAGCCAACATACATGATATCCCGATTGCTAACCACCACGTCAATGGCAGTGATCCGTCCACTCATGGCGCCAGGCCCAATGCTCCGTGCTTTCATTCCCTTAAGCTTTTCCATGTCCAGTTGCTGGGCGGTAGATACAATAGCGCACAGGCACAGCAGAAGCAATACTGAATTTATTAGTAATAATTTTCTCATAAAGGTTGATTAAATAAAGAATTGAAGGCTTTAAAGATAGTATTTATCAGCCTCTACCAACGTATTCTCCAGGATTGCCGATCTGTATTTGGGACGAAAGAGCTTGGTCTTACATAAGTGGCTCAATGGCAAAATTGAACTTCCTTGTTATTAAAAAGCCGCATGGTACCATTTGTGCTAATTATCAATCTTCCCGCCTCATCCACACCTGTGATCACTCCTTCAAAAATTTCAGACCGCGTCTTAAATTCCATGGTTTCGTTTCTTCGGTACAAAGCAGCCAGGTAGGCATCTCTAATACCATTGGCTCTATTTTGTTTCAGTTGAACATACCACTTCTCCATACTCACAATCAACGCATCCAGAACCTGCGGCAAATCATATTCTTCTCCCGTAAACATTGAGATAGACGAAGCATTCTGCGCAAAAAACGCTTTTTGATTGACGTTCAGCCCGACACCCACAACTGCATTTGAAAACGAGTTCCCCTGGATTTGATTTTCTATCAGTATGCCGCACACCTTTAGGTCATTCGCCATAATATCATTCGGCCATTTTACCCGTACCCGTTGTGTCAATTTGCTTTGGACAAAATCGTAAATTCCCAGTGATACCGCCATATTGAGTAAAAACTGGTCCTTAATGGCAAGAAAGGTAGGTTTGACGATGATGGAAAATGTCAAATTCTTCCCCGGTTCTGTGATCCAGGCGTTTCCCTGCTGCCCCCTGCCCTTTCGTTGATTGTTTGTGATCACCAAAGTACCATCGGGTAAATCCCGCTTTTGACCCAATTCAAGAGCAAGCGTATTTGTTGAGTGACATTCTGGCACAAAAACAAGCTTTTTGCCCATGAAAAGCGTATTGGCAGGGATTTTATACACAGTAAATGGTTAACTTTGCCGATTAAAGTAAAAATAAACCCCGAAGATACTTAATGGCCAAAAAAAAGGCGGGTAATCAGTCTGAGATATTGAGTCAGGCGATCGTGAAGGGCATGCAGGAGAAAAAAGCCGTTGATATCGTGGTGATGGACTTGCGAAAGGCAAAAAATGCGGTGGCTGACTTTTTTGTCATTTGTTCGGGAAACTCGGCAAGGCAACTGGACGCAATAGCTGACGCAATTGACGAGATGGTGTTCAAAACATTGAAAGAAAATCCTTGGCACATTGAGGGTAAAAACAATAAAGAGTGGATGCTGCTCGACTATATCACTGTAGTGGCCCACATTTTTCAAAATGAAAGAAGAGCCTATTATACTTTGGAAAAGTTGTGGGGCGATGCAAAGATCACTCAAATAGAAAATTAGGTGAACTAATAGATTACGAAGACGTTATTGACTTGAATTACAAATTGAATGGCAGACAAGAAGAAAGATAATAGTTTACTACCACCACGCGGCCCAAAGGGAAACTATCAAATGTGGATCATCCTGGCGCTTGTTGCCGTGATCCTGGCGGTTAGCTATTTCAACAGATCAGCAGATTTGATTGAAATCCAGTCGAGCACTTTTGAAGATATGGTGCAGCGCAGGGATGCCAAGAAAATTGTGGTGATCAAAAACGAGGATTTGGTGGAAATCACGCTCAAGCAGGAGGCGCTTCAAAACTCCGTTTACCGAACTGAACTTGAAAACAGCAGTCCTTTTGGTGTTAATGCCAATGGCCCTCATTACAAAATGCGCATAGGCACCATTGATCAATTCGCCAACTACTACAAGGAGATCACCGCTAAAATTCCGAAGGATGATCGCATTGACCTGAAATACGAAGAGAGGAGTGACATTACAGGCATGCTCCTCAATTGGGGGTTCCTGTTCCTATTGCTTTTTGGATTTTGGATGCTCATGCGCAGAATGACTGGTGGTGGTGGCCCAGGCGGTCAGATATTCAATATCGGTAAGTCTAAGGCAGCATTGTTTGATGCAGAGAACAAAGTAAAAATCACTTTTGAAGACGTTGCGGGCCTTGAAGAGGCCAAAGAAGAGATCCGCGAAATTGTAGAATTCCTGAAGAACCCGGGCAAATTCACGAAGCTTGGAGGTAAAATTCCGAAAGGCGCGTTGCTGGTAGGCCCTCCGGGCACTGGGAAAACCTTATTGGCCAAGGCCGTTGCCGGGGAAGCCGCGGTGCCGTTCTTTTCGTTATCCGGTTCTGACTTCGTGGAAATGTTCGTTGGTGTGGGTGCCGCTCGTGTGCGCGATTTGTTCAAACAAGCTAAAGAGAAAGCGCCTTGTATCGTATTCATCGATGAAATTGACGCAATTGGCCGTTCCAGGGGCAGAGGCCAGATGCCGGGATCGAACGATGAACGCGAAAATACTTTGAACTCCTTGTTAGTTGAGATGGATGGATTTGCCACCGACAGCGGTGTGATTATCCTTGCAGCGACCAACCGACCGGACGTTCTCGATACAGCCCTATTGCGCCCCGGTCGCTTTGATCGTCAGATCAGTATCGACAAGCCAGACATCTCCGGGCGCGAACAGATTTTTAAGGTACACTTAAAGCCTATCAAACTTTCAAAAGAAGTCGACTCGAAAAAACTGGCAGCACAAACGCCCGGGTTTGCCGGGGCTGAAATAGCCAACGTGTGCAACGAGGCTGCACTGATCGCAGCCAGAAGAGACAAAAAAGAAGTCGATATGCAGGACTTCCAGGATGCCATTGATCGTGTGATTGGCGGACTTGAAAGGAAGACAAAAATAATTTCGCCCGAAGAAAAATTAATTGTCGCTTATCACGAAGCGGGCCATGCCGTTGCCGGCTGGTTTCTTGAGCATGCCGATCCATTGGTTAAGGTGAGCATCGTTCCGCGGGGAGCAGCCGCTTTAGGATATGCACAATATCTTCCCAAAGAGCAGTTTCTTTACCAAACAGAACAATTGCTGGACGAAATGTGCATGACTTTTGGTGGTCGGGCAGCAGAAGAGCTTGTCTTCGACAAGATTTCTACCGGAGCATTAAGTGATCTGGAACGCACCACAAAAATGGCATACAGTATTGTCACGGTGTACGGAATGAACAAAGAGATTGGAAATCTTTCGTTCTACGATTCCAAACAATCTGAATACAATTTTCAGAAACCTTATTCTGAATCTACAGCGCAACGAATTGATCAGGAGGTTAAGAAAATTATTGATTTGGCGTATGAGCGCACCAAGAACCTTTTGACCAAGCACCGCGACCACCTTGAGGTAATCGCCAAGGAGTTGCTTGAAAAAGAAATCTTATTTCAGTCGGATCTTGAGCGCCTCATCGGAAAGCGACCTTTCGCGGCCCAAACCACCTATCAAAAATTTACTAACGGCCTATCTGCATCAGAGAAAAAGGAAGAGGCAGAAAGAATCGCAGCCGAGAAGGCGGAAGGAACTTCAAACGGAGTGGACGCAACACCTACTGATGCTTCGGTGGAAGACGCCAAAGAAAAAGGAAACACGTCATCATAAATACCATGACTTGTACATAAAGGAAAATCAGGCGATTTACGCCTGATTTTTTTTATTTGTGAGTTATTATTAACTCGCATAAGCGAGGTGCTTGCCACAAACCTGCCATGATGAAGAAAGAAGTGATCCAACTGCCTTCCAACAAAAAGATATACTTCGCTTCTGATTTTCACCTTGGCGTGCCTGATGTCAAATCAAGCAGAGACCGGGAGTTGAAGCTAGTTAGATGGCTGGATGCCGTAAAAGGCGATGCACATTCAATCTACCTGCTCGGTGATATTTTTGATTTTTGGTTCGAATACAGGCAAGCCATACCTAAGGGATTTATCAGGCTGCAAGGAAAATTGGCCGAGTTGCGGGACGATGGCTTACCCATATTCTTTTTTACGGGCAATCACGACATGTGGATGTTTGATTACTTTCCGAAGGAACTGGGCATACCCATTTATCGTGAGCCCATTCGGCTTGAAGTCGGATCTCATGTATTAATGATAGGACATGGTGACGGCCTTGGTCCTGGAGATTTGTCTTACAAATTTCTGAAAAGGTTTTTCAATAGCAGGCTCTGTCAATGGCTGTTCGCCAGACTGCATCCCAATCTCGGCATAGGCATTGCTAAGTATTGGAGTAGAAACAGCAGAATTGCAAATATGAAACGGGAAGAGAAGTTCAACGGTGAAGAAAATGAGTACCTGCTCACCTACTGCCGGGAGTTGGAAAAAAAGCAACACCACGATTTTTATATTTTTGGACATCGCCATTTACCACTAGACCTGAAAGTCGGTCAAGAGAGTCGGTACATCAATCTTGGCGAGTGGGTCCACTTTTACACATACGCTTGTTATGATGGAAAATCCGTAGAACTAAGAACGTTTGAGTCCGCAAAATGAAAGTAAAAATCTTATCATTGGCGCTTTTTTTTGCTGCGATAGATTTGTCAGCACAGTTGCAGACGGTAATCGAATTGGATCTTTCAAAAGTTTCCAATGTCTCGGTAGACCGGTTAGGTAATTTTTATTTTGTACTTCAAAATGGAAGAATGCTAAAAGTTGATCCGGACGGTAAAACCCTGAACGAGACAACAAAAAGTATCTTGCCCCTTACCCTGCTTGAACCATGGAATCCGCTAAAAGTTTTTACATATTCCAACGATACGAAGAAGTATCAGTATTGGGACCATCACCTGAATTTATTGGATGAAAAAAAGCTGGACACTTCATTGAGTATTTCTCCTCATTTGGTTTGTCCGGACAACGAAGTACATAAGGCATGGATACTCGACATTGCTGACTACAGCCTGAAAAAAGTCAACCTCCTTACTGGTCAAATTGAATTAGAGGCACCGTTACCCAAAGGTTGGTCGGGTGAAGCAGCCGATTTTGTGTTTTTGCGCGAATATCAAAACAGGGTATTCTTGCTGGATAAACACAGAGGGATTCTCATGCTCAATATGTTAGGCAAGTTGATTACCTCCATCGATGTAAAAGGGTTGACCTTTTTTAATTTTCTTGGGCAGGAACTTTGCTACCGAGACAAAAATAAAATTCAGCTGCTGGACCTTCATACCGGTGAGACAAGGACCATAGCAGAATTGCCAGACCACGATTCCATACTTTTTACCATTATCACGGATGAACGTCTGGTGGTTGGAAGAGCGGGCAAGGTGATTATCTACGCACTGCAACAACAATAGCATTCATCTTCATTTTGGTACCCAATCACTTTCGGTCACACCTGTCCAATAGCGAACATGTCAAAGTGTTAAATGACCGTTATCTGGCTGAAAGGGCCAAGTTTCTAAATTGGCATCATTTTTAATACTACATTTAGGAATTAATTGATTCCCATGAAAAAATATCAACTCGGTGAGTTCGAGGAGATTGTCATGTTGACTGCTGCCATCCTATATAAAGAAGCATATGGTGTGTCAATCAAAAAGGAAATTGAAACCAGGTTGAAACGAGGCGTTAGCGTGGGCGCGCTGCAAACTGCTTTAAAAAGACTGGAGGACAAAGGCTATTTGAAATCGTTTGAAGGTGGTGCGACTGAGGAAAGGGCGGGTCGTCCGAAAAAATTCTTTCAAGTAACCGCATTGGGGAAACGCGCCATGGAGCATGTGAAAGGTACCCGCGATGAATTGTGGAGTGCGATTCCAAAAATCGCGCTTGAGATGACTGCTGGTTACAAGTTGGAGTTTGTCAGGGTCAAAACTATGGGAACTGGAAACCGATGAAACGAAACATTCATACGCCACCAGCTCTTCCCCTCCGTTTCTTCAGGTGGTTTTGTCATCCTGAGCTGAAGGATTCCATTGAGGGAGATTTGTTGGAGTTGTATAGAGAACGAGTAAGGGAGGGTGGAAAACGACAAGCGAATTTAGAATTTATTATTGATGTCATTTTATTGTTTAGGCCTGGTATTATTAGACCCCTCGGAGGTTATCAACAAGTAAATCATTATGGTATGTTTAAAAGTTATTTCAAAATTGGATGGCGGAATCTTATTAGGCAAAAAGGTTACGCACTTATCAATATTGGCGGACTGGCCTTGGGTCTGGCAGTTGCCATACTAATTGGTCTGTGGGTACACGATGAATTTTCATACAATAAATACCACAAGAACTATAATACGATCGCCAGAGTTTATCGGCACAATCAATTTCCTACTCAAATAAGTACAAACATATTTTCCGTAACGGGGCTGGGAACATTATTGCAATCGGAATACGGCTCCAACTTTAAACATGTCGCAATGGTGAGGGGTAGTGCTGATAGTCGGGTACTGCAACGTAACGACACACGATTCACTGAGCAAGGCTATCTCATGCAATCCGGTGGACCTGAAATGCTCACCCTAAAAATGAAACACGGTACCTGGGATGGACTAAAAGATAAAAATTCAATTATGCTTTCGGCCGCTGTGGCCGACAAACTATTTCACAGTGAAGATCCCCTCAATCAGGTAATACAGGTCGATTCAAAATATGAGTTGAAGGTAACAGGTGTATATGAGGACTTGCCAAAAAATTCAGAATTCAGCGGTGCTGCATACCTGGCTCCACTTGAGTTATACTTCAATGGAACAATGGACCTGAATGTATGGGATAATTACAATGTGTTTATCTACGTGCAGCTACAGCCGGGTCACGATTTCGAGCATGTATCCAGAGTAATCAAAGACGTCATGTTACCTCATGTGGATGAGCGCACTGCGGAATCCAGGCCTGAATTGTTTCTCGTTCCTATGCGGGATTGGCATTTGAATGCTTATTTTGAGAATGGCGTGCGCCTCACCAGCCCGAAAATGCGTTTAGTGTGGTACTTTATCATCATTGGAGTAGCGGTTTTACTTTTGGCCTGTATCAACTTCATGAACTTGAGCACTGCACGCTCTGAACGAAGAGCCAAGGAAGTGGGTATTCGTAAATCAATTGGTTCCGTGCGTAGTCAATTGGTTTATCAATTCTTTAGTGAGTCGCTGCCCGTGACGATGATCGCGTTTGTGTTGGCATTGGCAATTGTACAATTGTCTTTGCCTTTTTTCAATTCAATTGCCGATAAGACCATGAACGTGCCGTGGAACGCCCTGCAATTCTGGGCTCTCGGAATAGGTTTTACAATCTTTACCGGATTGCTTGCCGGAAGCTACCCCGCATTGTATTTGTCTTCATTCAATCCTGTGCGCGTGCTGAAAGGAACATTTAAGGCTGGTCGCTACGCTTCTATGCCTCGCAAGTTATTGGTGGTGCTGCAGTTTACCGTTTCTGTTATACTCATTGCGGGTACCGCTGTAGTCTATCAGCAAATACAGTATGGTAAAAATCGCCCGGTTGGATATTCACGAGAAGGGCTTATCTCGTTACGACTGGGTGCTCCTGAAAACAGGGGTGATTTGGATATACTTCGTACAGAACTGGTACGAACTGGAATGGTAAAAGAGATTGGTGAAGCCAACTACGAAGTGACCAGTACACTCGGCTGGAATGGAGACTTTGAATGGGAAAATAGGGAGATCGATCTAAGCGAACTCTTTTTCAATACCATTTATGTCACCCATGGTTATGGCGATGCGGTTGGATTGGAATTTGTGCAAGGACGGGATTTTTCCAGACAGTACGCAACGGACGGATCAGGACTGATTATTAATGAATCCGCTGCAAGAGATCTAGGTGTAGCCAACCCCGTAGGTGAATCCATAATCTGGAATCGAAATGGTGAACGCCATCGGTATACCATTTTGGGCGTAGTAAGGGACATGGTGAAAGGTTCTCCTTTTGAACCAACATTCCCATCAATGTTGTTCTTGTCTGATCGTTCGTTGGAGTTTTTATATATCAGAATCAACCCTGACGTGAGCACGCACGAAGCATTACCTAAAATACAAAAGGCATTTACTCAATTAATGCCAGCGGTTCCGTTTGATTACACCTTTGCTGATCAAAACTACAACACTAAGTTCAAAGGAGAGGAGCGGGTGGGTATACTTGGCACCATCTTCAGTGCGCTCGCGATCGCCATCAGCTGCCTCGGTCTTTTTGGACTTGCCTCCTTCGTAGCCGAACAGCGAACCAAAGAAATGGGCGTACGTAAAATACTTGGTGCCTCAATAATAGACTTGTGGGGAATGCTATCGCGGGAATTTGTATTGTTAGTCACCATCTCTTGTTTGATCGCCATTCCCATGTCATATGTATTGATGAGTAGCTGGTTGCAGCAATATGCGTATAAGACCACTCTTGGGTGGCAGGTATTTGCCAGTGCTAGTTTGGTGGCTATCGTGATAACATTTTTAACCATAAGTTATCAGGCAATAAACGCGGCAATTGCCAAACCGGTGAATAGCCTCAGATCTGAATAAGGGCCGAGGCAGCATTGATCGAATTTCCTCGATTGAATATCAACATTTCGTCACAACGCATATATTACTCGGAATCGCACTATAAAGTGTTCATTTTTGAACATATTTGTACGTAAAAGCACAAATTATCTGCTCAAAATGCCAAATTCGGACGCATCCGAAGCTGGCATAATTTTTCTATTATCGATTGGTTCAACCTAAACCTGATCTCGTGAACGAAGGCGGCAAAATACTCATGATTGATGACGATGAAGACGTTCTTTTAGCAGCCAAAATGCTGTTAAAAAAATATAACCATCAGGTCATCATTGACAAAAATCCAAACAAGATTCCGTTTCTGCTCAACAATGATACGTACGAGGTCATTTTGCTGGATATGAATTTCAGCAAGGACACCACTTCAGGAAAAGAAGGATTTGAATGGCTGAAACAGATCAAAGAAAAAGACCCTGATGCCGTTGTCATCATGATCACCGCTTTTGGCGATGTGGAGATGGCCGTGCGCGCACTTAAAGAAGGTGCCACTGATTTTATTTTGAAGCCATGGCAAAATGAAAAGCTGATTGCCACGATTTCCACCGCCATCAAATTGAAGCAATCCTACAACGAAGTCGACAAGCTGCGGAAGGCCAAACAAATGCTCGAGGAACAAATCAGTCAACCATTTCGCGACATCATCGGGAACAGTAAAAGCATTACCGAAGTTTTTAGCCTCATAGACAAAGTAGCCGCAACTGATGCCAATATTTTGATTCTTGGAGAAAATGGAACGGGAAAGGAATTGGTTGCACGCGCCATTCATCAGAAGTCATTGCGCAAAAATAATTCGTTTGTAAGCGTGGACATGGGGGCAATCACCGAAACACTGTTTGAAAGCGAGCTCTTTGGCCACAAAAAAGGCGCGTTTACAGATGCGAGAGAGGACCGGACTGGCCGTTTTGAATTGGCCAATGGCGGAACCTTATTTCTCGATGAGATTGGTAATTTAAGCATGGCCCTTCAAAGCAAGCTTTTGTCGGCATTGCAATCACGACAGGTAACACGGGTTGGCTCCAATAGCCCCGCAGAAGTTGACATCAGGCTGATTTGTGCCACCAACATGCCGTTGCACCAGATGGTAGAGGAAGGAAAATTCCGGCAAGATCTTTTATACCGGATCAATACGGTTGAAATTCGTATTCCCCCTCTGTGCGAACGGGTGGAAGACATACCGATGTTGGCCAATCACTTCTTAAACTTCTACACGAAAAAATACCACAAGGAAATCCTTTCTTTTTCGCCCGAGGCCATTGTCAAGTTAAAGAAATACGCCTGGCCGGGAAATGTGAGAGAACTGCAACATGCCATAGAACGTGCCGTCATCATGGCCGACTCACCATCATTACAGGAAAGTGATTTTCTTTTTAACCGAAAGGGAAGCCCCAGCACCGAGAGTGACACTCTGAATTTGGACGATGTAGAGAAAGCAGCGGTTGTAAAGGCCATCCAGTTGCATAACGGCAACATCTCCAAGGCTGCCGATGAGCTTGGTTTAACCAGGGCATCGTTGTACCGGAGGATGGAAAAATATGGGATTTAATTTTAAATCCCCACTTTTTACACGCATAGCTATCCTTGTGGCTACGGTTTTCGCCATGGCCTATGCGGTTGCCGACTCCTTCAACATTATTATAACCCTCGCATTGGTTGGCGCTACATTATTTCAAATCTCCCACCTCATCAAAGAATTCGAGGAATCAAACGAAAACATTGCTTCCTTTCTTGATGGAATCCGGTTTGACGATTTGTCCTCTTCATTCAAAACCGACAGCAACGACCCGGGTGTTCAGCGGCTTCACAATGAATTGAATGAGGCCATCACGAAACTAAAAATATCGCGAAGCGAACGAGATTCAGAGTATCAGTTTTTTAAGAATATCGTCCAGCATGTTGGGATCGGTCTGTTGACATTTAAAAAAGACGGTTCAATTCAAATCATGAATACGGCTGCCAAGAAATTGCTCAGGGTAAGCCAGGCCAAACACATTGATGACCTGAGGCCTGTAAGTGAGGTGCTTGTAGAAGCCTTTTTAAAGCTAAAGACAGGCGGCAGGGAACTCGCCCGGCTTTCGCTGGCGGACGAAACTATTCAAATATCTATTTACGCCATAGAACTCACTTTGCGGGGCGAGGTAATCAAATTAATTTCCATGAACAACATCCAAAGTGAATTGGATGAAAAGGAAATGGAAGCCTGGCAAAACCTCGTGCGCGTGTTAACGCATGAAATCATGAATTCAGTGACACCCATATCGTCATTGGCCAGCATTGTCGAGAATGACCTGAAGAGCAGGATGAACGAACCGGTGGCAACTTTCAAAAAAGATGAAATCGAAGACATGCACCTGTCCATTCAAACGGTAAGCAAGCGCAGTGCTGGACTCATCCGTTTCGTCCGGGAGTTCAAAAGCTTATCGCAGACTCCCCAACCGAACTTCACCCTGGTAGGTGTAAAAAACCTCCTTGATCAAATGGCCGTGCTTCATAAAAAGGAATTGAACGACAATGAGATTGCCATCTCCGTTTCCGTGGAGCCAGCCGACCTGATGGTAAATGCGGATAAAAACATGATCGAACAAGTCGTGATCAACCTCGTTAAGAACGCCATGCAGGCATTCAGCCAGCAGAAGAAAAAATGCATTCAACTCAAAGGATACCTGGACGAAAAAACAAGAGCGGTGATCTCGGTGGCAGACAATGGTGACGGCATCGATCCTGAAGCCCTGGAGAGGATATTTGTTCCCTTCTTCTCTACGAAAAAAACCGGATCAGGAATTGGCTTGAGTTTATCCAAACAAATCATGCGACAACATGAGGGGCGGATAACGGTGAAGTCTAAATTGGGCGAAGGCACGGAGTTTTTACTGCGATTTTAAAGCCGCGAAATCCGCTAATATTTTCTAGCTTTGCGGTCACTAAGCGTTCTACTATGCCGAATATTCAGAAAAAGATAACGTCCATCTTAATAGAAAAACTAGGAATACCGGAATCTGAAATCACCCCCGATGCAAACTTTGTGAAAGACCTTGGAATTGATTCGCTGGATTATGCGGAGTTGGTCATGGAGTTTGAGCAAACCTTTGATATCAAGATTCCTGATGACGATGCCGAGAAACTTCAAACCATCAGCCAGGCCGTCAAGTATATTGAGTCAAAATTATAGAGCAGGCGCCTGCGTCAATTCGAAATAACTGCCGAGCCTTTTCATTACCAATGCATTCGATTTCAGGAAGGGCTCCAGCGTTTCAGGATTATCGAGGGCCGAGAAATACCAACCGTTCTTTTCCTGATTCCAAAAGACCAGGTACTTTTCCGAATAAATCAGCAGGATATCCATATCATAAATTTCCTCCTGCTCCTTGTCATACAGTCCGGTAAATTGCAGCAAGACATGATCCTTTCGAAAAAGCTCCCCCTTGTTGCAGTCTATGCTGTTGAGACGCATCAATAATTTAGCCTCGCTGTTCCATGCCTTGAATTTTATCTTTCGTGGTGTAAAATGATTCATCTCAGCTATTGATGTAATTGTTAACTTACCAACACTTTTTGGGATTTGCAATGAGTGACAACAACAGCGTCTTATTCATCATCAATAAATTCTCGGGCACAAGGTATAGTCCGGCTCTTGAGGGCGCAATTATCGATCACTGTGCAAAACGCAATCTTGAATGTACCATTGAATTTACCCGAGAACCAGGCCATGGGGTGCTAATAGCAAGAAAGGCTGCGGAACGCAAATTCAAAATGGTGTTTGCCGTGGGCGGTGATGGCACCGTCAATGAGGTGGCGCAGGGATTACTCCATGGCTCGATTCCCCTGGGAATCATTCCGAAAGGGTCAGGCAACGGCCTGGCTCGTCACCTTCAAATTCCTATGAAGATCGATCACGCTTTATCGCTCCTTGATTGTGAAAGGGTTGTATACATTGACACGTTTTCAATCAATGACCGCCCTTCAATCAATGTTTCGGGTATAGGCTTTGACGGCCTTATCGCAGGAATGTTCGGAAAAGACGGAAAGCGGGGATTGTTACGTTACGGAAAATTGGTCGTCAGTCATTTCCGAAAATTCCAAAATTTTGAATGTCAGATCACCCTGGATGGAAAAAAAACAACGAGTTTTCCATTCATCGTATCCATTGCCAACTCCTCTCAATTTGGAAACAATGCAACCATTTCACCGTACGCTTCCCTTTGCGACCAACGCCTTGACATCTGCCTGGTGAGAAAAATGAATGTGGTGCAGGGGCTGGTATTTGCCCACAAATTATTTAACAAGACACTGCACCAGTCTGACTACATCAGCATCCAAAACGCACGGCAGGTGGAGCTAGTCACCAGGGAACCAATTCCCTATCATATCGATGGCGAGGCGGCCGGATCTGATACCCACTTTAAGGTCAACATCAATGCCGCATCGCTTCCGGTTATTGTGCCGAACCGGAGTGTTTTAATCTGAATAAGGGAGTTTTTTTGCTTTAAAATACCGCGGTACGGGTTAGTAACCTTAGCGCCTAAATACGTTAAAAAGTATACAATTTATCAACCCTCAAACCTCATTCTTTATGAAGAACTTATTTACAATAGTCATTGCCGGGCTCGTGACGACTGCAACGTTTGCCCAGGGCATCACCCTTCCACCGAGCGGAGGAAATCAGAAAGCGGAAGTCAGCCAATGGATTGGCCCGGTCAAAGTAACCATCAATTACAGCAGCCCAAAGGTGCATGCACCGGATGGCACGGACCGGAAAGGACATATCTGGGGCGAACTGGTCCCATACGGTTTAACCAATCTCGGTTTTGGGCCTACCACCGCTGGTCCCTGGAGAGCGGGAGCCAATGAAAATACAACCATTACCTTTTCCCACCCTGTCAAGGTTGGCGGCAAAGACCTGGCAGCCGGAACCTATGGGCTGCACCTGATCGTGGAGAAAGAAAAGCCATGGACGTACATTTTCTCAAAAAATTCTTCAAGCTGGGGAAGTTTTTTTTACAATGATAAAGAAGATGCTGCACGTGTAGAATCCATTCCCGTTGACAACGATTATACTGAATACCTAACGTATGGTTTTGACGAAAGGCAAGCCAATTCCACGGTTGCGTTTTTAAAATGGGAGAACAAGAAGGTTCCGCTTAAGATAGAGGTTCCAAATATTAATGACATCTACGTAGCTGCGCTGCGCGATGAGCTCAGGGGATCAGCAGGCTTTAACTATCAAAACCTGGTGGGTGCCGCCAATTTTTGTGCCACCAACAAGATTAACTTAGAGGAGGCGCTCACCTGGGCAGATGCGGCTATCAGTGGTCCGTTCGTAGGGCAGGAAGATTTTACCACGCTTCAGACCAAGGCCAGTGTATTGACAGCGATGGGAAAAACAGCTGAAGCAGAGGCTATCATGACGAAAGCGATTAACCATCCCTCCGCGGCTGTGTTCCAAATCCATGGGTATGGACGCGCACTGATCAGTGAAGGAAAAAACGAAAAAGCACTTGAAGTCTTTAAGCTAAATGCCAAGCTACATCCAGAGGACAAATTCACTCCAAACGTGGGTCTTGCCCGGGGTTATACAGCAGTGGGTGACAAGAAAAACGCAATCAAATATTGGGAAGCCGCCATCAAGAACCTGCCAGAGAACCAAAAGCAATTCATCGGAGTTTATGAAGGCGAGTTGAAAAAAGTGAAGGAAGGAAAGTAGCAACCTATTTTCGTGTCAGCTAAAAGGAGTCGGGGCATCCCGGCTCTTTTTTATCCCGCTCTTTTTACCTTGTATCCTTGCTTTTCCAAAAGCAAAGTAATCTTCTCGCGGGCGTCTCCCTGAATCAGGATTTCACCATCCTTGCAAGAACCACCGACACCGCACTTTGTCTTTAATAACTTGGTGAGCGCGTCAAGATCCCCAGAGGTGCCTACAAAACCAGTAACCAGTGTGACCTGCTTTCCAGCTCTTCCACTTTTGTCGAGTTTTACCTTCAAGTTCTGCTGCGAAGGTGGCAAAGTAACACTGTCCTCAACGTGAGGAGACTTATAGCCGAAGTCCGGGCTAGTTGAATAAACAATCCCTTCCCGATTCTTCCACGAATTGGTTTTTTTGCTCATTGTTATCTCAATAGCAGGTAGCTCACAATAATTAAAAGTATAAAAGAAACAATCGTAAGATTAAATGGAAACTCAACGCTTCTTCTGATGACTACACCCAGCAAAGATGCGATAAATAAAATGACCGGTACAAATAAAAGTCCTGCATATATGGCAGCTACCCGGACTGTGTATTTGCCATCGAGGGTTGAAGCTGTCACGATCTTTTTAAAAAAACCTGTTCTGCTAATTTTTATTTGCCTGACCTTTTTGAAGTACATGATATCGTCATCGTTGATGTAGATGACAAGTCCACTCTTCGTTATTAGTTCATCGTGGTCGTAGATGGTTCCCCCTCCCCGGCCGGTTCGGTACATCCTGTTAATCTCCGCAATTTCCTCTTCGTAGTGCTCGAAGGGAAGTGAATAATCCACTGCAATCAACAGGCAAATGAACAGCCCGGCCCAGCAAGCCCACCGGAATTTTGGCAGGTACTCCGCCATCAGTTCATTGGTGCTCGATTGTTCCTTTTGAGGGTAAGCCCTTGGTCGGCCGCGATAAGCAGGATCACGGTGCCCCGTGCCGGCCTGTTGCTGTCTGCCCGGAAAAGTCAACTGAAGATCATAATTGGCACGTTGCTCCGGGTCGCTAAGTACCTCGTAAGCCCTGTTGATAACCTTAAACCGTTCTTCCCCTTCTGCCGTACGGTTCTTATCGGGATGATAGAGAACGGCAAGCTTCCTAAAGGATCTCTTAATCTCCAATTGAGTTGCGCGGGGGCTTATACCCAGAATTTGATAATAATCCTCCATATCTCCTTCGGCAGCTTACAAAAGAGAAGCCCGTACTAGACGGGCTTCCTGTTCATTCAGTATCTATACCCAAAGTCAGGGCTTGGTAACATAAGTAAGTACCGGTCGTTTGGCGTGACTTACCACTTCCTCGGCAATACTGCCAGCCAACACATGTGCAAATCCTGTCCTTCCGTGCGTTGCCATGGCAATCAGATCGGCATTGATGCTATCCGCGAAGTAAATGATACCCTCTTCTTCATTGATGTCGTTGTAGACATTGATGGTATAATTCTTAAGGCCTACCTTCTTGGCAAATTTTTCCATGTAGTCCTTGGCTATGCGATCGCGCTGAAAATCTCCCGGAGTATTTATTCTCACGAGATGAATTTTGGAGTTGTACATATTTTGCGCGGCAATCACCACCTTAGCAAATTTCTCCTCATCCCTGCTCATAGCAGTAGCGTACACGATGTTCTTAAAGTTCACTTTGGCCGGTTTCTTGTGCACCGAAAGTACGGGCACTTTGGAGTGGCGCACCACCTTTTCTGTATTGGAACCGATAATCATTTCTTCCAGTCGGGAATGCCCGCGCGCTCCCATCACCACCAGATCCACTTTTTGCTCGACAATGATGGCATTCATGCCGTGAAATGCATTGCCCAATCTGAGTTCTCCATCCAATTTTATAGCCGAATACTTGGGGTCCATGACCAGTTTCTCCAGTTGTTTTTTGGATCGCTCCAATAGTTTAAAAGTATACAGCCGATCTTCGAAGTTCTTTTGCGGCACCTCACCGCTCACGCGAAACGATTCTGAGCCAGCTTCTTCAACCACGTGCAGGGCAATAACCTCAGCACCTCCCTTTTTTGCAATTTCACATGCTACTTCCAGCGCTGTTATAGAACTTTTGGAAAAATCTGTCGGTACGAGTATTCGTTTCATTTGAAATAGTTTATATCATTCAATGCTAGTAAAAATAGGTATTTCGAGTTAGAATAAAAATGAGGGAGGAGTTGTAAAAAAGTCTAATTCAGCATTATTTCCATGATTTTCGTCAGTAATGCCAGTTCCAGAATCCTCTGTTTTCCAAGCAAGCCCAATTCCGCATTTATCGGCATACTTATTGTCATCATTGTTTTGTATAAGCCTAATTTTGTTACTAGAATCGCATAATCGCCATAACCATGAAAAAAGCCCAACTGACAATTCTCATTGCCCTGATTTCGCTCGCAGCAGTAGCACAAAATAACGACCGCAGGGGTTTTCAGGGAACGGTAAGTTCGTCATCAAAATTGACCATCCGACCGGATGGCAAAGAGGAGACAAAAGTCAACACAGATATCCAGTTTACCGCGAGGACAATAGTTATTGACAGTGATGTGTATGAAATCGTGAAGAAGGCTTTTGATGGCAAAAAACAAACGACCTTTACCTGCACCAAGCGCAGGGGGACTTTTGATATTTCTTACAGCGTGGGTGAGTCTATTCGCATCGTGGATACCGGCAACACGGATCTCGAAACCGTCTATATGGGGCTGACGGAAAACTAATCAAGCGAAAAACTACGCCAATACCTGGTTGATCAGGGCTACGGTAAATATGCTCAGCAAAAACCAGCCGATAAATCCCTCTATGATGCAAAGATAGCGGGCAAACCCCTTGGTTGGGATGCTCCCAAATCCCAACGTAACAAAGCTATTTATGCTTAGGGTCAGTGCATTAACCAACGTTAACAGGACAGAACCAATCACTACCAAAAAAGGTGTAACGAGCTTGTGTTTCTTACGCTGAAGAAATTGCTCATAACTGAGCAGCAACCTCGTGAGGCTATCACTATCCCACTCAGAGGGAAAAAACAAGTACAACAATCCAAATACAAGAATTACAAAAAATGACATGACCACCGCGAGACCAGGATCTGTTCCATGGTTGGTATAAATTTTGAGCAGCACATTAAGTTGCCACCTTAAAAAATTACCAAAGGTTTTATCGTTCACAAATTGGTACTTAAGCCGCCTGCCCTGGATCTGCTTCATCTCGCTGTAGCAGGCATTGGCCGACTCGAGGTCGCCCCGTGAAAGAAAAATCGTGTGGAGGCCTTTGTAGATATTAACCAGGTTGCTGAACCCTACCACGTCCTCCATATCTGCATTCGTCACTCCGGCATATTCCCCGAAGCGAATTTTGTACCCGGCAAGCTGTTCCCAATAAAGCTCGTTCCATGTCTCAGAGAAAAGGAACTTCTCAAATGAAACATGCTTTTGAAATTCGTTACCCACCAGAAAGAAACGCTCCTCTGCCTTGTTTTCAATAAAATAGACATTGACGCCAAACGTATTGTTGCGCAGGTCAAGATTAAGGTAGTTGCCCTTGTTGAAATAAACGTGTGTAGTGCTGTCTCCACGAAAATTATTTCCCGTCAAATACAAATCGGAAGATGCGTTGTCGGTGAGTTTGTAGTTGTTGAACTCTCCGTATTCAGGAAGGTTAAAGTCAGAATTTTCAATCAGTATCCCGGACACATGATTATTACCAATCGTTGCCGATCCATTGCTATACATGGAAGAGATAACAATCTCTCCGCCCGTGAGCGTATTGTTCTCCATAAATAAGTCCCCGCCAACAATGCTGTCATTTTCGAGGAACACTTCATAACCTATGGTATTGTTTTTAATTTCAATTGATGACAAGTGGTTGCCTCCCAGCTCCAGCGAATTGCTGATTCTATTTTGAGTGAGTGTAAGGGAACCGACTACGGAGTTGACCAATCGTTGGTTCTCCAAAATGCAGTCGGAGAAACTGAGATTTCGAAGTTTAAACCTGTCCAATTCCAGGCTTTTGGCAAAAGTGCAGTTGGTGAAAGTAATATCAACAGGAATATCAAATTGACCCTGCGCATTGACATTCTCAGGATATTTCTCGCTTAAAAAAGTAAATAAATTCTTACTGGATGGATTGTTGAATTGAATCTGATAGTGGTCAAAAACAATCTCGTCTTTGCTTTCAGCGTTAAATATGGCCACTTCAAAAACCTCCGCAATATCTATGGGACGAGCCAGTTGTTGTCCATAACCGGTATAAGCAAGTATTGAAAGGAAAAGCCAATTTATCAGTATGAAACAACCGGAGGCACTAAGCGACTTGGCCATGTGATAAACAAAGATAAGTTGTGAAAATAGTGATAGGGATCACGAAATCCTAGTTGATTGTGAGGGGTAAATTGGTACGAGAAAAAAAAATTATACTTTAGTCATTGAAACCTATTTTTTAACAAATGAATCAAATCAAACTATTTGTTGCGCTAGCAATTTTTCCCTATTGCGGGTTCGCTCAAGGCTACAAGGAAGCCCAGATTTCTATTTCAGGGTCGTTCAAAAAGCCGTTGGAGATTGAGGCCATTAATAAAGGGGACGAAATTGACTTTTTTTGCTTGAATAAATCCCAATATCCCTACCAGCTCGAAATCATATTTAGCGGGGTTGAAAATCTCAATGGTCCTCGATCGCAAAAAAATATTGTCTATCCAGGTCGACAAAGGTTGCTTTCCCTCAGAATTCAAAACCCGAACTCACCGCACACCTACGAGTACACTTTCAGCTATGCGATCGGCAATCCAAAGAACGTTGCTGATTTAACATTTCCATATTTGATTCCCTGTATACCGGGAAAACAGGTCAAAGTAAATAACAACTCCGGAGATCAGATCATTCTGGCTAGTGGAGACACCATCGTGTCAATGCGCAAAGGCATTGTGACGGCCACACCCCACACAAATCATGAGGCGGATAGGTTATTTACCAACACGATTGAAGTTTTACACGATGACGGAACAGTTGCCGTATACCGCATGCTCACTGACAGCAAACCGTTTATTAAAGAAGGCGAGAGGGTTTATTCCGGACAACCAATCGCCCGAATGATCGGCTCGGGTATCTTGCAAACCGGAGTCTATATACTTTTAGGTCAGGGTAGGGCTAAAACTTTTATGTACAAATACGCAATTTCCGAAACCGAAGTAGTTTCCGTCTCAGATTTCAGAAGTGCATTTGTCGAACACCCAAAGGCTATAATTGAAAGAGAGCTTACCAAGAAAGAATTTAAAAAATTGAAGGAAGGATCTCTATATGATTTAAAAAACTGATAAAAGCGAAGGGTCGCTGCCTAAAAACGATATAAAACTGAAAGTCGTGCAGAGGTGTTGGAGATGCCATAGTCGACTCCCGAAGATTTAAATAATGCTTCATTAAAAATTCCTCCATTGTTGGACCTACTAACAGACTCGCTGGAAAAATAATTGAGCGCAGGCAACAATTCAACGCCCAGAACAAGGTGCTCCTTAATCAAATAATTAAGACCCAGAATAAGGTTGACTCCGTATCGATGTTCCGTGCTTTCATCGGATTGATTTATTCCTGACGATTTCGTCTTGGTAAAACCATAGTATAATGCGGAGCCAAATCTCAATTCCATGTTTTTTGCAGACTCCTTTCTCCACTCACGACCGGCTCCGACATTAAATCCAAAATTACTGGACTTAAACAAGGAACTGTCTCGCTCTTGTTCACGATCGCCTCCTGAAATCAACAAACTGCTAAACCTCCACATTGCCCTTGAATGGCCCAGCCGGTACGTCAGGCCAAAATTATCCAAATTGCTAAACGTAATTCCTATCTCTTTTTGTCTTGGGGCATCTTGCGCGGTTGCCATGTTGGAAACAACAAATAAAGCCAATATCGGGAATAGGTGTTTCATATTATTATGAATTGATTATAGATCCACTGAATGCAAAGTGTAGAAAAACCTGATAAAAATATGTAATAGGTTTTTCACTAATAAACGCAAGGCATTGGATTAAGTTTCGCGGTTTCCCACCTATTAGGTTACGAAGTGACTACAAGAACTTAAAAGAGTCGGATTTTTCAACCCGACTCTTCAGTGGATTAAGGTATCACCACAGGCCCTATATTATTGTTCTGCAGCATCTTGATAAACGCAATGAAGTCTTCCTTCATCAATTTATCATAGGCGGCCTCTTGTGCATTCAGCTCTGTTTTCAATTTGGTATACACCTCGTTGTGCGAATCCGATGGTCTGAAATCTGCCGTTGCAGCTGTACCCGTCAGGTAGTCCAACTTCTCGCCAATTTTTGCGGGCCAACGCACCGCATCCTGCCCATTTCCGGTAATTTTCGTCTGCACCAGATTACCCTCAAGATCAGAAAGCCTTTTACCCATCTCCTCAATTTGTTTCTGCATTGTTTTGTCTCCCTTGGCTTTGAGCGCATCCTGCAAATCCAGCAGTTGCCTCCGGGCAGATTCTATGGTATTCACCATTTCCGCCACTTTATTTAAGTCTGTTCGTGACTTCACAATAAAATCGGTTTGTGCTTTAATATCTTCCAAAGTCCCCTCCGAATGTGGATCTTTCAGCACATTGATCGGAGCCTTAAAACTTTGCTTGCCGGCTACCAAATGCACGGTATACGCCCCGGGAGGCACCAGATAAGTGTTCGGATTAAAATTCGGATTTTTCCTTGTTCTGGATTCGGACATAGGAAACCACGGTGCGGCCTCGGGCGGTGTCCTGAAAACAATTTCTTTCGTTGGGTTGCTCTGAAGATTCCACCACACCCGATTGATTCCCGGTTTGGCCTTGTTCTCGATGGTGCGCACCGTATCTCCGGCTGCATTGGTAATGTGAATCTTTACGCTGTCCATTTCAGACGCTGACCAATAGTTGATGGCTGCGCCATATGGTGGATCCTGACCGGAAGAAGCCTCCGGAAAAAATTGCATGGTGCTCGTAATCCCCTGGAACCTGTAGGTATCGTGCGGGTTAAACAGGGCGAGTTTGGTCTTGACATCGGCTGGCATTTGCTGAAGTGGGGAAATGTCATCCAAAATCCATATTCCCCTGCCATATGTCCCTACCACCAGATCGTTAAAGTGTTCCTGAATATCCATCCAGTACATCGGTGCATGTGGGAGGTTGCTCATGAACGTCTGCCAGTTCTCCCCGTCATCAAAAGAGATGTAAAGTTTGGTCTCCGTCCCCAGGTAGAGCAAACCCTTGCGAACAGGATCTTCCTTGATCATCCGGCAGTAGTTCAGATTTCCCCCATCTATGCCTTTAGTGATTTTCTTCCACGTTTTCCCAAAGTTGTCTGTCTTGTATACATAGGGCTGAAAATTTCCAACCTCATGTAAATCCACAGTGAGATAAGCTTTTCCTTCTGCCCACTTTGACGCATCAATATTTCTAACGGTGCCTAAAGGAGGTAATTCTGGAAGATTTTTGGTCACATTGGTCCAGGTCTTGGACCCATCCTGGCTAACCTGCACCTGGCCATCATTGGTTCCGGCCCAAAACACACCTTTCTTAACTGGAGATTCTTCAAACGCATAAATCACATTGGCATATTCGACACCGATGTTGTCCGGAGTCAGTCCTCCCGATTTGGTTTGTTTGGTCTTGTCGTTCAACGTGAGGTCCTGACTAATCACTTCCCAGGTTTGCCCACCGTTGGTAGTGCGATGAACCACCTGACTGGTCACATAAATCGTGTTGTTATCGTGCGGTGAAATAAGCAGTGGGAACGTCCATTGAAACCGGTACTTGACATCCGCTGCGGGATGGCCCGTAGTCAACTCAGGCCACACTTCTACATGACGGAACTGCCTGGTTTTTTCGTTGAAGCGTGTTACCACACCCCCTAACGCACCATACCCGGAAGCGCTCGACCACACGATGTCGGAATTTTTAGGATCCGGTGTCGCAAAGCCACTTTCTCCTCCCCCCACATCGTGCCACATCCCGGTGGGAATTACCCCAGCACCAAAAAAACCAAGAACGCGCGAGCGGCTCGGGCCTCTCATAGCTGGTCCATCCTGTCGGTTGGTAAGGACGTTATAGGGAACGGCATTGTCGGTAGTAACATGATATAATTGGGCAACCGGCAATTGAATGCGAAGCCATGTTTTGGTCCTGTTTTTTGAAATGGATACGCCACCGTCTCCCGCCACGATCATTCTATCCCCGTTGGTTGGGTCAATCCACATGTCATGATGATCCCAATTGGGTTGATTGGCAAAATTCATTGGCTCCAATGTTTTGCCACCGTCAATGCTATTGAAAAAGGCCGCGGAAATAAAATAAACTTCGTTTGGATTGTCGGGCGACACGGCACTGCGTGTGTAATATGCCTGGCGACCCGTCATATTGCGGTCGTGACTGATTAACTTCCAATTCTTTCCTTTGTCGTCTGATCTCCACAACTCTCCGCTTTCCGCTTTATCGCCAAGTGCCTCCACGCCATCACCCGTTTCAATCAATGCGTAAACCTTGTCGGGATCGGCAGGAGTCATGGACAACGCGATTTTTCCAACAGGTTGTTCGGGCAGGCCGTTGCCCTTAAGCTTCGCCCAGGTTTCACCTCCGTCTTTGGACATATGAATGCCGCTACCAGGGCCACCGCTCGTTCTATTCCAGGTGCGCAGCGAGAGTTGCCACATGCCCGCAAAAAGTATTCTGGGGTTGGAGGGATCCATTACCATATCAGATGTTCCTGTATTTTCATCCACAAACAAGACATGCTTCCATGTCTTTCCCCCATCTGTTGTTTTATGAACACCGCGCTCCTTCTGGGGTGCATAGGCGTGCCCAAGGGCGCCAACATAAGCCACATTGGGATCGCGTGGGTCAACAACAATTCTGGAAATCCGGCCCGTATTTTCCAGGCCAACATTATTCCACGTCTCCCCACCATCTGTTGATTTCCAAATGCCGTTGCCAATCGAAACATTCGAACGAATAAAGGGCTCACCCGTACCGGCATAAATCACTTGCGGATCGGACGGAGCAACTGCCAGGGCACCAATCGCATGAACAGGCTTATCATCAAAAATTGGTTTCCAGTTCAAGCCACCATCTTCAGTTTTCCAAATTCCTCCTGTAGCAGCACCCGCGAAGTATACCAAATCGTTACCGGGCACGCCTACAGCACATGTCACGCGGTTGCCCACAGGCCCGATATGTCTAAATTTCATCTGAGCGGTTTGCTCTTTCGTAAGTGTTTGAGCAAGTGAGGGGTGGGCGACAAACAGGATGAGTATTTGAAGCCACAAAAACCTGAACAACGATGGTAGTCTTGAGATCATAAAGTATTGGTTTTTATTTTATTGGGAAGCAATTGAAATATAAGTAAACTAAATTTGAAATTAAAGGAAGCTGGTAAGAGTGGTTATTAAAATAATTTTGGCAGGGCTTTAAGGCACCGTTACCTGCGGCATCTCGAGTTGATATGAAAAGTATTTTCGATTGCATTGTTATTGGCAGGGGTTTGATTGGGTCAGCTGCGGCCCGGTACCTGAAACAGTCTTTGGATAAAGTGCTTATCATTGGACCGGATGAGCCGACTGATCCACACAAAGCAGAAGTATTTGCCAGTCATTACGATCAAGCGCGCGTGCAGCGAATCGTAGGGATCACGGATACATGGACAAGGCTGAACAAGGATTCGACAGATCAATACCCATCGCTGCAGCAGGAGAGCGGGATCAACTTTCATTTTCCTGTTGGTTGCCTCTACGTGTCACCTTTCCAAAAGGATGCATACCTCACCAACGCGCCCAGTCACCTGGCCATGGCGAACACCTCCGCTTCGTTTCTTGAATCTGCCGATGCCATCCACAAAAAGATCCCTGAATTTTCTTTTCCCCATGGATCTTGCGGAATGCTGGAACACGCGCCATCGGGCCATATCAATCCCCTTTTGTTGAAACAAGCGCAACTTACCGTTTATAAAAACCATGGCGGAGATGCCTCAGGCGATACGGTCGTCAAGGTTGATAGGCACCATGACGTTTTTACAGTTAATACGCAGGAGGGAACAACATATTACGCTCACCAACTGTTGGTTACTGCCGGTGCGTTCTCCAATTTTAATGGCCTTCTTCCACAGCCGCTGGACCTTGAGCTGGAAAGTGAGACTGTCCTGCTTGCAGAGGTAAGTCTCCGCGAAGCCCAACGACTTTCCAGCCTACCCTCTCTGTTATACGAGTTGGAAACCGATGAACTTGAAGGTGTCTATTTGGTTCGACCGGTTCAATATCCGGACGGCAAGTACTATTTGAAGTTGGGATGTAACCTACCGACCGATATTACATTTGGCAACCTGAATGAAATTCAACAGTGGTTCCGCCACGGCAATAGCGAAGTGAACATTCCTGTATTGCGCAAAGCACTTCATACCCTCATGCCCAACCTGGAAACTATTGGATTCAAGACAAAAAAATGCATTATCAGCAGAACCAAACACCGACACGCCTACATAGGATCGACCGATCAAAAAAATCTTTTCGTTGCTGCGGGTGGCAACGGTTACTCGGCCATGTGTTCCGATGCGCTCGGCCGCATAGCAGCACACCGCGTCATGCATGAAGGTTTTCCGGAAGGATATTCCATGGCGGTATTTCAACCCATATTCGCGTCATGAAGTTGCATGTGCAGTCGGTTAAGAAAAGTCAGCTGGCTATATTTACGCTTAAATGGCCATTGTAATAGTCAATCCAAAAGGAGTGGATCCGTGGGTAGCTGCGTTAAAAAAAGTAGATCCAAATCTTGACATTCGAATTTTCCCAAAAGATTCTCACCGGGAAGAGATTGATTTTGCCCTTACGTGGCGGCATCCCTTCGGTATATTCAAGGATTATCCAAACCTGAAATGCATCTCATCAATGGGTGCCGGTGTTGACCACTTGCTAAAAGATCCTGAGTTACCCACCGACATTACCATAACAAGGCTGGTCGATCCTTTTCTGGCACAGGACATGGCTGAGTTTGTGCTGGCCCTGATCATGAGTCATCTCCGCGATCTAAATGCGTTCCAAACAAAACAATCGCAATCCATCTGGAAACCGGCTGAATATCTTCGGATTGGCGAGGTGAAAGTAGGCATTATGGGAATGGGTGCTATTGGAAAACATGTAGCCCTTGAATTGCAGAAAACCGGTTTTAATGTGACCGGCTGGGCAAGAACACCAAAAGATTTTGAAAAGGTGCCTGTCTATTCAGGTGCTGCCGGGTTATCTGGTTTTCTAAGCGGCACGAATATCCTCGTTTGTATACTTCCGTTAACTCCACAAACGAAAGGCATTCTCGACAAGAAAACCTTCAGCCAACTTCCTAAAAACGCTTTCATTATCAATGTAGGAAGAGGAGAGCATCTGGTGGAAGATGATCTGATGCAATACATTTCTGATGGCCATCTGTCAGGCGCAAGCCTCGATGTTTTTGCGGAAGAACCCCTTCCTCCTGGCAGCCTGTTATGGAAGCATCCTCGCATCCATATCACACCACACATTGCAAGCTTAACGAACCCGGACTCTGTGGCCCCACAGATTGTAGAAAATTACCATCGAATGAGGCGCGGGGATAAACTCGTGAATATCGTTTCCCGGGATATAGGCTATTAAACTGATCAAATTTTACAGCTATGAAAAAAATTTATTTGCTTCTGAGTATAATTGGGTTTATCGCTCCGAATATATTCGTCATGATGGTATCCGTGCAGACCGGCAATGTCCTCTTGTGGCTCCATCCGATGGCGACCCTCAACGGGATGTTTGCCAATCAGATTGCAACTGCCTTCGTTGTCGATTTGCTGGTAGCAGTGGTCGTATTTTTTATCTGGACTTACAACGAATCGGACAGGCTTCAAATGAAAAACCGTACCTGATCTGGATACTCACAATGCTTTTTGGCATGGCGGGCACATTCCCTCTCTTCCTTTACCAACGGGAGATCAAAAAGAATTCGATATAGGCTATTTTGGTGGTCTTTTTTCCTGGGTGGTCATCCAAATTAGATTCTGACCGAAGGACTATTAGGAGTTATCAGCGCTGAGCAGTTTTCATGTCCCAAATTGATCGAAGGTTATCCCACCCTCCATGTCCAGATAGGGCACTCGAGATGATTTACCATATCTTCGGCAATACTGCCACTCATCAGGTGATTCAATCCTTTTCGCCCGTGTGTGGCCATCGCAATCATATCTCCATTAATTTCCCTTGTAAAATGACTGACACCCAGCTCTTCGGTCAAGTCATTGTAGATATTTAGCGTATAGTCCGTTAACATGAATCGCTTAACAAAATTTTTCATCTCCCTCCTTGTAACAACGTCAGTCATAAAATTCGCTGGGGTATTCACGTACACGAGGTGAAGTTTTGCACCGAAAAAATTCTGGAGGGCCTTAACCTTCATCATGAGTTCTTCTTCGTCATGAAGGGTACTCGGAAATACAATGTTCTTTATAGACGAGGCTTTCGCTGATTTTTTAATTGCAATTACTGGCACGGGCGACCACCTGACAACTTTTTCTGTATTAGAGCCAACAAAAAATTCCTTCAATCCGGATGCACCTTTGGTACCCATTATGATCAAATCGATTTTTTGTTCTTTAACAAACTGGGCGATCACCGGTGTGGGGGCACCATATTGAACAAATGTGGACACTTTTGGGCCATCCTTTGCCCATTTGTTCTTCATTTTGGTAAAGTCCTGATCCGCCTTCGCTTTCATTTCCTTTAAGTAGGTGTCCTCAAACGAAAAAGCGGGCATCATAACCGATTCGTGAACAACGGGTATCTCTACAACATGCAATAACACCACCTCTCCGTTGCCCTGATTAGCAACATCAACGGCAAACTTAAATGCCTGAATAGCCGAATCGGTGAAATCGCAGGGAACCAGAATCCTTTTCATGGTATGGCAGTTAATTGTCAAATAATTGAGAATTCAAATGTATGGCAAGGCAACAGTGAGAGCGATGATGGTCATCACGACAAAACATGATTCAAGTCATGAACAACCCAAATGAAAAGGATTTATGCCAGCAGGATGCCGAGACCGAAAAGCAGTACGAACAATAAAGTCGTCAACGCCATTTGTTTTAGAAAGGGATCCAGCTCCCCCGCTCTTTTTCGGGAAACGGACAAGCCGTTTGCGGCAAAAAACGGAACCGTGACAAGAAAAAGCAGTTGGATCACTGATTTGAAGTTAATCAGCGTGAATGCAATCGCGCTGGACAGGCCGACAACAATCAAAAGCCAGTGATAAATAATCGCCTTTTCTGCTCCCATTCTCACGGGTAGAGAAAATTTACCCGCCATCCTATCCGACTCCATATCACGGATGTTGTTGATGTTTAGAACGCCCATGGAAAAAAAACCGCAACTCATCGCGGGTAATATATGATCCCATCGTATCGATTGTGTAAACAGGTACAACGAACCCAGTACGCCCACGAGGCCAAAAAAAACCAAAACGGAAAAATCCCCCATACCCACGTATCCATAGGGCCGCTTGCCAACCGTATAAGCGATGGCCGCCAGAATGCTAAGCACGCCCAAACCGAAAAAAAATAAAATAGCCTCAATATTCCCGCCCAAAGAAATCTTTAACAGCCATATACCACTTGCCAGGCACAATACCACAAAAACCGACAAGGCTCTTTTCATGGCGTCTGTGCTGATCTCGCCTGATTGAACAGCACGCGAAGGCCCTATTCGGCCAGTGTGGTCTGCGCCATGTATAGAATCTCCATAGTCATTGGCCAGATTAGAAAGTATCTGGAGCAAAACAGTTGTCAACGCACAAAGAAAAAAGATGTCCCATCGAAAAGCTCCCGCTGATTCAGCCAAAAACGCAGCCATACATATACATGACAACGCCAATGGCAATGTCCGGGGTCGAAAGGCAGATATCCAGGCTTTGACTCGCATGGGTTGCTAATTTAATGGATCGGGGTTAAAATCTCGCTAAAGTGGCTGCAGGTGGGAAAGAATCTGTTGGTCAAGCGGGCTAACTTTGGCTGGATAAAAACTTACAACCTCTCCTTGCGGGTTAATCAAATATTTGCAGAAATTCCATGAAGGTGATTTCCCCGATTTCGCCTCCAGCCAGCGATAAAGCGGATGCTTGTTCCGACCCTTAACAGAAATCTTTTCAAACATCTGAAACTTGACACCGTAATTCTCCCTGCAGAAGGCGGCTATCTCATTGTTGTCTCCCGGTTCCTGCCATAAAAAATCATTCGCTGGAAAACCAAGGACAGCAATCTTATCACCGTATTTTTCATGAAGCTGCTCCAATTCTTTGTATTGATCAGTGTACCGGCAATTGGAAGCTGTATTTACGATCAGCATATTTTTTCCCTCATACCTCGCAAAATCAACCAATTGCTCGTCCAGCGAACGCAACTTAAACTGATAGATAGAACCCTTTCCATCTTCTGAAGTTACGTCTGTTCTACGTAAGAAAGTGAACATAATGATAGCAGCTATAACCAATACAATGAATCCAACTAACATCACCTTTAACATTACCGGGTGGAATAAGGTTTAAACTCGTCCACAAACGCCTTTCGGGCGACTACATCCGTTCCGGAACGCTTATGCCGAGAAGCGCCATCGCATTGCTTATCACTTCACCTACTTGTTGGGACAGCTCCACCCTCAAATTCAACTTTCGATTGTCCGACTCTGCAAAAATGGGAATCGATTGATAAAACTGGTTGTATTCTTTTGCTAAATCGTAAGCGTAGTTGGCTATAACGGAAGGTGAATAATGACTGGCCGCCTCCTGAAGTCTTGCGGGGTAAACGGATAGTAAACCAATTAAACTCCTTTCACTTGGCAATAATTCATTCACAGACAAATCACCTCCTGCAATGTTCAGTGTTTGCGCCTTTCTGATAATTGATTTTATTCTTGCGTGTGTATACTGGATAAAAGGGCCCGTGTGGCCTTGGAGTTGAATCGACTCGTTGGGATTAAACATCATCCTTTTCTTTGGATCCACCTTCAGCAAATAAAATTTCAACGCCCCCATTCCAATCATCTCAAAGAGCGCGTTGGCTTCATCGGCACTCATCTCGTCAATTTTTCCAAGCTCGCGCGTCTGCTTCTCCGCCTCTTCAATCATCTCAGCCATCAGGTCATCAGCGTCTACCACGGTACCTTCCCGGGATTTCATTTTCCCGGACGGGAGATCAACCATTCCATACGACAAATGATAACATTCCTTTGCCCATTCATAACCCAGCTTTGCGAGGATCAAAAACAGAACCTTAAAGTGATACTCTTGTTCATTGCCAACCGTATACACCTGTCGTGATATCTTGGGGAAATCCCGAAACCGAAGAATCGCAGTCCCGATATCCTGGGTCATGTACACGGAAGTTCCATCCGACCTGAGCAACACCTTTTGATCCAATCCATCTTCAGTGAGATCGACCCACACAGAACCATCCTCTTTTTTAAAGAATACACCTTGTTCCAATCCTTTTAAGACCTCAGATTTCCCAAGGAGATAGGTCTCCGATTCATAGTATAACTTCTCAAATGCAACACCCATTTGCTTGTAGGTGGTCTCGAATCCACTGTACACCCAGCCATTCATCGTTTGCCACAGCCTGATGGTATCGGCCTCCTTCTGCTCCCATTTCTGCAGCAAGTCAACCGCCAACTTCATAATGGGTGCCTCTTTTTCGGCTTGCTCCTGCGACATCCCCTGATTCAACAGGTCATTAATTTCCCGCTTATAATTCCTGTCAAACTCAACATAATACTTACCCACCAACTTATCTCCCTTGAGCCCACTGCTTTCTGGGGTCTCCCCTTCTCCAAAAAGTTTCCAGGCGGCCATCGATTTGCAAATGTGAATGCCCCTGTCGTTTATAATCTGAACACGGTGAACGCGGTAGCCAATGGCCTCATAAATGGCAGCGACACTCCAGCCGAGGAAATTGTTGCGCAGGTGGCCAAGGTGGAGCGGTTTGTTTGTGTTGGGCGATGAGTATTCCACCATGATCTCCTTGCCAGTCGGAGATGCGACTCCAAAATTTTTCTGACTTCGAATCGATTCAAAAACCTGAACCCAAATTTTATCTTCAAGTACCAGGTTTAAAAAGCCCTTCACCACATTGAATCGATTAACAAGACCGGAATGCTCAGTAAGCCATTGACCGAGGAGTTGGGCAGTTTCCTCCGGTTTCTTCTTCGAAATTTTAGTCAGCGGGAAGCAAACCAGGGTGTGGGATCCCTCAAATTCAGGATTGGTTGGCTGCAGTTGAAAGCTGTCAGGCGAAGCATTAAAGAGAATGGTAGCTGCCTCTTTTATTTTTGATTTTAATAACTGATCTAAATTCATGGTTTTTTTGAACCGCTCAGGTTCGCAGAGTTTGCTATTTCAAAATATGACAATTCAACCTTGCGACCTGGCTTCTCAGTGGAACGTAGATACACACGCCTTGACACTCAACGACAAAAAGTGGTCACATATCCAATATATATGCAAATATTAAGGGCGCTACAATGGTGGCATCGCTCTCAATAATATATTTAGGCGTTTCGATGCTTAGCTTCCCCCACGTAATCTTCTCATTAGGCACCGCCCCGGAATAAGAACCGTAGCTGGTTGTGGAGTCACTGATCTGGCAGAAGTAACTCCAGAATGGTACGCCATCTCTCTCCAGGTCCTGATGCAACATGGGCACCACGCATATTGGGAAATCGCCTGCAATACCTCCGCCAATCTGAAAGAACCCGATTCCCTCCTTTCCGGAATTTTGGGTATACCAATCGGCAAGCCATACCATGTATTCAATGCCACTTTTCATGGTAGATGCTTTCAGCTCCCCGGTGACACAATAGGATGCAAATATGTTTCCCATGGTTGAATCCTCCCATCCGGGCACGACCATTGGCAAATTTTTCTCCGCTGCCGCTATCATCCACGAGTTCTTGGGATCGATCTCATAATACTGTTTCAGGTCACCACTGTTGATCATTCTGAACATGAACTCATGAGGAAACAGCCGTTCGCCTTTATCTTCGGCATCCTTCCAAACTTTGAACAAATGTGATTGCAGCCTTCTAAAGGCTTCTTCTTCGGGAATGCACGTATCGGTAACCCGGTTAAGATGGTTGCCCAATAACTCCCATTCCTGCTCAGGAGTGAGATCACGGTAATTGGGAATGCGCCTGTAGTGCGAATGCGCCACCAGGTTCATGATATCCTCCTCCAGGTTGGCCCCCGTGCATGAGATAATCTGAACTTTATCCCTGCGGATCATCTCCGCAAAACTGATTCCCAACTCTCCCGTACTCATGGCACCGGCCAGCGTTACCATCATCTTCTTTCCACTTTCGATATGCGCCTTGTATCCCCGGGCGGCATCTACAAGGGCTGCCGCGTTGAAGTGCAGGTAATTTTTTTCAATAAACTCGGAGATGGGTCGGTTTTTGCTCATCGTCAATGGATTATATTAATTAGGGGCGAAATTAAGTAAAAACGAATAGTCTGCGTCCTAAAATTTTGTCAAAAAAGACGAATAATATCCAGGCGAGTCAGTTACTATATTGCTGCTTTGTTGGTCATTGGTTTTAACAGGGTTTAACTCGGGATTTAGAGAATGAATTTTGGTTTAAGAATAACAGTCCTCTCATTGTTGTGCATGAATTCAATTCACTCAGCGGAAGCACAAGACGATAAATATGTGTTAGTCAGGGAGCAGGATTCCATATTGGTTCACGAGCGTTGGATCATCTTTCCCGGTTCCGATCCTCCCCAAAATGCCCGTGAAGTCAAGGGTGAGTTCTTTATCAATTCCAGTATCAAGGAAGCGCTGAAACTGCTAAAGGACGAAAAAAGAATTATGCAGTGGCAAAAACATGTCACTGAGTTCAAAGTCTATCCCCTGTCTACCGATACGGCCTGGTATGAATATTCTTACCACGACATACCCTGGCCAGTCAGCGACCAGGATCACTTCCTGGTTTATCGGATCGAATCGCAGCAGGAAAAAGAAATGTTTATTACTTTCGAGAGTTTAACCCACGATCGCCTTTGCCCGATCAGGGACGATGTCGCGCGCATGAACCTGGTGGGTAGTTGGACGTTTCAGAAAATTTCCAACTCAAAAATAAAGGCCACCTATAGAATTATTTCTCAGCCGAGTAGCATTCCGAGAATCTTTACTGACCCGGTAATCCGCAGAAATCTCATGTCAACGATCAAGGCCTATATCCGGATTTTAGAAGAAGAAGAATTGTGAATCGTTATTCTACACTTACCGGACGGGTGGCAATACTTTTGGCAGTGGCTTCAAGAATCTCAAATGCACTTTCGGCCATTCTATTTTCAGTGTCCAGCGTTGGATTTACCTCTACAATTTCCCAGGCACACAGTTTGGGACTCTTGGCCAATTCCTGATTCAGCAATTTGGCCTCGTCCACGGTAAGTCCGTTGGGTACGGGTGTGCCGGTTCCTGTCGAAAAGCGGGAGTCGATACTGTCTACATCAAACGAAACGTAGATGATGTCACAGTGGTCAAGCATTTTTAAAGCCTCTGCCGCCACTTTTTCCGGGCCCATCTTTTTTACCTCTTCCGTGGAGATGAACCCCATCCCGTATTTATTGATCAGGTAATTCTCGGGTTTTTCCAAATCACGAACCGCGATATAAACAAAATCCTCGGGGTAAGCCTTCGCACCGGGAATTCCAACATTTTTGATTTGCTCCCAATACTCGATCGTTTCATTCTTGGGATCGTTGATCTTACATTCCAGATTGTCTATGTCACAAGCCATCGCAACGGTCATCCCATGCATGTTGCCGGATGGTGTGGTGTACGGTGTGTGAATGTCGGCATGGGCATCAATCCAAATCACGCCCAGTCGCTCTTTCGGATGGGCCTTTTTTATACCCGCGATAGTACCATATGCAGTGGAATGGTCGCCCGCCATGACCAATGGGAAGCGCTCATCCAGCAGCGTCTCATATACCTCAAGGCACACGCGTTCTTCCATGATCAGCACGCCATCAATAAATTTGGAGTGTGCGTGCTCCGCACCGTCAAACAACAATTCGTTGACATTCTCGACCTCTACGGAGTCGTACTGCCTGAATAGGTCGGATTTTAAATCGAGGCTGGCGATTTTCATTGCCTCTACCCCAAGGCTTGCGCCACGGGTACCTGCCCCAATCTCCGACTTTACCTCGATGATCTTAATCTCGTTCACTTCGCTAAAAATTAATAATCTGAAAACTGCCTGCTGAAACTATCTCAAAAGCCTATTTTAGACCCTCAGTAGTCTGGCAAAGGATGTGTATTAATACGTAGACAGCAGGAAAAACGATCTGGCATACAGATTTAAATTTCGAATTGTAAAGATGGCAAAATTATACCAATATTGCACCCTTTAAAAAACCCCTATAGAATGAAATGAAGAGCTATCGTGACCTAATTGAACAGACGTTTGAATTCCCCCAAAAGGAGTTTAAAGTATGGGAAAACGAACTCCATTTTAATGAAGTTCCCCTCATGGACATCATCAAGGAATACGGTACGCCTCTTAAGCTTACTTACCTTCCCAGAATCAGCGAAAACATTCGATTCGTACAGGCAACTTTTAACAACGCGATAGAGAAATTCAAATACAAAGGGAACTACACCTATTGCTACTGCTCCAAATCATCCCATTTTTCGTTCGTGATGGAGGAGGCATTAAAAAATGACGTCCACCTTGAAACCTCTTCCGGGTTTGACATCCCGATAGTTCGCAGCCTGTACAATCAGGGAAAAATATCCAAGCAGACATTTATACTTTGCAATGGCTTCAAGATGCCAAGGTACACGGACAACATCGTTGACTTGCTGAATGAAGAGTTCAACTGCATTCCCATTCTCGACACCATCAGCGAAATTGATATCTACGAAGGCAAAGTGGATAAGCCGTTCAACGTGGGAATTCGTGTTGCATCAGACGAGGAGCCAAAATTTGAATTTTATACCTCCCGCCTTGGCGTTCGGTACAGCGACATTGTTCCGCTATACCGCGACAAGATTGAGAAAAGCAACAAGGCCACCCTAAAGATGTTGCATTTCTTCATCAATACCGGGATTAAAGATACAGCCTACTACTGGAGTGAACTCAGCCGCTTTATTTTCAAATACTGCGAGCTGAAAAAGATGTGCGCTACCCTTGACTCGATTGATATCGGTGGTGGCTTTCCAATCAAACAATCATTGACCTTCCAATTCGATTACAAGTACATGATCGAGCAGATTGTGGAAAACATAAAATGGATTTGTGATAAAAATAACGTTCCGGTACCCAATATCTTCACGGAGTTTGGAAGTTATACCGTTGGCGAGAGCGGTGCCATACTCTACTCAGTGGTGGATCAAAAACTGCAGAACGACAAGGAACTGTGGTACATGATCAACGGCTCGTTCATTACTCAAATGCCGGATGCCTGGGGTTTGAATCAAAAATATATTCTGTTGGCAATAAACAAATGGGACGACCCCTATCACAAAGTGAACATGGGTGGTCTTACCTGCGACAGTATGGATTACTATAATTCCGAAGCCCATACAGGTGAAGTGTTCTTACCCATCATCAACGATGAAGAACCTCTTTACATGGGATTCTTTCACACAGGCGCCTATCAGGATTCATTGGGCGGATATGGTGGAATTCAGCATTGCCTGATCCCTGCCCCTAAACATGTGCTCGTAAGCCGGAACGAAGACGGAGAAATTTCAACCAGGTTGTTTGCTCCCGAGCAGAACAGCGAGTCCATGTTAAAGGTACTGGGCTATCCTTTGTAAAAAAACAAGTTGCTATATCTCGAGTGTGTATTGTCTCATTGCTGACAAGCATTCGGCATTTTATTCAATAGTTTTACGTCCAAATTAAATCAGAAATGAAAGCTATTCTTTACATATCGCTTTGCGTGTCATTGTTTTCCTGCAGTTCGAATCCCAAGGGCGAAACGTCTGTCGATCCCTACGCTTCTCTGCCACAAAAATTTTCCGAAGTCCTGAGGGTACATGGTGGATTGGAAAAATGGAGGAGCTTCAAAACGCTTGAATATGATTTGCAACACGAAGATGATTCGATCCCAACTGAGCACTACACGCAGGATTTGCTTAATCGAAAGGACCTCACCGTTGCCGATTCGTTCAAGATCGGCTTTGATGGCTCAGAAGTTTGGGTCGCACCCAACAAAAAGGCGTTTAAAGGAAGGTCCGCCCGATTTTATCACAACCTGTATTCCTATTTTTTAACCATTCCATTTATCGTGGCCGACCCGGGTGTGATGTATGCCGATGATACCCTGACCGTGGATGGCAAGTTTTATGAAGTCATCAATGTGAAATTTGAATCAGGCGTGGGAGATGCCGATCAGGATGCATACAAAATGTTAATTAATCCTTCTTCCAAGCAAATGGAGAAATTGCTGTATACGGTTACCTATTACTCTGGAGAAGCGCATGAGAACTACAATTTCCTTAGCTATGAGAGCTGGAGTGAGGTGAATGGATTAAAACTTCCAACCAAATTGGTCGGCTACAAATACACGCCAGGCAAAACGGGAGATAAGCGTTATGAGGTCAGGTTTGCCAACATTGAATTAAAAGAGCAAAGCCCGAACCAGGATATTTTTAGCATGCCGGCCGAGTCCGAAATTGACTCGCTTAAAAAGAAATAACTTAGTTCCTTCCCATCATCCCCTTCACTTCTTTGTAATCGGAAGGAATGGCGAAGTCGCTTGCTGGCAAGGGGCCTTTTTTGATCTCAATCGCCTCCATGGTCATTTCCATCTCCGGCATGATCATTTCCATTTTCAGAGGCACGCCTTCAATGTCTTTGGAAAAGACCGAATTCCTTCCATTCACCTTCTGCTTTGACAAGCCGCTCATATCAATGCCTTTTAGCTCGGTCGTGGCCCATAAATATTGTGTGATCGTTTTTCCTTGTTCTGTCACCTCCACCTTATACTTTACGCATTTATGCCCAAGTATGGAGGCAGACTCTGCGGTTTTTGTAACCTTGGCGTTCAGCGGCTTGCCATCGTCTTCCGCTTTACCAAGCACAGAGTAGGTTTTGCTATCGCGATCGATGTGATAGGATTGTTCCTTTTCTTTCAGGTACAACAACTCCCCGGCCATCATGCCGCCCTCCATTCGAGTTAGTGTGTTTTGGTTCTTGATTTTCACCGTGAGACTTTTTGGCATCATGGAACCCATATCCCCACCCGAAGACATTTGCATCATCTTCTCCATCTGCGCCTTCATTTGCGGATTCGACTCCATCATTGCCTTCATTTGAGGGTCGTTCATGCGCTCCTGCATTTCTTTCATCTGCGCCTGCATCTTTGGATCGCTCATTTGCTGCTGTGCCTGCTCCATCTGGGCCTTCATCTTGGGATCTTTGATATTGGTCGAGATCGACCAGTTGATGGTCCCTTCGAAATCCTGGGCGTGCACAAGAATTGACAGCGCTAAAATGGGTAATACCAGTAATTTTTTCATGTCATTTTTGTCTGGTGGATGGTTCCCAAATTTACAATTACCATGCCGAAGGGCAGAATTTTATCCGCTCAATTTAGTAGTTGAATATCCGAGACGAGAAGTCTGCCGGCAGCCTTGAATCGCCTTAAACCACTATAAATCAAGGAAAAGGCGGGAAATGAATTTCTGCCAGTAAGTTGTTGATATTATTTGCATAATACCGTAAATTCATTTCCCCTTTCTCTCCGTTTCACTTTAACATAACTCGCCTATGAAAGTCTATGACGGGAAGCACATCAAGAACATCGCCCTATTAGGGGCTCCTAAAAGTGGTAAAACGATCTTGGCTGAAGACATGATCTTCGAAGCAGGGATCACCCATCGCAGAGGTACCATCGAGGGAAAAAATACAGTCAGTGATTTTCATGACATTGAGCACGAGCGCGAAAACTCTGTTTTTGCCACGGCCATGCACACCGAATGGCGTGATTATAAAATCAACATTATTGACACACCCGGCTTTGACGATTTCGCTGGAGAAATGTTGTCGTCACTCCGTGTGGCGGATACCTGCGTAATGGTAATCAACGCCCAACACGGAGTGGAAGTAGGAACAGAATTAATTTGGAATTATGTTGACCGGTTTAGCAAGCCGGTCATTTTTGCTATTAACCAGGTCGATCACCCCAAATCCAATTTTGATGACTCCTTATCGTCCATCAAAAAGCGGTTCGGCAACGCGGTAACCCAAATGCAATACCCCGTCAACGAAGGCGAAGGCTTCAACAAGATCATCGACCTGCTTAAAATGACCATGTACAAATTTCCAGTCGATGGTGGGAAGCCCGAAAAACTTGCCATCCCAGAGGAAGAAAAAGAAAAAGCTGAAAGGCTGCACAATGAATTGGTGGAGAAGGCGGCTGAGAATGATGAAAAGCTCATGGAACTCTATTTTGAAAAGGGAACGTTGGACGAAGACGAAATGAGGCAGGGGCTAAAGTTGGGTATGATCAACCATCATGTATTCCCGGTATTTTGTATGTCGGCCAAGCAGAATATGGGAAGCGGGCGAATGATGAGTTTTATTGACAACGTTGCGCCTTCTCCTACGGAAGCACGGCCTGAGACTACCGAAGACGGAAAAGAAGTTCCGTTTGATGCAAGCAAGCCTACCGTCCTTTTTATTTTTAAGTCACACTTTGAACCCAATGTGGGAAGACTGTCATTCTTCAAGGTCATTTCCGGGGAGGTAACCACATCCACGGAACTTATCAATAGTCAGACAGATTCCCTGGAGCGTATTCATCAACTGTTTATTATGGACGGCAAAACGCGCAACCCCGTTGAAAAACTGGTGGCCGGTGACATTGGCGCAACCCTAAAGCTTAAAGAAACTTACTCGAACCAAACGCTGCACGCCAAAGGTTACGAGATGATCATTAAACCTATCGAATTTCCGGAGCCAAGGATTCGAACTGCCGTAGTCGCCCAAAGCAAAGGGGATGATGAAAAAATCGGTGAAGTATTGCATAAAATACATCAGGAAGATCCAACACTGCTCGTGCAATATTCCAAAGAATTAAAACAGTTGATCATCTCTGGACAGGGTGAAATGCATCTCACAGTTTGCAAATGGTACCTGGACAATGTTTACAAGCTTCATACTGATTTTGTGACCCCGCGCATCTCCTACCGGGAGACTATCCACAAGCCCATGGAAGGCCACTACCGGCACAAAAAACAATCCGGAGGCGCAGGGCAATTTGGTGAGGTCTACCTGAAAATTGAACCTTACTACGATGGTATGCCGGAACCAACAGAGTTTTCAATTCGGGGAAAGGAAGAGATTGACCTGGATTGGGGTGGAAAACTGATCTTCTACAATTGTATCGTTGGAGGTGTCATTGACGCGCGGTTTATTCCTTCCATCCTGAAAGGCGTGATGGAAAAAATGGAAGAAGGTCCGATCACCGGATCGTATGTGCGCGATGTCCGGGTGATGGTTTATGATGGAAAAATGCACGCGGTGGATTCGAATGACATCTCGTTTAAGATTGCAGGAATGATGGCCTTCAAAGAAGCCTTTCTGAAAGCCGAGCCTCAATTACTGGAACCACTTTATGACCTTGAGATCGTATTGCCCGAAGAAATTATGGGCGAGGTAATGAGCGATCTGCAAACACGCAGGTCGATAATTATGGGAATGGACACCAAAGGCAACTATCAAGTAATCAAAGCAAGAACTCCCCTTGCGGAACTGGACAGGTATTCTACCTCACTGCGGTCGCTGTCGCAAGGACGTGCAAGTTTTACACAACGATTTGCGGAATTTGCTCCGGTTCCGTTCGACATTCAGAAAAAACTAGCCAACAAAATGCAGGAGGCCGAAGCAGTTTAGTAAGTCCTTAAGAAGTGATCCCGAATAAGATCTGTCGCAATGGAGGTCATTTTTGAGATCGCTTCAAAATAAAATTGGCTGCTTCTATCAGGTTATCGAAGGAATAGTCTCCCCTATTTTCAGGTTCTACCTCGTCACCAATTTGGATGGTTCTAATTCCTAAGGCCCGCGCGGGTATTAAGTCTCTGCCCCTGTCCCCGATCATCCAACTCAAATGAATGTCAATGGAATATTTAGCGATGGCTTTCTCAAACATCAACGTTCCCGGTTTTCTGGCCAGAGAAGCCGTGATTGACGGGTGGTAGGGACAGAAATAAAAATGATCTATCGCGCCATCGCACTGTTGCTGCAGAAAAGAGTGACAGGTCTCCATATCCTGCTGCGTATATATTCCCTGCGCAATACCCGATTGGTTGGTTACAACAACCAAAAGATAGCCGGCCCTCTTTAAATCACGAAGGGCTTGCGGCACACCATCAATAATCTTAAAGTGGTCCAACTGGTATGAATAGTTTGGCCGGTCAACATTGAGCACGCCATCACGATCTAAGAATATGCATTTATTTTTGTCCAGCATTTCTGTTTACGTTCTGTAAGATTTTTCAGTCAATCGTTGTGAAATTACCCCAAAGCGTCCACTTCGCCAATTGGCCGATCATGTCGTTTTCGCTAGCTTTGCCATTTATCTTTAGACCCTGGTGAGCAACGCAATCGTCATTATACCCACCTACAACGAAAAGGAAAACATCAGCCTGATCATTGAGGCGGTTTTTTCCCTGCCAAAAGATTTTGACTTACTTATTGTTGACGACAACTCGCCCGATGGAACCGCGGACATTGTGAGAAACCTGCAGGGGAATTACAATGATTCAAGACATAGGCTCCATTTGCTATCCAGAGAAGGAAAGCAGGGACTCGGCACCGCATATATTGAAGGATTTAAGTATGCGTTGAAGAATGGCTTTGAGTATATTCTTGAAATGGATGCTGATTTCTCCCACGACCCCAAAGACCTCGTAACCCTGTATCTTTCGTGCTCGGAAGGCGGTCACGATCTTTGTGTCGGGTCGCGATATGTGACGGGTGTAAATGTGGTGAATTGGCCAATCGGCCGCGTTTTGTTGTCTTATTTTGCCAGCGCGTACGTCAGGCTTGTTACCCGAATGCCAATCCGTGACGCTACGGCCGGCTTTGTTTGTTACAGGAAAAAAGTACTCGAAACCATTCCTTTGGACAAGGTGAAATTCATCGGATACGGCTTTCAAATTGAAATGAAATTTCTGGCCTGGAAGTACGGTTTCAGGATTGCAGAGGAACCCATCATCTTTACAGAACGCGTGCGCGGCCAGTCCAAACTCTCTGTGGGCATATTCAAGGAAGCTTTCTTTGGTGTAATTCAGCTGACAGTGGGAAGCTGGTTCAAGAGTTACAAACCCGCTTCCGGAAAGTCCTAGTCAAACCGGATGGCCTTAATCGGATTTATCCGTGCAACGATTGCGGTAGGAAATAGCAAGACCAGCGTGACCACACCAAAAACGAGTAAGTTCAATAAAACGACCATGGTCCAATCCCAGGCAATGGGGACAAAACTCATGTAGTAGTCGTGTGGATTAAGTTGAACCAATCGAAATTTGTATTGAATGTAGCACAAACCCAGGCCGACTAAATTTCCATATAACAATCCCTTCGCGATCATGTTGATCCCGCTGTATACAAAAATCGATCTGATCAATTGATCCTGGGCGCCCATTGCTTTAAGTAAACCAATCATCTGCGTTCTCTCCATCACCGAAATCAGCACCACAGAAATCATATTTACACACACAACGGTCAAAATCACAGCCAGTAAAATATTTACCTGCCGGCTGATGAGTCCCAGCCACTCGAACACCTGGATATATTTGTCGCTTACTTTTTCAATATATAAATCATAATCCATGTCTTCCCCAACCTCGGCATAGGCCAAATCAATATCTTTCGCGTCTTTTACAAAAACCTCAAGGCCGCCCGCCACACTGTCGGCCCAATCATTCAGTCTTGCGATTAGCCTGATATCCCCCAGGATCACTTTGCTGTCGTAGTAGTCAGAAAGATTAGTTTCATATATCCCGACAACTTTCAGCTTTCTGAACCGCGGTGGGTTCTGAAAAAAATGGACAACTATTTCCTCGCCAACATTTACCTTGATCTTGTTGGCAATGGTGCGGCTAATTACGGATTCAAAAGCGTAGTTTGAGTCAGGCAAATGAAGAAACTCGCCTTCCACCATATTTTGTTTGAAGGCATTCAAATCAAAACTCTTCCCAATACCCTTAAAAACAACACCGAACACCTCCTCATCGGTTTTTACCAACCCGGCTTTGTGCGCATACTCCTGCACATGATCGATATATCCGTATTTCGAAAAATTCTTATATAGATCAATGTTGTAAAAAAAAGGTTGCTCTTCCAGCGAGTTGTTCATAGTAAACCGCGTAATCACCATGTGCGAACTGAAACTGTAAATCTTATTCTTAATGGTTTGCTGAAATCCCTCCATAATCAAAAAAGACACAATCGCAGCACTCAATCCAATGGCAATGCTGACGATGGCAATCTTGTGCGTAATGGACGAAAAGCCCTCACGCTGCTCGCGGCTTACTCTTTTTGATATGAAATATCCAAGATTCAAGATTATGGCGTAATTTTAGCTATTACCAAAGAGCAAATTAATTATAAAATGAGAAGGATAATTGGGTTGTCGGTTATTTTATGCCTGTGTACGATGTTGGCCCCCTGTCAGACTGAAAACCGGCTGGTGATGGGTGCCGAGAAACTTGATGTATTGGTTTCAAAACTGCAGGGAAAGAAAGTGGCACTGCTTGTCAACAATACCTCGATTGTTGGCAAAAGGCATCTGGTGGATACTTTAAAAAGCCTGAAGGTAGATCTTGTAAAAATATTTTCTCCTGAACACGGCTTCAGGGGAAATGCAGAGGCGGGCGAGGTGGTAAACGATGACCTCGATGCAAAAACAGGCTTGCCCATTGTGTCGCTTTACGGAAGCGCGAAAAAAGCAACCAGGGAGCAGCTGGCAGGCGTTGATGTCGTGGTTTTTGACATCCAGGATGTTGGAGTAAGGTTTTTTACTTATGTGAGTTCTCTTTACTATATGATGGAGGCGTGTGGGGAGAACAATAAGTCGGTCATTGTCCTGGACAGGCCCAACCCCAACGGCAGCTATGTGGACGGGCCAATCCTCGAGCCCGAATTTGAATCGTTCGTTGGACTGATTGCCATTCCCATTGTGCACGGGATGACCGTGGGCGAGCTGGCCAACATGATGCTTGGTGAGAATTGGTTTAAAGGGGGAGTAAAATGCAGGCTGGAGGTTATCCCAATGAAAAACTATACACACAAAACACCTTACGTCCTCCCTGTCAAACCATCCCCTAATCTCCCTACGCAAAACGCCATACTCTGGTATCCATCGCTTTGTCTGTTTGAGGGAACGGTCATCAGCGTAGGAAGAGGAACGAAGATGCCTTTCGAAATTATCGGAAATCCCGACCTGAAAGAGTATCCCTTCAAATTTACGCCCGTGAGTATCAAGGGCATGTCGGAGCACCCTCCTCATGAAAAAAGAGAATGTTATGGATTGGATTTAAGAAATGTCAAACCGGAAGCCACCATATCATTGAAGTACCTCATTGAGTTTTATAATAAATACCCAAAAAAAGACCAGTTCTTCGTTCCTTACTTCAACAACCTGGCTGGCAACAGCACACTCAAGGAACAAATCATAAGTGGAATGAGCGAGAGCGAAATTAAACTCACCTGGCAGCGGGACCTGAACGCCTTCAAAGCAAGAAGAGCCAAATATTTGCTCTATGAATAAAACAAACCGTGCTGCTCAAGGCAGGTTGGTGCATCCGGAAAGAAACCTAATCTGATGACTTGATTTTTAATGACAAGGACTGAAAAAGTAAAAGACATTCTCTCCATTCTTAACAAGCTCTATCCGAATCCTGAAGTTCCCCTGAGGCACAAGGATGCCTATACTTTGCTGATCTCTGTTTTGCTGTCGGCTCAATGCACAGACGAACGCGTGAACAAAACTACGCCTGCGTTGTTCAGGCAGGCAGACAACCCGTATGACATGATGAAGTTGTCGGCTGAAGAAATACGGGAGATCATTAAGCCGTGCGGGCTTTCTCCAATGAAGTCGAAGGGCATTGCCGGCCTTTCGAAAATTCTGGTCGAAAGATACGATGGCAAGGTACCCGATACTTTTGAGGCCCTTGAGGAACTCCCAGCCGTGGGACACAAAACCGCCTCCGTTGTAATGACACAATGGTTCGGAAAACCAGCCTTTCCAGTCGACACGCATATCCACCGGCTCGCCTACCGATGGGGATTATCAAATGGAAAAAGTGTGGATCAAACAGAAAAGGATTTGAAAAAAGTGATTCCGGAAAATAGATGGAACAAGGCCCACCTGCAGATCATCTACTTCGGCCGGGAGTATTGCCCCGCCAGGGGACATCAATGGAAATCCTGTCCGATTTGCAGCAAGTACATGCCAAAAAAACTGAGAGACTAGATGTCACCTTTGTCAATACCTGCCTGCTTCAAAATTGCATGAAATGTTCCCTTCGGCAGATCCTTGTTGTGCATGGGGACCACAACTCTTCTCCGGCCATTCGGTAGAATAAATATTTGATGGCTACCTTTTGTTCTGTCAAGCACAAATCCACGGTCCAGTAAAACTCTAATGATTTCTTTCGAAGTATATGAAGGAGACTTTGTCACGCAGTGACGGTAATGGAGTATTCAAAAGTATTTTCTTCATTGGGCACGGGCTCTCCATGGGCCACCAAACTTTCGATGTATAGTTCAATTGCTTCTCTTACATTAGATATTGCCTCGTCCATGCTCTCTCCATAGGTAACACAACCTGGTAATGTGGGTACCATCACGGTGTAGCCACCCTCTGGCTCCCTGCTTAATAATACCCGGTAAGTCTTCTGCTTCATGTCACAAAATTAACTAAACTAAAATAAAGTATGGTCATAAAATAGACCGGAATCCAATGCTTAAAGAAATTAGATTTGGCATATTTGCCATGCACAAATGAATCAACTTCGAATCATATTCATGGGCACTCCGGAATTTGCCGTACCCAGTCTTCAAACCCTTGTAGACAGCGGGTTTAACGTGGTGGCCGTTGTCACTGCACCAGACAAACCAAAAGGACGTGGCCAAAAATTGAGTGTTTCACCCGTCAAGGCGTGCGCACAAAAAAACAATCTGCCATTACTTCAACCAGCCAACCTGAAAGCACCAGCGTTTATTGACGAATTAAAAAGCTATGATGCCAATCTCCAGGTAGTAGTCGCTTTTCGAATGCTGCCAGAAACAGTGTGGGCTATGCCGAAGCTTGGCACATTCAATCTTCATGCATCGCTTCTGCCCCAGTATCGTGGGGCTGCACCCATTCATTGGGCGGTGATCAACGGGGAAAAAGAGACCGGTGTCACCACGTTCTTCCTCAAGCATGAAATTGATACAGGCAGCATTATTTTTCAAGAGAAAGAAACCATAGCTGAATCGGATACAACGGGAGCGCTTTATGACCGGCTAATGCAAAAAGGAGCCTCGCTTGTCCTAAAAACGGTCAGGGCGATAGAAAAGGGTGAATACCCATCCCTGCCTCAAGAAGATGGGCGCGATATTAAACATGCCCCGAAAATTTTTAAGGAAACTTGTCAGATTAATTGGGACCAACCCTCAAAAAAAATAGTTGATTTCGTGCGGGGCCTTAACCCGTTTCCATCGGCCTGGACTACTTTCAACGGAAAGACTTTCAAAATACACAAAGCATCCGTGGCCGATTCGAACTCCGGGTCATCGGAGGCTTTTTTAACTGATAACAAGAGCTTCCTTCATTGTAAGACCGTTGATGGCTGGGTGAGCGTTGATGAGCTGCAACCAGAAGGAAAAAAAAACATGACAATTGGGAATTTCCTGATGGGGAATAAACTTTAGTGGTTAACTTACTGCCACGATTGGCAAGACCGAATATTTCAAGTCAATGAAGATTTCACTCATCGCGGCACTATCGGAAAATTATGTCATTGGAAAAGACAACGACCTGCCGTGGCGCCTGCCTGATGACATGAAGTTTTTTATGCAAACTACGTCCGGTCATCACGTCATTATGGGCAGAAAGAATTACCAATCTCTTCCCGATAAGTTTAGACCGTTGCCAAACAGGACGAATATTGTCGTTTCGAGGCAGGCTAATTTTTCCGCAGCGGGATGTAAGGTGGTCCACTCAATTGAAAAAGGAATTGAGATTGCAAAAGCAGGAAACGAAACGGAACTGTTTATAATCGGTGGCGCGGAGGTCTACAAACAAGCGCTATCCATGGCTGATCACATGTACCTGACAGAAATCAAAGCGGTCATTTCCGGAGACACTTATTTTCCCAAATTTGATAAGGCACGCTGGATTGAAGTGTCCAGAAAACCGCATGGGGCTGACGAGCGGCATGCCTTTGCATTTGATTTTGTTCTTTACCAACGCAAGGCGTAGTTTACCTTTATCTTTATGTAAATTGCCTGAAACAATCGCCATGGAAAGTCATAAAAAAATATTAGGAGTGCTTTATGTGGTCTCCGGATCTTTGCAAATAATGTTTGTCTTCGGATTGTCGATGCTGGCGAGCACCATCATGGCCATGGTCGCCCACGAAGTAGATCCACACAGGGAAGCCATAGTGGCACTTGTCGGTAAAATTCTTCAGGTGCTGCCGACCATTATCATTCTCTTTTTTTCGTTGCCATCCATCATTGCCGGAATCGGACTCCTTTACAAACAAAAATGGGCGCTAATCCTCGCACTTATTCTCGGTTGTTTTAAGTTATTCTCCTTTCCTATTGGTACGGCCCTGGGCGTGTATACCATTTGGATTTATGCCGAGGATAGCAAGCAAGCCAATCAAACTGCGCAATGAGCTTTATTAAAAATAAGGTTATTTGGCTGACAGGCGCCAGCTCAGGAATAGGTGAAGCTTTGACCTATGAATTGGCCAGGCGAGGAGCCCGTTTAGTCATCTCCGCCCGCAGAAAAGAAGAACTTGAAAAAGTCAAGGGCAATTGCGACAAGACGGCACAACAAAACATTAAAATACTCCCACTGGATCTTGCCTCATCCAGCACGCTGCAACTCAGTGTGGCAGCAGCGGTCCAATCTTTTGGGCATGTAGATATTCTCATTAACAACGCAGGATTAAGTCAACGCGGCTTTGCAAAAGATACAGCGATTGAGGTAGACCGAAGGTTGATGGAGGTTAACTATTTTGGTCCGGTTGCGCTTACCAAGTATTTGCTGCCGCATTTTCTAAGACAAAAAGGAGGGTATTTTGTGGTGATCACTTCCCTGGTCGGCAAATTTGGAACTCCCTACCGGTCTGGGTACTCCGCATCAAAACATGCTCTTCATGGATTTTTTGAATCCCTGAGAGCCGAACTCTGGAAAGAAAACGTGTCAGTAACCATTGCAGCACCAGGATTTATTCAAACACCCATCTCCGTTGCGGCATTGACAGGAGACGGCACCCCGCTCAACAAAATGGACAACGCTCAGAAAAAAGGAAAATCGCCCAAATGGTGCGCTCAAAAAATAGCGCATGCCATAGAGAATCAGAAGGAAGAGGTCTACATTGGCGGAAGAGAAGTCTACGGTATTTACCTGAAGAGATTTTTTCCAAGGCTTTTCTCCCGGATGATCCGAAAAGCCAAAGTGAGGTAGGGCATGGCAATTCCCCGGGTTATTTATCAAACGTATTACACCGCCTCACTACCTATTATTACGCGTTTCTTCATTTGGCGAATGAAACGAATGAATCCGGAGTTTAGGTACGAGTTTTATGATGATGACCGGATTGAAAACTTTCTGCGAGCCGAATGTAGCCAGGAAGTATTTCACGCCTACAAAAAAATAAATATAGGGGCGGCCAAGGCCGATTTTTTCAGGTACAATATTTTGTATAAAAAAGGTGGCGTTTATCTCGACATTGACAGCACCACGACAAAAAGTATTGGCAACCTGATCAGAGAAGATGATCAGGCAATTATATCAAATGAAAAAAACCCCGGAATGTATGTACAATGGGCATTGGTGTTTGAAGCGGGTCACCCCTTTTTGGCAAAAACAATTGAAAAAATTCTTGACAATATTGCCAACAATCGATTCCCCCATGACGTCCATCAAATGACCGGCCCCTCAGTTTATTCAGAGGCGATTCGCGAATGTATAGCGCACGATCAGCATATTAACTACAGGATCGAAGGGACTGACTACAACGGATATTTCAAGTTCAAACATCCCTTCAACAAATTTGCATACGATCGAAAGGAGCATTGGAAAAAAACACAGTTAACCCAGGCGGTTGTCAATCAAAAAAATGACTGATGTCTCCCTGGCTTGAATATCCTGTTTACGTTATTGTTGGTGTCTTTACGGGCTTTCTAAATACCGTTGCCGGAGGGGGCTCTCTTATTTCCATGCCAATACTTATTTTCATGGGCTTACCCGGGACCGTAGCGAACGGAACCAACAGGGTCGCTATTCTTGCCCAAAACATTTTTGCCGTTGGAGGGTTTCATAGCAAGGGCATCAAACTTCCATTTCCATACACCTATTATCTTTCGGGCGTGTCGCTGGTGGGCGGACTGATTGGAGCCTGGCTGGCAACAGATATCCCTGACCAGGTTTTTAATCGTATCCTGGCAGTCGTGATGGTGGCTGTTGTTATTTCTATTGTCGTCAATCGATCAGATGCCAAAAAAAATCAAGCTGAAAACATATCCTCTTCAAGACAGGTGCTGGGTACAATACTTTTTTTCTTTCTTGGCGTTTATGGCGGCTTCCTTCAGGCAGGTATCGGATTTCTCGTCATCGCTTTGCTATCGCATGTCAACCATTTTAACCTCATCAAAATTAACTACATCAAAGTATTTGCCGCCCTGCTTTACACGGGCGCAGCCATCATCATCTTTGCCATTGGCGATAAAATCATCTGGACCATTGGCTTGACGCTGGCGCTTGGGCAGGGAATCGGTGGATGGTACGCAAGTCGTTGGTCTGTTGATAAAGGCGAAAAATGGATCAAACGAATACTGGTGGTATCGGTAATTGCAATGGCCATCAAGCTGTGGTTTTTTTAATAGAGAAATCCGTGACTGACTTCCTGGTCCCAAATTGGGGGGTCCAAAATGGAAGGCGCGACAAGTTATCGATAGAAGGTTTTCTTTCTCGTGCCAGCGCCATCACGAGATTTGCCTAACCCCTCGGCAAAGTATTTCATAGCGCTGTTAAGGAATTCAGCAAATTTCCGATTCGGGGAACCTTTTGTCATCGTGTAACGCTCGTCCGCGAGGTATAGACTCCCCAATCCGGCATAGATTTGCGCCTGGTTGTCATCCTCTCCACTTGTTCCCCAAAACTCCCTTGTTACCTCATAGTGACGACTTATAAGTGCCTGTACTTTTTCAGAACGGGGATCCAGGCCCATAGATTTGAGTAGGTCGTCCATGACTTGGATGCTCCTTTCCTTAAGCTTGACCAGGTTTTCCTTATCCAGTTGACCGAGACTTTTTTCGGATTTTTCAATCGCCCGCTGGCCAAACGTTTCGATCGCTTCTGGTCTCAGCACCAATTGTTCAGGGAAGATTTCATACAAATCCTCAAACACCGTGCCTTCCCGAATTCTAATAGCCTCGATTGATCTCTCGATCGTTCCTAGAAGTTTTTCAAGTCGGCTCTTTTCGAACATCACGGATGTTTTGTGATCCTCCAATGCCTTGAGCAAGTCAAATCCCGGATCATCCAGAATTGCCTTGATGTCTTTTAACGGGAAATCCAATTCCTTGTAAAAGAGAATTTGCCGCAGTCTTGTCAGCTCGGTTTCGCTATACAATCTGTATCCAGCTTCGGTTCGGATTGATGGTTTTAGGAGGCCCAATTCATCGTATAAGTGGAGCGTTCGCACACTTACACCGACAAGTTCTGAGAGTTTTTTAACGCCATACACTGATTCCATGTGGCACTGGTTTTAACAAATTTAACTTATCGCTATCACGTGACTTGGCTTAGTCATAATTATTTTCATGCCAATTCCTATTCAAACAATGCAAGCGCTAGTTCTAAGACTACAGGTCATTTATGCAGCGGTACTTCTAACCGATCGGTGGCCACCCGTTTTACCAGCTGTGAAATTTTTTCAGGGTATTGCAGAGGTAGGAAATGACCCGCATCCCGCCATGTGAGCAATTGATGATTTGGAGCCACTTGGAACAGCCAGCTGTTGTAGTCATCACTCCATAGCGGGTTATTGGCGTGAACAATTATCACCGGACATTTTATTACAATCTCCCGCCATGTTGCTTTATCGCTGATCATTTCCAGCTCAGCACCTGTCACAAGTTTGGGCGTGTCCAGCGCGTCCTTTTGCACAATCGCTACCTCCCGTTCCGCCAGACCGGTGGTAGGCATACCGCTTACCATTTGTTCCATGTAGCTCTTGTAGTCGGAGCGATCAAGGGTCATTTTCATCCACTCGAGCATTTGACCATCTAGCATTTGTCTCAACATGCCATCAAGCAGCACCATTCCGCTAACCAGATCCTCATTGGCCCGGTAAAATTCTTTTGCAAGTATTACGCCATTGCTGTGCGCAACAACCGTTATCCGCCTCGCTTTCTCCTGCCTCACAATTAAATTGAGACCTTCAATCCAAGTAGCGAGCGACAGGCTATTTTCAGGTTTATCGCTCTCACCATAGCCAAGAAGGTCAACAAAAATTAACTTCTGACCGGTCACCTCGTATAGGTGCATATCTTTCCAAATCTTGCGGCTTGATCCGGCTCCGTGAATAAACAGTATGACCTCATCGCCCTCATGCAAGGTTACATACCTCCAGATTCCGGCTGGAGTACCAAATTCCTTTGCGACAGGTATGCCGAACGCGGCAGGCGTAGCATGGCTGGGTAGTATCATAGTGATAAAGATTAAAGTCGATTCAATTTTTGCTTTGATCATATAAAAAAGTCATTTAGCGCAAATGTAAACCATGACGTTGCGTGAGAGTCAAGAGAATTTTTGACTATTTTTTGTATTCATGCCTAGAACCGATATTTATGAAACGGATGACTTAGGCTAATGCACCAATAATGAGACAGACATCTATTAAATGACTGTCTCACAATCATAACCACAAACCTATCTCGCTGATCCTGTCATTCTAAAATTGTATCCAATTTCAAAATAAAAAAGTATGGAGGGGCTTGTTTTAAAATCCCGTGTGATTACCCGACCTAGTTTTAAGATGATGTCGTTGCTTTTGAAAGAATAGCCAGCTTGCAATCCATACTTAAAGTTGCCACCTGCGGCAGGCTGGCACCATCCATCTTTTACGTCAGGGAAGTTTTCTTTAAACAAGTTCGAAATGTTTGAAATTAGTAGCAATGGCTTTATCAAATCCGAACTCACCAGCCACAAACCATTCAGATTTATAGTATCCTTGCTTCACTCTTTGATTGTCAATGATACCCAGGTAAAAGTCTTCTGCAGGTAAAATGGTTGCGTTGGTAGCCGAAGCAGCAATATCAAAGTGCATCAGGGGAAAGTCAGCGATCAGCATACTTCCCAATTCTACTTTTCCATCGATTGGTGGAATTTTCGAGGTTTCAAAAATGCCCATATGCTCAGATGTGTTGTCGAAATATTCGGCATTTCTTTGAACGCCAACCGCTTATACCGTAAACATGATTGGCTCTGATGTACAACCCCAATCCATGATCATTCTTTCTGCTCCAGATTGTTTTCGATGCAGGGCCGCTTTTGCCTACATGGCCCCTTACCTTATTCACCAATCCGATCAAGCTTTGGTTATCTCCACTTAAAATCTCCTCTATTTTTGAAAGTTGGACGGTATCACCGGGTGAAGGTGTTGGGTTCGAGTTCGGACTGTGATCCTCTTTTGCGCAAGCTAGAAATGAGAGTGTTAAAGTTAGAAATAGTGGTTTTAATATGGTGTTCATACCTTGATTCATTCCCTCCGCTGCTAAGGTTCAACATGAGGCCATTTCCATGCGTAGCGGATAATTAGACAGAGAAGAGCAACTTCTACAACTGCGCCAAACACCATGTGCACCCAAGCCTCTCCTGCCAAATTAAACAACATTAAAGGAATATTCAGGGCAGCGATAATGATATTGGTCCAGCGATTTACTATAGCCGACAGGGCAACAGAAAGGAAAATCATCATTGCCGGAATGGTTACAATTGCAAGTGCTGCCAAAAGAAATCCTTGCGTAATATCAAATACAAACACCCTGCTGGTCTGAATTTCTGCAATTTTACCCGGCATATATAGGTGGAAATAATCAATATAGATAATGAGGAACATCAAACTCGCCCACAGTGTAGCAAGCTTCAGTTTCACACCGACTTTGATGTCTTCCAGTACATATTGTTGTGTTTTTTGTGTATTCATGATTATCGTCTGTTATGTTTGGGATAGAGCGATGCGCCACTATCGATTACTTTACAAACTCAATCACATTGGCACTCACCGTAATAGTCCTGGTATAATAGAAAGGTGGAACCCCACCTACGTGCTCTTCGGTTAAAATGTTGACCAAAGCTTTTGAACCCGACACGAGGTTAGCAGAATTGACCATATCAGAATACGCATTTTTATAAAGTGCTTTTCGGTTAACACCACCAAAGATTAGTACATACGATACCTCGGCAGTTCCGCTTACTTTTTCCAACACCTTAAAGTTGTTGCTTCCGAGGTGTACTTGGGTAGCGTTCTGATTGTGATTGAATACGTAGGCATGATTTATTCCACACGAATTGAGAAGTACTAAACTTGCTATGAAGAGAAGAGAGATGGATAACTTTTTCATTTTGTATCTTTTTAAATTGGTTTATTATTGTTATTTTATAAGAGATTTAATTCAGACTGTTGACTATCAATCGGCATTTAGCTTGGCGGCATTCGCAATTTCCTGCGTCAATTTTAAGCCTCTTGAACTTACGGCTGCTGTATTGAAAAAGCCCGCTACATTGGTAATAGAATTTTTATCTGTGCTTTTCAGGTTTGTACTTGAATTCGTCAGGGGCATTGCAAATAATTCCGCAAAGCCGCCTGACCTGGCTATCTGAAAGTAGACGCCATACAAAAAGTCAAAGGCCAACGGATTAATAGAATGTATTTCTACATACAATGAATCGCCCACCAGATAAGGAGGAATAAATTCATTTTGTTTTCCATCAATTTTATCCAATGGATTGATGAAGCCGTTGCGAATGGGAATGAGAAATTCTTGTCCATCCACTGGTTGTCCAGCTGAGAACCCTGCATCATATGCCATATTAAGTTCAACAGGTTTACCAAGAAAAATTCCATTCTTCCAGGCCTTTATCCAATAGGCATCGCCAACACCAACAGGATCTTTGGCCATAAATTCTCCCAGATAATATTCTTGTTTAATGATGGTCTCCGCAGGCTTGTATCTAAATAGTATGGTGTCGATTGGTGGTACTCTGCCCAGGGTGGAGAATGCTTCAAAAGTTTCTCCTTGTGTTGTTACAGATAGCCTGTATTGATGGCCAACCTCACCGAATGGAGCGCCAGATGGATCCCAAAAATAAGAAGAGGGACCTTCCTGAAAATTATAGATGATGCCGTTGCTAAGGTCTTCAACTGTCACTAGTGCATTTGAAATCTTAAGTGGAACAGAATTATCAAAATAAGGTTGAGATCGCGTTACCCTGATTTCCTGCCTTTCCATTTTCTGATTGATCCAGGCATCTACAACTAAAATTTTCGCAGCTGTATCGAGTTCCGGAGTGATGTTGGTTTCACATCCGAAAAAAGTAAGGGTGATAATTGATAGGTATATGATTTTTTTCATGTGCGTTAGAATTTAAAGTTGTAGGTAACAGAAGGGATCAACGACCCAATGATTGAAAGTTGGGTGGCAGATGTAACGGTAGGCACATCGGCTGGTTGTCTGGTAATTCCTTGTGAAAAATAAATACTGAAAGGATTCTGCCGTGCGTACACATTATAAATAGAAACAACCAGGTTGTCTTCACCCGTGCGTCCTTTCTTACCTCTCCAGATGTTGGTAATGGTAACAGCCACATCCAGTCGGTGATAAGTCGGAATTCTGAAATTGTTTCGTTCACTTCCACTGATGTATGGAATCACATATCCTGCTACCGTTATTCTGTCTGTTGGAAACGTGGAAGGCGTGCCAGTCATAAAACTGAAGTTCGAGGATAAGGAGATTCTTTTGCTGATGTCATAGAACGCGGCTACTTTCAGGTTATGACGTTGATCAAACCTCGAAGGATACCAGTTGCCCTCGCGGTTCTTCTCATTAGTTCCATAGTTAATTCCGTCCACTTTCATTTCAGATTTTCCTAGTGTATAACTCACCCAACCTGTTAATCTTCCGGAATTTTTCTTAGCATAGAGCTCCAGGCCGTAAGCTCGTCCAATACCTGATAGTAATTGTGATTCAAGAAATTTATTGATGAATATGTCGGCACCATCAATGTATTCTACTTGATTTTTAGTCCATTTGTAATACACTTCCGCTGACGTTTCATATTGGCTTTTCTTGAAGTTCTTAAAGTATCCAAGCGCTATTTGATCGGCTTGCTGCGGCTTGACATTGTTCGTAGAGGCTTGCCACACATCAATGGGTATCGAAGCGGTAGTATTTGAGATCAAATGAATGTATTGATTCATGCGGTTGTAGCTCGCTTTTATGGAGGCAGTTTTAGTTAGCTGATACCGCAAGGAAGTCCTTGGCTCCAGATTTCCATAGGATTGTATGGGTTCCCATTTATCTTTTTCTGTGATGGAGATCAGGGGTTTTTCCATTCCCTTAATGGTGTCACCATAGTGATACATTTTACCTCCTAAATAATTGAAATAGCTATACCTTAATCCGTACTGCACAGATAGTTTTTCAGAAAGGTGCTGATCATTTCCCGCATACAAGGAGGTCTCAAATGCTTTACGTTCATCTAAACTTATATCGGTGGTTGTTCCATTACTTACAGTTACCGCGTTAGCGGGTTCGAACCTGTATAGAATGGCTTGACCTCCAAACGTCAACTCATTGTTGGTATTAATGAAGTAGGAATATTCAGGCTTAAAATTGTAGGTCTTTATTTTTGATTTCCAATCGTACTTATCGAGGTCGCTGTTGCCCAAACCTAATCCGTAGTCATAGTTGCTATAGAAAACAGTGTAGTTTGAAAACAACCGGTTTCCATACAAATGATTCCATCGGAAAGTAGCGGTATTGTTGCCCCAATCAAGCCCCTGGTATTTAGTAAACTTGAACACATCGCGACCAAAATAACCAGAGAGGTATATTTTATTATTCTCATTGATGTTGAAATTGGTTTTTGCAGTTAAATCATAGAAGTACAAGGCAGACCCCGGCTTCAATACATCTGTAAACAGCTTGGCCAATACATCAGCATAAGATCTCCTCGCAGCGATGATAAAGGAAGACTTGTCTTTTTTAATTGGCCCCTCAACTGACAATCGGCTAAATATAGTACCGATACCACCTGCAACATCATACTCCTTGTTATTTCCCTCTTTCATTCGCACGTCAAGTATGGACGAAAGCCGGCCACCATACTGAGCAGGTATTCCTCCCTTGTAGAGCTTTACATCTTTCACTGCATCTGGATTAAAAACCGAAAAGAATCCAAGCATATGAGAAGTTTGATATACGGGTGCTTCGTCAAGCACCACAAGATTCTGCCCCACGCTTCCTCCGCGAACGTTGAACCCGGAAGCGCCTTCGCCAACAGTGCTGACACCCGGGAGCAATTGAATGCTTTTGATAATGTCCACTTCTCCGGCAAAGGCTGGAAGTTTTACAATCGCTTTTATATCTAGTTCTGCCGTACTCATTTCAACGCTCAAAACATTTTTATCAATAGCATCACCCATGATGACAACTTCATCCAACTGTTTCTTTGCCGAGATTAGCTCAAGGTCCAGGCGGATGTCTTTGTTTAACTCTATTGTTTTTACGACATCATTAAAACCAACATACCGATAGTCTATGTTGTAGGTACCCACTGGCAATGTGATGGAGTAGAATCCATAAACATTGGAGATGGTACCGTTGGAGATTTCCTTGATAAAGACAGTGACACCGATTAAGGCTTCTCCATTACTGGCGTCTTTAATGTAACCGCTCACGGTATACTTTTCCTGACCGAAAGAGCAAAGCGCGGCCAGGGAGTACAGTGCTCCTAAAAAAATTGATTTCATTTTAATTAAGTTTTAGTTTTTTTTACTTGAAGAGTTCCTGATATAGTAGGCCGCAGTATGTTTTATTCATTCATCTTTTTTATTGTATTGTATCGCATCTCCGTCATCGGTTAATTCTAATAATACATCGCCAAACGTTTTGAAGAGCATATAGCTAAAGTGGTTATTATAACCTTTAAAGGCATTACCATCTTCCAGTATGAGCCTTATAGAATCTGATTCAAAGTTTTCCAGACTGATTTTCGTACCACGCATGGCTTTGATTCCTTTCAATGAGGGGGCAATTATTTTCGCGTAGATAGGTTGGAAATTTTCTATTGAGTCAACTGCCTGTACTTTAAAATATAGCGTTCCTTCTGTATTTTCCAGGCTGGGTTCCCATACAGAATTCTCATCGATGGCCAGCTCTACTTTAAATTCATTCCCTTGCCAAATCCTAACATCCCAATTGGCTGAAAAGTCCAAACGTTCAAAATCGGCTACCGGTACAGCCTTGTAATTGCTTTCAGCTGCGGTCTTGCGCAGAAACTGCAGCGCAACGTTTCTCATCCCAATTAAACTTGTAATGACCCCTACTAACACAATACACCCTGTGATTAAAAGTATCCTCTTACTTGATTTCATACTTCGTTATTTTTTAAGCAATCATATTCACTTCAACACTACACTCATTTGACTTCCAGGTTAGAATCCTTGTTTTGATGATCGACATATTGCCTGTACGAGGTAGTCACATCCTCGATCGTAAAATTGAGTAGACTCATCGCCTTGAAAAATCTGGGCAATTCATTGTTCACAAAATCTTCCTTGAGAAGTGCCCTTGTTTTTTCAAAGCCGTCCTCGGCCACAAAGTATCCAATTCCTCTTTTGTTAAATATGATGCCTTTGTCTTGCAGGTAGGTGAAGGTGCGCATAACGGTATTAGGGTTGACTTCAATGTTCACGGCAATTTCTCTTATAGATGGTATGCGGTCTCCAGCTTTCCACTTTTCAAGCAAAATATTCTCGCAGAAGTGATCTGTTATTTGAAGATAGATGGCTTTGTCATTTCCAAACTCCATAACTACACTTCTTGTTCTTTTAATCCCAAATAGGTATTTATCCAGCACACGGGTGCAAGCACCCACCAGAATATCCATTGCAAGGCGACTGATATGTTGTGCGAAATCATTTCATTAAGCACTGCGCATTCACCTACCCCGCAATCATGATTAATAAACTCGTCTCCCATGATGAAGTAGGCCAGGATTCCGGCCACAGTAAAAAATAGGATCAGAGCGAACAGCGTTTTAGGGAATACATATCCTTTAAAATAAACTGCCCCTAACAGGAAAATTCCTTGTAAGACAAAATAAGCTCTCATCGTATTCAGGGAGAAATTCCCCAGCGGATCAAATGCAAGGAACGTCATGTCACTAAATAAGACGGAGCCAATGGCATTTGCCAATACGGTATAGAGGGTGTAGGTGATGGTGAATATGGCAATCCAACCAACCGAAGTCAACAGCCACATGCCTATAAATTTTTCGAATGTTGATGCAGGTAAAGTGAGGTAATGGTACCTTTTCAAGGTGTTACTCAAATCATTGAAAGCCAGACTGCTCAATAGGAAGCCTCCGACCATAAGGGCGAAGGCGTAGTTCGTGGGATGTGCATCAAAAATCTTCTTCTTTTCACCAGCACAATCCAACAGCAGGCCTACAAAAAAAAGTAAACCAAAAATTATTACGAATGTCATTAGCAGGCCCTTTCTGCTTCTGAAAAATTCCATCTTGAGCAGCAGCCAGAATCTTGAGAGATCAAAATAGTCCTTCAGGTGCATGGTACTAGCGTTTGAATATTTCGGTGATCTTGGTTTTGTTACCCACCACTGCATTGAAAAGAATTTCAAGGTTCATGCTAGTTTCTTCCCTATTTGTATTTTCCGTGACAACGGTATAGGCACCTAAATACGATTCAGCATACACCAGCGTGTCGTTGTCTGGCAATGCGGTCTGGCGGGTAATGGAAAGTTTCTTCGATATTCCTTCGTAGTGCTCGTATAACACAATTTGCCCCTCATCCAGAATGATAATAGGGTCGATAAGGTTTTCCATGTCTCTTACCTGGTGGGTAGAAATAATGAAACTGCGATCTTCGTGAATGGCATTGGCCACGTTTTTTCTAAATTGACGCTTCGATGGAATGTCGAGGCCATTAGTAGGTTCGTCCAGAATCAGGAGTTTACAATCAGTGGCCAGTCCGAATGACAATAAGAAGTTTTTCTTTTGCCCGTACGATAAAGCATTAAGCTTTTGATCTCTGGGGAGTTTAAATTCATGAATGTATTCATCAAACAGGCTGCGATTAAAGCGAGGGTAAAACGGGCGATATATACTTAGGTATTGTTCAATTTTGATGGAGGGAAGGTGAAACTCTTCTGTAACAAGATAAATTTCATTCAGAAATTGAGGAAAACGATCCTTCGGCCGAAAGCCAACCACCTCCAGCTTTCCATGGGTTGGGAACAACAACCCGCTGATGATTTTCAGAAGGGTTGACTTGCCAGCACCGTTTTTACCCAGTAAACCATAAATATTTCCTGAGGGCAACGTTAGAGAGAGGTGGTCAAAAACCGGCTGTTTAGGCCTGTAATTAAATGAAATACCTTCAATTTGTATCATTTTTCAAGAATTAGTGTACTATATCACTAATACACCGCAAAAGTATGCGTTCTTCTCTGAATTGCAACAGCAACCCAAAACATTTTTTCTGGCAGAAGCCCGATTCAAAGGTGCCATGGCCAGTGACCACCTTGTTCCGCGCGCCATAGGAGCTAAGGCCTAGGTTTCGAAAAAACCAGGCGAGGAATTTATTGCAAAACGTAAGTCAGATCAACGGCAGTGATAGGCTTGTTGGCTCAATCGTGACGCTTGCGTCAGAAGGGGTCCAGGCCACCTACCTCGTTGGTGACGGACACCAACAATCGAATTTGTACATTTAAATTTTTACGTGTGGAATTGCAGATTATAAAATCGTTATGGTAATCAAGAGGTGCCATTAAGTTTTAGAGAACCTGCGATGGTATAACGAAGGGCTGTTGTAAATGGGTGGCCCTGAATTTAATCCACTACGCTGCTATTGCAGTCGGTAACAATATTGACCGAATGTTTTTTGCTTCCTTGGTAGTCCAGGGCCGCAAGGCATCTGGGGCAGTCGATATTTGGATTGTTACTAATGGTAACAAAGAATCTGGCCTGCTTCAACTTCACTTCATCCACAAGGCAATCAAAAACTGTATAGAATACGTTGGTATGGCCATTCCACGTTTCTCCATATTTAAAGAAAGCGGTATTTTCTATTTTGAGTACGGCCTGCCCGCAAATACCGGTAACGTAACTCACCTCGAAGCATTCGCTGTTGGGAGCGAATTTTTCGCTGTTTGGAGCAGCATTCGGGGATATGGTCTCCTTGCAACCAATGGAAGTGATTAGCAAGGCAGTGAAAGTAATAGCGAATTTCATATTCATCACATTTAGTTCACTCTATTTAGACTCAGCACACGGCTTGCAGGTTGGAATGGATTGAAAATATTTTTTCACCACTGAGGCACATCTAAAGTGTTTCTTAAAATTTAAGATCGCATTTTGGAGAAGTTCAGCCCCGCTAAAAAAAATTTAGATTCGCCAAATCTGTGGTCACTAACTGCAAAGATCTTGGCTGATGATACAGCACAGAAGTGAGCATCAAAACTCTTTTTTTGCAATTCTATTTTCCTCGGTCAAGATTATGTCAGCCAGGACTAACCCTTCACCGGTTCCCGATGCCCCACCCATGTAAATCGTTTCGTCACATACTCCGGGTTGGTGAATGATGCATTGCCGGAAGGATTTCCACCGGTAACATGAAAATCAGAAAAAGCTGCATTCTGGTTCATGTAAATACCTCCCGTCAGGTTGAATGAAACGGGAGTAGCCGCCAATGCCATCTCATCCGCAATTTTTTCCCGCACCGATTGATCTGTGGTGTATGCCCCGCAGGAAATAGCTCCGTGCTGCATGGCTAACTCGTGCGCCAACGAAATAGACTCGTCCGTGTTTTTTGTTTTGATCAGCAGGGCAATAGGTCCAAAGAGTTCTTTGCTGAAAATTTCTTTTTTTGAGGCCTCGACTTCCACAACAACCGGAGTGGCTATCCTTGCCTTTTTAAACATTGGATTTTCAAAAGACCGCGACTTCAACCATACCTTTCCTGCCAGCTTTTCAGCTTCCACAACCCGGTCACATGTTTTTTTGTTCTGAACGGCCCCCAACACGAACGGTCCTGCCTTTGGATTGTCAATCAACCCATTCACGCTGTCAACAAATTTTTGAGCAAACTCTTCAAAAGTCACCTTGCCATTGGCGGTTTTAATCCCATCCGCAGGCACATAAAAATTTTGCGGGGCCGTGCACATTTGCCCACTGTAGAGATTAACTGAGAAAGTAAGATTGGCCACAGCTTTATCAATATCATCAACCGAATCGAGGATTACGGAATTGACGCCCGTCTTTTCAGTAAATACAATTTTTCCAGGAAGTGCTTCCAGATAATTCCCAAAGGCCGAATTGCCTGTGTAGTCAATCAACCTTACTTCTTTGTGTTCGGCCAGTTCTTTGGTGATCATCTTATCAAAAGTATCCACTGCCAATTGGCAAGCGTTGGGATCCATATTATTCTCAACCAGCACCTTTTGGATTTCTGCAACGAAAATGGCAATGGGCAGAATGGCCCCTGGATGCGGCTTTACAATCACCGAATTACCCGTCACCAGGCTTCCATAAATTCCGGTCACCGAATTCCAAGTAGGAAATGTCGAACATCCAATTACCAGGGAGATTCCCTTGGGGACTGCTCTCCATTCCTTATTGATTTGCAGGTTGTATTTACCCATGGGCTTATCCCAAAGGGCAGAGGAAGGAAATCGATTTAATTCTTCGTATCCGGCTGCGATCGCCTCCAGTGCCCTGTCGGCTGCGTGCGGCCCCGAAGCCTGAAAAGCCATCATATAACCCTGGCCTGTGGTATGCATGGTGGCATAGGCTATCTCAAAGAATCTTGACTTCACGCGTTCCAGCGACTCTACCAAAATGCCCGCCCGTTCGGATGCGGATACCTTTCTCCACTGATGGAATGCACCCCTGGATCGATCGATCAATGCGGATGTCGAAAATGTCGGATAGCTGATATTCAAAGGCTCCCGCAGGTAAGGCGACTCCTCTTGTCCGGCCCAGCCATCTGGCGCCTGCTGTGACAGGTCTTCAAATTTTTTTCCAATACTTCCCTTGAATTTGGATTGGCCATCCGCGTCTGCCGTCTCTCCGTAAACGGAAGGAGCCGGGTGCTCCGGATAAGCAGCAAAAAAAGTGCGATCGTGCAATGCCTTGATGGCTTTAGTAATTAAACCCTCGTGTTTTTTAAACAAACTCATTTCTATTCTTTTAGCGATTTATTGAGCAGCAAATACCCTTCTTAGTAAATCAGTAGTTCTCGCCACCGGATCTACCCTGATATTTTTTTCTTCCCTGGCCACCATCACAAACAATCCCTCGATGGCTTTGTCCGTGGCATAGTCATTCAAATCTGGATTTACTTTGTCAGTAAACGGTATTTTATTGTAGGCGTTAACAAGGTCTCCGTAATATTTTGTGGCATTGACCTTGTCCAGAGAATTCTGAATGACAGGACTGAATTTTTCTTTTAATTGTGCCGAAGTGGTCCGTTTTAAATATTGAGTGGCCGCGTCCTGATCTCCCTTTAATATACCCCAGGCATCATCAATGGTCATAGATTTGATGGCAGAAATAAAGATTGGCTTGGCCTCTTTGGCAGCATCTTCTGCGCCACGGTTGAGGGTCATGATAAATTTATCTACATCGTTGGACAATCCTATCTGGCGTAATTTTTCCTCCACCTTTTTCACATCCGGAGGAAATAAAATTTTTATAGCCTCATTTTTGAAATAACCATCTACCTGAGAAGTAAGGTCCGCCCCGTTTGAAATGCCTTTAATGAGTGCCTCCTTTAATCCCTCCGCTACGTCATTGGCCGTGAGTGGCGCTTCTCCAATCGACTTGCCAGCACCAGAAATGGCCTGGTTAATCTGTGTTGCCGTACAACCCATCATGGCAACCGATAATATCATCAGAATTTTTTTCATCGTTTTGAGGTAGGTGGTAAAGTGGCCAAAGTTATAAAGAATCATCCATTCAGCCCGATAATTTTAGTTGCACTCCATCAATTTCACCTTAAATTGGCAACCGTTTTAAGGGATATTCAGGGGATTCTTTGGGACCGTCCTTCAAATTAAATTACTAAATGAAACCTGTTCTGGTAGAGATTTTAGCCATCGGAGATGAATTGTTGTATGGACAAACAATGGATACAAATTCGCACTGGATAAGTGTTGAAATGGACAAAGCTGGTTTTAAAATCATTAGACGAACTACCATTGGTGACAGTGAGGATCAAATTCTCACCGCCTTTGCGGAGGCAGAGCAAAGGGCAGACGTTATTTTGATTACTGGCGGTCTTGGTCCTACCAGTGACGACCTGACAAAACCTTGCCTGGTCAGGTATTTTAATTGCGAAACGGCCATCCACGAGGAAGCGTTGGCTGAAGTGACGGCATTTTTCAAAAGCAGGGGTCGGGAGCTGACAGAAATAAACAGGCAGCAGGCTGCCCTCCCAATCTGCTGCACGAAAATCACCAATGCGCTGGGAACAGCTCCCGGCATGTGGTTTGACAAAGACGGAAAAGTTTTTGTTTCGATGCCTGGCGTACCACACGAAATGAAAAAAATGATGACGGACATCATCATTCCCAAATTAAGAGACGAGTTTCAAACTCCTGCTTTGTTCCATCAAATGATCAGAACAGTTGGTATTGGTGAATCATTTCTGGCCGAGAAAATATCCGATTGGGAAAAGAGTTTACCCAGCCACATTAAGCTTGCCTATCTCCCCAACTCTGGCGAGGTCAAACTTCGGCTTACCGGAACGAGCCATTCATTGGACCGATTAAAATCGGAAATTGCTGAGTTGGTAAAAAAGCTTATGCCAGCAATTGATGAATTTGTATATGCGCAAGAAGACGAACCCCTTGAGGTGGCAGTTGGCAATGAACTAAGAAAACGAAAACTAAAACTTTCCATCGCTGAAAGTTGCACCGGTGGATACCTGTCACATTTAATTACCAGCGTTGCGGGCAGCTCGGACTACTACCTGGGAAGCATGATTCCCTATGATTATGAAATCAAAATGCGGCAGTTGGGCGTGAGGCCGGAGACCCTCGAAAAATTCGGAGCCGTAAGCGAGCCAACCATCATCGAGATGGCCAACTCAGTGAGGGCTAAATTTAACGCGGACATCGGGGTAGCAACCAGCGGCATTGCCGGCCCCGGAGGCGCAACCCCGGATAAGCCTGTCGGCACGATTTGGATTGCGTACAGCGACAAAAGCAAAACGGTGACCAAGCTTTTGCGACTGTCGCAAGACAGGCTGGTCAATATCCGTTATACGGCCATCGCAGCACTGAATCTGATCAGGGTTAATCTGCCGGGCAGCCCTGATTCTCATTAGCGTGTAGCGGTAAAAATGCTAACTTTGTAACCGAAAATTCGGGGTAAAATGGCACTGGTCGAAATCATCATGCCCAAAATGGGCGAGAGCATTATGGAGGCAACTATTTTGACCTGGTTGAAGAAACCAGGCGACAAAATAGAACAGGACGAATCCTTATTGGAGGTCGCCACCGACAAAGTAGATACCGAGGTGCCATCCACGCATGCGGGTATACTTAAAGAAATTTTGGCCAAAGATGGCGATGTTGTAAAGGTTGGATCCGCGATTGCAGTGATTACTACGGACAGTAACGACAGCAAAACCGCGAGCACGCCAGTGGCCAGCGAAGAGCCAAAGAAACCGCAAAGTCAGCCTCAGCCAGCGCCAGTCGCAACGACAAGCCAGAGCAACGGTGCAGGCCGCCCAGTGGTGGCAGATTTCAAGAGCGCGTCCAGGTTTTATTCGCCCCTCGTCAAAAATATTGCAAAAGAAGAACACATCCCTGTTGCCGAACTGGAAACAGTACCCGGCTCAGGAAGTGACGGCAGGGTTACCAAAAAAGACATACTGGTTTACCTGCAGCAACGAAAATCTGGTCTAACAACAATCCAGGGTTCACCATCCCGGCCCCTCGTGCCCGCCTCGATTGGCGGTGCTGACGAGATCATCCAAATGGATAGAATGCGCAAAATGATTGCGGAGCGCATGGTAGACTCGAAACGGGTTTCCCCGCATGTGACATCATTTGTCGAAGCTGACGTGACAAATATTGTCGGCTGGAGAAATAAGGTAAAAAACGAATTCCAACGGAAGGAAGGCGACTCGTTAACCTTTACTCCCATCTTCATTGAGGCTGTGGTAAAAGCGATCAAGGATTTCCCCATGATCAATGTCCAGGTAGATGGGGACAGGATCATTAAGAAGAACGATATCAACATTGGAATGGCAGTTGCCCTTCCCAGTGGCAACCTGATTGTTCCCGTTATCAAGAATGCTGATCAATACACCATCGTTGGACTTGCCAAGGCGGTTAATGACCTGGCGAAGCGTGCCCGCGAAAATAAACTGAAACCGGATGACCTTGCCGGAGGGACGTACAGCGTATCCAACGTGGGCTCGTTCGGAAATGTGATGGGAACGCCCATTATTATGCAACCACAGGTCGCCATCCTCGCATTAGGCGCCATACAAAAAAAGCCAGCTGTCATCGAAACCCCTGCTGGTGACGCCATTGCTATCCGACACAAGATGTTCCTCTCTCATTCGTACGATCACAGGGTGGTCGATGGTGCCTTGGGTGGAATGTTTGTTCGCAAGGTTGCCGATTATCTAGAGCAATTTGACGTGAGCCAAAAAGTTTAGAGAAATTAAGTCTGTTTCATTTCTTGCGGTAACTCCAGGCAAAATGACGTCTCTTCATCATTTGATGTAGCAAGATAAAGGTTACCCCCATTCAATCTCACAAAATACGCGGACATGGCGAGTCCCAACCCGGCACCCCGCTCACCGCTGGTGTCAACCGTAGATGGCATCTGGTAGGTAAATAATTTTTCCTGAAGATTATCTGGAATTGGATTGCCGTGATTCGTCACGAGGACCCTTACTTTTTGTTGACCATTTTTAGACACTTCCAGCTGTATCTGGGTCCCTTTTTTTGCAAACTTGATGGCATTGGATATGAGATTTCGCAACGCAATTCGAATCATATCCTCGTCAACCGTGACATACGCGGAATTATCGACATTCACCTTCAATTCCAGATCCTTATCCAGCAATTGAAGATGGAAAAACTTTATTTTCTCTTCGAGAATCTCCAACATGTTTACGGTAGTTTTGTCAAGAACAAATCCATGCATTTGAGACCGTGACCACCGCACAAGACTTTGCAATAAAAATGAAACATTACTGAATTCCTCCCGCAGTTTATCGAGATATGATTTCATATCACGGTCATTCACCTCTCCTTTGGACTGTAAATACAGGATAGTGGAAAGGGAATTAAGGGGAGAAGCCACATCGTGGGATAATATTGAAATAACTTTATTTTTTTGTTGGTTCAGTTCTTCCACCAGTCTTTTCTGCTCAGCCAGGTCATTGAATTGTAAGAAATTTTCTCTTCTCCGCTTCTCAAGCACCACACCCACGATATGCACATAGAGGAAAATTGAAAATAAGTGTGGGTACTGGCTAAAATAAAAAGCATCCCGGTTGACGAGTTGAGAATACAACACAAAAATCACCAGGCAAACCGTGTTGGTCAACAGCGCCTGCCGGAAATGAAGACCGCTGGCTGTGGTGACAAGCAAAAAAATAAGAAGGAGTAAATTGGTCAGATAATACGATGGCATTCCGGCAAACGTTGCGGTAACCAACGCAGCACCGAAATTCAGAATACAAATCAAAATCACCCCCACTACCGTCCCGTTAAACTTAAGCCCGCGGTAGGTAAACCACATTATGGCAGACGCCCCGGTGAGGACTACGATTCGGCTCAGCAAAACGATCGAAAAATCAACGTCCTTGAACGAATCAATAAGCAAAAAAAGGGACATCCCAAAAATTGTAATGAACGTTACCAACCTAAGGGATGTGAGATTGGATGGATGGATAAATTGATTATAATTTTCCTCCTCCTGATCGTCAAATCTCCAGATATAAGAATATCGTGAAAAAAAATGCAATTTTGCGCGTTATAAAATCTATCTCGAAAATAAGGATTAAATCAAGGTTATGAAATTCGGAACTAAGGCCGTCCACGCAGGTGTCATGCCCGATCCCCTCACGGGGGCTGTGATGACGCCCATCTATCAAACATCTACTTACGCACAGGAGTCACCATCGAAACATAAAGGTTACGGATATGCCCGCGGAGCTAACCCTACACGGGAGGCATTGCAAAAAAGTATTGCCGCACTGGAAAACGGAAAATTTGGTCTATGTTTTTCTTCCGGAATGGGGGCCACCGATGCCGTCATCAAACTGCTGAATCCGGGTGACGAAGTAATTACAAGCAATGACCTGTACGGTGGGTCTTATCGAATGTTCAGGAGGGTTTTTGAAAAATTCGGCATCAAGTTTCATTTCATTGACCTCTCTGATGCAAAAAAAATAACTGAGGTGATAAATGAGAAAACACGGTTGCTGTGGCTAGAGACACCATCCAATCCGCTGATGAGAATTACCGATATCAAGGGCTGTGTAGAGATCGCGAAAAAACAAAATATTATGGTAGCCGTTGATAACACATTTGCATCACCCTACCTGCAAAATCCGCTGGAGCTGGGTGCTGATATCGTTATGCACTCGGTCACCAAATACCTTGGTGGACACTCCGATGTGATTATGGGAGCCCTGGTCGTGAATGATCAAAAGTTGCGTGATGAGCTATTCTTCATACTGAACTCCTGTGGCGCGGTACCCAGCCCGAATGATTGTTTCCTCGTACTTCGCGGAATCAAAACCCTGCAACTAAGAATGATCAGGCATTGCTCCAATGGCAAGCGCATTGCAGAATTTTTGTCAAAGCATCCCAAGATTGGTAAGGTTTACTGGCCCGGATTTCCTGATCATCCCAACCATGACATTGCCAAGAGACAAATGAAAGATTTTGGAGGGATGTTGTCCTTTACATTAAAAAATGACAACCTGGAAAATGCAACCAAGCTGATGGAGCGTGTTGAATTGTTTACGCTTGCGGAGTCGCTGGGAGGTGTAGAATCTTTAATCAATCATCCGGCCTCCATGACCCATGCGAGTATACCAAAAGAAGAACGGGTAAAAAACGGGCTAAGCGATTCGCTGATTCGCCTTAGCATAGGTATTGAAGATCCTGAAGATTTAATTGAAGACCTGAACTCCGCGCTGGCAACACTCTGATACCAGTAAGCTGCCCCAATGGAAAGTTCCATTGGGGCAGCCTTGATTAATTGTTATCAATCTTATTGTTCTTTGCCCTTCGGATGTGGCGGCTGGCCCGATCCTGTTTTCTTTCCAATCTCCGCTTTTCCTGTCGTGTCACCTCGCCATCTGATTTTGCCCTTCGCTCAGCCCTGCGAATATGCCGCTGTTCCATTCTAAGTGCCGTCCCTTCGCGTTTGGTTACTTCGCCATCCCTTCGGCCATCGGCAATGCGGGCGCGTTGAACCACTTGCCTTTTGTCTACACGATCTGTTGATTGGCTAAAACCCGTCAGCGCAGTGAGCACAAACATGAGTACAACAATTAACTTTTTCTCGTTGATTCGATTTTTCATGACCTTGTCTTTTTTATGCGAGTAAGACATAAACCATGCGCAAAGGTTTAATTCAAGGATAAAATCAATTCCTTTTTCTTGGCTTAGGAGCCTTGGTCCGCTTGGCGGCCTTAATCTGCTTTTTCTCAAGTCTGATCTTTTTCTGCATACTGATCGGCTTGTTCTTCTTTGACTTTCTTTCACTCTCATGAACCAATTTTTGCTCACGGGTCATGTCAGCGGCCTCTACTTTGGTCAGCCGTTTGCTTTTAATTTTTTTTTCTTTTTGTGCAAATGCAGAACCCAAAGCCATAAAAATAAACGCGATGACCAGCAGATTTTTCATGTTTCGATATTTGATCCAAGATACAAAATCACCTCATTCTTCTTCTACAAAATTCATGTCTCTCGAAAAAGTCTCGTCAATGCTTCTGAGGGCAATGACGGCTATTATTATCGTAATAACGCCAACAATAAGCGCCCCGTAAATTATGCCCATTTCACCTCTTAAAAACCTGAATGCCAAAGTGATGGGAACAACGGTGCCACGGATAAAATTGGGAACGGTCGTAGCAACCGTAGACCTGAGATTCGTACCGAATTGTTCTGCCGCAATCGTCACAAACAATGCCCAGTACCCGGTCGCGAAGCCAAGTCCGGCACAGGCGATATAAAAAAAAGTAACCGATTTGAATGGAAGAAAAAGGTAAAAGACTATTGACGCCAACGTGAGTAGAATAAACACCAGCACGATCTTCTTTCTTGATTGGAAAATCTGGCTTATAAAACCGCTGCCGAAATCCCCAACGGCCAAGGCCAGGTAGCTGTACATAACAGCATCTCCCGCAACTACTTCGCCCGTTACACCCAATGCTTTGGCAAACTCTGGCGAAAACGTGATGAGAATCCCGATCACAAACCAAATTGGCAATCCAATGAGTATACAACCAATAAATTTTTTAAGTCGAGTTGAGTTGGTGAAAAGCATCAGAAAATTGCCACGTTCAACAGCCTGTTCCTTTATCTTCATAAATAATCCAGATTCGAACACGCTGGCCCTCGCGATCAAAAGCAGCAGGCCAAGTCCACCCCCGATGAAATAGGTCGTCTGCCAATCGAAATGTTTTGCCACAAAATTGGCTAGCACGGCCCCAAACAATCCAACAGTTGCAACCAGTGCAGTACCGTACCCTCGCAAACGGGTGGGCAACACTTCTGAGACAAGAGTAATCCCAGCGCCAAGTTCACCCGCCAATCCTATGCCTGCAATGAATCGTAGAATGGCGTACTGATCTACGGAGGTAACAAACCCGTTTGCAATGTTGGCCAATGAGTAAAGAAGGATCGAACCAAACAAAACCGAAAGCCGGCCTCTCTTGTCACCCATAATTCCCCAAATCAAACCTCCAACAAGCAATCCGGTCATTTGAACCTGAAGCAAAAATTCGCCCTCGTCTAGCAAAGATTCTGACGCAACACCTAGTGACTGTAAACTCGGGATTCTAACAATACTGAACAGTAGCAGGTCATATATGTCAACAAAATAACCAAGCGCAGCGACAACGACCGGCAAACCGAAGAGGGGTTTTATGTCTTTCATTCTCTAAAAATAGATTTGCTTCAAATTAACTTAGATTCCTTAAAATGCAACTATCCCATCTCCAAGTCAAATCGACCATTTATAGAAAATGTCAGGCAATTTTACCTTTTTACCCGTAATCTCGAGGCTGGAAAAGTGATGCTATTTTGTTATTTATGTTCCGATAAGTAACACTACGTATCATGGCACATATCCCCCCTGGGTTTTATCACCTTGGGTAACTTTACAGCATCTAAAAACAATCAACACATGAAAAAACTTTTATTATTTCTTTCGGTATCGATGCTCCTGGTATTTGCGGCAGAGGCTCAAAGAAAGCGTGGTGGAAATGCTCCAGCCAAAAGCACTACCACTTATGATGAAAAATTTTATAACGCCCTCGAATGGAGAAGTATTGGGCCCTATCGAGGTGGTCGTTCCAGTGCGGTGACGGGCGTTCCAGGCAAACCGCTGCTGTTCTATTTCGGAGCTACTGGTGGTGGAATATGGAAAACGACTGACGGGGGGAATTCATGGGAAAATATTTCAGATGGTTTTTTCGGGGGTTCGATTGGGGCCATTGCCGTGAGCGAATGGGACAACAATGTGATCTACGTTGGCGGAGGTGAAGGAACCGTCAGAGGCAACGTGTCTTCTGGCTATGGTTTATGGAAATCGACCGATGCAGGAAAAACGTGGTTTGATATCGGACTTAAAAATTCGCGCCACGTGCCACGCATCAGGATTCATCCAAAAAATCCCGACTTGGTTTACGCGGCTGTCTTGGGCGACCTTTTCAAACCCACTGACGATCGTGGGGTTTATCGCTCAAAGGATGGCGGTAAAAACTGGGAGAAAATCCTGTTTGCCAACAAAGACGCTGGCGCGGTTGACCTTGTCATGGACCCCAACAACGCCCGCATTTTGTATGCAACAACATGGAGAATCAAAAGGACACCCTACAGCCTTGAAAGTGGCGGAGAGGGATCGGCCCTATGGAAGAGTACGGATGGCGGAGACACCTGGACCAATATCTCCGCAAATGAAGGCCTGCCAAAAGGTATCTGGGGCATTGCGGGAGTTGCTGTTTCCCCGGTCAATTCAAACAGGGTGTTTGCGATTATCGAAAACGACAAAGGCGGTATTTACCGTTCCGATGACGCAGGAAAAACCTGGCAATATTTGAACGATGAAAGAAAACTTCGTCAGCGTGCATGGTATTACAGTAAAATATATGCAGATACAAAAGACGAAGATATCGTGTACGTAATGAACGTGCAGTACCACAAATCCAAAGATGGTGGAAAAACATTTGCAACTTACAATGCGCCTCATGGTGATCACCATGATCTATGGATTGCTCCTGAGGACAATCAGCGCATGATCATCGCAGACGATGGTGGCGGTCAGGTGTCATTTGATGCCGGTGAAAATTGGTCTACTTATATGAACCAGCCAACCGCCCAATACTACCGGGTGACTACGGACAACCACTTTCCCTATAGAATATTGGTGGCGCAGCAAGACAATTCCACACAAAGGGTTTTACATCGCACGGATGGAAATTCCATTGGGGAGCAAGATTGGGAAGTGACTGCCGGTGGGGAGAGCGGCCATATTGCCGTTGACCCAACCAACAATGACATCGTGTATGGAGGAAGCTACGATGGCTTCCTGGAACGAATCAATCACCAAACCAAAGAATCAAGGAGCGTTAATGCGTGGCCAGACAATCCCATGGGGCACGGTGCCGAGGGTGCCAAGTATCGCTTCCAATGGAATTTCCCCATATTCTTTTCACCACACAATCCGAAAAAGCTTTATGCAACGTCCCAACACCTGCACGTAAGTTACAACGAGGGGCAGAGCTGGGAATTGGCAAGTCCCGATCTTACCCGCAATGACCCGACTAAATTGGTCGCATCCGGTGGACCAATCACAAAAGACAATACCGGTGTGGAGTACTACTGCACGATTTTCGCAGCCATGGAGTCTCCTTATGAAGAAGGGGTGATCATCGCAGGGTCGGACGATGGGTTGGTACACATCACTAAAGATGCCGGAAAAACATGGGAGAAAATTACTCCACCGATGATGCCCGAGTGGAGCATGGTGAACAGTGTTGAATTCGACCCTTCGCTCAAGGGAAGCATCTACATTGCGGCAACGCGATACAAATTGGGCGATTACCGGCCCTATCTTTACAAATCCAAAGATTATGGCAAAACCTGGGTCCAAATCACGGATGGAATTCCCGCGGAACACTTCACTCGCGTGGTTAGAGTCGATCCTAAGCGTCCGGGCCTTCTTTACGCTGGAACTGAAGCAGGGATGTACATCTCATTTGACGATGGAGCGAGTTGGAAACCATTCCAGCTAAATCTGCCCATTGTACCCATCACTGATCTCACCATCAAGAACGATAACCTGATTGCAGCTACGCAGGGCAGAAGCCTCTGGTTGATCGATGACATTACACCATTGCATCAATTAAATGATGCCGTTGTCTCAAGTTCGAATCATCTGTTCAAACCCATGCCAAGCTACCGCATGAACGGAAGCCAGGGTGGAGGCTATGGCGGTGTGCCAAAAAACCATGGACAGAATCATCCGAACGGAGTGATGATTCACTATTATTTGAAGGACACGGCCAAAGTAACTGCCAGCCTTGAAATCATGGAGATGAATGGATCTGTCATCAAGAAATTTGTTACAAAGCCAGACAAGAAGGCCAAAGAAGAATTACTGAAGGTGAAACCAGGAATGAACCGCCACGTCTGGAATATGAGATATCCAGACGCAGAAGGATTTGAAGGATTAATCATGTGGGGAGCGAACTTAAGAGGACCAAAAGCAATACCAGGAAAATACAAGGCCAGGCTGACCGTCAATGGCAGCGCCATGGAGACTGAGTTTGAGATTTTGAAAGATCCACGCACACAGGGCACTATGGCCGACATCAAAGAACAATTTGATTTTGCGATTAAGGTTCGTGACAAACTTTCAGAGGCTAACCTTGCCGTCAAAAAAATACGAGATGCTCGTGATCAAATTACCAGAGTGACTGAGCCAATGAAAGGAAAAGAGGAATTCAAAGATGTAAACGATATGGCCAAGAACATCCTGGATAATGTCAAGGTAGTTGAAGAAGCCGTGTATCAGACCAAGAACAGGAGCGGTCAGGATCCGCTGAATTTCCCAGTGAGGCTCAATAACAAAATAGGAGCGCTGGCCGGGGAGGTAGATGGCAACGATTTCAAACCCACCAACCAGGCACGAGCCGTATACGATGAAATTTCCGGCCAAATCGATACGCAATTAAAAACACTAAACACAATTTTTACTGAACAGATACCCGAGTTTAACAACCTGATCAGGCAAAAAGAAGTAAAGCCGGTAGTGATTCAGTAGGTATAATTTCATCACAAAGAAAATGGCTGAACACATCGTTCAGCCATTTTTTTTTAAACCAAGATGTCATGAGCGATCTTTTCCTACAACGTAGTAGAGTAGCGGCCCAAGCAATGGCAGAAAAAAGACAGCAACCATCCAAAGAATCTTCTTCTCATTATCCTTGGTACTTCGAATGATATCAAAAACTACGATAACATCCAGTATCAACACAAGTATCCATAATAATCTAACCATAAGCGCCTAGTTTACTTCGAGTATCTTAAATAGCTCGTCAAGATCAGGTGTAATGATAATTTCAGTTCTTCTATTTTTCTGCTTATTCTCGGGGGTTGTGTTAGGGGCCAGTGGCGAATGCTCACCCTTTCCAGACGCGGTGATTTGATTGGGAGACACTCCACCATTTGTCAGGATTTTGGTAATAGAGGTTGCGCGCATTACACTTAAATCCCAATTGTCATTCATGTATGTTGATTTTCGTGAAATGGGAACATTGTCCGTATGCCCTTCCACCATCACATGAATGTCCTTTTGATCTTTAAGCGCCTTGGCCAATTGTTGCAATGCAGTAACCCCTTTGCTGTCCACTTCAACACTGCCGGACTTGAATAGCAATTGTTCCGCCAACGAAACATAAACTTTCCCATTCTTTATATTTACCGTAAGGTCATTTTCTTTAAAATTAAGCAGCGCATTACTAATTCTATTTTTCAAATCCTGAACGGCCCGGTCCTTATTGGCCAAAACCTGCTCAAGTTCTTTTACCTTCCTTTCGCGTTCCTCAAGACTGAGGCTCAGGGAATCATTTAATTTTCTCGTTCTATCCAGGTTATCCTGAATTGCCAGAAGTTGCTCTTTTTGCACGGTCAAGTCCCTATTTAATTTGCCGCTGCTATTGAGAAGGTTCTTGTAGTATGCGCTCAACTGGTCGTACTCTTTGTTAAGCCCATCTAACTTGGATGCCGATGTCCTCAGCGCATCACCCAAATTGGTTGTGTCAATCTTTAGCTGTTCAACGGCCTTATTTAACGAGGCCAAATCGGCTGTCGCCTTGTCTAATCTTGTCGATGTCTCAGCCAACTCACCATCTGCTTTTACTTTTTGAGCCAGAAGGTCATCAAACTTTTTTTTTGAAACAATGCAGCCCTGCAGGCTAAAAAATAGCAATACTAAAAATCCCAAAAATTTATGCATAAAAAGATCGTTTACCTATTCGTAGTTAAACCTATGTACCTAAGACTTGAAAGCATACTGGCTCAAAAATATGAAAATATATTTGGCAATCATTTAAACCTTTAACTATCAAACCGGGGTCTAAGCATCGGTAAATATTTTCAAATCAAACTATCTACGGTGAATTGGCTTGTTAAAACAAATTCAAAACAGTACGAGGTCTGGTCCGAAGCTGAATATCGGAGCAGAGTAATGAAGTGTGAATACTATGGAGCGAGACCGTTTTGGCTAGACGTAAAAAGGCTTACCCCTCCCAGGGCGGGTGAAAAAATCGGGTACAGTCTCGGTGACATTATCCCTTATAAAAGATCCTCTATCGGAAAACGCTTTGCCGTCATTGTCGAACGATTCACTGAAGCAGGTCAGGAAAAATTTCTCGGTATTGACATCGAAACCAAGAAAAAAATCATCTCTCTGATCGCCTGATAAACCTACAACTGCGATTCTACGGTCCCTGAGACCAACCGCTTGCAGTACCTCATTTATTTTGCTTGAATTGGCCTTACCTTGCTATATTACAATAGCAATCTGCAACAATTATGGAAGGAATGTTAATGCCTGGATCGTTAAAAGGCAAAACAATAATCATCACCGGTGGGGGCACAGGACTGGGCAAGTCGATGGGCAAATACATGTCAGAGCTTGGCGCTAATTTAGTCATCACAAGCCGAAAGGAACAGGTACTTCAGGCGACCGCCACCGAAATGACAAACCTAACCGGTGGCAAGGTGATGCCCGTTGCCTGTGATGTGAGGAAGTATGAGGATATACAGAACGTAATCGAGGTGGCGGAAAAAGAATTTGGCAAGATTGACGGGATTCTGAACAATGCGGCAGGAAATTTTATCAGCCCCACGGAGCGGCTTTCACATCGGGCATTCGACATTGTGGTTGATATTGTTTTGAAGGGTACATATTATTTCACGCTAGCAGCTGGCAAGAATTGGATAGCGAAGAATCAACCAGGCGTCTTTTTGAATATCGTAACGACCTATGCGTGGACGGGCTCCGGATATGTAGTTCCATCGGCATGCAGCAAGGCAGGTGTCCTGGCGCTTACAAGGTCATTGGCAGTCGAATGGGCCAAATACAATATCAGAAGCAATGCCATTGCTCCCGGACCCTTCCCTACCGAAGGCGCCTGGAGTCGCCTCCTGCCAGGCGAACTTGTAAAAAAGTTTGATCCGGCAGAAAGGATTCCTTTGAAACGCGTTGGCAAACATAATGAACTGGCTAACCTGGCAGCCTACCTGATGTCAGATTTTTCAGCTTATATCAATGGCGAAGTGATTACGATCGATGGTGGAGAGTGGCTTCGCAACGGGGGAGAGTTTAGCCATCTGGAACAAATCCCTGACAAAATGTGGGATGAATTGGAAAAGAACAGGAAATAATTCGTCTATCTTTTGATTTCTACCAAACTCAGCCTGTTTTCGAAGACATTATAAATCAAAAGGCTCTTCGTCTTTTCATCAAAAAATAGTGTAGGGGGCTGGGTCGATTCTAGCGGCTGCGCGAGAATTAAGGAGCCGGTGGTATCATAGATATAAGAGAAGTTTTGAATCGGATCATACAGGCAATAAAAACGATCCTTCAACCTGTTCTCAATATAAGTCAATTGCCATTTTGTTGATCCCCGGTTTTCAACTTCGAGCAGTGTTTTCCCTTCGGGCTCAACAATTGCCAATCTCCCGGGATCAGAGCGCAAAAATACAAATGACGATTCATCCGATGACTTGACCAAAGCGAACTGAGATGACCCTGTCCGCTTCAACAGCACTTCTCTTTTTTTGATTTGGCCATCCAAACCAAACTGAACTTGGATGCCTTCCGGAGAGACGACCGTGAAATAAGATGAGGACAATGTGCTTCCAGCAGTGAGCGCGAAATTCCCGGCTGGCCTAAAGCCCAACTCCATTGGAAATCCCCGAACGGTTTCACCTCTCCGATTCATTAGTGATACAGTTCCCGTTTGTTGAACGGCAATGAAATAATCCTTTCCTAAGATTCGATAGTGCCGGGCTGGCGCAAACATCCGGCCAGCAAATGACCTTGGGCTCCATCCCTCCAATAAAGCCCCGGTTTTATCAGCAAGGTATAAGTTACCTTTAACGTCCGTCAGCAAATATCGGTATCTTTTACTTCTGTCATAGTCGACAACAACAGAATACTCTACGTTGATTTGACCGAGAGTTCGGGGAAAACCATCAACAACCCTGCCCAATCTGTCGACAATATGAATGGCCGTGCCGGAAGTAAAAAAATATTGAAGCTTTCCGTTGGCAAAAAAATCTACCTGCTTGATCCCGTCCACAATCTGATGGGTAACAGGATGAGTCCACAGAATTTTTAAGTTGTTGGACAACAAATAAATATTTCCGGTCGAATCCTGAATCATGATTTCATGATCCTTCGAAACATGACTCTTGACCACTTTTACGGGTGCCGTTATATTACTTCCAAATTCCCGTGTGATACTCACAAGATTTCCGGCAGGTTTAGGTTGTTGACCGGAAAACTGGAGGGTCGCATTAAGGTAGAAATTTGACTCCAGCCTGCTCAGCTGGGCAGCGCCTCTTTCAATGCCTAAAAAATTTGTCGAGTCAAAAAATGGTTTCCATTTCGCGTTAAAGTCTGCCTTCAAAAAAACGGACAGCAATCTGCCATCAAAAAACAGATTCAAATTGGATTCCTGAAGGGAAGAATTTAAAAACTTAGTCCACTCCACTGACTTACCCCACGTGTTCTCATCGTCAATATCATCAATGAACAGCTTAATCAGCTCTACGTTTTCTGAAAAAATAAGATATTGACGGATTTGAACAAAGTATGTCTGCTCAGCAGGAGGCGCAAGCGGATAAAGCAATTGATACAGAAAATCCTTATAATCAATCAACTTAATCTGATATCCGGCATAGTTTTCTACATACAAGGAATCTTTCCTTTGCACTGAAATCTTCGAAGCCAACTCATCAAACACTGAAACCTGATCCGCTCCTTCTTTCAATTTCAGAATACTTACTTGACTATCTCCATCTCTCAAGTAGCAGTTTGCAAATTGATTTCCTATCGACTTTTGTACAGACCCAATCTCGATGGACAATCCCCTAAGCTGGTGCTTCAAGCTATCTGTGGAGGTTATTCCCCTGGCCTTCTTCAAAATCTCCTGATCATCAAACCAAATGGCAGGGTTTGATATCCCAAAATGAATGAATGCAGCGGTCTGATTTGACACCAATGATTCAACATCAATGGGTTGTGGTTTTTGATGCGTAAACAATGACAGAGCATCTCCGGGCGAATTCAATACAAATCCATTCATCAGCACCCTGTCTTCGTCAACTTTAATGTCAGACAGACTGCTCCCGGAAATCGAGAACTTATTCTTTAAAGGATCAGGCCCAATAAACAATTTTATGGCCTCAAAAAAATTGGAAACGTTGACATAAACATTGCCCTCATCTGATTGAAGCGTTGGGAGTTTGAAAAGAGAGGGATTGGCATTCTTGAATAATTCTTTTTGATTTCCAGTTTTTAGCCGAATGGCCCCCTCCAAAAGAAAGGGTGAACCGCTCACAACCGCGATTTCCTCAATTATTGCAAAGGAAAAATGTGCTTTGTTAAGTTCTTGATGCTCGTAGATGTCATATCCATTATAGACACGCTTTTTTAGCTGACGATCCTTTAGAAGATTCTTGCTCAGCTCGAGGAAGTTAGCTCGTTTGTTGGGCGAGCTTATTTCCGAATAAACAAGAAATTCAAAATTGTCGCGGGACGTTGACTGAGCCACAAGGTACGTCTTACTGTTCTGGAAGAAATTACTGGCAATTATTTGGCTGAGCGTACTGTTTTGGTTGATCGCCTTTTTCAAGTTTGGGAAGTTCTCCAGCTTTCGCTTGAATGCGCCTATGTCCGTTAGCTCGAATACGATGGCTGCATCGGGACTGATCAAATCCCAAGCCGAGATTTTCTTTTCACCGGCTGATTGATATATCCAAACTCCACTAACAACAATCAATATTATTGCAAGAGATATAAATAGTGGCGTGCGCTTCACGAATAGCAGTGTTCAGAATCTACCGAAAGATACAAGCTCAAACAAAGAATGGCAATTCGCAAGCAATTGTGATCCCTAGCGCGATTAACACGGCACGATTTCTGGGCTCATGCTCAGCCAAACTGAAAGATTCGTATTCAGTCCGCTATGGCGATTGGGTAGGCAAGGGTTGCCATTTTATAGATGCTTGGCGTAACCAAAAAATGGCAACGACTTGTGCTGATGTCATCATCCTGCCAGCGGTATGTGGTGAGGGCAAAAAAAAACCCTGCTGGGTTACCAACAGGGTTTCAAATAAAAAAAGGCAACGA
>CAZZNH010000003.1:0-102908 GCA_964655635.1 uncultured Ohtaekwangia sp.
AAAGCGCTACTTTGGTGCGTACCTATGTAGGGTGGCACACGCCACATACACGGGCCGTTAGCGGCAACCACATGAATGAATATCATCAATAAAATATCAACGTTGATACTAATTTCAACTGCGATGGTAATTTTGCTATTTGGCCTGCTTGTATTCAATCATGATGATTTGGGTGAAGAATCAGAAACCGAAGAACTTGTACATGGGACTTCTCACCTAGATGGCAATATCGAATCCATCCTTAGTCTAACCGCTACCAAAGGAGAAGAGTTATTCAGCAAGAACTGTAATTCCTGCCATAGACTTGATCTAAAAATTATTGGGCCACCTTTGCGAGACATTTTTGAAAGGCGTGATTCTATTTGGATACTTCAGATGATAGTCAACGCAGACATGTTGATTAAAAATGATGACAAAGAAGCAATTAGTCTTTCCAAGGAATTTGGCGGACGGAAACATCCGGCTTTCGAAAGTTTAACAAGAGATGAACTTTATGCATTGATTGAATATTTAAAGCTAAAACAAGGACCAATTCCATGAAATGGCTGCCGCTAACACGGTGTATGTGTCATGTGCTTCACTGCGCATTTGAAAGTGCGTGCTACTTGCCCGCGCTTTTTTTTGTTTTGCATATCTTGGATAAATTGATAGTGCTTCCCAAAGGCCATTTCATCTGACTCGCGCAGGCTCGGCTTCTTCTTTTGCACTACAGTTCTTCGCTAAGTTTTTCCGAACTTGAAAGGAAACACAAAAAGTGCTACTTTGATAGTGACTTGTGTATGGTGCATACGTGCTATACACTGGGTTACAGGGCATTTGCTGGCACCATGAAAATAAACTCACTCATAATCGGAACCCTTCTGCTTTTGACCGTCTACAATTGTACACCGACCTCCAATGAGTCTTCTAAAAAGAGGGCTACAGCAAACACAAGACAATGGTACGAGGGAGGAACATTGCACCAAGCCAAAATTGCTGACTGGAGAAAATCTACAGACGAAAACAAATTAGCGACATGCGCTGACTTTGCATCGTTGGACAAATCTGTGAATATGGAAATTCTAAAGCAGAGAGCGATTGATTTAAGAGCTTGTATTAACGAAGCAACAAACGGACTGACCGAAACGGACAACATGGATGTAAGCGAAGTTGCCGCTATGTGCACTGTTATTCTAGGTTATGATTAATCAACTCAAACGCCCTACAACACGGTGTGTGTGCCATGTCAGGGTGTCATTCAGGTTTTTATAGTATCTTTCACACACAGTTTCTTGTATAGTGACGGACGGGACTAGATCGGCACTTGCCATGCTACGCATTTAGCAAGGCCTCCTAATCCCGCCACGTCACTTACACAGACGTTGGGCACAATGCCGCCTCGTACAGGGGGAACCTAACCAAAAAAAATCTTGTTGGACTATTTGATTGAGTTACCTATTTAGGTAACTTTGCAAAATGGACAGTAGACCAGGACTAATTCGGGAGATAGTCGTTTATGGGGACGATTACTGGGAATTCTATAACAATCAAACGAAAAAGTAAAGCGAAAAATTAACTGGACCATTGGTGTAGTTCGAGATCTTCCCAAGGTTCCCGAACAATATTTTAAACATATTGAGGGTACTGACCTTTACGAAATAAGAGTGATTCTGGGGAGCAATATTTTTAGAATATTCTGCTTCTTCGACAAAGGTAGACTTGTTGTTCTTTTGAATGGATTTCAAAAGAAAACACAGAAAACCCCAAAGAACGAAATTGAACGAGCATTGACTCTTAAACGACAATATTATGAAGACCAAAAAGAATAAAATTGTGAGATTCGATGATTTCCTTGACAAGGAATACGGAAAACGAGGAACTACCAAGAGGGAGAAGTACGAACAAGGTTACGAGTCTTTCAAGCTTGGAGTAATGTTGCAAGAATTGAGAAAAGAAAAAAACCTGACTCAGGAGCAGTTAGCTGAAAAATGTGGAACTACTAAAAATTACATTTCTCGGATTGAGAATGATGCTAGCGACATCAGATTGTCAACTCTACTGAGAATAATTCGTGAAGGACTTGGAGGGAAAATTAATATCTCAATAACAACTTAGTATTGGCGGCACAGCGCACAACACCATGTTTATGCCAGCTTTGTAAGTTGGCTTGAAAATGGAGCGCAGCGAAATGTCAAGCCCGACTATCTCCGAAACTTTCAACCGTGACATAAACTTTATCACCATGGAAAAGAGGATCTTTATATTATTCATTATTTTTTTTCGACCATTTATAGGCTTATCGCAAACCAGAATTATTGACATGCATATTCATTCGTATTCGTCAAGTGACTTTGGTGAACGCGAACCAGCAACGGATTATTATGGAATTAATGGGGCTTCCGATGCTCAAACTCACATGTTGGAATGCTTTGCGGCATTTAAAAAACTCAAAATTGCAAAAGCGATAGTCAGCGGAAATCCAGAAAGCGTTGAACATTGGGCTAATGAAGACAAAGGTCAACACATCATTAAAGGTATTCTTATGTTCAATCCGAATGATTATGGTTTGGACAGCATCATGTTTGAACAAATGATAGTAAAAAAGAAGATTAACGTATTTGGAGAAGTTGCGCCTTATTATGGCGGGACAACTTTAAGCGATGATATTTGGCAACCTTACCTTCGTGTTTGTGAAAAATACGACATCCCCGTTGCTGTCCATACAGGCGGAGGAGACCCTGGAGGGACCTATTCTTGGGCACCAAAAGCAAGACTTAGATTTGGGGACCCATACTTGATAGAGGACGTGTTGATAAGATATCCTAAACTTAGAATTTATTTAATGCATGCTGGTGGAGAAGACTGGCCTGAACATGCCATCCGACTCATGGCATATTACCCTCAACTTTATATCGACATTGCAGTTTTGCTATGGGTTGAGCCAAACACAAAGCGATATGTGAAAGAACTCCTTCAAGATATAAAAGTGGCAGGTTACTTGGATAGAGTAATGTTTGGTTCAGATCAAATGGTTTGGCCTTATGCAATTGAAAGTTCTGTGAACTATTTAAATAGTCTAGATTTTCTTACGGAAAAGGAGAAAGAAGATATTTTTTATAACAATGCAGCCAGATTTCTAAAGCTGAATGATAAATAACGGGTGCTTGAGAAAGACATTGAATTAGAAATATTTCTATAAGAAACATCTGGCAATCTTTAGATTGTGCAGAACGGCACAACCGCCAACACCGTGTATTGTCCGTGGCGGGGTTACATCATGCTTTAACATTTACCCAACTTAACTTATCTTGTGTAAGCGGACGGTGACGGATTAGACGGTCTTATCGGCAGGCAAGTTAAGTAATGAGTAAAACATTTTTACTAGCTGAGTGGAGAAAATTAGCAATGGCTAATTATTCAATTGACCAGCAAATACTCGACAGGTATTTGCCACCAAAGACTGAAATAGATTTATGGAATGACATCTGTTATGTTAGCCTGGTAGGGTTTATGTTCAAAAACACAAAAGTAAAGGGATTTAAGATTCCATTTCATACAAATTTTGAAGAAGTAAATCTTAGGTTCTATGTTCGATTCAAGGATAACGGACAATGGAAACGTGGCGTTGTTTTTATCAAGGAAATTGTACCCAAGCCCGCACTGACCTTTGTGGCAAATTCAGTTTATAAAGAGAACTATGAGACAATGGCGATGAGTCATTCTTGGACAACATCAGAAGATAGCTTGACTGTTGAGTACAAGTGGAAAAAAGGACGTTGGAATTCGCTAAAGGTTGTAACTGACAAAAAAGCGAGTCTTATTCAGGACAACAGCGAAGAGGAATTTATAACGGAACATTATTGGGGATACACAAAGATTTCAAATGAAAAGACTTCTGAGTATGGAGTTGAGCATCCAAAATGGGAGGTCTACAAAACATTAGATTACTTGGTTGACGTGGATTTCGGGGACATTTACGGACAGGAATTTGGTTTCTTGAGTTCTCTGAAACCCAAGTCAGTATTTTTAGCCGAAGGGTCAGAAATACAAGTGAAAGTCGGGAGACAGATCTAAAAACTGCGCCCAACATCTTGTTACGCCCTTGAACGTTGGCAACAACTGGTTCGGCTCATTGATAAAACTAAATTTGATCTCAAGCGTTACAAACGCAGCAACAACAAAACAATGAAAGACACACTATTTGACTTTATATCAAAGTACATTTCTCTGACAGAAGATGAAAAGAACGCAATACTTTCATTGGATCTGTTTCATTCGATAAAGAAAGGAACGACCTTACTGAAAAAAGGGCAAAAATCACTCGAAAGCTATTTTGTATTAAAAGGCTGTATTCGGATTTATTACATAATAGACGGGGAAGAAAAGACTACTGCTTTCTACACAGAAATGGACGCCTTAACACCTCATTGTGTGATAAACAAAGCCCCTTCCGAATATTTCATTGGTTGTGTTGAAGACAGTATTCTTTTGGTTTCCAATGCTGATATGGAAGCGGAAATAAATAGCAAATTTCCAAAGTTTGAAACCATGTGCAGAATGTTGGCGGAAGAATTGGCAGCCAAACAACGAATAGACTTTGACGAGTTTAAAACTTCCTCACCTGAACAACGATACCTGAACTTGCTGCAAAAAAGACCAGACCTTGTTCAGCGTGTTCCACAGCACCAGTTAGCGAGCTATTTAGGCATTAAACCACAATCATTAAGCAGGCTAAGAGCCAGAATTCTCGAAAAAAAGAGTTAAAACGTATTTCTTAACTTAAGTGAACGAGTTATAGCGCCTCGCCAATCGACTTTTGCAGCTTCGTTTCACATAAAAAGGAAAGAAATGCAAAAGAACATTTTATCGATTGGACTTGCCTTCTTGTTGGCAAGCAGTGTACCGGTGAATGCACAAAACACAAAACAAGACAGCCCCTACAAGCGATGGTTCATTGGCAGCACGCTGTACTTATTGGGTAATTTTGATAAAGTAAATAACCCTGAGTACGTACAACTAAATGTGGGGTATAGGATTACCCCAAGAGATGTTGTTTCCTTTAGATTTAAAAGATCCATTTATTCCTGGCCAATAGGCATCCCTTTTGGATCGTCATCATTTGATGCACCAGGCGAAAACTACCCCGGACATGCACGCATACTTGCTCCCACATTAGGATACCAGCGGTTTTGGTGGAAAGGGGCTTATACGTCCGTTCAGGCGTTGAATGCTTTTGAAAAATACCTGGACGAGAATAATAGAAAGATTGGAAATGGATACACATTGTATTTGGACTTCTATTTGGGCTACCAGTTTAAGTTTTTTAAAAACAGGTTCTTTTTTGAACCTGCTATAGGATGTAGTACCTGGCCGATAAGAACCAATGTACCAGAATCTTTTAGGGCAGTGGAAAAAAAATGGAATGACTACTTTATTCAACCCGGGTTTGATTTTGGGTTTAATTTTTAACATTCCTTATCAGCAAGTTACCGGATACCTCTCGCTATAATTTCAGTTAAGAAAAGAAAAGAAATGAAAAAGAAAATAATATTCATCGGTTGTGTTTTATGGATAACAAGTCCGTTCCAACTCAAGGCACAATATGCCAAAACAGACAGCACCTACAAACGGTGGTTCGTTGGTAGCACCCTGTTTCTATTGGGTAATTTGGCCCCAACAAATCCTCCTGACTTCGTTCAACTCAATTTAGGTTATCGGATCACCGGAAAAGATGTGATTACACTGGAGCCAAAAACCTGGAAATATGCCTGGCCAAATGGTATTCATCCATTTTTAAACAAATCATACGGAAAGCCTGAAGAACAATTTCCGGGGTATGTACGTGAGTATGGCTTATCGGTGGCTTACCAACGATTTTTGCGGAAGGGTTTATATGCCGAACTGAATGTAATGCCTTCTTTGCAAGATTTTGTAAATGACAAAGGCAAAAAAATTGATAATGGTTTTCAGATTTTCAACACCTACCGTGTTGGCTATCACATCAAACTTTTTAAGGACAGGTTCTTTATTCAACCATCCATTGCAATCACTCACCGTGCTTATCACACAAAAATGCCTGATGGATTTAGACAGTTGGATGATAAGTGGTCGAAATTCATCTTTGGAGAACCGGGATTTCATTTTGGGTTTAATTTTTAGTTGATCATTTAGGTCTACACACGCCATGGTCGGGCGACCAGTTAAAATTGTTTTAAACGTAGAGATCCCATGCAGCCCATCGCCAATTCCATCAGTGTCGTTGACGTTGACCGGACGGTTAAGAAGATTGAAAGGGCAAGGGGAAAAATTGTGGTGACGAAAATGGCGATTCCAACAGTTGGCTGGTTGGTCTACTTCAAGGATCCGGATGGAAACATTCACGGCATTTATCAGCATGACCCCTCAGCCAGATAGTCCTATCGGCAATTTTTATCCGGCATTTCCTGTTCTCTCTTACACGTACGTTTGTTAGTATGTAAATAATATTTTTGCTGCTTGAAATTATCGGTCCAAGGTTAGGCAGATCACCTATATTTGCATCGGCAACAATTCGACTTACTTAACTGAATTGTTAGCGCCTCACCAAATCTGACGGATGCTTAGATCGAAAATTATCGGAACCGGGAGTTACATTCCGGAAGTCGAAGTACCCAATGCAAGTTTTGAAAATCATATCTTTTTTGAACGACAGGGTGTTGGCCTGGGCGCAGACAACAGGTCCATCATTGAAAAGTTTGAAAGCATTACAGGCATTGCCGAAAGGCGGTACGCCAAACCTGATCAGCTGGCCAGCGACCTGGGTTATCTCGCAGCTGAGGCGGCCATATCATCAGCCGGCATTGACCAAGAAACTTTGGACTACGTTATCGTGGCACACAATTTTGGTGATGTGGTTCATGAAAGCAACCGCTCCAATCTGCTTCCTTCCCTTGCCTCCAAAATAAAATCACATCTCGGCATTCGCAATCCCAACTGTGTGGCCTATGATTTGCCGTTTGGCTGCCCGGGATGGTTGGAAGGAATGATACAAGCTGACATTTTTATTCGCGCAGGAGTGGCCAGGCGCGTACTGGTAGTGGGAACAGAAACACTTTCTCGCGTAGTAGACATACACGACAGGGATGCCATGATCTTCAGTGATGGGAGTGGGGCTGCCGTGGTTGAGGCGACCGATGAGAAGGTAGGCGTGCTTGCCCACAAGACGCAGACACATGCGCTCGATCACATTATCGATCTGCAGATGGGAAACTCTTACGACACGGAGCAAACATGCGGCAACCTCTATATAAAAATGAATGGAAGGCGCGTTTACGAATTTGCACTTACCCATGTGCCATTGGTCATCAAGGAAGTGCTTGAACATGCCGGGGTGGAAGTCAGCGAGATCAAAAAGGTTTTGATTCACCAGGCCAACGACAAAATGGACGCGGCCATTGTAAAAAGATTATTCGGACTGTTTGGCGTGCAGTCTGTTCCTGAAGACATCATGCCCATGACCATCGGCTGGCTGGGCAACAGTTCGGTAGCTACCATTCCCACCTTGCTGGATCTGGTACTGAAGGGTGAGTTGGAGGGTCATGGTTTACAGCAAGGGGACAAGGTGATCTTTGCCTCGGTGGGCGCGGGGATGAATATCAATGCCGTGCTTTACCAGTTCTAGTTCCCTCCGTTTGGGCTTCATTTAGATTCTGCCTATATTGGTTTCATGAGCCAACCCAAGTTCCGTGAGGAAAAAGGTTGGCTTTTTGCTAACAACAGGACCCATTAATCAATCAAGTAAGATGAAGGCAATCGTATTATTTACACTCATTCTAATCAGCACTTTGTCCTATGGTCAAACCAAAGAGATTTATGTCAATCCTGATTTCAAAAGTATGACAGCGGATCATAAGGTTTTGGCGATACTTCCGTTCAAAGCAATCGTCAATTTGCGGCCCAAACAGATGGAAAGAATGACGCCCGAGCAATTCAGTCAATTACAAAAAGATGAGGGATTGGCTGTACAAAGTGCATTGCAAACCTACTTTCTTAAAAGAAAGGCACAGCATGATTTTAAAGTATCCTTTCAGGACCTGGGCACCACCAACGCGCTGTTGATGCGGAATAATATTAACCTGGAAGATATTAATAAATATACTCCTGCTGAACTTGCGGAACTTTTGGAAGTGGATGGCCTGATCACTGGCACATTGGCGTCAGATAAGCCGATGTCAGATGGCGCTTCCCTGGCGATGGGTCTTCTTGTGGGTTTCTACGGACCTACCAATTCAGGTAAATGCACCATTAATATCAATGATGGAAAGTCTGGGGTATTACTTTGGAAGTACGAGAAAACACTGTCTAGAAGTTTGGGAAGCGATACGAACACGATCATCAACACGATGATGAGGAAGGCATCCAGGCAGTTACCTTACATTAACTAGCGCCAACTCGACTGCCCATTATTGGGCACTTTAGTTTTTATAGGCGGGCATTCGTACAGAAACTCAGCTTCCTATTGTTTAAAATCAGCTCAAATATCCCTATTTTGATCATGGCACAGGTATGGTAGCACCGCCATAGAACTATTTAGACATGATTAGAAACTATTTCAAGATTGCCTTTAGGGCACTGGGCAGAAACAGAACGTTCACCCTCATCAATGTACTCGGCCTGGTGATCGGTATTTCGTTTAGCTGCATGTTATACGTGTATGTCGTGAATGAACTTTCATACGACTCGTTTCATGCAAAATCGGATCGCATCTACCGCATTGTAACCAATGACCTGCGCGATCCGCTGAATGTGAGAAAGTACGCCATCACCGTGCCACCACTCGGCAAGGAGTTGCTGGACCACTACCCGGAAGTAGAAAACATGGTCAGGCTTCATCAGCCGTCCGGGCAGGTGGCATTCACCATGAATGGCGCAAACTTTCAGGAGCGCAATTGGCTGATTACCGATCCCAATTTTTTCGATGTTTTTGATTTCGAATTTGTTGCAGGCGACAAAACATCTGCACTGAAGGAACCCTTCTCGCTGGTGATCAACGAAACCATGGCAAGAAAATATTTTGGCGAGGAGAATCCGCTGGGAAAGGTGATTGAGCAAACCAACTTTGGGCCCGTTACGGTAACCGGGGTATTAAAAGACCATCCCCGTAATTCACACCTGCAGTTCGACCTCCTCTTTTCCCATGTCAGGCCAGACGAAAACTGGACGAAATACATGAACGGTTGGGACAACTTTGGCGCGTACACATACATCGTGTTGGATCAGCATGCTTCCATTAGTGGCTTAAAACAGAAAATGGGGGAATTGCTTGAGAAGAACCTGGGTCCCTTTGCCAAATTATTCTCTGTTGATTTTCAATCCATTGAGGACATCTATTTGCATTCAGGAGACATTGAAGCAGGAGCTGAACGGGACCACGGCCAGATGGCGTACATCTATATCTTTTCCACACTGGGAATATTTCTGCTGGTTATTGCCTGCATCAACTATATCAACCTGGCCACATCCAAAGCGCTGGCAAGGTCGAAGGAAGTAGGTGTACGGAAGGTGGTTGGTGCGTTCAAAAATCAACTGGTGGTACAGTTCCTCACCGAGTCCTTTGTGGTTACCCTTATTTCCATGTTCCTGGCGATAGGTGTTATGGATTTGGCATTTCCCTATTTTAACCAAATCACAGGAAAAGATTTTGACATTACGGTATCTGGGTTGGCAGAATATGCCGTGCCATTGCTCCTGATCACGCTCATCATAGGGGTGATCTCTGGCAGTTACCCTGCTTTTTATATGGCCCGGTTGATGCCGGTGAACTCACTGAAAGGAAAGAGTTCTGGCGACCGGGGAGCGGCAGCCTTGCGGAGAGGATTGGTGGTATTTCAATTCACCTTGACCATTGTGATGATTTTTTCCACCATCGTCATCGGGCGACAGCTCAATTTTATTCAAAATAAAGATGTCGGATTTGACAAAGAGCAACTCTTGATTGTGGATATCAACAGTGGAGCCGTCCGCAGAAACTTCCAGGCCCTAAAGGACGAATATGCAAAAATTCCGGGCGTACTGGAAGTGGCCGTGTCGTCCAGGGTGCCGGGAGAGTGGAAGCAAATCGAGGAAGTATATGTGACAAGTGCCGAGGCATCGGCCTTGGGAATAGATTCCGTTCGCACGTATTTCATGGGATTTGATGAAAGCATGTTGGATACCTATGACCTGACGATGGTGGCCGGGAAATATTTTCCTGCCAACAGTCTTGCCGACTCGACAAGCATCATCCTCAATCAGACGGCCGTGCAGGCGTTGGGGCTGAATGATCCGGTTGGTGCGAACCTACAAATCCGGGACAACGGAGCCATCATGAACTTCAGGGTGGCAGGAGTGATGGAGGATTTTAATTTTCAGTCGTTGCATCAGAAAATTGCGCCACTAATTATTGGTACCTGGAATAATCCGGTGCAGTCGGTGGACTATTTCTCCTTAAAAGTGGCAGGTGACACAGAACCAATCATCAAGGGTGCTACCGTGGTTCATGAGTTGTTCGATCACTACACCTCCATCGAATATCATTTTCTGGATCAACAGTTGAATTTGTTTTACGAGGCTGAACACCGTGCCGGTATGATTTTCAGGATGGGAGGAGGGCTCAGTATTGTTGTGGCTTGCCTGGGATTATTTGGGCTTGCGACCTATAATATCGAGAGAAGAACCAAAGAGTTGGGGATCAGAAAAGTTTTAGGCGCCAGCAATTCCCATTTGTTTTTGTTGCTTTCATCCGCATTTACGAAGCAGGTCACCATAGCTTTTGTCATCGCGTGCCCTCTGGCTTATTATGTGATGAAAGAATGGCTCAGGGGATTTGAATACAGGATTAGCATCGATATAACTGTCTTCGTTATTTCCGGATTGGTGGCCTTTCTCATTGCGCTGATTACTATTAGCTATCGATCATTGAAGGCTGCACATTCGAATCCGCTGAACGCGTTGAGGCAGGAGTAGTGTTTATTGTGCGATCTTGTAGCTGATCCAGCGTGCGACCATCACCAGCAGGAGGCCCAGGGGATGGTAAACAAACATCAAAAAGACTCTGGCACTTTCTGCTTCGCCCTTCAGGCCCAGGATGTTAATAATGTTCGGCATCACGATGGCGATCAAAAGAAGATAGGCAATCGAAAAAGATAATGAATGAAAGAAATATTTCCAGATGTCGTGTGCAAACCAGAACGCAACCATGTTCATCATGATAAACCCGAAAAAGAAATAACCTGCAATAAGCCATGCAGTATCCGCATCTTTCGGAGACAGAACAAGAATGATTGGAATGCTGGCTGTAATGAACAGCAGCACCTGAAAAAACGGCCGCAGAATAATGGCTGGCTTCCTGATAGTTGGATATTTAGGATGCTACACCAGGCTCGTGGTATCCAGGGGTAATTTCCTTATTCGCTTGCCTGTCAGATCAAAGATGGCATTGGCCAGCGCAGGCGCTACGGTTGGCAGTCCCGCCTCACCGGCACCGTCCGGTGGCGCATCGCTTTTAAGAATAAAAGTTTCGATCTGTGGACATTGGCTGATCTTCAGCAGCGGATAAGTGTGAAAGTTTTGTTCAACCACTGCACCGTTTTTTACGGTCAATCCGGCATACGCAGCACCCAGCCCCATGACAATAGAGCCTTCGGCCTGGGCTTTTACGGTGTCCGGATTAATACAAATGCCCAGGTCGATAGACGTGGTTATTTTAGTTGGTACAATTTGTTTGCCCCGCTTTTCTACTTCAACGACCATGGCAAAATAGGCACCGGATCTTTCTACCGCAGCTATTCCTCGTCCGGTTCTTTTCTGTTTAGGGGCGTTCCAGTTTGTTCGCAGCGCTACGTCTTCCAGCACGCGTCTGTACCTGGGGTGTTCCAGCATGTCCAGCCTGAATTGCAAAGGATCTTTTCCTGCTTTGTGTGCCAGCTCATCGATAAAGCATTCATGTGCGAATGGATTCGTGGAATGATAAACAGCGCGCCAATAGGAGATAGGGATATGCCGTTTGCGCAAGACACCCTTCACCGACAGGTTCGGAATAAGGAAGTCGGTATTAATTCCGCCCATGAGCTGGCCACCGGCCTTCATATCGGGGCCGGTTTGATTTTGGATTTCCTGAGCCACCACTTTGTGTTCCAGGGCGAGGACTTTGCCCTTGTCATCCAGAACGGCACGGCAGACATTTAGGCTACAAGCCCTGAACGGCCCTTGCGTCTGATCATCTTCCCGGGTCCAAATGACTTTGACGGGAGCGCCCGACTTTTTGGAAAGGTCAGCAGCTTCTTCCACCACATCGGTCATCGACCTCCGCCCAAAGCCACCTCCCATAAATGTATAATTGATTTTCACTGCTTCCTCCGGCATGCTATAGGTTTTTGAAATAAATGACCTTATACCGTTGGGATTTTGTGTCGATCCCCAAAACTCAGCTTCCTTGTTTTTAATACTGACGATGGCATTCATGGGTTCCATCGGAACGTGCGACTGGTAGGGAGTTTCATAGGTCGCCTCAATGACGTTGGAGGCATTCCTGAAGGCCGATTTCACATCGCCTTTTCCAAATAGTTCATCACCGTCTTTTTTGGCTGCCTCGTAGGCGTCTGCCAAAATCGACTCGCTGGATACTTTCTCTAATCCCAGGGTGTCCCACTGAACCTTCAAAGCTTTTCTTCCCTGAAGGGCATTCCAATAATTATCCGCCAATACAGCAACGCCTTCTCTTTTATTTCCGAATACTTCGCGTGACGTTTGAAAAACATGTTTGACCCCCGGCACCTTCAAGACCTCAGCCTCGTTGAAGCCTTTGACCTTGCCAAGAAACAGGGGAGACCTTTCGATGGTGGCGTATAGCATTCCGGGAACCGAAATGTCAATCCCAAATTTGGCTTCGCCATTGGTTTTTAACCGGATGTCGGCCCTGGGCACCGGCTTTCCAATGACCTTAAAATCTGCCGGATCTTTTAGTGGTGGATTTTCTGGGGGAGTCACGTTGGCAGCATCTGCCACCAATTGACCATAGGACAAGGTTTTCCCATCACCATTGCTGATCATTCCCTGTGAAGCCTGGCATTGGTCGAGAGAAATATTCCATCTGTTGGCCGCTGCTTGCCTGAACATCTCCCTGGCAGCCGCACCCATTTTCCTCAATTTTTCGAATTCGGTTTGAATGCTGCGGCTACCCACCACCATCTGGCTTCCATACAATTCACGGCTGGCGGCTGACTGCCGTATCTCAATTTTAGCGATGTCCACTTCGAGCTCCTCGGCAAGAATCATGGGTATGGATTGGTAAGTTCCCTGGCCCATCTCCGGCCGGTGGTTGAACAGCACGATGCTTCCATCTTTCCCGATGGAAATGAATTGATTCAAATCTACTTTTGATGGATCGGAAGTCAGTCCTGACATGATGCTTTCGTTTCCCTGCGCGTCCGGCATACAGCCAATGGCCAGAAACGCACCTGCTGCAGAAGACAATTGAATGAATTTACGTCTCGAGATTGTTTCCATCGCCTACAATGTTGATGCTTGTTTGATAGCCTTTTTTATTCGGGGATAGGTTCCGCAGCGACAAAGAATGGGGTTCATCGCCCGGTCAATGTCTTCATCGGTAGGGTTCGGATTTGTCTTCAGCAGCGCAGCAGCAGCCATGATCTGGCCGGACTGGCAGTAACCGCACTGCGGAACCTGCTCAGCGATCCACGCCAGTTGAAGGGGGTGATCATTATTTTTTGAAAGGCCTTCAATGGTAGTGATCTCTTTTCCGGTAACGGCAGAAGATGGAATCATGCAGGAACGAACGGGAACGCCATCCAGGTGGATGGTGCATGCACCGCATTGTGCGATGCCGCAGCCGAATTTTGTTCCCGTAAGGCCTATAAAATCCCGCAAGGCCCATAACAGTGGCATTTGCGGATCGACATCTATTTCTTTTGTTTGTCCATTGACGCGCAGCGATAATCTGGCCATGATGATGAATTTTTGCTATTTCCAATTTAATCAATTCAGTTCCGGGATCAAATGGATAAAGTGTGAATGGGAGAGGTTTATGTTGCCTGGTGAGTTGAATTAAAAAATTTTAGCAATTTGTAATGAATCGGCCGCCTCGAAGTACTAATGGGGGTAAAGAAGCGAATGACGGAAAATGAACAGCAGATCGTCTTTAAACAATGGCTGGAGAGTTACTCCGCATTGCTTTTTAAGATAGTGAGGGCCTACGCTGTCACACCCGATGACAGGGATGATCTGTTTCAGGAGATTTCCCTGCAGGTTTGGCGTTCTGTTCCCAACTTCAGGCATGAATCTGCGGTTACCACCTGGCTCTATCGAATCGCATTAAACACCGCATTGCGATGGAAAAGCAAGGAAAAGAAACACGCTGATCAGCGTGTAGAATTCACGCCAATACTTAAGGAAGAGGCCAAATCTCATGATGAACGACTTGATTGGCTTTATGACGAAATCGGTAAACTAAATGAAATCGACCGGTCGCTGTGCCTTTTGCTGTTGGATGACTTTAGCTACAAGGAGATGGCTGAAATGCTGGGCATTTCAGAAAGTAATGTGGCGGTGAAGATTCATCGCATCAAAAAGTATCTGGTCGATCAGTCAAAAAAGAAATATCAATACGATGAAATTTGAAGAAATGAAAAAGATTTGGGACGAGCAAAACAATGAACACATGTATGTGATCAATGAAACCCGTTTGCGCGCCACCATTGAAGAAAAGAAGAAAAAAGCGAGTGGTCTGGTAAACAAAATGGAGTGGATGCTGATTGGTACCAATACGATCACCGGGATCGTAGTTTTATCGATGAACTTTATCAAGTCTCCGGGAGGCCTGTATCCAAACCTTTTGGCATTCCTGATGCTGGGAATGGGCGCCTATATAATGGTCAGGAGAGTTCGAAGGCTCAAGCACGAACACCAGTTTGACCGAACAATGCTTGGAGACCTGGAGCATGCCATATCAAATGCAACGTATAAAGAACGGCTCTCTTTTGGCATGCTGTTGTACCTGATCCCGGTTTTCATTTTGGTGTTACTCAATGCTGTTCAGGAGGGAAAATCGATGGGTGTTATCATGTTGATATTGGTATTTTTTGTTGTGATTGCCTTCCTGGGCAGGTGGGAGCACCGCAGTTGGCATGTTGCCTACAGAAAAAGATTGGAAGGAATGAAAGCAAAACTTACCGAATGAGTTCTTGCCGTGCATCGCATCTCCTTAATTAATCCAGTTTTCATCCGGATTTACAAAAAGCAATGGGTATATTTATGCAGTAACCAAAAATATACCACATGTATAGACTTGTTTTTTTAATCGCGTTTTGTTCTGTGGATGCCCTTGCGCAGTGCAATGAATTTTATCAGTTTCAAAATGGCAGCGAATGGGAAATGGAGAGTTACAATGAAAAGGGGAAGTTGACAGGGCGGCAAACCCAGAAGGTAATCGAGTTTGTGGGCAATGGAAATTCCTTTACGGCAAAAATCCACTCCGTGATTTTTGATAAAAAGGATAAGGAGGTGATGCAGGGTGACCTGGATTTCAAATGTGACAACGGCACGATGATCGTGGATATGCGAAACTTCATCAACGAGGAGCAGATGAAAGCGTTTCAGAATTATGAAATGAAGGTCGAGTCGGAGAATTTAGAAATTCCGGCTGCCTTGTCTGTCGGCCAAACCCTGAAGGACGGATCGGTAACACTGACCGGAGTGAACACACCATTGCCCATGAATATGTCTGTAAGTATTACAGACCGGAAAGTGGTGGGAAAGGAATCAATCACCACGCCCGCAGGCACCTTTGAATGTTACAAAATCACCAGCAACTCCACCATAAATTCTAAAATGGGCATAGGCATGACGTTTAAATTCTCCACCATTGAGTGGCTCGCACCCAAGGTGGCTGTAGTCAGGTCAGAGTCTTACAAAAATGACAAACTTCAGGGCTATACGGTGCTGACCAAAAGAAATTGAGGTGGGAATCCTCGTGTTGTGTGGTAGTTTAATTAAGTAGGTGTTTCGAAATCGGGCATTGTAAAAACTTCAATGGAGGATATTCGTATCTTGCTATTGTAAACATGCCTCCATGAATATCGTCACTCTTCTTTTAACTATCGCGCTTTATTGCCAGGCGTTAAGTATATCAAGTGCCCAATCAGCCGATGATCTCGGCAAACAAGTTGATGCACTTTTTGAGCCGTGGAACAGCACCGAAAAACCAGGCGCATCGGTGGCGGTTGTCAAGGATGGTAAGATCATCTTTAAGAAAGGTTATGGAATGGCCAACCTGGAGTATGGTATTCCCAATACGCCAGCCACCGTATTTCACATTGCATCGGTATCAAAACAATTCACCGTCTTTGCGATCATGCTTCTGCAAAAAGATGGGAAACTTTCGCTGGAGGATGACATCCGGAAGTACATTCCGGAGGTGCCTGATTTTGGTAAGACCATTACCCTGCGACACCTGGCTGCCCATACCAGCGGAATGAGGGATCAGTGGAACCTGCTGGTCATGGCCGGATGGCGATTTGATGACGTGATTACCAAGGAGCATATCCTCAAGATGGTGGAAAAACAAAAGGACCTGAACTATAATCCCGGAGATGAATTATACTACTGCAATACGGGATTTACCCTGTTGGCTGAAGTGGTGGCCCGGGTATCCGGTAAATCATTTGCCGATTTTACGCGGGAGCGGATTTTTGAGCCACTCAAAATGACCAGTACGCTCTTTTACGATGACCATGAAAAAATTGTCAAGAACCGGGCGTACTCGTATTACAAAGATGGAGATGTCTACAAAAAAAGTGTGCTAAGTTATGCCAACGTGGGCGCGACAAGTCTGTTCACCACGGTTGAAGACCTTAGCCTTTGGGCCATGAATTTTCAGGCTCCGGTCGTTGGCGATGAGGAGATTTTCAAAACCATGAACACCCAAACCGTATTGAACAACGGCAAAGTTGAAAATGGGGCGTTGGGGCAATTCATTACTCCGTACAGGGGATTGAACCAAATTGAACATGGAGGTGCAGACGCGGGTTACCGAACTTATATGGGCCGGTTTCCCGATCAGCATTTTGCGGTGATTGTGTTCAGCAATGAAGCCGCATTTAGACCAGGTAGCCTGGCCATGAAGATAGCCGATATTTACCTGAAGGATTATTTCCCAACGCAGGAAGTGGCAAAGTCCAACGCGGTGAAATATTTGAAACTCGCGAACAAAGATTTAGAGAAATATTGTGCTACCTACTGGAATGATGAAGATAAATATTCCAGAAAAATATATCTGAAAAGTGACACCCTCCGTTATTGGCGCAATGAACAAAGCGAAGACGCCATATTGCCCGTTGGCAATGATGAATTTAAAATGCCCTCTGCGCCTGAAGACTTCCGGGTGAAATTCAGCACGGACAAATCTGGAAAAAAGTTGATGCGGGTGGCCATCAATAACGTGGATCCCAGCAATCTGGTGGAATATGTGCCCGTAAAAATGGGGGAAGATGTACTGCAGGAGTATGTTGGTACTTATTACAGTGCTGAGTTAAGTACCTATTATCATTTTAAAGTAAAGGATGGGAAGTTGAAGGCGGAGCACATGCGCATCAGCGACATTGAATTTACCCCGATTATGAAAAACAGATTTTCTGGAACGACCTATTTTATGGGATATGTGGAATTTGAAAGAGACGGTAAGGATAAAGTGGTTGGTTTTAAAGTGTCCAACGGACGAGTGAGGAACCTGGTATTTGTAAAGACATCATAAATGAAAACGCAGGAGTAGAATGAGACCCAAAGACCTTATTCAACAATGGGTTGAAGTTTTTAACAGAGGTGATGCCCGGGCTCTTGCTGACTTCTATGCGGATGATGCCATCAATCATCAAGTCAATACAGATCCGGTCAAAGGAAAAGATGCGATATACGACATGTTCAAGTCGGAATTTGCACGCGCGAAGATGGTCTGTATGGTGGAGAACATTTTCGAGGATGGAGAATGGGGTATTTTGGAATGGAAAGATCCGCTTGGTCTGAGAGGCTGCGGATTCTTTCACGTAAAGAACAAGAGAATTATATTTCAGCGAGGCTATTGGGACAAACTGACATTTCTCAGACAGCATAACTTGCCCGTCCCACAGGCGTAAATCCCGGGCAAATAAGTACTGAACTTAATCCCATGGCTTGGGGTTAATCTTATCTTTGCACGGAATTTTTCATGAACAGGAAGCAGCAATTTTTTATTATTCTCACGCTCGGTGCGTTGGCCACCATCAGCCCATTTTCAATAGACATGTACCTTCCCGGATTTACCGCCATCGCGAATGACCTGGACACGTCTATCGACCAGGTCCAGTTGTCGTTGACCAGTTATGTTTTTGGAATTGCCATCGGTCAGATCCTGTATGGACCGTTGCTTGACAGATTTGGAAGAAAAAAACCGCTCTACACAGGTCTGGTGATTTATATCATCGCGTCCATAGGCTGTGCACTTACCAATACGGTCGAATCGCTCATCCTGATGCGACTGGTGCAAGCTATTGGCGGTTGCGTAGGTATGGTGGCAGCCCAAGCGCTGGTGCGCGACCTGTTTTCAGCGAACAAAACTGCCCAGGTTTTTTCTCTGATCATATTAGTCATTGCGGTATCACCCATGATTGCGCCAACGGTCGGTGGGTATGTCACTGCGTCTTTCGGGTGGCATATTGTGTTTATAGTGCTTGCCGCCATTGCCACGCTCGTCATCGGGGGAGTTTATTTCGTGTTGCCTGCCGGCAAAGATCCGGATTCGACCATATCACTAAGACCCAAAGCGGTTTTAGGTAACTTTTACCTTGTCACGAAGCAACCTCAATTTATTATTTATACACTGGCCGGTGGCATCGCCATGGCGGGTCCGTTTGCCTACATCGTAGGGTCATCGGATGTCTACATGAATATTTACCATTTGAACGAGCGGCAATACGGATGGGCTTTTGCGCTTGTGGCGTTTGGCATGATCGGCACAACCCAACTCAACCATTTGTTGCTGCGCAGGTTCAAAAGTGAGTCATTGATTAAGTTTGCGCTCATATACCAGAATGTAATTGGCGCGACATTGCTGATCGGCACCATTCTCGATTGGTATGGCCTGTATAGTTTTACGGCCCTCATTTTTATGTATGTCGCGGGACACGGAATCATGTCGCCCAATGTGACGGCCTTGTCGATGGCACCATTTTCCAAACACGCAGGGAGTGCATCGGCCTTGCACGGAAGTTTTCGGTTGGGGATTGCAGCACTGGTATCAGCGTTGGTAAGTATTTTGCACGATGGCACCAGCTTGCCCATGGCGGGCATCATTCTCGCATGCGCACTGGCCGGACTTGTACTTTTGAATTCAGGTAATGCGGTAGTCCGGTACAAGGCCCGGAAGGCAGACGTTGAAAAGGAAGTTTCCGTTATTGTATAATCAAATGGGATTTTGGTAATTTCACACCAAATCTAATCCCATGAATGCTTTCACCAGAAGCTGGAAAATAACCAAATTGTCGTTCGCAGTGATCAATCAGGATCGGGAGCTGATTTGGTTTGCCTTATTGGCCTTCATTTTCTCGACCATCTTTGGTATCGCCATGATCGTTCCTTCTGTGGTACCTACGTTGATGAACGAAGGGATTTCAGGCGATGCGCTTCAGGTCTACCAGTACGCCATCATATTTCTCACCTACTTTGGGCTTGCATTTATAGCTACCTTCTTCAACGTGTGCGTGGTGTACACTACCAAAATAAGATTTGAGGGTGGCAACGCAACCTTTGGAGAAAGTTTGCAATTCGCCTTTTCGAAACTTGGCCTGATCTTTCAATGGAGTTTACTTTCAGCCACGGTGGGACTATTGCTAAAGATACTTGACAACCTCGCTTCCAGGCTTGGTAAAGGAGGACAAATCATCGCGCAAATCATTGTTGGGCTGATTGGGATGACGTGGAGTATCATCACCATATTTGTAGTGCCCGTTTTGGTATACGAAGGGCTCGGACCTATTGCTGCCGTAAAAAAATCTACTCAGGTCATCAAGAAGACCTGGGGCGAAAGCCTGATCAAAGCCATTGGGCTTGGACTCGTCCAATTTTTCGTTTTCGTACTGCTGATCGCCCTCAGTTTTGGGCTTACCTTTTTACTTGCCGGTTGGTTGGACACAACCGGACTGCTGATTGGTGTTGGTGTAGGAATTTTGCTGTTGCTGTTGGCCGGACTTATATTCAGTGTAGCCAGCACTATCTTTAATACGGCCCTGTATGTTTACGCAAGCAGCAGCCAGGTGGCATCAGGGTTCAACGAGGAAGTGGTAAGAGACGCCTTCAGGCAACGCTAAAACCAAACCCACTAGTAAGCGTCAACTCCTTTAAATACATAAGATTCCTCGGTCGTGGTAATCGGACCCGAAAGGGTCAGCGTGTTTCGGGCATTCATGAAAGTTGCCTGTGAGTTTTTCAAACTAAACAACCTTAGGGTAACGGTGGCCAGCCCAAACCCATACGTATTTACCTGCGCGATAATGGTTATTGGGCGTTTGCCCTTGCCCCGTCTTATTTCGTAAGAACTAACATTGCCGCGGATGGTCACGCCACCAACACCGTTTTGTGAAATGGCATTGGCATTTGAGGTTTGCATCACGAAACGACTGCTGTCAATTGAAATAAAATTATTGGGGCCAATGTCGAACGAATTGAAACCATGCCGTCCGTAAATGGCAGTCGCTTCGATGACCAGGTTGCGGTCCCGGGCCATTTGCAAAAGGAGTTCCCGCTCGCCATTGCTGACCTCATTCTGGATCGGAGGCTTTTTCTGGTCCTCACTATTCTGCGCACTTGACATAAAAACTAATGCCAACAAGATGTTTGTTAAAATTATTTTTTTCATGTCATTAACGGCTTTATTATGCTCTACTATTCTTTTACAACGAAAAATTAATCTTTCTATTGTTCAACAATTGCCGGATCGAATTGATTCATTGAGGAACTATATTCGAACTTGGCCGTCAATTATTTTAGCATTTAAGAAAAGAATTCACCAAATGTGATACTGCATGGAGTTGGATACGGACAATGTTCGTCAACCTGGCTATCCGGTACAAACTGGCTTATTGACTCTTCAGTTCATGTCGTAGGAAAACGCCCCAGCTTCTGTTTAAAACAACTTCGCTGCCGTATTGATCTAAATTTAGGGCGATACCGAACTGAGTGTTTTTTCCGCCCAGGCCGATTCTAAGATTTTGATAGCTACGGTTGTGTTGGGTGAGGCCATAGTTGCTTAGTACCTGAAGCCGCGTATACAGGTGTACACGATCCGAAATAGATGGCCGGTATTCCAGCAATGACATTATCTCGTACGAGGGATTTTTCCACAAATCAATTCTGGGTACGACCAGCAGCAGCAAATCTTTGCGAGAATGGGCCAGCTGAAGTGCGCCCGAAGTCTTGAAGCCGGGAACAGATGCGTAGAAAGTGCCAACCGCGGCCTTGACATATGATCCGACTTGGTAGGTGACGTATGACTGGCTCATCATTTCGATATTTTTGCCTTCGTCATAGAAAAAGTACATGGAAGAAGTGTGGAAGAATCCAAGGCGTGAGTTTCCCGTGATCGGTTTAGCGAAAAAATGCTGGTAACGATATTCTTTGCCTCCGATCATCACCTCAACGGGAATAGTTTGGCCAAATCCAATGGTTGGGATGATGGCCAACAGGATAACATGCAATGGGTTGGATAACATTTTATTGGCAGTTAAGGCACTTGCAAGATTAGATTCTTGCAAGCGCCAGAGTTTGACTAATTCGACTTTGACACCAATTTGCGATCCAGAGAAAAGGACCCGCCACCGAATACCACGAGCGCCACACACATGGCCATCACCAAAAGATGGTACTCAAATCCCTCACCTGGTTTTGTTCCAGCCCAGTTCATGTGCAAGCCATTATCGATATGGTTGATCGCCATGCCGATAAATATTCCAATTATGCCGACCGAAGCGATGCGGGTCGCGAACCCGGTAATAAGCATGATGGCACCAAAAAATTGAATGCTGATGACTGCAGCCGCCACCAGCCACGGCAGCGCATAGAAGGTAGTCAAGGCCTGCACCGTTGCGCTGAACCCATAACCACCAAACCAGCCGAGCATGGCACCCGCTCCGTGAGAAAAGAGAATAATTCCTAATACCAGACGGAGTGTTGTCGCTCCCCAGTTTGTCGATGTGTTGAATACCAGATTTTTCATATTGTTTTGTTTTAATTAAGATTTGATGGATTTAATTCAGGCCCTCGATGATTATCCCATTTGAGTTTGCTGCGGACTGGCGCAAGGCCTTGAGCTCACGGTAGTCTTCCGATTGATACCAATCGTTTGCCTTCTCATAGCTCGGAAATTCTATCATGACCAGGTAGGTGGGGGTCCAGTCACCTTCGATTACTTTAAACTGACCGCCCAGTATGACGTACCGGCCACCATACCTGGCAACTATGGGAGCGGTTTTCTGTTTATACTCCTCTAGTTTTGAGAAGTCGCTGACATGAACGTTGTCAAACAGGCAATAGCCTTTCATATTTTTAAATGGTTAGTTAAACAATTGTTATTTTCACTTTTGCATTGACGGTTTTCGCCTTTGCTTGCACAAAATTGGAAGATGACGAGGCGTCTAAAAATGAACTGAGTTATGAAATTGACTTGAACTGGTACAAGAATGGATACTGACCTACTCCTGGAAACCCTGCAAAAACACATCGTGCTGTCCGATGCGGACAAAAAGTTGATTTTATCAAAAGCCAGGGAACGAAAGGTAAAAAAGGGCCAGTTTTTGGTCCATGAGGGCGCAGTGAGCAGGTTCACCAATTTTGTAACGAAAGGCTGTGTGATCACCTACTTTATCGATCTTAACGGCCATTCACATATCGTTCAATTTGCAATCGAAGGGTGGTGGATCAGCGACCTGCATAGTTTTATCTCGCAGGAACCCGCTCAGTTTAATGTGCAGGCACTTGAAGACAGCGATGTCCTTGAGTTTTCATTTGACGGCATGGAGGAAGTCTTCGAAAGGGTGCCGAAGATGGAGCGCTACTTCCGGATTATCACACAACGCGCATTCATCTCTTTTCAACAGCGCATTGTGCAAAACCTTAGCATGAGTGCCGAGGACCGTTACCTTGAGTTCAGAAAAAAGTATCCGAAAATTGAATTGAGGTTTCCCCAAAAGATGATTGCCGAGTACCTCGGAATTTCAGCGGAGTTCCTCAGTAAAATAAAAAAACGAATTGCGGCAAAAGAAATGGGAAGCATTTAGCCGCCCCGATAAGCTGAACAAACGGGCACTAGGCCCGAACGGCCCGCTCAATTTCTTTAAGGTTTTCCATCTTCTTATTGCGCAGGAAGCCGTTGATATCTTCGAAATGCTCTTTGACGCGCTTGTTGCCAAATTCGAACACTTTGTTGGCCAACCCATCCAGAAAATCGCGATCGTGTGAAACCAGGATTAAAGTTCCATCGAACGCCCTGAGGGCGTCTTTCAAGATATCCTTGGTTTTTATATCGAGGTGATTGGTCGGCTCATCAAGGATCAGCAGGTTAACCGGTTGAAGGAGCAATTTGATCATCGCCAATCGGGTGCGCTCTCCACCGGACAATACTTTTACTTTTTTATCAATGGCATCGCCACCAAACATGAAAGCACCGAGAATGTCCTTAATTTTAGTTCGAATATCTCCCTGCGCAATGACGTCAATGGTTTCGAACACGGTCATGTCCTCGTCCAGCAACGATGCCTGGTTCTGGGCGAAGTAACCAATCAGGCTATTGTGTCCAACCTGCAGTTTTCCCTCGTGCTCGATTTCGCCCATGATGGCCTTTACCATGGTAGATTTACCTTCGCCATTTTTCCCCACAAAGGCAACCTTCTCTCCACGCGCAATGGTCATGGACACATCTTGGAATACGGTATGATCGCCATATTTTTTGGTGATGTCAGTGGCTATCACCGGATAGTTTCCTGACCTTGGGGCAGGAGGGAACTTAAGGTTTAATGCAGAAGTATCGACCTCATCCACTTCTACAATTTCAATCTTCTCCAGCATTTTCACCCTCGACTGCACCTGAAGCGTCTTCGAGTAAGTTCCCTTAAAACGATCTATAAACTGCTGAATATCAGCTATTTGTTTAGCCTGATCGTCAAATTGCTTTTGCTGTTGCTCGCGTCTTTCTTTTCGAAGTTGTAGATAATGGGAGTAGTTGGTTTTGTAGTCATATATGCGGCCCCTGGTAATCTCAATGGTACGGTTGGTGAGGTTGTCGACAAACATCTTATCGTGGCTGATCACAATAACCGCCTTGGCGTTGGTCTTGAGGAATTCTTCCAGCCATTGTACTGACTCGATATCGAGGTGATTGGTGGGCTCATCCAACAGGATCAAATCCGGCTTTTGCAAAAGGATTTTCGCAAGCTCCACCCGCATTCGCCAGCCTCCACTGAATTCGCTGGTAGGCCGACCGAAATCGCTGCGCAAAAAGCCCAAACCCAACAAAGTCTTCTCCACTTCTGCATCAAAGTTGATTTCTTCTATGCTATAATACTTTTCGCTCAGCTCGGATACTTGTTCAATTATTTTGGAATAATCATCTGATTCATAGTCAGTTCTGGTTTCCAATTGATGATTAAGTTCATCGATTTGCTTTTTCATGTCGAGTATTTTGGAGAAGGCTTTGGACGCTTCTTCAAATACTGAACATTGATCCACGGTGAGCAGGTGCTGGGGCAGGTAGGCAATAATGGCATCTTTAGGGGCCGAAACTTTGCCGCTTGTCGGCCTGTTTATTCCAGCCATGATTTTGAGCAGGGTCGACTTGCCAGCACCGTTTTTCCCCATAAGCGCGATGCGGTCATTTTCGTTGATATTAAAGGTGATGTTGCTGAAAAGGGTAGTGCCGCTAAATTCAACACCTACTGCATCCACTGAAATCATAAAACAGGCCAGATTTAAAAGGCCGCAAAGATATTAATTTTCCATTGATCCAGCCGTACCCAGCAGTGGCGAGGCCGACTACAGGATTCGGGCCCTGATCTCACTTGGATAGGTGACAATGTTTCGAAATGTTAAGTTAATCCTGGCGTTTTTAACCTTGGCTCTTTTTGGGAGACTGTGAAGCCAGTTGGACTGGGTACTACCTCGCATGATTAACAGGCTACCGTTTTCAAGCAGTGTGGAAATCACTTGTCCCGTTCTTTTATGTTTAAATGAGAAATCTCTTTCTGCTCCAAAGCTCACAGACGCTATGATCGTATTTTGGCCAAGTTCTTTTTCATTATCGCTGTGCCAGGCCATTCCCTCTGTTCCATCGCGGTACAAATTCAGGAGGCAGGAATTGAATCCAAATCCTGACATTTCCTCGACACGCGATTTTATCGCAAGTAGTGATTTTGTCCAGGGAAGAGCGTGTTTGGTGGAATTGGAATAGGTGTAGGCATATGGCATATCGCCATACCAGGCAACTTTGCGTTTGGTAAGTGGACTTTTGCCATAAATATTAATTTCATCATGACGCCATTCAATTTCTTGCTGAAGTTGTGCCATGAAGTATCGCGCTTCATGTGGCCTAAATACCTGACCATAGTGGTTGACTATGCCATCAACAGGAAGCAGATTCACAGAATGGTCAGCATCAAAAAGTTGCATGGATTTGGTTTGCTTGTCAGTCTCATCTGCGCAAAAATGGGACTGCAAAAATCAATCACAAACCTGATTCTTGCGGTCATCTTTCTGGCGGCTACCTCATTCTTCTCTCAAAGTCCGCTCGCGTACTTATTCCGATTGGCCCTTCATACATTCCACCCACATTGCCGATGTCCTCGACCATGATCTCAATCACATTGTCCGACCCTTTTTTCAACAGCCCCGATGGGATATCATAAACCCTCAGCCGATCGTAGGACGAACTCATCCCAAATTTCCTTCCGTCATTCGTAAATCCAATTTGTTTCCCATTGAGATACGTAACGTCAAAATCATCTATTTTGCCGAGGATGAGTACAAGGCGCTCATTCGATGGAATAATGCTGTCAGGGATAGTAAAGTATCTTCTATACCAGGCGAATCCATCATAACGGTGATAGCCCTGGTGCTCCCAAGGGCCCGGAACCATGATCTTGCGCCAGTCATCGCTTGCCCGGGGTCGGGATCCGAATGAACTGAGGTTGAAGTCCCAAAGTCCCTGGAGGTCCACAAGTAACCAACTTTTACCTGCCCGGTATATCCCAAGATTGCCATCGAAGATGCCGCCTCCCAGGGTCACATCGAACACGCGGACCGCGATTGTGTTCTCACCTCCAAAATCTATGTAGTCGTTGAGTAGCGAGTAGTTGCGCTCGCTGTTGTAGGCTGTCTTAAATTTTGGTGGCATAGATCCGGAGAAGCCGATAAACCGCCCGTTAAGATATACTTCATCGGCATCGTCTATGTATCCCAGGTTTAGATAATAATTTTCTGACTTTGAAAGCCTGCGGCCATCAAATGTTTTTCGGTACCAGGCAAATCCATCGTATCCGTTAAACCCTTCGTCCTCCCAGTGTGAAGGGGCGCTGATCGTCTCCCAATCAGAATCGTCAAATTCCGGTGCAGACCAATTGGCACGGTCGCCAATGTGAAACTTCCAACTTCCATTTAGGTTGATAACCTGACCGAAAGATAGCGGTGCGAGGAGCCATGAGATCAATATAGACGAAATAAGATGCTTCAATTGTGCAAGAAGGTTTCGTCTAAAAATACAAAGTAATCAGATAAAGTTAAGCAAAGGTGAGCAGCCCTGTTACCGCATAGGCCGCGTCACCCTTGACTTAACAACACTAGGTTAAATATTTTGTTCACCTGGACGCCAGCGCCCTTTGGCTCACTGTTTTTTCAAGTTGTGCCAGCCACTTGCCGTCTTTGTTGTCAACTTTGTACAGCACGGACAGCTCAGGATTTTTCACCTCTATCCAGAACCCATCTGACGCCAGACGTTTTACCTTATATTTTTTTGAGAAACCTTTCTCAAACGACTCCGGGTTTATTTTGTCGCTCTTGATCAGGCCATCTGCATCCAGGAATCTGATCTCAACGGTCTCACTGGCTTCATTTGCATAGATAACCTTGATCATATCTCCACGGTTTGCAGGTAAAACGGAAATGCCAGATGCATCGACAGTTTGCGCATGGGATTGGCTGATGGCAAAAATTCCCAACAGGGCCACCACCAATCCAAATAGAATGGCTTTGCTTTTCATATATTTTTCGTTTAATAGTTGTTGATTCATGGTGCAATAACGCCTGGTGGCTATGGCAAGATGTCACCGGCCGGTAAACGATTGTAACAAGATGTAACAGGGAGAAGTCGGGGAGGTCGGTGCTAGAGCACGAGTTTGTACCCTGTTCCGTGTACCGTCAGAATTATCTTCGGATGGGTCGGGTCAACCTCAATTTTTTGCCTCAGCCTTACCACGAAGTTGTCGACAGTTCGGGTTGTAGGCTGTTCTTCATAACCCCAAACTTTTTCGAGCAAGTCATACCTGCTCACAACCTGGTTTCGGTGTTGAAAAAGGAAGGACAAAATTTCGAATTCCTTATGGGAGAGTTTAACTTCTTTATCACCTTCTTCCGCGCGGAAGGCCGCAAAGTCAAGGCTCAGTTTGCCGATGACTACCGATGAACCTTCCGCACCGGGGCTGTACGTACTTCTTCTTAAAATGGCTTTCACCCGGGCCATCAGTTCCCTTACGCTGAAGGGTTTGGTGACGTAATCATCCGCACCCAGTTCAAGGCCCAGCACTTTGTCGATTTCTTCCCCACGGGCGGTCAGCAAAATGATGGGTGTCGAAATTCCGGATGCCCGGATCGCTTTGCACACATCGAATCCGCTTAACTTCGGCAGCATGACATCAAGCAAAACCAGGTCGTAATGATTGTTTTTAATTTTGGACAAACCCAACTCGCCATCTCCGGCAACATCTACCTGATACGACTCCAGTTCAAGGTTATCCTTCAGGCCAAGCTGCATGGCAGGTTCGTCCTCTACAAGTAATATGCTAGCCATTGGTTATTCAGCTAATGGAAAAGATAACTTAAATGTCGACCCGTGACCCAATTCGCTTGTAACGGATATCTTCCCGTTCTGTTGCTCTATCAGTTGCTTGACAAAAGCCAAACCCAGCCCCGTGCCTCTTGCTTTGGCCAGATCACCCGTAGGTACCCGATAGAATTTGTCAAAAATATGTTTCTGATCATGACGGGAAATGCCTGAGCCGAAATCCCGCACGGCAACCCATCCCATTTTACCATCGCGCCCCATGGTGATGTCGATTTTTTTTGTTTCTGAGCTATACTTCATGGCATTGTCAATCAGGTTGATGAGCATCTCCGACAGCGATTCCTTATCGGCCATCACCGATATTTCCTCCTCTTTGTCGAATGCGTATTCAAAGCCTTTGTTGCTCAGGTGGAAATCGTATGTATTTAAGAGGGAAGTCACCTCCTGAGATAGTTGTACCCGCTCGATGTGCAATATTTTTTTTCCTGCCTCCGCCTGACTGAAGTTGAGAATTCTATTTACAATGCCCGTCAATCGCTGGGTCTCTTTGCTAATGATGGAATAATACTCTCTCTTTTTGTCTTCCGAATTTATTTTTCCCATTTCCAACGTTTCAGCGAACATGCTGATGAGCGCCAGCGGGGTGCGTATTTCATGGGAGACATTGGACACAAAATCAGATTTGTTTTGCGCGAGTTGCACCTCCTTTTTTACATTCCTAAAGACATACACCAGCGCCACAATCAACACCATATCAAGCCCGAGGAGCAGCAGCAGGTTGTCCGTGGTTCGCTTTCTCACAATCTGCTGCAAAGAGGCACCCTGCGTTCGAATTCCCAGTGCATAATTTTGAAAAATCCATAAATCCCTGGCCAGGGAGGCTGACTGAATAGACACGGTGTCGGCAGTTTGCGTACAATAAACAGGTGCACTGCCTTTGGCTGCGGTATTATAAACAGACAAAATAAACTGATCCCGCGAAATGGCCTGCAGGCGGGGCCCCACAAGATCTTCGATAAACAGCTCCGGGTCAATTAAGAATCCGGCAATTTTGAATTCCTCTTCCCGCTGGCCGGTTATGTACACCAGCAGTTGGTAATGGTAAATGCTTTTGAGATACGTGGGAATAGCGATCGGTTTTTGAAAACCACTTTTCTTGTATTTGATCAGTTGATCGATAGATGACTGGTTCTGAAGAAGCGATGATTGAATGAGTGATTGCAAATTATCGGCATGAACACCATCGAGGGAGAAGGAGCGGAGGCTTTGCGGGCTGTAATTGGTATCCATGATAAATGCCAGGTATATGGCGGAATTTAATTCGAGCAGATGCTGAACGCTGGCCGGGATGGGGTCTTCGGCACTCAAGTCCGATTCCAGCCCTATCTCTGTTTTGCGGATCCAACTGCCCAACACATCATCTGAATATTGGTTAACAGAGAACAAGATGGCTTCAAGTTGCTTCTGGTAGATATCGGCAATCATCTTTTCATCTTTGTTCAAAGAGGAGATTTCATACACCGAATAAAAAAGTGCAGGGATCAGGAAAACAAGCGTGAGAATAAGGGCTATCCTTCTGGTCGGTGTCATGTGCCTGTATTTGAATACAGATAATTTGAGCCTGGTTCTCAAAAGTACAATTGAAAATGATGAAACAATAATTTGCCACAACGGCTAAGACGAGCAATAGTTGCAGCCTGCGCAAACTGTCGTGGGCGAGGCTGATCACGCAAATTTTCCGGCCGGTCTTTTTTCAGGTAGCGGGCAATCGAATTGTTGCTATATTTAGTGTTACACCTAACATTTGTTGTCACCATGAAAACCTTTTTTGTCCTTGCACTATCCCTCATCACAGGATTGACCTCGTTGGCCCAAAATCTTGACAGCGTTTTTAAAAATGTAAAATACAGAAGCATCGGCCCTTTCAGGGGCGGCCGCTCCAACATGGCCTCTGGCGTGGTGGGCGATCCGTTTACTTACTATATGGGCACCACGGGTGGCGGACTCTGGAAAACGGAAGATGCAGGCGCTCAGTGGAAGAACGTTTCAGACGGATATTTCAAGACTGGATCCGTTGGAGCGGTAGCCGTTTCTGAAAGCGATCCCCGTATTGTTTACGTAGGAATGGGTGAGCACGCACCCCGGGGCGTGATGTCTTCGTATGGTGACGGTGTTTATAAATCTTACGATGCGGGCAAAACATGGAAGCACATGGGGCTTGAAAAAACCCAGCAAATTTCCAGGATCGTCATCCATCCCAAAAACCCCGATGTGGTTTTGGTGGCCGCACAAGGGGCCATTCACGGAGCCACGCAGGACAGAGGCATTTACAAATCTACCGATGGCGGCAACACCTGGAAAAAAGTTTTGTACATCAATGACCTCACCGGTTGTTCAGAACTTTCCATGGATATGCACAACCCAATGGTAATTTATGCTGCCATGTGGCACAATTTGAGATTGCCGTGGAAAGTGATCAGCGGTGGACCCGGGAGTGGTCTTTACAAATCTATAGACGGGGGTGAAACCTGGAATACCATTCACACCGGACTTCCGAAGGAGTTGGGTAAAATGGCAATAGCAGTATCCAGAGCAAATTCCGATAAAGTATATGCGCTAATTGAAAGTGATTCTGATAAAGAATTGGGAGGTTTTTTTGTATCAGAAAATGCTGGCAAGAGTTGGGCGAAAGTAAGCGGTGACCACCGGTTGCTGCAGCGTGCGTGGTACTACATAGAAGTATTTCCCGACACGCAGGATGAGCACACCGTTTATGTGATGAGTGCGCCCGCGTTGAGATCCATTGATGGTGGAAAAACCTGGGAAACGCTGGATGGGCCGCACGGTGATTACCATGATTTGTGGATCAACCCCCACAACTCAAAGAATATGGTGATTGCCGATGACGGTGGTGCCGGGATAACATTCAACCGGGGTGAGACCTGGTCAACGCAGTCCAATATGCCCACCGCACAATTTTACCGCATCAACACGGACAATCATTTTCCTTATCGTATTTACGCGGGTCAACAAGACAACACTTCAGTCCGGATCTCCAGCTTAGCTCTTGGGCGGTGGAACATCAGCGAGCAAGATTGGACCTACTCAGCCGGTGGCGAGAGTGCTTTTCTGGCATTTAATCCCGATGATCCGCGCTATGTGTTGGGTGGAAGCTACCTCGGGTCAATTGACGTGCTGGATACCAAAGCAGCAGCAAGCACAAAAATCATGGCGGCTCCCATACAATACCTGGGCAGAGACGGGAAGGACATGAAATACCGGTTCAACTGGAACGCACCAATAATCTGGTCAAAGCATGAACCCGACACCTACTACCATGGCGCGCAACACCTGCTGCGCACACGCGACATGGGCCGCACATGGCAAGAAGTTTCCCCCGACCTCACCCGCAATGAGAAGGACAAACAGGGTAAAATGGGTGGGCCTTATACCAACGAAGCGGTAGGCGCAGAAAACTATGGCACGCTCGCTTACGTGATCGAATCGCCCCATGAAAAGGGAGTGATCTGGACCGGTAGCGATGATGGCTTTGTGCAGTTGACCCGGGACGGAGGAAAAACGTGGACCAACGTGACACCAAAAGGATTGACAGAGTGCCTGGTCAACGCGATTGACGTATCACCTCACGATCGCGCAACCGCTTACATCGCAACGACCAGGTATAAGTTTAATGACCACACACCGTCTCTCTACAAGACCAGCGACTACGGCAAAACATGGACCAACATCAGCAAAGGAATTCCAATGGGGGCATTTACACGCGTGGTACGGGAAGACATTGCGCGCAAGGGACTTCTGTACGCAGGTACGGAAAAAGGAATTTATATTTCCTGGAATGATGGCGTCAGCTGGCAGCTCTTTCAACTCAACTTGCCTGTCACGCCCATAACTGACCTGATGGTGAAAAACGATGACCTGGTCGTGGCAACTTCAGGTAGGTCATTTTGGATTTTGGATGACCTCGGTTTGCTAAGGCAATACAAGGCCGGCCAGGAAACCTTTACACTGTATAAACCGGAAGATTTGATTTATGGCAATTGGGGCAGCCCGCTGAACCGGACTTCGGAGGATTTCAAAGGAACAGACCCACTGACCGGGGTCAACCCCGCCAATGGTGTGGTTGTCTATTACCAACTGCCTAAACTTGCTGACTCTGTGCATATTACAATGGAGATTAAAGATGCCGATGGAAAATTGGTCAGGCGGTTGAGCTCTCAAAAAGATGAATCGTTTGTCAGCTACCCGGGTGGGCCTCCGGCCGAGCCCACGCTTCCAAAAGCAAAAGGGATCAATCGTTTTGTCTGGGACACCCGCTATCCCACCATGACGGGCGTGCCTACTGCTTATGTGGAGGGCAACTTCCGAGGCCATAAATCGCCTCCAGGCTCATATGGTCTTGCCCTAAAGTATGAAGGCAAGGAGCTCAAGACAGATTTTAAGATCGTTCCAAATCCGTTGCACGAAACCACCCAGGAGACTTTTAATGAGCACAACGCTTTTATGCTCTCCATGGAGGAGACATTGAATGACATGCACCGAAAGATCAATTTGATCTTAAAGATGCGTGAGCAAATTGAGTCCGTGTTAAAAGAAATGGGTGATAAAACAGAGTATGCAGGCATCAAGAAGGAGGGGACTGCATTGGTGGACAAAATGAAAGCGTGGGACGAAGACATGGTTCAACGGAAGTCCAAAGCTTATGATGATGTGGAAAACTTTCCAAATAAGTTCAATGCCAATTTCCTTTTTCTCATCAACGAGACGGACAGCGAGATCCCCAGGGTTAACCAACCGTCACGCGACCGCCTGGCGGAACTCACTAAGGAGTGGAGCGCCTTGGACACCAGGGCAAAAGCAATTATCGAGACCGATGTGCCTGCCTATACCAGAAAACTTTGGGATGTTGGTATCGGTGCCGTAAATGTATCGGGTAAGTAATTGTCCAAGTGCTTTTAACCGCAGCTGATTGACCTATGAATCATTCTCCAAAGGATGCTGATTTTAAAAAGCGGGTTTTACAAAGTTTTGCCCGCCAGGGATTTATGGCAACGCTGAAAGCCGGGATCACGAAAATTGACGCGGGATTTTGTGAGATCACGATACCCTACGATCGTTCTTTGACGCAGCAACATGGATATTTTCATGCGGGGGTGGTTAGTACCATCGCAGATAATGCCGCGGGCTATGCTGCCTTTTCCTTAATGGCCCCGGATTCGTCCATACTCACCGTTGAATTTAAGCTTAATCTCCTGGCGCCTGCGGACGGAACGTTGCTCATCGGCAGATCGAGCGTACTCAAGTACGGAAGAACATTGACTATTTGTCGAACAGATGTTTTTGCCAAAAAAGGCAACGTGGAAAAGTTGTGTGCCGCGGCACAATCTACCCTCATCGAACTGAAGGGGACAAGTGATGCTTCCTCATGAAATGGAAAGGCGTAATCTTCGACCTGGATGGCACGATGGTGGACAACATGATGGTTCATCACCAAGCGTGGCAACGGAAGTTGAAATCACTTGGCCTTGAACTCACCCTCGACCAGGTGCGCGAGCAGATACATGGTGTGAATGAGGAAATTCTAAAAAGATTGTTCGGTGACCGGTTCACAGAGGCAGAGCGCCTCCATCATGCAGCGGACAAGGAAGCGGAATACCGTAAAATTTATAAGCCTGAGTTGATCACCGGCTTACCCGCATTATTAACCACCTTAAGGAAAAATAATGTTCCCATGGCCATCGGATCAGCTGCGCCAAGGGAAAATGTCGATTTTGTGCTGGACGGACTGAATATCCGGCATTATTTTGAAGCCATACTTCATGCGGGTGATGTAAAAAATGGAAAACCCAATCCGGAAATCTATATCAAGGCCGCTGACCGATTGGGGGTTCCGGTTGAGCGGTGTCTCGTACTTGAGGATAGTCCAACGGGAGCTGAAGCCGCTCAAAGTGCGGGCTGTGGTATTGTTATTGTCACCAGTTCACACCTGGAGGCTGAATTTCAAAAGTTCCGAAATATCAGGATGTTCATCCGAAATTACCAAGAACTGCAAGGTTCGAGCCTGTTCACGTAAAGTAGATGTACGCATGTGCCGCCATGAGGTACAACCTTTTCAAGACATACCCGTTCTATTACTTATCATTTTGTATATTATACATTGTATAACTGCTATGAAAAACAAAACCCTGGGCGAATTTGAAGAACTGGTACTCCTTGCCGTCTGTATCCTTGATGGCAATGCCTACGGCATTTCAGTAAAAGAAGAGGTGGAAAAACATTCGGGCAGATCAGTGCTGTTGGGGGCAGTGCACATAACCTTATACAGGCTTCAGGATAAAGGATTGTTAAAATCAACGCTTGGAGGCAACACCAAAAAAAGGGGAGACCGTAGAAAACGCCTTTTTAAAATTACAGAGATAGGTATGCGCCAACTGCGCGCCTCACAAGAGGTGCGTCAGGAAATGTGGAAACTTATTCCGCAACTAAAATTCAGCGCACTGTGAGCGATCCAATCAAACCACCTGCATTGGCAAAATGGTTAGCCTCAAAACTAATAGGAGAGACTTATCAGGAGGAATTCTTTGGCGACCTGCAGGAAATCTATGAAGATAGAATCGAAGCGAGGGGCAAACGTTATGCGCGGATGATGTATTGGGTAGATACCATTCATTTGTTGACGGGATTTTCTTCTTCACGCATTTTTAAAACAAGCCACACCATGATGTTGGGCAATATGTTCAAAATCGCCTGGCGCAATGCCATCCGCCAAAAACAATTCACCTTCCTCAACGTGATGGGCCTCACCATCGGCATAGCTACCAGTTTTATCATCGGCTTGTTTGTGTACAATGAAATGACCTTTGATACTTTTCACGATAAGGGGGACAGGATATATCGCATCAACCAACCGATGATTTGGGGCAACTGGGAAGAGCAATTTTCATCGACAGGTCCTAACGTGGCAATCGCCCTGCGTGAAGATGCTCCTGAGTTCGAGCAAGTTACACGATTAATGAGTCTTGGTGAACAAACCATCAATGCAAGTGACAATAACAAAGAGTTTAACCTGATCACCGAGGAACGTTGCTCCGCTGCAGATCCCAACTTCTTTGATGTTTTTACTTTTGATTTTATCCAGGGCAATCCTGCAACAGCCCTGCTGTCACCTTACACCATGGTGGTCACGGAGGAGACAGCCAAGCGCTACTTTGGCGCGCAAGACCCTATCGGGAAAACATTAGCTTTTAAACTAAGGGACAACACCTGGCTCAACTACAGCATTACGGGAGTACTGGCCAACATCCCTTCTCAATCTCACATTCAGTTCGACATGCTGGTGTCCATGTCAAGTTTTAAAAAGGCGTTGGATGAGGGAGACTGGAAATGGATATGGACTTCTTTCTCCACCTATGGATTGGTAAAACAGGGAACGGATGTACAGGCATTAACGCACCGCATCCAATCGATTCCACCCAAGTGGGCCGCTACCACTACCGAGCGCATTTTTAATCAAAGCTTTGAAGAATATACCAAGGGAAAAGCATGGACATTGTATTTACAACCCTTACGCAGCATCTACTTATCTGGTTCGCCCGACTTTCATAGGTTTGGCCCAACCGGTAATCCACAAATCGTAAAAATATTCAGCGCCATCGGTGGGCTCGTGTTGGTATTGTGTTGTATTAATTTTATGAACCTGTCCACGGCACGTTCTTCCAACCGGGCCAAAGAAGTGGGGATTAGAAAAGTGATGGGGTCGGAGCGGGGTACATTGATGAAACAGTTTGTTTTTGAATCGGTACTTTTTGTTTCAATCGGTGCGGCCTGCGCTCTGGTGTTGACGCAACTTTTATTGCCTGGCTTTAACGTGATCGCATCAAAGCAGCTTTCAATCATTCCATACCTTACCAATCCATGGTTCATTGGCAGTTTATTGTTGTTCGTGGTGGTATTGGGTACCATCGCAGGGAGTTATCCTGCCTGGTACTTGTCTGCGTTTCGTCCCATCGAAACATTGAAAGGTAAAGTACGTGCGGGGTTTAAAGGCAAAGGAATAAGAAATGGTCTGGTGGTATTTCAATTTACCATTTCCATCGCGCTTATTATTTGCACCTTTTTTGTTCAGAAACAATTGTCTTACACCTCAACATTGGACATGGGGTTTGCCAAAGACAATGTATTGCAAATCCACAACATTGAGCAACTGGGATTCGATACGGAAGTACTTAAAACGAAATTGGCTGCTCATCCTGCCATTACCAAAATTGGTAAATCCTTTGGGCTTCCGCCCAATTTTTGGGATGGTGAAAGTTACAGGCCAAATGGCCCGACCAGTGAACCGATCTATGTGGCCAACATCCGTGCCGATGAAGACTACCTGGATTTGCTGGAGTTACAGTTTGTTGCGGGTCACAATTTTAACAAAGCAAGCATTGCAGACAAGCGGGGAGTGATCTTAAACGAGGCTGCTGTAAAGGCGTTGGGGTGGGGAACACCTGATACGTATGCTGCCGATTCACCGATCGGTAAAAAAGTAATCCAGGCATTTGACAGGGAAGCAACCCTTGAAGTGATTGGAGTAGTGAAAGATTTCAACTTTCATAGCACCAAGCTGCAGATAGAACCCCTCATGATCATTCATCCGCAAAATGATTTGTTTTGGTACTATGGATTTGGCGCATCCTATTTGTCCATGCGACTCAATGCTGAAACCGTGAAGAGTAGTGATGACCTGAGGACGCTGATTGGCACCCTAAAAAAAACCATGGCAGACATGGATGAATCCGTGCCATTCAAATACAGCTTCATGGATGAAGAGTTTGAAAAAACGTTTCAGACCGAAAGCAGAATGAGTACCATCCTCAACATCTTTACGGGGATGGCGCTAATCATTGCGTGTTTAGGTTTGTTTGGCCTGGCCGCGTTCTCCGCTGAGCAGCGAACCAAAGAACTGGGTATCCGTAAAGTGCTGGGAGCCAAAGTTTCGCAACTGGTACTCCTGTTCTCCGCTGAGTTTACCAAACTCATCATCATCTCTATACTGATCGCCTCGCCCATTGCCTACTTCCTGGTAGACACCTGGTTGCAGGAGTTTGCCTACCGCACGCCCATTGACCTTTGGGTGTTTGTCGTGGCTACGGCCTGTGCACTATCCATCGCCCTTATCACCATCAGTTACCAGTCCCTTACAGCAGCCTATAAAAATCCAACCGAGACATTGAAGGAGGAGTAGAGGCTAGCTCCTGGTTACGTGTTGCTAGATACTGGTTGGGGTTTGCTCCAATAGCCGGGAGTTCTAAATGTAGGAAGAGGCTTCGGAGGAAAGACGAATAGGACAAATCATAACTATATGCTAGGATTTAATTATAGGTAATCCTAAATTTATGGAATGAGCCATCCTGAGTCTCCCGTTTCGGGAGACTTGGTGTGGCTTTTTTATTGTTGAATAATGTCTTATTTCACAAATAACTATAGTTCAATAAGCTACCCCATAAAGACAGCAACTAGAAAAGGGCTGAGAAATTCACAATTGGGAGCAATACATACTATCGCTGGTCACTTTACTGTTTCTGATAAGGGGGCAATTATTTCCATGCCGACTGGTACAGGTAAGACCGCTGTTTTAATGATGGCACCATTTATACTTGGTGTTAACAGAGTGCTAATCATAACTCCCAGCAGACTAGTTCGGTTTCAAATCGCAGAAGATCTTCGACAATTAAAAACATTAGTTCAAATAAATGTTGTTTCGGATTCCATTGAGTTGCCAAAAGTTAAAGAGCAAGACAAAAGGGTAACAGAGGATAAAGAATGGACAGATTTAAAAGATTTTGATTTTATTGTTAGTACGCCTCAGTGCGTAAGCCCTGCAATTGAAGGTGTAGTAGCACCTCCAGATGGGTTCTTCGATTTGATTTTAATAGACGAAGCGCACCATAGTACTGCGAACACTTGGGCAGCCATTTTGGATCAGTTTATGGGCACATGGAAGATTTTATTCACGGCTACTCCATTTAGAAGAGACAAGAAAATTATTCCAGGAATAATCGTTTATTCATATCCATTATCAAAAGCGTTTGAAGACGGGGATTTTGGGAAAATTAGATTTGAGCCAGTTAATACTGTAGATGCTGAAGATAAACACATTGCAAAAAAGGCAGAAGATATTTTGAGGGTTGATAGAGCACGAGGGCACAATCATGTTCTAATGGTTAGGACCAGCACAAAGACAAAAGCTCGCGAACTTGTCAAAATATATAAGGAAGAAACCGCACTAAATTTAGAACTAATCGATAGTGATCAATCCTATATAGAGATTAAGCGAACGCTATCAAGATTGCGTAGGCTAAAGTTAGATGGTATAATTTGCGTGGATATGCTTGGTGAGGGATATGACTTCCCTAACTTAAAAATTGCAGCGATCCATTCTCCTCATAAGTCCCTCGAAGTAACTTTACAATTCATTGGTAGGTTTTCAAGGAAGGCTTCGGGGGTTGACGAAGCAAAGTTTATTGCAATTCCTAATGAAATAGAATTGGAAGCCAATCGACTGTATCATGAAGATGCTGAATGGCAAAGTCTAATAACAAATTTAAGCGAGAATAGAATAAAAGATGAGATAGAATCCAGAAGAATCATTGAAAATTTTAGCTGCGAATTTATTTCTGAGGGCTTTCTAAGGGAAGTATCTCTTTACGCATTGAGACCCTATTTCCATATCAAGGTATTAAGGCCAAGGGGTGAACCTAATTTATATAATCCCATTGACTTGACCGACTTTCAGCTAAGGGTATTAAGGAGAGATATAAATGATGAAAAAAATTGCCTTGTTATAATATGTGGAGAAATTCAAAGTCCACGATGGTCTAATATTTCTCAGTTTGAATCCATTAAGTATTATCTTATCATAATTTATTATGATGCTGAAAATAATCTGCTGCTAGTGAATTCAGAAGTTCGCTCAAACGAATTTTATGATAAATTAGGTATTCAACTTACAGGCAGCAAACCTAGATTGGTACCAACAAGCAAAATAAACCAAGTTTTGTTGAGCCTTACCAATATGGAGTTTTTTAACGTGGGAGTGAAGAATACGACAGCTAATAACTCTGATGAGTCATATAAAATATTTTCAGGAAGTCGGGCTCATAAATCAATTAAGAAGTCAGATCAAATGCATTATGGGCGGGGACATTTTTTCGCCAAAGGCACGGCAAATGGGAAAAGCGCAACAATTGGTTTGAGTAGTGCTTCTAAGGTATGGAGCAACAAATCTTCCACAATTTCTGGATTTTTAAAATGGGCAAAAACTATGTCAGATCATGTAAGTAGCTCAAAGAAGGTAGTAACAGGCACTGAAATTGATTACTTATTTATTCCTGAAGAGCTTAATCACTTGCCGCGAAACAGGACGGCAATTGGTATTAAATTGGATGAAAATATCTATCGAGAGCATTATAGAATTTACATCTTAGATGAGGAGACAGATGTTGAATTTTCGGTTATTAATTTTATTATAGAACAACAAAATTCAGATGAGAACAAAATTCGATTTAGAGCTTCTTATGAACATTTAGAATTTACCTTCGAATTTTCGTTTGATAACGATAAGTACTTTACATATGTGGGCGAAACTGAATTATTGTTGATGATCGGATCAAATGAACAATCTGTTCTGAGTTTAGAAGATTTTTTGAATGAGTATCCATTATATTTTGTGTTTGATGATTTTTCAATATTGCATCTTCATGATTACCACAAGGCACCAGAGGGCATTCCTTTTGATATTAATTCAATTCAACAAGTTAACTGGGATGCACATAATGTTGACAAGACCGCGGAATTTAGAGACCCTGACAAAGACAAATTAACATTACATCAATACCTTAACGATATTTATATTCCAGACTTAGATTACAATTATGTTTTTTATGATCATAATAAGGGAGAGGTAGCTGATTTTATTTGTCTAAAGGTAAAGGATAATAAATTAGTTTGGGACTTTTACCATGTTAAAGCAATGAAGTCTACTAAAGGGAATTCAACTGAGGATGTTTATGAGGTTACAAGTCAAATAATTAGATCCGTCAGATTTTTGAATAGTGACAGGATATTGAAACATGTTGAGGAAAGGGAACAAATTGAGTATTCTGTAACTTGGAGAAGGGATACGTGTGATTCTTTGAGAGCGTTATTAAAGGCGAATCTTCAAAAGTTGCCAGAATTTAGCTTGATATTAGTTCAACCTGGCATTGTAAAGGCTACCATTTCGAATAATATATCCAACAATTTAGCAGCAGCCCAAGATTATTGTAAACCCTACAATTGTAACTTAAAGATACTAGGTAGTTAAGGGTGTCATTCAACCCAATCTATCGCAAGCATCTTGCTTGTACATTGGTTAGGAATTGTTAATTGTTAATTTAGGTAAGAACTGGTGCAGCACATCGCGTGCACCAGTTCTACCAATGGTTACAGCGTTGTGGCTTCTTTCACCGAGGAGGCCGTGGATACCTGGGTGCCTTTTTTGGAATACACCCTGAAGTAGTACTTGGTTTTAGTTGTCAGCGAGTTGACAACCGCATTTGTACCGGTTACTTCTTTTTTGCTATACCCACTAACGGTGGTTGAGAAATCCGATTTTGTGGATACGTCTAGAAGATATTTCTCCGCCTCCGTCACCGCTCCCCAGCTTACTTTAAATGAGGTAGCCGCAAGTTCAGTTGCGTCCGCCAACACCGGCACACCCAGTGGCTTTGGATCATCATCTTTGCATGCGGTTATCAGGACAAGTAAAAAAAATGCCAAAGGAAGTGTACCAACAAACTTTCTCACTCTTTCAATCTTCATTGTAATAAATAGTTTATGTATAACATGAGTTAAATGCTGATTAGACAACACACTGATCCCGGAGGTTGGAAAGTTTTTTATTACTGATTGGATATATATTTTCACTATAGATCATACAATAGTGAGAGGTTCCTTCGTTTTGTCTAATTTGTTAATCTTTAACCTTTGGCCATCATGTATCCATATCTAAGCGACCTTACTCCAGGAGACCGAATCAAAACCATCAAGGGTTTTAAAGATTTTGACGGGCAAATGATAGCCGTTGACAGTGTGTGAACTTTTAAATCCTACACTTACTTTGCCTATGATGGTGGATATACCTTTGCTTTTGAAGAGGGTGGGATGCGGATGGCAGAGATAAGTTCAGGTGAAGACAGCTATGTGATTGATCATGCGCCTGAATATTTTGAGTTGATCAAAGGTGATCCAAAAGACACCTGGAGTGATCCACGCACCGTTTAAAAAGAGTGGATCGTTCCTCCGGACCTATATGCCCTGTGAATGTTAATAGATCCGTTAACATTTTAAAAGCTTAGTCGTCTCTGTAACAAAAACATGAAAGCCATTGTTTACACCCAATACGGACCGCCAGATGTCCTTCATCTTGAAGAAGTAGATAAACCTGTGCCAGGCGATCACGAGGTATTGGTAAAAGTCAAGGCCACATCCATTAACTCATGGGACTATGACTTATTAACAGGCACACTTTTAGGCCGCTTGTTTGGTGGGTTGCGGAAGCCAAAACATAAAACAATTGGCTGTGACATTGCGGGAACGGTAGAGGCATTGGGTACGAGAGTAACGAAGTGGAAAATTGGTGATGAGGTTTTTGGTGACATCTCCGGTGGGAGTTGGGGTGGGTTTGCCGAGCTGGCAAAGGCCAATGAAAACATCCTGGCTCTCAAACCAGACAGGTTGACGTTTGAAGAAGTGTCCACCATTCCTCAGGCAGGACTATTGGCATTGCAAGGACTGCGCAATGTGGGAAAAATAAAATCAGGTGATAAAGTGCTGATCAATGGTGCGGGTGGTGGCGTAGGTGCTATCGCCATACAGTTGTCCAAACTACAAGGTGCAGAAGTAACCGGTGTGGATCATGAGGGCAAGTTTGAGATGATGAGGTCATTGGGTGTCGATCATGTGATTGATTATAAAAAAGAAAATTTTACCAAAAGCGGCAAGCGATATGACTTGATCCTTGACAACATTGCCACCCACTCACTTTTCGATTACAAACGTTCACTGACCACGAACGGAATCTTTGTAATGACAGGAGGGACTCCAAAAATTTTATTGCACATGCTCTTCCTTTCAAAGTTGTTATCTCTTGGTAGCCGTAAACTTAGGATCGTGGCGCTTCAATACAGTCCGGAAGATATGGACTACCTGGCCGGCCTGATGGAGGCCGGTAAAATCAGGGCGGTGATCGATCAACGTTTTCCGCTGTCCCAAACAGCGGACGCCTTTCGCCACATTGCAAATGGTGATTTTAAAGGCAAGGTGGTGGTCACTCAAAACTAAGACTCTATCTCGCACGCTACGCTACCTGCACTTGGCTTGAGCTACGGGTATTGGCAAATTAGTAACTTGCTACTCAAGGAATTGAAAAGTTTGTGCATTTCACCAGCGAAGTGTGTTTGGTTGGGTGGTAGTGATACATGATAAACTGCTGACTGACAAAAATGACTATGGCCATTGAATTAAGAAACTACCATGCAGACATCGCAGCGCAATTCGCCAGGTATAGAAACAACCCACATATATTTGATAATGGTTACGATAAAATGCCCAATCCATACACCCTAAAAGACGCTGAGGAATTTATTGCACTTCAACTCGCCATAGAACCTGCTCCAAGGAAGCTTATATATTGCGATAATGAGTTTACTGGCGAAATAGGGATTATCATTCAGGAAGATGTCTTTCGATTAACTGCAGAATTGGGATACTCAATTGCAGAATCCTTTTGGGGTCAAGGTATTGCAACCGAAGCCATAAGGTTGATGACCGAGTACGCTTTCACGAATTTTAATATAATCAGAATAGAAGCAGGGGTATTTGAATTCAATAAGCCATCGATGAAGGCTTTGGAAAAGAATGGATTTTATTTAGAAAGTATTAAAAAGAAGGCGGTATTTAAAAATGGAAAAATCATTGACGACTACATCTGGGTTAAGTTGAAAGAATAAAAGACTGAGCCCATACAATTCTCATTGTACAATTGCGAAGCTTAGCGGCCCGCGCACATGGCCTGGGAAAATGGAGCGGTTAGCGGGTGAGCGCCTTTATCATCCCCCCAAAGATTAATCCATGGAAGGGGTAAACAAGATACCAATACAATCTTCCCCACAATCCAATCGGCCGGAAGGTTGCTGTCTGCACAAGATTATTTTTTGACAAATTGAACTCCAGCCACGCTTCACCGGGCAGCTTCATTTCAGCGAACAGCAGCAAGCGGCCTTCCTTTTTGTTGGCGTAAAGTACGCGCCAAAAATCAATAACATCACCTGTGTGGATTTCGGCTGCATTTGTGCGGCCTCTACGCAATCCGACACCACCAGCTAGCTTATCCATAAAGCCGCGCAACTTCCACAAGCTGTTTGCATAGTACCAACCCGTATTGCCTCCAATCCGCCATATTTTATCCGCGCACGTCTGTCGGTCTTTGAAAGGCTTACTGCGTTTGTCAATGAAGCAGCCGAAGGTAGGTACATGGATGAATTCGGAAATTTGAAATTCCTTGTTGGCGCTTATTAATGAATCTTTCCAACTGGAGAGAATCTGATTTTCTTCTACCTCTGCAAATGTTCTATGCAATGCCTCTTCGTAAGTCAGCGGGTCAACGTTCAAAATGGTATTGATGCGCTGGTCCCTGCAAAGCACTTCTATTTTCATGCTGTCCACCAAAGCAACTGCCAGCTTATAGGATGTGGCGGTAATAAAATACAGCCAATACGATGATAACCTTGGGGTCATCACCGGTACGGTGAAAATATACCGCTTTAGCTTGCGGATGTATGCAAATCGCAGCAACATCTCTTTGTAGGTAAGGATATCAGGACCACCGATGTCAAATTTTTGGTTGTATACATTTTCGTTGAGCAGCGCCTTTTCAAGAAACAGAATGACATCTGAAATGGCGATGGGCTGGCATCGCGTATGAAGCCATTTGGGCGTAATCATCACAGGAAGTTTTTCAACCAAATCGCGTATGATCTCAAAGGAAGCGCTTCCCGAGCCAATGATGACCCCTGCGCGCAACGTGGTAAAATGGTATTCTCCCCGAGCCAATTCTTCCTCTACCTGCTTGCGGGAGCCAAGGTGCTTCGATAGTGATGATTCATTGATAATGCCACTAAGGTAAAGCACGTGTTTTACCCTCGTATGCGCCATTGCTTTTCTAAAATTGATGGCGGATTTTTTTTCCAATGCCTCGTAGTCCGTGGATGATGACATAGAGTGAACGAGGTAATAAGCGGCATCGATATCCACAGGGATGGCGGCCAGGGAAGCCTCATCCAATAAGTCCGTTTCAAGAACCTGAATGCTTTTGCGGATTGATTCCGGTGGATTAAATCGGTTCGCATCCCTCACACAACAGATGATGGTATGACCATTCTTCGCCAATACAGGTAACAACCGTTTGCCAATGTATCCGGTGGCACCCGTCAGGAGAATCTTCATTCTGTTAATTATTTATTTTTTATCGAGTGGCTGGCAGCCTCTATTTCATTCATCAGGGCATGGGCTTCCGCATAAATTTTGTCGCTCTTTGTTCGGTTTACTTTTGAAAGCTCGAATGCAGTTTTAAGTAGTTTTTCGTACTTCTCCTGAAGTAATTCAGCTTTTGTTTTCTTTGTGAAGAATCCGAACATAAGGCTATTTGATAAGTTAAGTTTTCAGGGTGGAGATTCCACCATCTATGGTGAGAATTTGACCGGTAATCCATGCTGCTTTTGAAGAAAGTAGAAAGGCAGCTATTTCAGCAATATTATCTGGCGATCCTATTTTTTTTAATGGGTGCCGCTGGGCATTTGTATGCTTTTTCTCCTCGCTACTTAATAACCTGGAAGCAAGCGGAGTATCGGTAATAGAAGGAGCGGTCGCATTCACACGGATTGTTGGTGACAGCTCAGCAGCCAAAGAGCGCGTCAAACCTTCCAGTGCTCCCTTTGACGCTGCCACCTGGCTGTGGAAATTGAACCCAGACTGTACAGCAACGGTTGAGAAGAACACAACAGACGCCTGTTCAACCGCCTTAAGCCGAGGCAAAATGCCTTGCACGGCTTTTATCGCACCAATTACCTGAAGCTCATAATCTGTTACAAAATCAGCGGGTTTAATGCGGGAAAATGGGAGCAGATTAATGCTGCCTGGACAGTACACGAAGCCATGCAGTTTATCCGGAAGAAAATCCAACTTTAATTCAGGTTGCATTACATCCAATGCGTGATAGGCGAGATTGGCCTTTTCACTTTCAGGCGGATGCTGACGATATGTGGCAAACACGTTCGACCCACTTTCCGCCAGCAGGGTGACAAGACTTTTTCCAATTCCAGATGATCCACCTAAAACGAAATAATTGTTCATGCACCAAGAACACCCCAATGTCCTAATTGTTTTGACCTGACCTGAAATTTTAAAAAATCAATAAGCCAGCGAATAAATGATAAGCCTTCTTTTTTAACTGCCAGGGAATTAACTTCAATCAATAAATCCAAGAGTTATGAGAACCGCCATCAACCACCCGATTGTACTATTGCTCCCGCTGATCCTGAGCTGCAGCCAAAGCAACACATCTACTTCAGCAGACGATGACGCCAGTGCCGAAGAAACGGTATCAGCGTCATTTTCATCAAGGCCGCTATCGCATGAGGATTCAGCCTATTTTCATTCATTAATCGATAACTTAAAAGGAATTGAAAAGTTTGCGGTGGGAGAAAACTTCTATTTTCTGGCCAGCGTGTTGAGGAGCAAGGGCGAGACCAAAGACCACGAAAAAGCAATGAACATTCTATCGGGTTTTGTTGAGGATCCGTCCTTTCAATTGCCCCTGATTTCGGAACTGGATAGCAAGAACGGATATATCCGATATGCGCCACCGGGTGCAGAAGTCACTTACACCATGGTGTACTGGAATCTAAAGGATGGCTCCCAGGTGATTGCCACTGAGAGTTGGGCTTGTGGGCCGATTTGTGAATCCGAAATTTTCTTTACCAAATATGAAAAGGGCAACTACAGATCGCTTGAGTTGACTGACGTGATACCACAAATCAATGAGTTGCCTCCTACAGTTGACGAGTCCGGTGACCCCGTAGAGTACCAGTTTGTCTTGCCAAAACAAGGGAAGGATATTAAATACTGTCTGGATGAAAAGTGTATAACACTCAAGTGGTCGGAGGGTCGGTTTATAATCACACCGTGACTTGTCCAGACCAACAGCGTGGTAGCATTGCTGCCCGGTCAGTTTTAGATTATATACATCATTTCCCGCAACGAAATTTTTGTAAAGACAGGAGGACGCCAAAAATTGTAATATTCCAGTTGCAAACGGGTCGAGGGTATTTAGGCCAAATCCTTAGGTGCCTTCAAATATGGCTTCGGGTTTGCGAATGGCAAAGCAATAAAAGTGTGAGTCGCATTTCAGTTCTCTTTTAGATACTTGACGGGATTGGCATTACTTACTTTGAGTGTTCGGAAGAAAATTGTAGCGATGGAGACAGCTATGCACACGAAGCCGCTTTGAATAAATACGGTGGGTGTTATGTTCTCATGAAAAGCAAATTGCTGCAACCAGTTGGACATGACGATATAGGCCACAGGACTTACAATCAGAAAGGCCCACAATACGGGCTTTATAAAACCTTTGCCCAGCATGGCAATTACGGACGCGGTGTTTGCACCAAGTACTTTTCGGATGCTGATCTCCTTGCTTCTTCGCTCAGTGTTGTAAAGTACCAGACCATATAATCCCATGCACGAAATCAAAATGGAAATAATTGTGAAGAGTTTAAAAAGCACATTGAATTTTTGTTCCTTTTCATAAGCCATTGCAAAACGGTCGTCCATAAACTGGAAGTTAAATGGCCGCTCCATGCCCATAGCTTCCCATTGTGTACGCATAAATGCCATGGTTGCCTGAATTTCCGTGGGCCTTATTTTTACCAGCACTTTGAACAACAAATTGTAATCAACCTGAATTACCAAAGGCTTGATTTCATGGTGCAATGATGCAAAATGAAAGTCTTTAACTACACCAATCACTGTTCCGGATTTTGCCAGGTACCACCCTTGATCGGACGATCTGAAATAATTCAAACGTTTACCAATTGGGTTGCTCCAATCATTGCCAAATCGAGTTGTAAACTCCTTAACAGCCGCCTCATTGAGCATGAAATTAAGCGTGTCTGTCCCAGACTCCTTCAAAAACGCGCGCCCTTCAATTACTTCAAGCCCCATGTTGTTAACGAATTCATGATCAACATAAAAGCCAGCCAAATCCGTTTCCTCGCTAAGCTCAGCATCCGTTATTTGCTCATGATTAGAATACGGCATGGAGTAAGTAAGGTCTCCAGGCAGGGTCAAAGCCCCGGAAACGTTGATGATGTTAGAATTTGCCGATAGCGCCTGACGGAATGTATGAATTCTATCATTTATACCTGGTCCTCCTACATTCAGGACCACTACCTGCTCATTGTCAAAGCCCAGGTCTTTCCTTAAGATATATTTCAATTGATCTGTGATCACCAGAGTACTTATGATCAGGAAGCCAGTAATGCCGAATTGTGTAATCACCAAAGCATTCCTCAATTTGCTTTTTGTGCTGAACTGCACCTGACCTTTCAAAGCATGGAGAGGCTTAAAGCCTGCGATCATATAGGCTGGATAGAACCCGGCCAGGATTCCAAGCAAAACAGGCAGGCAGCAAATAGGTAAGAGGTAATTACTAGCGAGCGCGAACGCATCGGAAAAATTGACACCACTGAGCGTTTCAAACCAGGGAGCAGACAGGTAAACTATCCCGAGGGCACCCAGTGAAGAAATTACAGAAATCATTACTGACTCGAATATAAATTGGGTAACGAGTCCCGATTTCGCTGCACCCACTGTCTTGCGCAAGCCAACCTCTTTCATCCTTTCGCTCGCCTTAGCGGTCGATATATTTATAAAGTTGATGCAAGCAATCAGTAAGATGAGCCCGGCAACGCTGGAAAGAATGATGATATTCTCTATTCGGTTGTGCGGCCCAAAATCAGATGTGTACTGGTTGTCAAAATGTAATTTTGTGAATGGTTGCAGTTGAACACGCATTAAGTCGGCACTGTTATAGTTGGCCTCAAGCGCAAACATTCTTTTTACTTCAGTCAATACATCATCAGGATTGGCGTTGGCATTCAGTTTTACAAACGTATAAACAAGGTTGTTTGTCCAAAGCGTGCTTTCTGCGGTTCCATGACGTGAGTAAGGGACCAGTATATCGAAATCAAATTGAGAATTGGCAGGGAGGTTTTCAATAACACCGGTAACAATAAAATCTCCATCCGTGAAATACCGATTAGCAAATTCAATGGTTTTGTTAATGGCTTGCCCATCTTTAAAGTACTTTTCCGCGAGCCTTCGGGTGATAATGGCTTCATTCGGATTGCGCAATGGAAAAGAGGGCCGGGAACCGATGAAGTTGAATGAGAAAAGATCAAAAAAAGTTGAGTCTACATAGTAGCCATTTTCCTCAAATACATTTCCCGTGGAGTCGCGAACAATAAACCGTGAGCCTGAGGAGGTAAAGATCATGCGGCTGGCTTTTTCCACACCAGCAATTTTAGATTGCAAAGCAGGAGCCAGCGGCACTGGCGTACGCGCAGCGGTAGCAGATACCCGATAAAGGTTTGCGCTGTTACCATGAAATGAATCAAATGATATTTCATAGCTGACATAAATGAAAATCAGAAAAAAGGACGCCATTCCTACCGCCAGGCCGGATGCTGTAATAAGAAAGAATATTTTTTGCCGGGCGATCAGCCGAATAAAAAGCAATATATTTCTAGCTACCATGGTGATAAATTTATCAATCTAAGTTATAGGGGTTTGACCAATTGCCTTGTTAATAAAAGGTTAATGAGGCGATGCCAAATGATGTTGTTTAAAATGCGAACGGGGGATAGCCGGAAAGCGAGTGCATTTGGCGTTCATTTATGGGAGAATTACAACCCGTGGCTCATATATTGCTCAGTTCGCCAAAATTATCCCCTATCCATTCCGGAAAAATCAAAAAACGGATAACGTACATGCGGTGATGACGAATGGCCGAAGCCGTCCTGTTGTTGGCCTTTTTAGCACCATGCGAATCGAATAGGGTGAACAGGCTTTACTCATACCTCAATGAATCAGCAGGATTGGCAATGGTCACCTTGACTATCTTATATCCAATGGTGCAAAGGGCAATTAATGAAAGAATGGAAATGGCCAGCGTTAACACCACCGCATTGATGGCTTCGTAATACTCCCAGACACTGCTCATCATTCCGTTGACCATCACCGATCCCATCAGCGAACCAATGACAAAGGATACCGCCATGGTGATGAGGAATAATTTGCTTGCCTGCACAGCCATATGCGGTATTGAAGCGCCCAGGATTTTTCTGATGCCAAATTCTTTTGTCCGCTTCTGCAAATTCAACGAAACCAATGAGTACAACCCTGAAATGGACATGATGATCGCAACCAGACCAAGGAAAGTGTAGAGGATAACGACACTGTCGAAATGCTCCATGACCATCACCATTCTTTGTTCCATCAACCTACCCGTATAGAGCATTGTAGGAAATAACTTTTGCCAGGCCTCCTTAATTTGTTGATTGGTTTCAACCAATTGATCGGGTGAGGTCGAAGCGACAAGGTATCGGTAATTTTCTTTGGGCACATACCGAAATGCAACCGGTGTAAGCGGTTCGAACAACGCCTTCAGGTAAACATCCTTCACAACCCCCACGATGTAGACTTGCGTGGTGTCATTAAGCGTGATCCGTTTATCAATGGCTTCGTTGCCCAGGCCAAAGAGCCTCACAAATTCTTCATTAACAATAATGGACTCACCTGCGTCTGAGGTGCTTTCTTTTTCAAACCCCCGGCCGGCAATTACCCGAACATTCAGGGCCTTAAAATATTCATCACCTACATTGAGCATATCGATCTCGATGTCTTTTCCGTTTTCATGGCGGGCTGCGGCATTGTACGAATTAGTGTAGATGTGATGCTGGGTGCCACCAACAGATTGTATCAGACGATTGCCTGCCAATTCATTTTTCAACTGGTCAAATTGTTGTGGATTGTCAAGAGGGACCTGAATCACCGACCGGTACGAATAACCTAGGTCATATGCTTTTTGAAACCGGGCGTTGTGGTAGAAAGCCAGCGCAAAAATGACGGCTGCCAATGATATGCTGAACTGAACAACCAACAAACTCCTGGTAAGGAAATTGCCGCCTCCCAAACGGGCCGTACTCCGCAAAATTTGAATAGGCTTGAAGGACGAAATATAAAAAGCGGAATAGCCACCAGCGAGCAGACTCGTAAACAAGAGGAGTGATGCAACGGCTGTTAAAAGGAAAATATTATCCCGGTAGTGAATTTCAAGCTCAAGTCCATTCCACATATAGTTCCAGCCCTCTGTAAAGTATTCAGCGAGCACAAGGCCGAGCAGGAGAGAAGCAAAACAAAAGACCATCGTCTCCGACAGGAATTGAATGATAAGTTCCCTTCGCTTGCCGCCAATTACTTTTCTCACACCTATTTCTTTTAGTCTGCTTCCTGCTATGGCGATGGAATTGTTCATGAAATTGAAGCAAGCCACCAACAACAGAAATGCAGCCATGGTGAACGGTGTTACCACGGCTGCCGGTGGCATGGGCGTATTGAGCCAGTGCCCCTGGTTCTTTTCTTTCAGCGCTCGCGCAGACATACCCTTAAAGGGTTCGATGTAAAATGCCTTGGCCTGCAAATCCTGTCTCGCTTCGTTTTGAGGTTGTATGTACTGCTCAAGTTGTTTGGTTAGCGCAGGAATGATCGAATTATTTTTCAGGTAAATGAAAGTAGTGGACCACCTGGACCAGTCATTTTCGATGGCCGACTTTTGTGAAACGTCAACAAAGTAGTTGTCAAACGTAGTCAACAGATCAAATCTAAAACTGGAATTGAAGGGAAAGGCCTCATAGACACCACCTACCTCAAACTCACGAGGCGCCCCTGAAATAATTTGTGTAAGCGGTTTGCCTACAGCTTCAGTATTACCGTAATAGGTCTTGGCCAGCCGGTCGCTGATGAGCACGTGGTTTTTGTTTTCCAGGCTCAGCGTACCAGAAAGCAACTTCATGGTAATTATTTCAGTAAAGGCGGGATCGGTGTACACGAATTGTTTTTGAAACATCTCATCACCAATCCTGAATTGCGCATCCTTGCTGATGTACTGGATTACCCGGTCTCCATCCGCCAGACTTTCACGGATGAGATTGCCAACCGGAATGGGGCAAACGCCATAAGGTGTTTGACCCTTTTCGCTCTCCTGCCAAAAACCTATACGATAGATATTGGCTGCATGCTCTTGTTGCTTATCATATTCCGCACTGAATTGATAGTTGACAAAGGCCGTTATGCAGCAGCCCAGGGCAATACCCATTCCCAACAAATTGATGATAAAAGCCCCCTTATTGCGTGCGAATGTTCTGATGGCGAGGAGAAAATAGCTGGAGATCATAGGGTTGAAGTTAGGTGGTTGTTAAAGGACCCTAATATAGACGCAAACCGGAATCTTAGGTTGCTCGTTTGCATTCTTCATTTAGATTTTCTCCTTCCAGAACCCGAAAAAAAAGGGTAGGAGGATAACCCAAAATGCGTCCTTTTCTCACTGGGCGTTTTGCACCCATATATTTTACGCGTCAAACACTACTACTGACGGCTGTATAATTTGCCAATGGGATTTAACCATATTCCTTTTATATTTATACAGTATGCAGGAAAGAAAAGAGTACTACATCTAAAAATGAAAAGCAAATGAAAGAGATTAGAAAAGAAGATATTAAACAAGAGGTTTTTGAATTGTACGACCTTTACGCACACAGTAAAATTGATCGCAGGTCGTTTATTGATAAGTTGTCGGTGCATGCGGTGGGTGGGATTACTGTAGCGGGACTCTTGGCATTTCTCATGCCGAAATATGCCGCAGCACAAAAGGTCAAAGCCAATGACCCTCGCCTGAAATCTGAATTTGTGGAGTATCCTTCACCGAAAGGTGCCGGAACAATGCGAGGTTTGCTTTCCCGGCCTGTGGACAAAAAAGGAAAATTACCAGGGATTGTGGTGGTGCATGAAAACCGTGGTCTCAATCCCCACATTGAGGATGTGGCGCGGAGGGCGGCTTTGGAGGGCTTTATTTCCTTTGCACCTGATGCACTTTTCCCACTGGGTGGTTATCCCGGTAATGATGACGATGGCAGGGCCATGCAGCAGAAGCGGGATCGAAATGAAATGCTTGAAGACTTTGTTGCAGCCTATGATTTTTTAAAAGGGCACAAGGAGTGCACAGGAAATATTGGTGTGGTAGGATTTTGCTATGGTGGCTCGGTATCCAACGCCATGGCTGTGCGCATTCCAAGTCTAAAGGCAGCAGTTCCATTTTATGGCGGACAGCCAGCAGTGGAAGATGTTCCCAAAATAAAAGCGCCTTTACTCATTCACTACGCCAGCCTGGACACCAGGGTCAATGAAGGATGGCCAGCCTATGAGGCCGCATTAAAGGAACACAAGAAAGAATACACCATGCACATGTACCCTGACGTCAATCATGGCTTTCACAACGACACCACGCCACGTTATGATGAGGCGGCCGCAAAATTGGCTTGGCAAAGGACCATTGAATTTTTTAAGAAAAAGTTAAAGTAGGCGTTGACCATGGCCGAAAAAGGAATTTCGCGTAAAAAAAGGAGAGCCAGGAAACTTGCGTGGGACTACTACGATCCAAAGGGTAAATTAATTACCAACAAAAAAATAATAGAAAGATGCAATAAGCTTGTGCTCCCACCCGCCTGGAAGGATGTGTGGATTTCCGTTGACGCCATGGCCAATCTCCAGGCAACAGGCAAAGATGCGAAAGGTAGGTTGCAGTACCGCTATCACGAAAATTGGACCAGGGCCAGAGCGGAAGAGAAATTTGATGGAATGACGGGATTTGCGAAAACCCTACCCGTTATCAGGAAAAGGGTCGATCGTGATTTAACACTCGAGGGAATGCCCAAGGCCAAGGTGGTGGCGTTGATTGTTAAACTAATTGATCTTTATCATTTTCGCGTTGGCAATGATGAGTACGCCCGGAAAAACAAATCGTATGGGCTGACCACGCTAAAAGAGGGCCATGTGACTTTTGACCGTTCGAAAACGGCTGAAGGAAAACTGGATGCAGTTTTTGAATTCGTAGGGAAATCAGGCAAACTATGGAAGAGAAGAATTTGGGAAGACGATCTCGCCCTGCTCATCGATGAATCCGGTGCCGTAGGGGGGCGTAGAAAAAAGGATGATCTCTTCAGGTATGTAGACAAAAACGGCAAAGACTTTGACGTCAAATCCAATCACATCAATGAATACCTTGATGAAATTACTTCCAAGTTCGGTAAGGTGACGGCAAAAGATTTTCGAACCTGGGCGGCTACCTGGAAAACGGCATCACGACTTTCGAGACAATTGGACCCTGATACGGCTACCGCCCGGAAAAGGGTGGCCAATGAAGTGATCAAGACTGTTGCATCCGATTTGGGCAACACGCCCACGGTCTGCAGGTCCTCGTACATTCACCCAGCCATTCTTTCGGATTGGTCTGCAGGCAGTTTCCGCCAAAAGTGGAGCAAGGCCATCAGAGACCGAAAAATCAACGGCTTGTCCAAGGAAGAAACGACCACCCTTGCATACCTGAGCTAGGTTCTTCCAAATACTTCCACTGATTGATGAAGAAAATGATAGCACCTTTAATTCAACCGAGAGAGCTAGCTGCCATCCTGGGCCATGACGATCTGGTGATAGTTAACGCGACCGGAGGTAAAGACGCGCGGGAAAATTATGAAACCAACCATATTGATGGCGCGGTTTTCCTCGACCTTGACACACACCTGGCAGACATCAAACCGGATGCCGCCTTCGGGGGCAGGCATCCTTTACCGAGCCCCCGAAAATTCTCAGAAGTGCTATCCAGCATAGGCATCACCAACGGTAGCCACGTAATTGTATATGATAACATGAGTGGAGCCAATGCCGCAGCGCGGTTGTGGTGGATGTTGAAATCCCTCGGTCACCAAAAAGTGCAGGTACTGGACGGTGGTATCCAAGGGGCGATGGCTTTCGGATTGCCGGTTAATGGCAGGCCAGTGAGACCGTCAGCCAGTGCACCCTATGTTTCCAAGGAATGGTCGTTGCCGCTATCCGATATGCAGGAAGTTGAAAAAGTAGCCAATGACAAAAATTTCCTCGTCATTGACGTGCGCGATTATGAAAGGTATGCGGGTCGCAAAGAGCCCATTGACCTGATCGCAGGTCATATTCCTGGTGCCATCAACATTCCTTTTATGACGAATTTGGATAGCAAAGGCTTTTATTTGCCACCGGCCGAATTAAGGGATAAATATGTTCATGCGTTCGGCAAGGTAGAACCGAAAAACATTGTCGTTCATTGCGGTTCCGGTGTCACCGCATGCCATACATTACTTGCTTTGGCCCATGCCGGCCTTGAAATTCCCAAACTCTACGTAGGCTCCTGGAGCGAGTGGTCAAGAAATGATATGCCCATCGCTACGGAAGTATAGCGGGATTGCAACGTTTGCAATGGGAATCCGTATCACCTGTTTTCTTACAATTGCTTCACGAAAGTTTGCATGATTAACAAAGAAAAATTCACGGTTCAATGTGAAGATGGCGTTATCCTTTCCGGAGTTCTGCTAATTCCTGAATCTCCCAGGGCTGTTGTACAATTCAATGGAGGCACAGCCACAAAAAAAGAATTCTACCTGCCGTTTTTGGAATACCTGTGCAAGCACCACTACATATGCTGCCTTTGGGATTATCGCGGCAGCGGTGAGTCGGCACCGGCTGACTTGGCTCAGTGTGACTTCACCATAAGGGACTACGGTCTCCAGGATATGCCAGCTGTCAAAGCGTTTTTGGAGAGAAGGTTTGGCCACCTTCCGTTGCTACTTTTTGTCCACAGTGTAGGGGGACAACAGATCGGATTTATGGCAGATCTGGAAGGTTATAAAGGCATGGTTGCATTTGCGGTATCCACCGGATATTTACCCCACATGCCTTTGGGCTACAGAGTTAAGTCTGCTTTCTTTTTCTACGTATTTACGCCTTTGAGCATTTTTCTTAAGGGATACCTTTCTTCACGGGTGTTTGGATTTATGGAAGACCTGCCAAAAAATGTGGTGAAGGAATGGAGGGACTGGTGCGAAAAAGAAACTTACTTTTTTGACAAAGCATTCTACGGAAAAACGGTTCCAACAGGAAAATTCAATGACATTCCTTTTCCGATACATGTCATCTGGACAAATGATGATCCCATTGCCAATCCAAATTCTGTTAAAACATTTTGGAACAACGTGAAAAGCAGACACGGGATTACCTTTGACGAGTTAACACCTCAAAAGCTCGGCCTGAAAAGTATAGGCCATTTTGGTTTTTTCAGAAAGAAGATGAGGTCCGTGTTGTGGCAAAAAGGACTGGCCAAACTGGATGAGTACGCAGCTTGATGGTTAGGTCGGCAAATCTCTACCAATCATGCCCCTCAAAGTTGAATGTGTGGAGACAGATGTCGAACTTTAGGAACCCATAGCGGGCTAGATGTAATCGAGCCTTGAGCAAAAGAGAAGAAAATAAACTGAGAGACCGGCATGTCAAACCCACGGCCATGCGGGTGCTGGTGTTGAGGTATTTGATGGAACTGAAAACGGCCACTTCCCTCAACGACCTGGAGGCTCATTTTGACTACTCCGACCGAAGTACCTTATTTCGCACGCTGAAAACCTTTGAGAGCAAAGGAGTCATTCATAAAATCGATGACGGAACAGGCATCACCAAGTATGCGCTATGCCTGGAGAGCTGCAATTGCGAACCCAATGATCAACATTTTCATTTTCATTGCGAAGTATGCAATGAGACGTACTGCCTGACCGACCTCAATGTTCCCACCATTGAACTACCCGCCAATTTTTCTATGCGACAAGCCAACCTGGTGATCAAAGGGGCTTGCCCAAATTGCAATTGAGTTGCACTACCTGCTGCGTAAGTTTGTACCTATCTGGGCACTGAATGGCAGGGAATCACCACCATAGCACATTATCAAACCTGAAAATCGCGTTCTTCCTGAACCTCGGCTTCACTGTATTCGAAATTATCGGGGGACTTTATGTAAACAGTGTCGCCATCATCTCCGATGCCGTGCACGATCTTGGCGACAGCCTCTCATTGGGGACGGCCTGGTTCCTGCAAAGGAAGTCAAGCAAACAGGCCGATAACAACTTTTCATATGGCTACTCAAGGTTTTCCCTCCTTGGGGCTTTAATTACTGGCATTGTTCTTTTGGTTGGGTCCGGGTTTGTGATTCGCGAAGCAGTTATCCGAATCATTCACCCCGAACCGACCGATGCCGCAGGTATGGCCCTCTTCGCGATAGTAGGTGTCATCGTCAATGGATATGCGGCATGGAAACTAAGTAAGGGTACGTCTATGAATGAAAAGATGGTGTCGTGGCACCTCATTGAAGATGTGTTGGGATGGGTTGCCGTGCTCATCGCAGCAATCGTACTCCTCATTTGGGATCTGCCATGGCTGGATCCAGCCTTATCATTGGGGGTTTGTGCTTTCGTGTTATGGAATGTGGCAAAAAGGCTCAGGAAGACGATGTACATATTTTTACAAGGTGTACCCGGGCGCATCGAGCTACCTGAGTTGGTCTCGCAAGTGTCTGAACTGGATCATGTCGATTCACTGCACCTTACCCATGCGTGGTCGCTGGATGGAAATGAAAATGTTTTTACCACACACCTGAAATTAAAAGAGCCGGTGACCGAGGACCAATTGGTACTCCTTCGCACCAAATTGAGGGACTTGTTAACACGCTACCGCATCAGTCATTCCACCATAGAAATTGAACGCCACAACGATACGTGCATGCTGCTGGCAAAAAATGGAGGCAACTGCCTGCATTAAAAGAAAGACGCGAAAACTATGGCCGCGATTGCGCGGTTATTGTATTTTGGCGCTCCATGACAAATTATTGCGCCAGCATTCACCGGGATACCTTTGCCTTTCTGAAGAGGCTCAAAAAAAATAACAACAGAGATTGGTTTAATGCACATAAGGACCAATACCTGCGTGCCAAGGAAAATGTTGAAACGTTTGTGAATGACCTGATCGTGAGGATGAACGCGCATGACGACATTGAAACACCCTCTGCAAAGAAAAGTCTTTATCGCATATACAATGATGTTCGTTTTTCAAACGACAGGACTCCGTACAACCCAAGATTTGCCGGTTATCTCCGGAGAACAAAACCTATGAACAGGGGAGGCTACTACTACTGGATCAAACCAGGTGGCACAACCCTCGCTTGTGGATTTACCTATCCCAACGCTGACGACCTCATGCGCACAAGGCTGGATATCACAACCAACCATGCCGATTGGCGCAAGCTTTTAAACACAAAATCCATTCGAACTACTTTTGGTACCATGCAAGGTGAGCAGGTAAAAACGGCACCCCGTGGATTCGATAAAGATCATCCTGCCATTGACCTGCTCCGTTATAAGCAATATTGGTTTGAACGGAGTTTTTCTGATCAGGAGGTGTTGGATCCGGAATTTTGCATTTCCGTTTTGAAAACTTATAAGGCCATAAGGCCGTTTTTTGATTACATGAGTGACGTCCTTACCACGGATCTAAATGGAGAGCTCCTAATTAAAGACAAATAAATGCCTCAGCCATTCATTGGCGCAAAACTCCCCTATACTGTCGTGATTCCCCTAAGCCATTCACTACCGATCAACTAAATTTGAATGTTAACTGAGTTGCAAGGTGAAAAAATCGTACTACCATATTATTGATGACATAGGGTTGTCACTTTGGGTTCACAACTTTACCGCTTAATAATAACTACAAGATGCAGGAATCAACAAATCAGTCACCAGGGTTGGCAGCGGAAGCAAGCATACCTGTCCCATCCGGTTCGATATGGCAAGCATTAAAAGATGCCATCAGAGGTACGGAGGCAGACTACACCACCATTGGTTTACGCAGAGCCATATTTCTGTTGGCGGTCCCTATGATTTTGGAATTGATCATGGAGTCCACCTTCGCTGTAGTGGATATATTTTTTGTCGGCAAGCTGGGTTCCTCGGCCATCGCCACGGTAGGCCTTACTGAAACTTACCTGTTCCTGTTATACTCGTTGGCCATGGGACTCTCAATGGCTGTAACCGCGACAATCGCCAGAAGGGTTGGTGAAAAGAATCAGGCGGACGCAGCTGCCTCCTCTGTTCAGTCCATTTTCCTGGCGTTGTTGTGCTCTGTCCCGTTTGCCATTGCAGGTTTGTTTTTCGCCAAAGACATGCTCACCATCATGGGTGCCGATGCCTGGAGCATTGAGCATGGATATCGCTATACCCAGTGGATGTTAGGTGGGAATGCAGTAATCGTGCTGCTCTTTGTCATCAATGCGATTTATCGTGGGGCGGGCGATGCGGCCATCGCCATGCGGGTGCTTTGGATAGCAAACGGGATCAACATCATTCTTGATCCCCTGCTGATTTTTGGTTGGGGGCCTATTCCAGCCTTGGGTCTGGAAGGCGCTGCCATAGCCACAAACATTGGGCGTGGGGCGGGCGTGGTCGTTCAGCTATGGACGCTTTCAAAGGGCGGCAAGCACATCAGGGTGACGGTTGCTGATCTGTATTGGAATGCAAAAATTCTCCTCAACATTGTTAAAACTTCTCTTGGTGGGGTCGGACAGATGATAGTCGCTATGACCTCATGGATTTTCCTGATGCGTATATTGGCTGGAATTGGGAGCGAGGCCGTGGCGGGCTCCACCATCGCCATTCGTATTATGATGTTCACCCTTATGCCTGCGTGGGGACTGTCCAACGCAGCAGCAACATTGGTAGGTCAAAACCTGGGGGCGGCCCACCCGGACCGGGCTGAGTCGTCAGTGTGGAAAATTGGCGTTTACAATATGGTATTCCTGCTATTGGTTTCGTTGATCTACTTTCTGTTTAATAAGGAGCTCATGGGACTGTTTACTGATGAAACCCGCGTGATCGCCATAGGATCAGAATGGTTGCAAATTCTATCCTATTCTTATATCGTATATGGTTGGTGGATGGTATCCGTACAGGCATTCAACGGGGCAGGGGATACCAATACACCTACTAAAATCAACCTTGTTTTCTTTTGGCTGATACAAATACCGCTCTCGTATTTTCTGGCCATTGCGCTCGACTGGCAGCACAGCGGTGTTTTCTGGGGTGTATTTATTTCAGAAACTTCAGTGGGGTTGTTTACACTGTGGCTTTTCAGCAGAGGTGGATGGAAGAAGGTAAAAGTGTAGGAAACGATTGGCTTAACCATTTTATTCTTCCTAATAATAGGAGGCTTACTCATGAGTTTTTCCATCTCTTTTGTCCTGTGTAGAGGTAATATTTTAAAGTAAATTTGTTACCTTAAATTCATGTCTTTGCAAGTCATCAAAAAAGCCGTGACACACTTCATTGATTTTCACCAGGGAGGCGTAAACATCGCCACCCATGCCATCGGATTTTGTTTGTTATTTTATTCTATTTATGTGCTCGATTGGCGGCTTTTTGCACTGTCCATTTTAGTGCTCGAATCAGGACATGTCTACAACCACCTTATTGGGTTAAGACCTTATAATTTTAAACTCAGCATCCTCCTTTGGCGAGGATTTTTGTTCATGATATTGGTTGCTACATTCTATTTGGTGACCTGGTTGATGAGTTAATATACATTGCTTCCTAACCGATGTTACGCAAATAGAGATATCTTGGTGTCCTTGCGATTCATGAATTTTAATTGATGCTTTATTTCAGTTCCTAAGTCTACGAATGATGAACAGACGAACAGCATTTCTTTTGTTACTTACACTTATTGGATGTGACCCTCCGAAATCGACAGATGCGATATCCGCTGAACAAATTATCAAGCGCTCCATCGAAAGGCATGGTGGGCAATTTGCATGGAACAATTTAGAATCCATTGCCTACCAAAAAACCACTATTTTATTTGATTCAAGTGGAATCGAAACATCGAGGATTACCCAACACCACAGGTTTAAACTAAAACCAGAATTGTCGGGAACAATTAAATGGGCTGAAAAAACGGACAGCATCACAATCACCTATCAGGAAGGGAAGGCCACCAGGTATGTCAACCAGGTAGAAGACACCACATCAGGCGAAACTTCTAAAAATGTGGTGATGGCTTCGCTTTATGTTTTGTTTCAGCCATTCAAATTAATGGACGAAGGAACGCAATTGGAATATGTTGCTATGGATACACTTGATGGCATCCCGGTTCATACAATTCGCCCGGTGTACGCAGGGGCTCAACCTGGCGATGACGAGTGGCTGTTCTATGTGAACGCAACTTCCGATGTATTAATCGCCAACAGGGTTAACCACCAGGGAAGGCTTAGTCACATTCGAAACCTGGAATTTGACAGTACCTCTAAATTTGTTCTTCACAAACACCGCAAAAGCTATTTTGTGGACAGCCTGATGCGCGAAAAGAGACTGGTTGCAGCGTATTATTACGCGGGATATAACCTGGCTTTTAGGGAATAGAGCAGGTCATTTTATAAGCCTAGCGATTATAATACTAAATTATTTAGTATTTACTAAATAATCTCTAGATTAGCACTGCAATGCCTCTCCAAGATAAATCTGCAGTTCTCGATCGGCTCAGGGCACAAATCCTTCCTCTCCAGGGTTTTAAGCCATCAGATCATATAATTACAGATAATGGCCTGGGAATCATAAATTTATCGTTTCCAAACAAGACCTTTACATCAGGTGCTGTTCACGAGTTTATGGCAGCTGAGCCAGAAAATGCTGCTGCTAGCATCGGTTTTCTCGCCCCATTATTGGCCAACCTTTCTGGAACTTCAGGCATCACCGCCTGGATAAGTAGAAGACCCAAACTATTTATACCCGCTTTAGCGGGTTTTAGCGTCCAGCCTGATCGGTTTTTATGCATTCACGCTCCCAGTGAACGAGAGGCCATATGGGCCATGGAGGAATCATTAAAATCACCCGCATTGTCTTCCGTAGTGGCAGAAATAAGTAACCTGACTTTCAAAGCTTCCAGGAGATTACAATTGGCCGTTGAGCAAAGTAAGGTAACTGGCTTTCTTCTTCTGGCAACTTCAAAGCCAAATACCTCAGCCAGCGTCTCCCGATGGAGAATCAGCCCAATGCCGAGCGATACCTCAGACGGTTTTCCTGGTGTAGGCTTTCCCAGATGGAGGGTTGAATTATTGCGTGTTCGAAATGGTCGCCCGGGTTCGTGGGTTGTCACATGGAAACAGGGTAAGCTTGAGTTTGAGAATGAACTGTCTTCGCACCTGTCAAACACTTACTTCCAAAAAGCAGGATGAGCCCATGGAAAAGCGTTACGTTTCACTATGGTTTCGCTACCTGGCGACCGACTGGTACTCGCTGCGACAGCCTGCGCTGAAACACGTTCCCTTTGTATTGCGGACACCTTCTCATGGCCGATATATTGTGACAGCAGCCAACAAGGTAGCAAGACAGTTAGGAATAACTTCCGGCATGGTACTGGCAGATGCGAGAGCCATAGTCCCGGAACTGGAAGTGCGTGACGAACACTTTAACTTACGTTACAAATTATTAAACCGATTGGCGGAGTGGTGCATTCGTTTCACACCCTTTGTAGCAATCGACCCGCCTGATGGGCTTTTCTTTGATGCTACAGGCTGTGCCCATCTATGGGGTGGAGATGAACAGTACCTGGAAACCATAAAAGAAAAAATAAACCAACGAGGCTACTATTTGCAATTGGCCATGGCCGATACACCGGGTGCAGCATGGGGTGTAGCAAGATTTGGTAAAAGCGAAAACGTGGTTGCCCCAGGCGATCACTCAAATATATTAAAAGGCCTGCCCCCTGAGTCATTGCGCATCGAACCTGAAATAGCCGACCGACTTCGTAAGTTAGGACTGCGTGAGATCCGTCAGTTCATCAACATGCCGAGATCCTCTCTGCACAAACGATTCGGTGGACACTTCATAAGTCAACTGGACAAAGCCCTTGGATATGAATTAGAGATTTTGCATCCCGTGAAACTGATCGAACCGTATCAGGAGCGGTTACCTTGCCTCGAACCAATTGTTACAACTACCGGCATTGAGATTGCTTTGAACCAATTGTTGGAGAAGCTTTGTCACCGGCTGAAGGAGGAGCAAAAGGGATTACGCGCTGCACTTTTCAAGGGCTACCGCATGGATGGAAAGGTGGAACAGATTCAAATAGTGACCAATCGTCCATCCCATCATGTATCTCACCTTTTTAAATTATTCGAAATCAAGCTGGAGACGATGGAGCCGGCACTGGGAATTGAACTGTTCGTGTTGGAAGCCACCAAAGTGGAAAATCATCTTGCACAACAGGGGAAAATGTGGTCGGATGCAGGTGGGTTGCGTGATGAGCGCTTATCTGAACTGGTTGATAGGTTGACCAACAGGGTAGGGGAAGATGCGATCTATCGTTTTCTGCCTTCTGCGCATTACTGGCCCGAGCGGTCGTTCAGGCCGGCCACTTCATTGCTGGAAGAGCCAACCATTTCATGGAGGAAGGATTTACTTAGGCCGTTAAGCATCATTCATAAACCGGAACCTATTGAAGTGACAGCACCAATTCCTGATTATCCACCCATGTTGTTCAGGTACAAACACCGGGTTCACAAAATTGTAAAAGCAGATGGCCCTGAGCGCATCGAGCAGGAATGGTGGCTTCAGCAGGGACAGCATCGGGATTATTATCGCGTTGAGGATGAGTTTGGCAATCGTTACTGGCTGTTTAGGCTAGGGCATTATAATGATAAAACGTTTAAGTGGTTTTTACATGGTTACTTTCCGTAGCTAAAAAAATTCAAGGTTCATTAATTCAAAATTGAATTCCCTCAATGAGTGGTACTATAATTAAGAAATTTTAATGAATAACTAATAAATTTTTAGACTAAAGTGTATACGGAGCTACAGGTCACCTCCAACTTCAGTTTCCTCCGTGGCGCTTCCCATCCTGAAGAACTGGTGGAGGAGGCTGCCGCATTGGGTTACCACGCCATCGCCATTACCGACCGCAACACGCTGGCTGGTGTTGTACGCGCGCATGTTGCAGCAAAAAAGCATGCCATCAAATTCATTCCTGCCTGCCGCCTTGACTTGCAGGACGGACCAGGTCTCCTGGCTCTTCCCACGAACAAACAAGCCTATTCCAGGCTTTCCAATTTATTGACTGTAGGGAATTTACGTACTGAAAAGGGTAAGTGTACGCTTTTCAAAGCAGATGTTTATCAGCATGCCGAAGGATTGATCTTCCTGGTAATACCACCAAATACGTTGAATGAAATTTTCGACCTGAACGATGAATTTATAAAACATGTGGCAGAATACCACAGGGTGTTTGGTGAGCGAATGTTCATCGCAGCAGCCCGCAGCTACAATGGTGTTGACATGAAGATGCTCTACCGAATCCATAAGCTGGCGCAGCATTTGGGAATCAATGTGGTGGCTACCAATGATGTTCACTACCATCATCCATCCCGAAGGGAATTGCAGGACGTGGTGACCTGCGTCCGTGAAAAGTGTACCATCCATCGTGCTGGCTTCCTTCTTCATGCCAATGCCGAGCGTTTCCTGAAGCCTCCAGAAGAAATGGAACGCCTCTTTCGCCAGTATCCTGATGCCATCAGACAATCCCTGGCCATCGCAGATGCATGTACTTTTTCACTGGACGAACTGAAATACCAGTATCCAAAAGAAATTACGGCAGGAGGCCTCACTCCTCAGGAAGAATTAATCAAGCTGACCTGGGAAGGTGCAAGAGAACGGTTTGGTGAAACCATCCCGGAAAAGGTAAAGTCGACCATCACCTATGAGTTGAACTTTATCGCACAAATGGAATATGCCGAATATTTTCTCACCGTATATGATGTCGTGCGCTTTGCCCGCGCGCGGAATATCCTCTGCCAGGGACGTGGATCGGCAGCTAACTCCACGGTGTGTTACTGTCTCGGAATCACCTCCGTTGATCCTTCCAAGTTCGATTTGTTGTTTGAGCGCTTCATCTCTTCAGCACGGAATGAGCCTCCAGACATCGATGTGGACTTTGAACATGAAAGACGCGAGGAAGTCATGCAATATATTTATCAAAAATATGGCAGAGACCGGGCAGCTGTTGTTGCCACCGTAACACAACTTCATCATAAAGGGGCCATCCGGGATGTAGGCAAAGCGATGGGGTTGTCATTGGATACCATCGGAAGACTTTCTGGACTCATTTGGAGTTTTACCGAAGATGGCTTCAACCGCGATCGCATTTTGTCACAAGGAATCAATCCGGATGAGCCCACCATCAAAAAAGTGGTGGAGCTTACATCACAATTCATGGGCTTCCCAAGGCAACTTGGTCAACACACAGGAGGTTTTGTGATCACCCAGGAGAAACTTTCTGATCTCTGTCCGATCCTCAATGCACGCATGGAAGACCGAACCAACATTGAGTGGAACAAAGATGACATCGAAGCGTTGGGCTTCTTAAAAATAGATGTGCTTGCCCTGGGAATGCTTACCTGCATACGCAAGGCATTCCAACTGGCGAAAGAAAAATACAACCTGGATCTAACGCTCGCCAACATCCCGCAGGACGATCCCGTGGTGTACGAGATGATCGGTCATGCGGATACCATTGGTGTGTTCCAGATTGAAAGCCGCGCTCAGCAGTCCATGTTGCCGCGACTTAAACCCAAATGTTTTTATGATTTGGTAATCGAAGTGGCCATCGTGCGACCGGGCCCCATCCAGGGTGACATGGTTCATCCTTATTTGCGGAGACGAAATGGGCAAGAGCCGGTCGAGTTTCCTTCCAAAGAGCTAGAGTCCATTTTGGGACGTACCCTGGGCGTGCCACTCTTTCAGGAGCAGGCCATGAAGATCGCTATCGTAGCAGCAGGGTTTACACCTACTGAAGCCGACCAACTGCGGAGGAGTATGGCCACCTTCAAAGCCAAAGGTGAGGTGAGCCACTTCAGGGAAAAACTGATTGGTGGCATGACCCGCAACGGCTATACGGAAGACTATGCTTTGCGTGTATTCAAACAACTGGAAGGTTTTGGGAGCTACGGATTTCCTGAAAGCCATGCAGTGAGTTTTGCATTGCTGGTGTATGTGAGCTCCTGGCTCAAGTGTTATTACCCTGATGTGTTTGCCTGCGCCCTGCTCAACAGCATGCCCATGGGATTTTATCAACCGGCCCAGATTGTGATCGATGCCCGCAACCATGGGGTGATGGTGCGACCTGTGGATGTAAACCACTCGCAGTGGGACAACACGCTGGAGGAAATGGGAGAGAAGTACCACATCTTACGACTGGGCTTCCGGCAGGTGAAGGGTTTGCGTGAAGAAGACATGGCGTTGCTGATTCGTGAACGAAAGCAGCCTTATGGTTCCGTGTTTCAACTGCGTGAACTGGGCCTGGGAGATGGTACGCTGGAGCGGATGGCAGATGCAGACGCTTTCCGCTCCCTTGGACACGATAGCCGCAAGGCCCTGTGGGAAGTGACTGTAAGGGAAAAACCTACTGAAATTTTCAAAGGAGGACCCCGTGTGGAGGATGAAAAAATTGTGCTGCCAGAGATGCCACTGTCTGAGCAGGTGTTGGGCGACTATGCGGCAACTTCACTGTCGCTGAAGGCACATCCCGTGAGCTTTGTACGCCCCCAACTGGAGCAATTGCGGGCCTTGCCTGCATCAGGTTTGGCAACCGCAAAAGAAAGAGCGATAGTTAGGGTAGCAGGACTGATACTTGTACGGCAGCGGCCTGGAACGGCCAAAGGCGTGTGTTTTGTTACCATCGAAGACGAGACTGGTGTAGCCAACCTGGTGATCTTCAAGGATAAGTTCGACAGATACCGGAAGGAAGTTATTAAGTCGGTATTGTTGATGGTGGAAGGCAAGCTTCAGCGCGAAGGTGAAGTGATCCATGTGATCGTGCAGCGGTGCTTTGACCTGAGCGGGCTATTAAAAAGCCTGGCGGCAGCCCCTCAACCCACAGGCATTCACCCCATGCGCCCCGATGAAAAAGAGTCCCGCACAGATCCAAGGACGAAAGGTAAAGCAGGGCAGCAAAAGATATGGTCGGAGGGAAGGAATTTTAGGTAGTGTATTGAAAGCATTTCATGTTGTCTATCGAGGCAAAACAGGATGGTTTGTTATTGATTTACAAAGGGATATACACAGATACAAAGAATATTAATGTGCAGGCACATCCATGATCTTGTGTTGATCCAGGTGCCAATGGAGATGATGATAAATGCTTAACCGAAAAATATGACGGTTTTCGTATTTATATGGTGCTCCATCATGGCGATAGGTGTACATATATCCCGCCTGGACTTGCCAAACTTCATTTAAGTTGTAACCAAGACCCGCAAACAGCCGGTTGTCTTCAAAGTGGTTGTAGACGATCGACTTACCTGTCTGAAAGAATATTTCTTCATAAAAAGACAAGAACAGTGTATGAGGTTCAAAAGCCGGTTTGTTTAAGGGAACATAGGTGGTTAGCTTATACCGGAATCGGTGTGTGAACTCAAAAGGAGATCCTTTTTCATTGGCGCGCGCCCAACGTTGCTCAATGCGAAATTGATGGAACACCATAATATGATCAAAAGGCGTTGCCAACACCGCCTGCTGCCAAAGCCGATATTGCGGAACAACCCTATCCACGTTTGGATCGGAGGTATCCCTGGCCCAGTAATAGGGATTTACGAAGCCAGCAGTTACATCGAAATATTGCTTCACTTTATAGTTGATACCGAACCGAAGATAGACTTGCGCCATGTCATCAAATCCATGCTTGCGCCTGATATGGTATTCCCCATAGTAGGCCCATCGATCATTGAAATGGTATTTGGAATAGAAGCCTGTCCAGACTCCCGTTGAATTCCTGACTTCCTTCTCGGGAGGTAATTGAGTTGTCTGTGCAAAAACTGAGATGGAACCAACCAGAACGAAAACTACAAGTGGTACAATGGTTCTCATCGGCAAGATTGCTGCGCATTACGTTGTAACAACCCTAAGTTACGCGATTAAGCGAACAAAAAAAGGTGGCCCGTTTCCGGACCACCTTCATTTCTATCATTAAGTAAGATCAATTCAGATCAAACCGGTCAAGGTTCATCACCTTCGACCAGGCGGCAACAAAGTCCTTCACAAACTTCTCTTTGCTGTCTGTCGATCCGTATACTTCAGCGAGAGCACGAAGTTCTGAATTCGAGCCAAAGATAAGATCGGCCCTTGTCCCGGTCCACTTCACTTTTCCCGTTTTGCGATCGCTACCTTCAAAGAGGTACTGTCCATCAGAAGTTGCCTTCCATGTGGTATTCAAATCAAGGAGATTGACAAAGAAGTCATTGGTGAGTACCTCTGGCTGTTTTGTAAACACGCCATGAGCAGACTGATCGAAGTTGGTATTCAATACGCGCATGCCACCCACGAGCACCGTCATTTCAGGTGCAGTCAGTGTCAACAGTTGCGCCCGATCAACGAGCATCTCTTCCGCGGTAGTTTTATGTTTCGGTTTGAAATAGTTTCTGAAGCCATCTGCTCCAGGCTGAAGCGCATCGAATGACTCCACATCGGTTTGATCTTGTGAAGCATCCGCACGGCCCGGCATAAACGGTACCTTCACATCATAACCACCTGCTTTGGCTGCCTTTTCAACACCTGCACATCCAGCCAGCACAATGAGGTCGGCCATTGAAACCAGCTTTCCACTGCTATTGAATTCTTTTTGAATACCCTCCAATGTTTTCAGCACTTTCGCCAGTTGGTCGGGATTATTGACTTCCCAGTCTCTTTGCGGAGCAAGCCGAATTCGTCCACCGTTTGCGCCACCTCGTTTGTCCGAGCCGCGGAAAGTAGAAGCCGATGCCCATGCGGTAGACACCAGTTGAGAAACCGTTAGTCCGGAGGCCAGTAACTTGGCCTTCAACGCCTCGATATCTTTATTATCGATGAGTTTATGTTTGACGGCCGGGATTGGATCCTGCCAGATCAGCTCCTCCTTAGGAACTTCAGGGCCTAGATACCGGGCTATCGGTCCCATGTCGCGATGGGTAAGCTTGTACCAGGCTCGGGCAAAAGCATCAGCAAACTGATCGGGGTTTTCATAGAAACGTTTCGAGATGGGTCCATAAATCGGATCGAACCGGAGCGAAAGATCGGTGGTGAGCATGAATGGGGCGTGCTTCTTGGCCGGATTGTGTGCATCGGGAACCAACCCTGCGCCCGCGCCATTCTTGGGTCGCCACTGATGGGCGCCAGCGGGACTTTTGGTTAACTCCCATTCGTAGCCAAACAGGTTTTCAAAAAAGTTGTTGCTCCACTTTGTAGGTGTGGTGGTCCAGGCACCTTCCAGGCCGCTTGTAATGGTGTGTTCTCCTTTGCCACTTCCAAAGCTATTTTTCCAGCCCATGCTTTGCTCCTCGATACCCGCTGCTGCCGGTTCCCGTCCCACGTGTTTCGCTTCTTCAGCAGCTCCGTGGGTTTTCCCAAACGTATGACCACCGGCAATTAACGCTACTGTTTCTTCGTCATTCATGGCCATGCGGCCAAAGGTCTCCCGAATATCGCGCGCTGCTGCAATTGGGTCGGGATTGCCGTTTGGTCCCTGGGGATTTACATAGATCAGTCCCATTTGCACCGCACCCAGGGGGTTTTCCAATTCGCGGTCTCCCGTGTATCGCTTATCGCCAAGCCATTCACTTTCCGACCCCCAATACACGTCTTCCTCAGGTTCCCACACATCTTCGCGTCCTCCGGCAAAGCCGAACGTCTTGAAGCCCATGGACTCCAGCGCACAATTGCCGGCCAGGATCATCAGGTCGGCCCAGGAAATTTTCTTTCCATATTTCTGCTTCACGGGCCACAAGAGTAGCCGCGCTTTATCAAGATTCGCATTGTCAGGCCAACTGTTGAGCGGAGCAAAGCGTTGTGTACCCGAGCCAGCTCCACCGCGGCCGTCCGCAATGCGGTAGGTGCCCGCAGAGTGCCACGCCATGCGAATGAACAACGGACCATAGTGTCCATAATCCGCTGGCCACCATTCCTGCGAGTCGGTCATGAGGTTAAAAATATCCTTTTTCACCGCGACAAGGTCCAGCGACTTAAACGCGGCTGCGTAGTCGAAAGTCTCTTCCATGGGGTTGGATAGCCTTGAGTTTTGCCGGAGTATGTTCAGCTTGAGCATATTGGGCCACCAATCACGGTTGCTTGTGCCACCACCGGCACTTTGTTTTAATGCACCACCGGTAAAGGGGCATTTACCGGCACCGTTGTTTGAAGAATTGTTACTTGACATGAATTATCGATTAGTAGTTGATGATAAAATATGGATAAGAGGTCAAGTTTACGATGATGATAATAATAAATCAAATTGATTATTTTTATGATCATATAGTTAATATCTATGACTTTAACACAATTGGAGTACGTTGTAGCGCTGGATACCTACCGGCATTTTGTATTGGCTTCAGAAAAATGTTTTGTTACCCAACCGACCCTGAGCATGCAAATTCAAAAGCTTGAGGAGGAACTGGGTGTAAAAATTTTTGACAGAACAAAGCAGCCGGTAATTCCCACGGAAATAGGAACAAGTATCATTGCTCATGCACGTACCACCCTGCGTGAGGCCGATAGGATCAGGCAGCTCATCTCTGATCAAAAGGATACCCTCAGTGGAGAACTGCGCATTGGCATCATTCCCACGTTGGCGCCTTACCTGCTTCCCCCTCTTTATAAATACATGTGGGAGAAATACCCTCAACTTAACCTGGTCGTTAAAGAGGCCATCACCGAAGAGGTGATTCGTGAACTTAAAGATAACTTGTTGGATTGCGGCCTCGTAGTAACTCCCTTGAAAGACCCATCTATCAAAGAAGACATCTTATTTTACGAGGAACTTTTTGTTTATGTGTCAAAGAGGAATGCCTTGTTTGATAAGAAGTATGTGCTGGCCAAAGAACTTGATCCCAGCCAGCTTTGGTTGCTGGAGGAAGGGCACTGCTTCCGATCACAAATTTTAAATCTATGCGAACTGAAAAAGCGCAATGATTTTCATTTCAAGTATGAAACTGGAAATATCGAGACCCTCAAACGCATGGTGGAAAAAAGCGATGGTCTGACCATTTTACCTGAGCTGGCGGTACGGGAATTCACTAAACCTCAGCTAAAATTTGTAAAAAGACTGAGGGAGCCAAGCCCAGCCCGGGAAGTGAGCGTGGTCACTCACCGCGACCACGTGAAAACAAAGCTTATCAAGACGCTGAAGGAGGAGATTCTCAGCATAGTGCCGGGGGAGATGCGACAACTCCGGAATAAAAAAGTTGTCGAGATCAATTATTGAGGTGCAGTAACCAACGAAAGACCACCATAAATCAGCGGATTATTGGCATCATTGTTGTAAATTCAGGCACATACCAATTCAACTCACTGCCATGAGAAATTCCAAATTTATTCTGCTATTGATGCTGCTTACTGCAACGCTTTCAACATATGCCCAGCCCGTAAAGCCTGTGTGGTCGCTGTCTGTGCCCGAAGGCGTCAACTGGCAAATGGTCACTTCGCTGGGAAATTATGTTGCAGGTACCAGTCAGGGCCTGGTGGGGATTGATCCTGAAAAGGGCAAAGTCATTTGGAAAAAAAACAGCATGGGACCATTGACTGCTGATCAGGTTCGGCAGCTGGGCTCATCAGCACTGCTGGTCATCAACCGCGGCACCTCCGTATTCATACTCGATCCATTTACAGGTGAAATCAAGTTTGACTCAAAGGCTGCCGGCCTCAACGAGATCAAAGACCAAAAGGTCCTTTATAAAGCCAACGGGATTTTGGTGTCAGGACGAAATGAGGCTAACAAAGACCTTTTGCTGATGTCGTCCCTTGATGATGGCAAGGTGGTCTGGAAAATAGAGGATGATTTTGGCAGGTTCGTTACCGCAAGTGAATTGGCATCGAATGAATTATTGCTCGTAACCTTATATTATAACTATAGGCTCAATTCGGCCACCGGTAAAATCATTTGGAAAAACGATGTGTCCGCAGCCAACAAACAAATGGAGAAAATGGGAGCGCTTGGTGCCTTGATGAAACAAGCTGCGGCCAACGTGGTTCAGGATATCGACCTCAACGTTCAATTTTTTCAGCATCCAACCAAACCGGTCTTTTACGTGGCCTCCGAACAGGAGGGAAAACCCGCGTCATCGGGCGGCTTTACTTCGACTACCTCAACAGGAAGCGGACCATCGTACCATACAACCTACTCAGCCTTTGATCTAACCAATGGCAACATGATATGGGACAAGCCGCTGGATCTCTCGGGGCAGATTGGTGGCGTGCACTTTGGTGAGACGGGCTTGGTGATCATGCCCAACGATGGATCCAATACAAAAGTGAACAGTTACGACTATACCTCCAAGGAGGGACAATGGGGCAAAAAGGGCAGGGGTATCAATATCAAGGGAGGTATCTACAGTTACACGACTGTGAAAGGGGGTTTGGTTTTGGTATCACAAAATGTTTCGGGTAAAAATTTCATTTCCTACCTGGACCTGGCGACAAACGACCTGACATTTGATAAACCTGTACAAATAGAGGGGCAAATGGTCTACAGCGAAGTGACACCAAAAGGGTTGTTGTATGTGACAAGCGAAGAGGTAAATATTCTGGACATTGCATCCGGGCAACTTTTGCTGGGCAAGGGGATCAGAACGGAACCAAGACTAACGGCACAAAAGGAAAACCTTATCTACGCATTTGATTTGAAGGAAAATGTGGTGAAGGAATTGGACAAAAGTTCAGCCGCACTAAAAATAGTCTCTGGTGAAATTAAATTTGAGGGCAAGGAGTCGCCCAGTCAGCTTGAACTACGCGGCACCGGCATACTCGTGAGTTCTTCGCAGAACCTGACGCTTGTTGGCCCTGATGGTAAAACCGTTTACCAAAAGTACTTTGAGGCCCCAAGAGAACCGGGGATCATTCGGGCACTTCAATATGCACAGGCGGTGAGGGCAGCTTACATTGGTGCAGCGGCATACACTGCATCTGCAGCCTTTCAATCTGCCGGCCAACAGGCTAAAGCAAACAATGAAGCAGGTACAGGCGTCATCCTGGAAAGTGTGGGTTCGGCCTACGGGCAACTGGGCGATGCGGCATCGGACTTTGCGAAAAAATCTTTCCAGGCCGCCAATGCCCGATTTAAGGCCACACAAAGTGCTGATGCATTTACGGTCGTGCTTACCAAACAGGATAAGAACAACGTGCTGATGAAAATTAACAAAAACACCGGTGCAGGTGAGGGCACGATCGATCTTGGAAAGGACACAGCTCCAAACTACACCATGGATGGCGTCACGGGTGAAGTATTTTATTCGGTGGGTGGTAACAATATTGTGGCCTATAAGTTCTAGAGGGCGAATCAACTGTTTTGATGGCGGCTGGGGTTTATACTTTAATCCCCGTCCTGTTATACAAGCTTGGTGAAAACGAAGGGTAAAATTACGACCTATCAATCTTTAGGGTAACTCCACATTGTCAAACGCCCAGTCGGCTGCCAGGTTTTGAGGTTATGCGATTAGGTTTTTTCGTAATATTGCCATCGTGAAAAGGTGTTGGATTCTATTGATCATTCTTTTTCCTATCCTTTGCAAAGGTCAAAATCACACAAAAGGCCGTGCCCCGGTTAGGGGACTTACGCGTTTTCCTTAGGTGCGGATCCAGGATTGGCATAACGGATATTCACCTGCGCATCTGCATCGCGATGGCTGACATAGAGACTTTGACTGTGCTAAATTAATTCCGTTAATTACTCCGACAGAACCGATCCATCATGAAAACAAAGAATCTCATTTCCCGAAGGACAGCGCTCAAAGGCTCCATTTTGGGTCTTCTCAGTACTTCCATACCTTTCATAGCCAAGTCGAGCATCGCAACGGATCAACAGCTCACCAGCATACGCAAACCCCACATCGGCTATCCCGCTATATCCGATGAAGTTGTACGAGAGGTGGTGGGTAAGTCACATTTTGATTTGGACCGCGTGAAAGAGCTGGTTGATCAGCGTCCGGAGCTGGCCAGATCTACGTGGGACTGGGGTTTTGGAGACTTTGAATCTGCCCTCGGGGCGGCCTCCCATGTCGGCAGAAGGGATATTGTGGATTATCTTTTGAGCAAAGGGGCCACGCCCAATCTGTTTACCTACGCGGTGATGGGTGCCCATGATATTGTAAAGGGCATGATCGAATTTACTCCGGGTATTCAAAAAATATACGGGCCGCACGGAATCAGCCTGTTGTCCCATGCGAAGGCTGCTTTAAGGATGGAGGACAAAATGAGCGCGTCTAACGTAGAGAGCGCAAAAAAACTGATTGCCTATCTGGAAGGTTTGGGAGATGCGGATGGAGAACAATATGACGTTGTGGAAGAAAGCGAAATGCCAAAATACCTGGGTGACTACAAATACGGTCCCGGTGACCTGGAGGGATTTTCCGTTAAAGTGAATATGAGGAAGTTACTATCGCTGGGCACCATCGGAGCATTTGGTGGATCACTCTATAAGATAGGGGACAACAGGTTCCTCTACAACGGAGCCCCTTCTACAGAGGTCTCCTTTCAAGTGGCCCAGGGTAAAGTTGTCTCGTTGACCGTGCGAGAGCCCGGAAGTGAATTGGTGGCGATGAAGGTTTGAGTTTTTACGGACGATCTATCCGTATTTAGCGTTTGCCCTAAATGTTTTCTAATAATCGCCTGCTGACATGGGTTGACCATAGGAAACCTTAAATTTGTTGGGATTACTAAAGATGCAACCGGTTGGAGTTTATTAGCAGCAAACAGATAGAACAATTGCTTGACCGATATCCGCGCAAGGCTTCACTGAAGCTGAAGCAACTGCGCAAGCTCATCGTTGATACAGCAAAAGCGACTAAAGGCATTGAGAAGTTGGTGGAAACCACGAAGTGGGGTGAGCCGAGCTACCTCACCAAAACCGGCAGCACCATCCGAATGGACTGGAAGGCAAAGACCCCGGATAAGTACTATTTGTTCTTCATCTGCAATACGGAGTTGGTCAATACCTTTCGATTTGTACTGGGAGAAGAACTGGAGTTTGAGGGGAACCGCGCCATCGTACTAGACCTCAATGACCCCATTCCATCTGCTGCGCTGAAGCGTTGCATCGTTTTGGCACTTACCTACCAAAAAGTCAAACACCTGCCGCTGTTGGGTGTCTGACCACGCGGGGGTTTTCTTGCTAACGAAGGTGACCCCAATAGGTGTACGGCTGCTTCTACGCAATCTGGTTTCAGAACAAATTCAAGTTCATTATCTTTAAAACCATGACAAAATATCAAATCATTGTTTGCAGCGCCATTATTCTCGGTCTCTACGCATGCGGGCCAAAGCAAAAATCTCAAGAAGGGTTGAAGGCAAACAGCAAGAAAGTCTCTATCGATGAAATTGAGACGGGCATCAAGTCTTTCATAAGCAAGAAGTCGGAGGAAAATGAGGGTTTCTTTCATGTGGAGGATAGGGGAAAGGAATTTCGAATGAAACTGGTGCGGGTGCATACCGAGTACCTGGCTAACCTTGGGCCTCGGAATCACTTCGCTTGTGTGGACCTGGTTGATATCAGTGGTGATGTGTATGACGTGGATTTTTTTCTCGATGGTGAACCGGGGAACATGAACGTGACGGAGACAACTGTCCACAAGCTAAATGGCAAACCTTTCTACGCCTGGAAGCAACAGCCTGACAAAACCTGGAATCGAGTACCTGTCAAGAATGCATCCACCCGCTTGCTTGGCGTGGTTGAGGGGACAGATTCATTTGAATTCTTCTACCGTGTTGAACTCCCGGAGATCAAAGGCCGTGCGAAAATGTGGATACCTGTTGCTACCACCGACAACAGCCAGTCCGTTGAGATCACCTCGATGAATGTCCCCGTGGATTATACACTTCTGAAGGACAAAGTGGAAAACAACACCATTTTGTATGTTGAACCCACATCGGCACAAAGCCGTGCTATTGTTGAAATAGCGTACAAGGTAAACCGAACTGAAAAAAATCCTGCGGCCGAATCTGAGCCCGTTGATAAAAGATTTTTAGCTGCAAATAAGGTCATGCCAGTTGGCGGCCGTTTCACCGAAATAGCTAAAGAGGCGACCAGCGGGCGCGATGGCAGCGACCTTATCAAAGCCAGGGCACTGTATGATTACATCATCGACAACATGCGCTACATGAAATATGGGGCTTATGGATTGGGAGATGCCAACAACGCCTGTGATTTGAAAAGAGGCAATTGCACGGAATTCCATTCTTTCTTTATCTCGCTGGCCAGGTCGTTGGAAATTCCTGCGCGTTTCGCAGTAGGTGCATCTATCCCCTCAGAAAGAAATGAGGGCGGAATTGATGGCTACCACTGTTGGGCGGAGTTTTATGCGGATGGAAAATGGTGGCCGGTTGACATCAGCGAGGCCAACAAGTACACAGCGCTGGCTACGTATTATTTTGGCCATCATCCCGCCAATCGCATTGAGTTCAGTCGCGGTCGTGATCTCCAGGTTGAACCAGGACCAGCATCAGGGCCCATAAATTTCCTGGCGTACCCGATTTTGGAAATCGATGGAAAGGAAGCTCAGGCCAAAACGACATTCTCATTCAAACGACCCAGCGACCCCTCCATATAAAACACCTCTTCAGCTTAATGCTGGCTGGTAGAGTCCGCAGGATGCTCCCCATCAGCCGGGTGCTCAGTAGAATCCGATGCGGGATGTTCAGCATCAGCAGGATGCTCCTCGGCAGCCTCTTCCGTGTCCGCGCTTTGCTTGCCACCGCAAGACACAAGGGTAGCCGAAGCAAATACAGCAGCAAGGAAAATAGCGGCAAGACTTTTCTTCAACGTTAACTTCATAGCAATGAATTGGTTAGGTTTCGGTATTTATTGTAACCAAAGGTAACGCTTTGAATGAATTTTTATAACGTTTTCTACGATGAACGGAATCCACCTGAGCTTTTTTGCGGCTATAACGTCTGCTATGATCCCCTCAATGCCTTTCCGCAGGCTTCCCAATCAAATCCGGTTTCAATCCGGTTGTGCCGCAGGGCAGGAATTTGTGTGGTGATCAGGAGCGTGGTTGCAGGAAGATTGGCTTTATGGTGTTGCGGGATTTGCCTCTTTATCGCTTTCACCATTTCGAATTTGACACCAGCATAGAACGCCTGTACCGATTTCTTAAGGCGAACGATATTGTTCATGCCATACATGAGCACTACTTCCGGTTTATAGACTTGCATGTTCTGAAGGATGGTGCCTATGCGATTGTCAAACAAATGCTCTTGATAGGACTCCCGGCTTTTCAAAAAATCGGACTTGGGCATTTCCAGCCAACTGTAGTACCATGCGTGGTTATGCGCAGGCAATGGATAGAGCCGAAGTAATGCCTCATTTTTTTTAGCCGTCAGGGCAAATAAATCCCGCTGGTAGGCCAGCAAGTCGGGGAGAGGTTTATTGTTGTAGCCATGGGCAAAGGCAATCAGATTTTTCCACGTCCCGTGCTGTACGGCATGACTGCCAAAACGGTAGTCGTAAAGGTTAACGAACAAATTGGCACGTGGTCCAGCCACGGAAAAACCAACGTGGCTGTAAAGATCGCGGATATCGCAAAGTGAGTCGCCACTGCCGGATGCATGCTGCTTATAAAAATAATTGAACTTATCCGCCACTTCCTGGGGCGCATCTCCACCTCCTTCTTCATAGGCAATGAACCACATCCTTGCCTTCCAGGAACCATAGCCGAAAAAATTAGCTATCCAATGCTGCAGCGTTTCTTCTTTTATACGCATGGAAGAAAGATAAGAAAGGCCAATGAAAGGTGAAAATAGGTGGCCAAACAGATTGGCTGCTCTACATGGTCAAGGTTCAAAGCCAGGCCACTTACAGATGCACTCAGTAATGAATTTCCCAACCCCTCGGCCGGCAGGTCTCTCCTAAATCGCAGATCGAATATCACTCGTCACGAACCAAGTCGACCGGCTTGTATCGTGAAGCCTGCATGGATTGAAAACTGATGGTTAACAACGCCATAACGAGGATCAGGGTGGAAGCCAGCACAAATATCAACGGATCCATAGTAACTCGGTAAGCAAAATTATTCAACCATTGTAACCCCAAATAGTAGGAGAGAGGTAGCCCCAGCAGGAGCGCAAGCACCACAATTTTAATGATGGGATTGATCAAGGTTGCAAACACCTGAAAAAAATCTGCTCCGAAGATTTTCCGAATACCAATTTCTTTTAATTTCATTTTGATAGTGAAAAGAGTGATACCCCAAAGACCAAGACATCCGACTAAAATAGAGATGTAGCTGAATACGGAAATGGTATTGCTCATTTTCGCTTCGGCTTCGTACTCTTTTTCGAAATCACTCTTAAGAAAACTATACTCCATTGGCCAGCGCGTTTCCATCTTGTCCCACTCTTTCCTGATTGCATCGATGGTTTCACCGTAATTATTGGCGCTCAATTTTATGGTGGCGTAGCCAAAATATCGCTTGTCGATGTGAAGTATCATTGGTTTTATTTCGTGCATGAAAGTTTCAAAATGAAAATCCTCCACTACACCGATGACTGTTCCTTTTTTGGTTCCAAAGGTGGTCAGTTGTTTGCCAATTGGGTCCTTCCAATCCAAATCTCTGGCCGCAGCCTCGTTGATAATAAACGCATAGCTGGAATCCGCCATTTCTCTTGAGAAAGTCCTACCCGCCAGCAAATCAATTCCGAATGTGCTCAGAAAATCTTCTTCCACCAACATGTGCGCTACAATATAATTGTCGCCATCGGGCCCACCACCTTCCGGATAAAAGTTACCGATCCATGGATCATCGACTCCAGGTCTGTAAGACATGGCCGATACTTCCCGTATGCCAGGATATTGGCGCACCCGCTGCTTGAAGGCAGAAAAATCGCTGCGGACGGAAGCATTGTGCAGCGGGATTTGGATGACTTGCTCCAAATCATAACCGGGGTCCTTGCTGAGCATGTAGCTGAATTGATCTTTAATGATCAAACTGCTGGTCAGCAATACAATGCAAATCAGGAATTGGACAACGATCATTGCATTGCGAAAGTATGAGCGCGAAGAGCGATGTTCACTTTCCTTTTTGAATATAACCTTCGGCTGCAACCTCGACAGGTAGGCGGCCGGATAGAGGCTAACCGCCATGCTAATCAAAAGAACGCCTGATAGCAAAACCAGGATGGATTGCCAACTCACCAGGTTTTGCAACGCCAGGTCGAGTCCAAAGTACGCGTTGACGAAGGGTAATATGGCTTGCGCCACCGCAACTGCCACCAATATGGACATCATCGTCATCAGCATCGATTCACCGACAAACTGGCGCGCCAACTGGGCACGATTGGCGCCAATGACTTTTCTAAGCCCTATTTCTTTTACGCGATAGATAGATCCGGCTGTGGTAAGGTTGACAAAATTGAGCAGGGTAATGAGGAAGATCAGCGCGGCCGCACTACTGAAAATATAGACATAGACGATGTCGCCATTGGTGTCGAGTTCTCCCTGCCTGGAGGAATAAAGGTGGATTTTGTCTACAGGCTGGAGCCGCAATGTAACATCGCCAAATTCACTGTTACGCGGTTGCGATTCGATAAACTCCGGCAGCTTGCTGGTCAGGTTGGGCAGGCTCACATTCTCATTGAGCAGGAGGTACGTGAAAATCCATTCGCTGTAGAACTCAGGGTCCCGGACCAGGTGGTAGTTGTATGAACCCAACATTTCAAAATGGAAGTGCGACTGTTCCGGCCAGTCTTTGATTACTCCCGAAACCGTGTAGGTTTCATTTTCAATGATAAGTTGCCTGCCAACCGCATCGCTGCTATTCAAGTATTTTTTGGCTGCCGACTCAGTCATGACCAGGTCAAAAGGATCGTCAAGGAGATCCGATCTAATTCCCTGAACTACTTCCGCATCGAAAATATTAAAAAATGAATTCTCTGCCCGTAGAAAATCTTTGATCACAAACTGTTCGGTGCCGCTGGTCAACAACACGGAGCTGCGGATCATTCGAGTGTAGTCAACCACCTCGGGAAACTCATCCTTAAGGCCTACCGACCAGGGTGACCAACTGTAGGCCCAAGTTAAGGTTTCTCCATTGTACACTTCGTCATAGGCCAACCGGTATATGCGATCATGGCGGGAATGGAATTTGTCATACGATAGTTCATCACTGATCCAAATGGATATGACAAGCACGCAAACCATCCCGGTGGTGAGTCCGAAGAGATTGATCAGCGACACCGACTTGTGCTTGACGATGTTGCGGAGAGCTACTTTAAGGTAATTTCCAATCATGGCGGGGTGGTTAGGTTAACCTCACGATGGCAAACTTTGTGCCGGGCTCAATGGGAATTTAATGCTTGAAGTAGCGCATTTGTCAGATCGATTGTCCGCGTGCGGAGAATAGCGTTCGCAGGCGATCGAAATACCAAACCGTCCATTCAGTTCAAAACACTGCTATGATCGGCAAAGTCCGATGGTTCCTCAATCCACGTACAAGGTAGCCAATTGTCAATAAGTTGGTTTCATTATCTTACGCAATGATCATCCACCTCATTGACGGGACATACGAACTGTTCCGCCACTTTTATGGCCAAAGAACTTTCAACAAGGGAAAGGATAAACCGTTCGGTGCGGTGGCGGGCGTGCTGCACGGCATATTGAAGATGATTGAAGACGATGCCACGCACATTGGTGTGGCTACCGATCACGTCATCGAGTCCTTTCGCAACAAGCTTTGGCCTGGTTATAAAACGGGTTATGGAATCGAGCGTGTGCTGCGGTCGCAGTTCGGTCCTTTGGAAAAAGGGTTGGAGGCAATGGGTGTTCCTGTTTGGCCCATGGTAGAACTTGAAGCGGACGATGGTCTGGCCTCAGCTGCATACCTCGCTGCCAAAAGCAAACGGGTAGACAAGGTCTGCATCTGGACACCCGACAAAGACCTGGCACAATGTGTAAAAGGCGATCGTGTCGTTCAGATTGACCGCAGGGCGAATGTGATCAGGAATGAAGAATTAATCATCAAGAAATTTGGCTTAAGCCCGAGTTTAATCCCCGACCTGCTGGCGCTTGTGGGTGATGATGCCGATGGCTACCCGGGCATTGCGGGTATCGGCAAGATCGGAGCTGCGAAGTTGCTGAGTGAATATGGGCGTATCGAGGATTTCCCTGACAAGGTGTTGGGGAAGAAAAAGAAGGAGGCGTTGTTATTCAAGCGGCTTGCCACTTTGCGCACCGATGCGAAGGTTTTTAAAAACGTAAACGAATTGCGCTGGCGTGGGCCCACGTCTTCCTTTGCTGCCTTTTGCAAGAAAACCGGAGATGAGAAACTTTTGGAAAGGGCCCTAGCGGCCAACTGATAATTAATTATTAAACCTGGTAATTCAAGGATGCCTGGTTTAAGGGAATATCGTTGAACGGATTTTCAAAATTTCGCGCAATCAGCCGGTAACTTTCAATCTTCTGGAAGTATATTAGAAAAATGCAATGATTTCTTAGCTTTGAGTTTGTTACATTTTCCTGATATGCCATTGGCTCGATTTTTATTATCGTTGTCATTTATTTTAGCGGGAGTACATTATGTACATTCCCAGTGCTGGCCAGAAGCAGACAAGTTAGGCCCTCAAATGTCCCTGAATTCTAGGGAATTATTTGCCGCCAGCATTGACTTTGATAGCGATATTGCGGTGGTGGGCGCACCACAAAGTGACTCATTGAAAGTTGGTGGGGGCATCGTTTACGTTTTTAATTTTGACGGCAGTCGCTGGGTTAAGATCGGGTCACTTGCGCCAGCTGATCCATCTCAGGGTCAGGGGTTTGGTCGGGTCGTCAGGATTTCGGGTGATTATGTTTACGTTGGTGACCCCTGGCACTACGAAGGTACTGTCCGGAAAGGGCTCGTCTACGTGTACAAAAAGCCAACAGGTGGCTGGCAAAATATGACTGAAAGTTTCAGGTTGCTGACGGCTGACCCGAATGTTCTTGGGTTTGGCGCTTCGATCGACCTTCACGGGAACCGTTTAATCGTAGGCGCACCGTACACACAAAGTAGTCCTGGTGTATCGGTTGGGGCAGCATACATATTCAATCGAATAGGAGATACCTGGGCTCAGGAAGCCAAGTTTTCCAGCACCAATGCATTGGGTGGCACGTTTGGCAGCAACGTAGCCCTAAAAGAAAACATAGCCGCGGTCGTTGCCTCTGACGAACAATATCCAACTTTTTTTACATCCGGCTCAACTTATGTCTTTCATAAATCAACTGGTGCAAATTGGGGGGACGCCCTGCCAGATGCAAGATTGACATTGTCCATTTCTAACAGCCTTTACTTATGGCTTGGTGTTGGCCTGGCCATTGATGAATTAAGAGAGACTATTTTTGTTAGCGCCAGTGTTTATGATGGACCAGCCAGTAAGCGGGTCAATGCTTTTGTAAAACCATTGGGGGGGTGGACAGACATGACGGAAACGACTTATTATGTCAATCAAGATCCCGACTTATACGCCTACATTGCACAGCTTCAATTCGAAAATCCCTACCTGTACGTTGCCGCCAGTGATGGAGTTAAAGTCTTTAAACCGGATCCTTCTAATTCCTGGGCCACGATATCACCCATGTCAGTGCTTAGCAATTCTAACTACGCACTTGCAAAACGGTTTGCGAATTCTTTACGCGTTCATAACGGAAAGGTGCTCGTAGGTGCTACGGCACACTATATTTTAAATCGTGAAATGTACACACCTCCAGCCACACCTTCGGTCTATGAGTTTATTGCCCCTGCCGGAGGTTGGCAATCCGGTAATACCTACAACGAGGATTATGAATTCACCTACATGCCCAAGACAGCGGCCAATTTTGCATTTGGAAGTGCTATCGATATTGATGGAGATTATGCAGTGGTAGGTGCACCAAATGACATTGGGGAAGGGCACCGGGCTGGAGCTGCTTATGTATATAAATTAAATGGGCTAGTGTGGGAACGGATTGCCAGGCTAACACCTTCAGATGGTGAAAATTTTGATCGATTTGGCCTTAGCGTGGCCATAAGCAAAAACCATATTGCCGTGGGCGCACCGTTTAAAGATCTTAGGGCCGAGGGTGGTGGAGCTATTACGCAATTTGATTTGGGAGCAGTATATGTGTTCGAAAAATCTGCTGAAGGATGGTCTGATATGACAGAGACCCTCAAAATCATAAATGATGATATCGAAGGTAGCCAGAAAGACGACAATGCCTTTGGTATTAGTGTTGACATGGAATATCCCTATCTGGTCACCTCAAGGTTCAATTCGGGTTCAAGACCAAATTTTGGTCATGTATTTATCTACAATCTGTCGAATCCAGTTCCACGGCTCGAGGCTACGTTAAACCCATCCACCAGAAGTAATATCAATAATTTTGGTCTTCATGTAAAAATTAAAAAAGATGTCATTGCTGTTTCTCTGGGTGCGTCCAGGTTCTACACTTTTGACCCCAATTACGTACTCCTCTATACTAAAAAAGGAACCAACTGGAGTAATTCTTTTGAGGACGCGGTACTTTATCCCTCTGATGCATCCGGTAGTTTTCAAGGTAATGCCTTTGGCTATGGCGTAGACATGAATGAAACAGCCACAAAAATTATTGTTGGTGCCCCTGGCTGGCGTGAGCCTGGATCGGGTGTTGTCGATCATTTCAAAGGTGCAGCCTACATCTATGAAATGCCCGAAGCGGGATGGGTAGGAAGCCTGGCCGAAAGGGTCAGGCTCACTGTGCCTGAACAGCCGGCTTATGGTTGCATGGGCGTTTCAGTTCACATTGAGGACAGATACGCGGTGGTGGGATCTCCTCAGAATTATTTTACTACCAGTGGTTCTAGCAATCCAGGCCCGGGGCGTACTTATTTCTATCAAATGCCGGATATGGGTTGGTCTTACAAATTGCCTGACAAAATTATTCGTGGTGATGAGTCAGGTGGAACTGATACCGATTTTTTCGGAGCTGCTGTAGATGGCGTTTTTGGATTTCTTATGATCGGTGCCACTGATGATGATAATCAGCTGAGCGTTGATGCCGGGTCGACCTATATTTATACTGAGTACCCTTTCATATTCCCCTGGCAAGATCCGTTGTGTGACAATCAAAGCCCGGTACAATTTCAAGCGTACCCGACCGGTGGTGAGTGGTCAGGCGAGGGTATGGAGGAGCCAGTCACAGGTTTGTTTAATCCGGCTTTGGCAAGTGTTGGTTTTCACCGAATCAAATACAGGGTTGATGACTGCGATGCTTCCAACTCTTTGTTCATCGAAGTACGTGAGGCTATAAAACCATTTATATTGTCCGATTCAGACAGCTTGTACTTTTGTGGACGTGATGAATTGGCCTTGAACGCACCATCCGGATCTGATATCAACTATGCATGGGAGTACAGTGAAAACGGCATTGCCTACACAATATTAGACGATGCCCATTTACAAACATATACCGCACGAGCCGAGGGCTATTTCAGAGTGAGACTGACTAACTATTGTTCTGAGAATAAGGATGAGGTATGGGTAGGGGACCTATACCCAGAGGCCGGAGAGGACATTCACGTATGTTCGTCCACCACTGCGGTGCAACTTGGAGGAAACTATTTGTCAGGTAATTGGTCGGGTCCTGGAATAGCTGCCGATGGCAAATTCACTTCTTCATCGGCCGGATTGGGAAGCCACGAACTGCGCTTCTCGGTATCTCCTATGCCAGGGTGCTTGTACGAAGATGTCCTCGTTGCCGAAGTAGAAGGAATTCCTAAGCTCGAATTGGAACAGGTTGGCGCAGATAGGTATTGTTTTACTGGGAGTACCCGGTTTACTGCAACACAGCATTCCAACGTATCCTATAAGTGGTACTATGGAATAAATGATCAAGATCTCGAACTGCTGAGATCAGCGGGTAATTCCCTTGAAGCTCGGGGTCTGGGCTATTATAAAGTGGTGGCCAACGATGGGCTTTGCGAACGCGAGGCAGTCTATGAGTTGAAACCAAATTTTATTCCTGAGATAAAGCCGCAATTCGATTCTCTTTCTATGTGTGGAGACTTACCTCTGAAGGTCGAGGCGGAACAAATTGCTGATGCGACATATGAGTGGTCCCAATATGACGGTGACTATAGCCAAATCATAGCGTCTACCAGAGACACCTTTCAGCAGTCTGTCAGTGAATCAGGAAAATACGGGTTACTTATTCAAAGTCATGGATGCGAATTTCGGAGCAACATAATGACTATCTACAAGGTGCCATCGGACAGCCTGTTTGTTCCAAATGTCATTACTCCGAACGGTGATCATAAGAATGATAGTTTTGAAATTTATGCCAGTGAGGGGATCAAGAATTATACATTACTCATTATTAATCGCTATGGTAAAAACGTATTTAGTTATACTGGTAATGAGCCAAAACCAGGATGGACTGGCGAAGGCCTGACAACTGGCGTTTACTTTTGGTCTCTTTCATACTTTGATACTTGCATTCAACGAGCCCGGGTTTTTAATGGAACCGTGACGATTGCAAGATAATCGATCAATTCAGTTATGTGAAATTATATCTCCTGTCTTGAAGTGAGAAAACCAGTTTTCGAAGTAAAATTAATTGATATTAGTGGCCAGATTTGGCAGGATACTACATCAAAATCTTCTCATCGTCCTTGAAAAATTGATAGTTATATTAAAATTTAACGAAACAAAAGCATTTTCATGACACAGCAATCCATGTCTAAACGAACACCCATGCTGTTTTGGGTTTTCACCGGCCTTTTCTCCGCGTTTATGCTATCATCGGCCATTCCCAATATCCTCTCGGCCCCGGAATGGGTAGAAATATTCAAACAGTTGGGCTACCCGCTTTATATGTTACCCGTTATTGGCGCGGCCAAACTTCTGGGTGTCATTGCATTGCTGGTGCCAGGCTATCCACGCATCAAAGAGTGGGCCTATGCAGGCTTCTTCTTCGATTTGTCTGGAGCGGTGTATTCCGGGCTTGCCGTAGGTGGCTTCAATCCGCTTATGCTGGTAATGCTTTTTCCCTATGCCACGGGCACCTTGTCGTACATCTACCATCATAAAAGGCTTCGCGAATAAATAGAACTTCATACCTGCCGTGCATTTATCTTAGCTTCCCGGGTGCTCAAGAAGGAGGAAATCTATTCAATTATTTAATAAGTGTTGGAGCATGTGGAATGGTCTTGGATTGATCAAAATCATGCTGTATCCATAGTTGCGCATTTTTTTGCCGAATAAATGCTTCAATCTCTTCCATGGACTTTAGCGTAAGTTCCTTGTTAAAATTAAACCTGGGAACACCCTTCAGTTCCCGATTCTTAGAGAAATGATACAAATCACCCGACAAGACGATGGGTCCGATGTCGGCAAGATTGACGAAAAGCACCTGGTGACCGGCTGTGTGTCCTGGTGCACGTTTGATTATGACCGAACCATCACCAAATACATCCAAGTCACCTTTAAGCTTTATAACTTTGTTATTTTTAAGAGAGTCCACAAGAGGCAACGCGTGAGATCCGCCAAACATCCCCTCATATTCCTCTTCTTGAACGATCAGCGTGGCGTTTCGAAATAAGTTGACGTTGCCGATATGATCACTGTGTAAATGGGATACTGCAAGATATTCCACGTCAGCTGGAGAAACTTGGATTTCCGTCATTTGGCTAATTAGTGTACGATGCAATTTGGCGACAAAGCTTGAATTTGCACTGCCCTCTGCAAGCGCAGCAATCCCATCGTTCAGACCGGTATCCCACATCAGATCACCTTTGGGGTGCCTGATCAGGTAGGCAGGGCAAGCAAATTTCACACTTTTCCCAACATCTACTCCCGGATTCCAATTAGAAATGTCGAATATTTTCAAGTCACCCACGTCAAATACATACATATGCAATGTAGGGTTCTTCATATTCTGCCCCTGGCCTGTTTCGCTAACCATCAAGGTTAAGAAAAACAAGCACATATATTTTATTGCAAGTCGTGATATATTCATCATTGGCAAAACTTAATTTGTAAAATAGATTTCAGCTCCAAGTTATGATTCAATCGTCAAGTTTATGGAGCGCGAGTCTATAATTATTAGCGATAAAACCGAATATACACCCAATGTGTGCAGCGCCCGTGGTTGCAAATGGATTGCAGGGAAGTACCAGTTTACTTTTTAAAAAGGTTGTAGCTTCAAAAAATATTACTACAACGTAGGATTTAAGCCAAACCTTGAATAATATTACTACGTAATAGTATTATTAATGAAGAGAATACAACTTGGAGAATTTGAAGAACTGGTATTGCTTACGGTAGGGGTGCTGCATGGCAATGCCTATGGCGTATCCATAAAAAATGAAATCGAACAACGGCTGGACCGTGAAGTTACTGTTGGTGCGCTGCAAGTAACCCTGCGGAGGCTTGAATCCAAAGGCTTCCTGAAATCAAAACAGGGTGAATCATCCGATAACAGACGCGGACGCCCTAAACTTTTTTCGAGATCACTGCCTTTGGAAAAAAGGCGCTCCAGTATACCAAGGATACCCGGGATGAACTTTGGAATGGTCTGCCCAAGCTGATCCTAAAGCCAAATCAGGCAACTTGAAAATGTCTAATTGGATGGATATTGTTGAAATCACAACACAATAAATTGGGACCCTCTGTGGTAATTCCAAAATGAAAGTAAAAAATAAGTCAGCTTTTCGGATTGGACAAGCGTACAACATGTCAAATCCACACTTTCGGCAATCAACGTTTTGCCTAGTCTTGCGCGACCCGATAACATAATACGGCCAAAATGAAAGTAACAGGTGTGAAGATAACGGTTTCTGTCAGGGTTTTGGCGAATAGGTTACCGATGGTATTCACCAAGCAGCACTCGGTCAATAATTGGCCAATGTCGCCCTTTTACCAACAGAATGTCCAAATGCCCATCGCCATCAAAGTCGCCAAAACTTGCATTGGCTGTCGTATCAGGGTTCTCTTCTAATAATAAGGTACTTTCGAAGTCGGGAAGGTTTTGAGTATACTTTCTATTTTTTTCTTGCCTGGCATCGATAGCGCCTTTGTTCTGTTGGGCAAAAATGCCCTGAGTCAGAACACTTGTGAGGCACCAAATAATAAAGTGTTTTTTCATAACAATTGTTAGAGGTTGCTTCAATTTAGGCATAAAGTTTCGTTTAGATTGTGATGAACAATTTGATTTTGGCTTAACGGGCGCAGAAACACACTGCAATGAGATTTCCTCTAAGGCCCGACTCAAAATGTGGTTGCTGTAAACCTTGGTTGTGAGCAGGATCGAAACATAGACTACACGCCAACGAAAGCAAGTGCGATGACCGATGGGGGAGCGGATTTCCTATATTTTATCAAAACACAACTCATTCCTGCCATGTGAAATGGATCATCAAGTGAATCCCACACGCGGCAGCCGGATATGGGAGGGAATTGCATTGGTGGTAACCCAAATCAGTTTGCTTTAGGAGGGTTGCAAGGTCAATTCAGCAAATTATTACTACAAAGTAGGACTTTAAGCAAACCTTGTCTAATATTACTACGTAATAGTATTATTAATGAAGAGAATACAACTTGGAGAATTTGAAGAACTGGTATTGCTTACGGTAGGGGTGCTGCATGGCAATGCCTATGGCGTATCCATAAAAAATGAAATCGAACAACGGCTGGACCGTGAAGTTACCGTTGGTGCCCTGCAAGTCACCCTTCGCAGGCTTGAGTCCAAAGGCTTCCTGAAATCAAAGCAAGGTGAATCATCAGACAACAGGCGAGGGCGCCCTAAACTCTTTTTCGAAATTACCGCCTTCGGAAAAAAAGCACTCCAGTACACCAAAGAGACGCGAGACGAACTGTGGAATGACCTGCCTAAATTGATCCTGAAGCCCAATCAGGCAACATGAAAAAATCCGGACCCTCACTTTTCATACTCAGGCTGCTGAAACTTTTTTGCAAACCGGAGTACCATGCCGACATCGAAGGCGATTTGCTGGAAATCTATGCCGCGAGAGAAGCCCGATCTGGAAGAGCAAGAGCCAACCTGCTACTATTCAAAGATGTTTTATTTCTGTTCAGGCCCGGGATCGTTCGCTCGGCCAGCATTCAACCCATAAACAACCATGGCATGATCACAAGTTATTTCAAAGTCGGCTGGAGAAGTCTGCTGAAAAGTAAACTGTACGCTGCCCTCAACGTAGTGGGACTTACCTTCGGTATCGTTTGCTTTTTGTTGATCGGCCTGTATGTGTATGGTGAACTCACGTTCAACAGTCAGCATGTTCAGGGTGATCGGATCTATCGTGTGATCACACACGAGTCAAATGCGGACAACGGAACCACCACGGTGGCTGCCGCAGGCCATCGCCTGGCCCGCGAATCCACGATCGTTATTCCCGAAGTAGAGATGACCACGGTCATGCAGCGCCTTGGCCGCGCCAACCTGGTGGACATTACAAATCCTGTCAATGTGCAAGAAACGATTACCAGTGCCGATGAGTATTTTCTGCAACTATTTGATTTCCCCTTGCTCGAAGGTGACAGGCGAACTGCTTTGAAAGAGCCCAACTCGATGGTGATTACAGAAGATCTCGCAAACCGGATCTTCGGCACGGTGGATGTAATGGGCCGGTATCTTCAGTTTAGCTTTATGGAGGCCCCCTTTAAGATCACTGGCATCTTAAAAAATCATCCAAACAATTCGAGTTTCAATTTTACCAGCCTGATTTCAGAGGCAACCAGTGGAAACAACGAGGAGATCAACAATGAAATGCAGGAGTGGGCATCGACCGGCTTTACGGTATACGCATTGCTCAGGCCGCAGGCAAACCCAAACGCTGTCGCCCACAAAATGACCGAGCTCGTGCTTGCCAACGCGGAACTTGAGCGGGGCTGGATGTTGTCATACAGTCTCCAACCGTTGAAGGATGTTCACTTATATTCGGAAGGCATCGCTGACGGTGCAAGGAATTCGAATGTCGAGCCTATTCCACAGGGTAACCCCTTATACGTCACGATCTTCTCCTTTGCGGGTATTTTCGTTCTGCTGATCGCAGGAATAAATTACACAAACCTCACCACTGCACGGGCTTCCAGCCGCATCAAAGAAATCGGTGTGCGAAAAGCCATTGGTGCCGTGCGCGGAAACCTGGTCGGGCAATTCCTGGTAGAGTCGCTGATTACAACCATCATCGCATTGGTGCTGGCAGTAATTATCGTGAACCTGTTGCTTCCCGCTTTTAACGCCTTCGTGAACAGACAATTTTCGCTCTTCACACCTGCCAGCTTGCGATTTTGGGCAATCGCTGTTGCATTGATTGTCGTGATCGGAGTACTGTCGGGTGGCTATGCAGCGCTGCTGCTTTCCCGTTTCAATCCGGTAGCGCTGTTAAGGGGGTTGAAGGTGCGAAGCACGAATGATTTTTCAGTGCGTAAAGTTTTGGTTGTATTTCAGTTCACAGTCTCTACGGTGATGATCATCGGCACCATCGTGCTGCTCATGCAGGTGCGCTTCCTTAACAGTACCAACCTCGGCTTCGACAAGGAGCTGATGTTGGTGATTGATGTGAATGTGCCCAAAGCACGTTCTAATTTTGAGTGGGTAAAGGCGGAGATGGCCAAAATACCGGCCGTGCAGGAAGTGTCGGTGACCTCACGTGTTCCTGGAGAATGGAAAACCTTCAGGAGGGTGAAAACCCGGAAGGAGGGGAGTACAGGCGATCACCAGGTTGCCTACGTCATTGGCGCTGACGAGAATTTTTTGGCTACCTATGATATCCAACTGCTCGAGGGTCGCAACTTCCAAAATGAAAACGATACATCGTCTATATTGATCAACGAGGCAGCTGCCAGCATGCTCGGCATCACGAATCTGTCGCAGGAAGTGGTGGATATTCCGGTGATTGCCCGCAATTCCTTTTTCGTACCCCTTTACGATGATGTGAATGCCTCGTTCAAGCCGCGCGTAATCGGTATCGTCAGGGATTTTCATTTTCAGTCCCTGCGCGACCGGATACAACCGTTGATTATTGCCTATCATGACAACCCGTTTCAAGCGATCGATTATTACTCCGTAAAAATTTTACCCCATGATGTCCAGGGAACATTGGCGAAGCTCAAATCCATCATGATTGCCAACGATGAGACGGAACCATTTGAATACCACTTCCTCGATGACCAGCTCGCCTTGTTTTATATAGAGGACCAGCGCAATCAATCCATTCTCAGTTGGATGGCCCTCGCCAGCGTATTCATTGCCAGCCTGGGATTATTCGGCTTGGCAACCTATTCAGCCGAACAACGACTCAGGGAGATCGGAATAAGAAAAGTGTTGGGCGCCCGTGTGGCCAACCTGATCTCGTTGCTTTCCAAAGACTTTGTCAAGTTGGTTTTTATTGCTTGCTGCATTGCATTCCCCGTTGCCTGGTGGGGCGCAAGCCGTTGGTTGGAGCAATATGCTTATCACGTTGAAATCACCTGGTGGGTATTTGCCCTGGCGGGAATCATGGCAACGGGTATTGCACTGCTTACCATCAGCTATCAGGCAATTAAAACCGCACTCATCAATCCGGTGAATATTCTCAAGTCAGAGTAAAACGATTGCTGGGCAAATTCTACTTGGCAATTATATTCGCCTGGACAGGAAATTATATTTCCAAATTTACAAGTCTCAAGATTGGTGTTCTTCGTCAATAATGCTGCGTCATTGGATAACAAACAAAACCCTATCTTTATTTCGTGAAATCAATCGCAATTCAACAGGAAAATTGTAACAAAGGACCGCGTCAGAAGTCTTGACGTTGAGTTCCGGGTAACTAACTTACAGCCGATATCGGAAGTCAGGAAACAACACCAAAGTTTGAACATGACAACAGATCAGCAACAAAAAGAATTGGTAGGCACGGCCCGCATCACAGGAGTTTGGTATTTACTCTTGGCCATTACCGGAATGATAGGGTTTCTCATGCTCCATTCGCGGATTTATGTGGCCGGTGATCCGTCAACAACACTTTCAAATTTATCCGAGCATGGAGGGCTGGCCAGAATGCGGTTGCTGTTTGAATTCCTGATCGTGGTGTCGCAGGCGCTTGCAGCGGTATGGTTTTATAAACTATTCAAAGATATCCGGCCGGTTGCTGCCTGGGCGGTGGCCGCCTGGGGGATGATGAATGCAGCCGCTATTATGATCAGTGCCATGGCCATGGGCGGTTCGATCGAAGTAGCCACCGGCACACAAGGTCAGCCTGAAAAGTTAATCATGATTCAGCTTTTGGGTCAGTTCATCAAACACGCATGGGGTGTAGGCAGCCTATTCTTCGGGCTTTGGCTCATACCCATGGGCTACATCGTGACCAGTTCGCAGCGGATGCCCGTTTGGCTTGGCAGGGTGCTCATTCTTGGTGGTGCCGGCTATCTCGCGAGTACATTCATCCATTACATGGGTTTGCAAGAACCCTGGGTCGAGATGTTGGTAATTCCTGCCACGGTTGGAGAGTTTTGGATGATAGGCTACCTGTTGGTTTTTGGAATAAGGCCCCGCACGGATTCATAATAATTTACAACCGTTTTGATCGATTTGGCCTATTTTGTACGTAAAAATGTACGTTTTTATGTAACTTTTTTAGGTAAAATTAGTTTACATTGTGAACAAAATGATTGTTACAAAAATGAAAACGGCCACCATAACAGAATTCCGGTCTAAGATGAAGGAGCGCTTGCAAGAGGTTGAAGACGACCAGGATATTTTAATCCTCTCTGGCCCAAAGAAGAGAGATTTTGTTGTCTTGACGCTTGAACAATTCAACTCCATGGAGGAGACGACTCATTTGATGTCAACACAGGCAAATGCCGAAAGATTATTGGAAAGTATTGCTCAAGACAGAGCAGGAAATGTCACTGTGAAGGAGCTTGATCTGGGCGACAAACCCTCACGACCTCTGAAAAGAAAGCCTGCCGCTGCTAAGAAAAAAAGATAATGCAGGTTGTCTTTACTGCCCATGGTTGGGAAGATTACATCTATTGGCAAACTAATGATTCGGACACGCTTGATAAAATCAATGATTTAATCAAAGAGATTAAAAGGGATCCCTTTAGAGGCAAAGGTAAACCTGAGCCTTTAAGAGGGAGCTTGGCCGGTTACTGGTCAAGAAGAATAACAGGCGAGCACAGGCTTGTCTACAGGGTTCAAGGCACAGGCGCAGATCAGACGCTTAAGATTATTGCAGCAAGGTATCATTATTAGTTATATCATGTTCATTGCGCCTGGCTACCTGCCGGCAGGCAGGTTATGTTAATTATAGCTTCGGTCTCCGGGCATTACATTACTCTCAATAGAAAGTTCTTTGGCGCTGGGTTCAATAGTTACCGGTGCCGTAGGTGGAATGGTCCAAGGTTGTTCGGAATGTAGCCACCAGGAAGTAAACTGGACAAGTCGCTTGGCCTCCGCGACTCAAAACTCAAGACTAAAGGACTATTTCCCCTTCTTATCCTTGCCCAGCGAAATTTTATAGCTGTCCGGAGTGCCTACAATCCTCAGGTTGACGAATCGTATTCGTTTGTTTTCGTCCATGTACTGAATTTCATCTTCTTTCTCCGGATCAAGTTCTTTTTTGGTTCCAAACAGCTTCTGCATACCCGCCTGTGTTACCAGCTTTAGCGGCACGCGCACGAAGTACTCCATGTTCAGGTTCATATCCTGTTTTCCGGATACCTCGATAAATCCCAGGGACGAGTTGATGGTCATACTGGGAATGGACACCACACCGCGCGTGACATCGATGTGATTGCGAAGGGTGTCAAACAACACCTTTTTTAGATTCTTGTCCCGGAAAAAGTCGGAGAGGGCGTCAAAGGCAGAATAGTTTTCAAGTCGGCCATTCATCACCTCGATGTCTACACCAATTTCTGAGTCATCCACAATAGGCACCATGTCCGCATGCACGTGAATTTTGCCCGTGATCTTCCCGCTGATTTTGCCGTGCAGGTTTTCAGACACCAGGTGATCCTGCCCAAAGTTTTCAAACTTGAACAACAGCTTGTCCAGGTCCACCTGGTTGAGCGTGAGCTGCGGGCTAAGGTAAATTTTGGTCCTGTCTGATCCATTAAAATATCCTTTCAGTCCTATCACTCCGCCCGCAGCCAACATTGACATGGTATCGATATATATGAAGTGATTCTTTTGAATGCGAGCACTCGTCACCAGGTTGCTCAACTGAAAACGGTGATAGTTGAGATGACCAATATCAACATCAAACTTCATGTCTGTGAAGGGCAGTTCGAATATATTAAACCCCGACTCGTGGTCTTCCGGGGTCGCGGCCTTACCGGCAGGCGGTGGATTGTAATTGAAGAGTTCATCAAAATCAAGTTGTGAGGCTTTAAGGCCAAAGTAGTTGTCCCGCTTTCTCACCTTGTCATCGCTACCCAGGTAATAGTTGACATTGGTAGTGAACTCACTCCGGCCGATTTTGGCGCTCAAATCTTCCACCACCAGGTGCTCGTCTTCGTAGTGTATCCGACCCTTAAATTGCTCCAACTTCATGGGATGCACTTTCATTTTGCCTTCCAACCGATCGATGTTGATATCTGAGGATTTCAGTCCCTGATTAAAATGAAGGGCAGCAAATCCGTGAATTTTCAAATCTCTGAATTCCTCGTGCCGGTAGTCTTCCGGTACGTAGTTTTCACCACCATAAGAAAACAAGTCCTCCAGCATCAACAGGGCAGAGGTCAGGTTGAATTCAATTTTTGTATCACCCAGGGGCTGATTGTTGAACCAGAGATCGTAGTTGTTGAGTTTGCCGGAAAAATGAAAATCACTTTGGTCGATCATTCCCGTAAAATCAATGATGCGAAAGTCATTGTCATCCACGAACACATCAGCGTGAAAGTCGTGCAATGCGTGAGGGTAATGGGTGAGTTTGGCATACAGGTCTTCCACAAAAAATTCCCCTACTGGCATGTGAGGAGACTCGGTAAAGGCACGGGCCGAGCTTTTAAACTTTAATTTCATGCGCATGTCCCGCACCTGCTCATCAATAGGTTTTGCATGAAGCGTATCTCCTGACGTCAATTGATAGATGTCCAGCAGCCTTGAATCCACATTGAGTGCCACACTTACGGTGTCGGAGGTATGATGAAGGATAGCAGGCAAGTCGCTAATGGTGCCGTTCAACTGGAGATCAGAGTCACCGATTTTGAAGTTGAATTTTTCCACGGTCGCCCTGTGCCCCTTCATGCTGCCCTGTATGTTTACCTGTTGTATAGGCAAATGATAGCCAGGCATCCTGAAATTCAGGTCCCTCACATCCAATTGGGTGAAGTAGGATTCATTCATCTTTTCAATACTTTTTTCAGGCTTTGACAAGTCCACAATGTCGTGGAAATTCATGGTGAGTGCCATGGACCCCGACAATCCTTCGAGACCGGTGATGTTTAGAAAATCCGCAACAAAAGCAAGTTCAAATTCTGATCGCAGTTCCAGGTCAATCTCCGGAGACTCAAAGTTGCGGACAAACAAACTGCCACTGAAGACGCCCGCCTCCGGTTTGGCGGATATATCCAGGAGGGAAAATTCCATGGTCGAAGCGTTGCGCTGCGCTCCATTGGTAAAGTGTCCTTTGAAATAAAGATCGTCAAGCTTTTTTCCGGAGCTGGTGTTGTCGAAAAAGGCCGCCTCGCACCCAAAGTCAGCTTCGATCAGCGGACTGTGTCCGTTGGTGGACTTGCCCACCACCGAGGTTCTGAAATACACTTTGCCGCCATTCTCATATCGTTGCAAGGTGGGAGCGAGCTCTTCCGGAGCGAAGGCCATAAACAGGTCGAAGTTGGGTTTCTCCCCCTCAAATCGCACATTGAGGTTCAGGTCATCATCCAGGTCTGCGGTCCCTTCCATGCGAAAGAGGGCATGCTCCAGTTCCACTTTGGAAGGTTGTATCATCAATAGCTGCTGGTCGGTAACAAAATCCAGTTGGGTGTCTATATTGAAATGTTTGTGACGGATAAAAGTGGTGTCGCCTTCAATGATCACACTGAGTTCAAACTTACTGTCGAGCGCCACCATCACATGATTGGGGCTGGTGCTGAATTTGGAGTGGGCCTCCGACACAAAAAAATCCATGAGGATGTCTTTTTCCTCATTCAGTTTGATGAGGTCGATGTTCACCAGCTGAATGCTATGGAGGTTGAGATGAAATTCTTCATTTACATCTTCTATCTCTTTCTTACTTGAAAGGGCATTGGCAATATTGAAGGATCCATCCGGGTGTTGCACCAGTTTGATGTAGCCATCCTCCAGCTTGAGGGATTGGATGTCCATTTTACCCCGCAACACATCCCACAGGTTAAATCCCAAATAGATATCCTCTACGTCAAGGAGGGGAGGTGTTGACTTTGATTTACTTTCAAAGACCCTGACGTGTTCCAGGTCAATGGAGATGTAGGGAAAGTTGGCAAACGGAGAAATGTGGCTTCCCCCAATCTCGAGTTCGCCTTCAAAATCAACATTGACTACTTCCACCAATTCCTGGACCACCGAGGCCTGCTTCCAGTATAGTATGCCTACCAAGGCAGTGACAGTACAGATGGGGAGGATCACTATCCACAGGATCGTTCGCTTCCAGAATCTTTTTACCATGAGCTAATCATTCAAACTATGGTTGTATCTATCGCACAAGGTAATAAAAAGTGGAGAGGGCAATGACTTGGGTGATGCCATGCCCTTATAGCGTATTCCCAAGGTATACGAAGCAATTGGTAAAAACCACCAGAAATCCACCGAGGAGCTGATTTTACTCTACCAGCACACGGTCGGGCTGGCCTTTTTCATGTACCCGGAACACCACCACTTTGACCCCAGCGTCTTCGCTATAGAAACCATGCTTTGCTTTGAGTGGAACTTTGTAAGAATCACCGGTTTTCGCCCGCAACGTATCTTGATCATTTAAGATGAGCACCCCGGAACCCTCGATCACGTACACAAATTCTTCTCCTGGATGATAATGGTCTTGAAGTGGAGTATTGGCCGGTATTTCCACATAGGTCATGATCACTTCCACACCTGCGGCAAGTCCAATCGTATCTCTCAATAGGTTGACCGACTTGAACTCAGCAGGAGCGAGGTGACCTAGATCGGCATCTTGCTGCCCTGCTTTGTCCTGACCAGTACAGGCAACAAGCAAGGCCAGTACAACGGTGATAGTGACAAGGTTGGTGGAATGCATGGCTTTGATTTTTATCATTTGAATATATCCAATCGGGCTTTGCGAAACAATCACTGTATGTTGGGTAATGTTTTCATCGCTATGATAATCTGGCTTAGGCAATAATCGGCATGCCCGTCCGAAGCGCAGCCTGCACAATGGGTGACGATGCAGGATTGGAGGACATGCTGTTTACTTTTTCAATAGATCGAATAGTTTGATGTTTATATAAAGTGTCTCTTTCCAAACCTTTTTTGATTTGAGAACGCCAATTTCTTGAAGCTGTTTCAGATATTAGCCGCAGTAATACGCGATATCTTCATTCGGGTTGTAAGAATTTCGCTTTTACAGTAGGGGCGTTCAAAGAAAATGTCAATCAGTTCTTTGCTGTATACTTTGGGAGACTTTGCCTTTGTTTCATACGAAGTCTCTTCCAACACCTTTGAGCATATAAAGAATCCACTCCTCCCATTTGTTCTTTGTGCGTACTTCTTGTAAGAGGCGATAGTAGTCTGATATATTTTTAATGATGTTTTACGCGAGACTTTTATCAGGTAAATATGGCAATAAATATTATACATGATATGGCTACCAGGTAAATATGCTTTACATGATGCTTATTGTAAAAGATGACTGGAAGTGCTGGCCATCCGCTGGGCGTCTGGGCGTTGTTCCGAGACTCAAACAGCCTGGCTAACCCCAGACAGCAAAACCCTAATAAGTCAGTCATATAATGTTCATTGCGCCTGCCTGCCGGTAGGCAGGTCTCAGGGCACATCACTACTCTCAATAGAAAGTTTTTTAGCGTTGATTTTCAGGACTCAATTTTCCGCCTTCACAACGGCCGGCCTGTCCTCGCGATAGTGAGGCAGCGACTGCGCAATGTGTGCTGCTGCCAGAATTGGGCTGATATAAGCTCCAATTAGGTCATTTAGCTGCAAATCATGCAGATGTTAAAACTGAATAAATTGTTATAACAATGTTATAACTTTATCCGTATATTTGAATATGATTAAAACATTAACATCGGTAGGAAATAGCAAGGCCGTTATTTTACCTTCTGAAATGGTTAAAAAATACAAACTCGAAAGGGTCGTAATCGAAGAAACAGACGATGGAATATTAATACGGTCGGCTGTGCAAAATACGAATTTTCAAAAAGCCATTGAGAAATTGAGGAAAGACAAAGCTGCTCTTTACAAGAGAATAGAATCTCAGGCTAACGATCCTGAAACCTTAAAGTATTATGCAAAGCGTGCTAACAATTTCTCAGATGTTGATCTTGACATACTTGAAGAATGAAGCATGCTGAAGTATGGTTAGTTGACTTTGCTCCAAAAATTGGGCAAGAGATCGATAAGGTAAGACCTGCAGTAATTGTGAATCATGATAGCATGGGAGCTCTTCAATTAAAAGTTGTGGTTCCTATTACAGATGCAGTCCGTTCAATTCGAGATTGGCATGTGCCACTCAATCCATCAAAAGGCAACGGTATTACTAAAGAAAGCGTTGCGGATTGCTTTCAGGTTAAATCCATTTCAAAAGAAAGATTTGTTAAGCGCCTTGGTTCTCTGTCAACTAATGAAATGGAAGAAGTGAAACTTGGAATAATCAAAGTACTGGATTTACTTTGATATTTTTCCAAGTGGCAATAACTATCATTCTTAAGCGCTATGAAGCTATTTAACCTGCCTGCCGGCAGGCAGGGATAACGCTGATTATGTAACTGGTGCAACCCAGAGCCAGTTATGCTAACATTGTTACATAATGTTCATTGCGTTATGTTAATTAGCTTCGGTCTCCGGGCATTACATTACTCTCAATAGAAAGTTTTTTTAAGCGTTGGCTCTTCAGAACCTAATCTTTCCCTTCCTCACCGGACCGGGGCAGCTACACTCTTTGGAGGGCTTAGGAAGTGGGAGGGACGTGTGGCATGCCACAATGTGTGTTGCCGTTGTGCTGGGTTTTCTTTCAGTTTTCCTATCTTTATAAGCAAGATAAACTACAAACAATATGGCATCAGCAACTGATATTCGAAATAAGGTCATCGACCAGTTATTGGCTATTAAGGATTCAGACTACCTACGAGCGCTATCTGATATGATTAAAAGCTCTCATGTTCAGGAAGAAACAGTACCCCTTACCGAAGAACAAAAAATTATGCTGGCCATGAGTGAAGAAGATATTCAGGCTGGAAGAACCATTGATCAGCTCACACTCAACGAACGTGAACTGGAATGGCTCAAACGAAAATAATCTGGACGGAAACGGCCGCCAGGCACAGAAAGTCTATTTTGGAATATTGGATGCAAAGAAATCAATCTCCAACCTATTCAATAAAGCTGCTTCGGTTGAGTAATGAGAAAGCTAACCTGATTGCAAATAATCCACTGCTATACAAGGCTGCAGAATTCCCTGATACACGTGTGGCTGCTATGGGACATTTCAGCTTGTTTTACAAAATCAAAGACGATACCATAATCATTACAGCATTTTGGGACAACCGTCAAGACCCAAAGGAACTTCTCAAACTTTTGAAAACGCATTCAGGATAGGTTGGCATGAAGTTGAGCCTCTCTAGCTACAATAACTAGCACTCTTAACCGTTGAAGCTTTTTAAGATAACGCTGATTATGTAACTGGTGCAAACCAGTTATTAGTAACATTGTTACATAATGGAATTGCGTTATGTTAATATAGCTTTGGTATCCGGGCATAACATTACTCTCAATAGAAAGTTTTTTTTAAGCGCTGGCTTTTCAGAACCTAATCTTTCAATCTCTCACCGGACTAGGGCAGCGGCACTCTTTGGGCAGGCTTTGGAAGTGGGAGGGATGTGCGGGTCTGGCAATGGGTGTTGCTGCTGGGGTGAATGTTGCCGGTTACATGTTAACTCCTTATCTTGGTAAAGGATGTCCTGATCCAATCAGATTGATGGCCAACGAGGAATCAATTTGATACTTCCTAAGATATTAAATTAAAAGCATTTTACGATGAAGGACTTAACGGAAGAAGAACAATTTTGCCAGCTCGAGAATGCAATTAACCTTCGACATCATGAGCATGATACTTGGCTGAACATCACATTTACATCATTTACTACTAATGCGATATTATTCGTTGCGCTATTTGCGACTGACAAACGTCAATTTTGGGAGGCCGAAATGATTGCATTTTTTGGGGTAATGGTTTCATTTGCCTCACGATTTCTGCAGAAGGCGGCCTACGACACTATGCGCTCCCACGAAGAATATTCAAAAGAGATCGAGAAATCACTTTCAAGTAAGTATAACGACTATTCTGGCTATAATGACGCCAGAGAAAAATATATGAAGATATTGGGCACATCGGGAAGTGAGCCAGAAAACCCAAACAAGGACTTGAGTTACAAAAAAACATATAAGGGACTTGCAAGGGGAATAATGAATACTCAACATATTTTCCTGATTCTTTTATGGTATTTTGTTACACTTATTTATTTCTTGATCTTCTGCACTTACGAAAGTCATTTCGATTGTGAAAAGTGCACGCAATCGGTAATTGGAACAACTGCGTTTTGGGTGAATGCTGGTTCATTTCTATTATTCACATTTGTACTAATATGGGTGATGCGAATAATGAATTTGCGGCCTTGGTGGCGGGAATTAAAATATGCCTATAATTCTCAGAAAAGAAACGATGTAAAAAATTATGAAGAGAAAACAGTTGATTCACAATAGCCCCCCTTATTTTGAGGCACTCGGCCTGCACAATGTGGGTCGCTGCTTGGGTTTAAGTAATGTGAACCTGTTTTTGATTTATAGCCTTGACCATTAACTGGCTTTTTATATTTATTCAAGGAGTCAATCCTTTACTTCAATGAGAAAAGCTAGCTACAGCAAAAGTCACTTTTTATCAATAAAAAATTTAGAAAAGGGACTAACTCGATTAGGGATTCTTTTTTTGATGATTACCCTTTCAGTTCTAGTTTTACGATGCAGTACTAATAAATCTGAAAGCACTTCATAGCAATGGCATGTGCGCAGTGGCAGGCTGGGATTGGTTAACCTAATATCATTATATAACTGAGCGTCAGAAAGATGCAAGGAATAAGTTATATAATTTATATTATGTTAAATTGAATTTCTGCTTCCCGCCCCTTTGAGGCTCACCGGATCAACAGCCTCCTCACATCGGCATGGTTGCCCTTTTTGATCTCGATCAGGTAAACACCGGTGGCCAAATTCTCCAAGGACACTTCCACCCGGTTAACATCGTGTTTGATCAACCGGTACGTGTAGTTTTTAGATTGTATCCCCGAAATATTCACGATCCGGATTTCCATCTGCTCATCGTCCGCATTCGTAAACTCCAGCGTGGTCGGCTGGTCCGCGGTGGCGGGACTTGGAAATACCACGTAGTTTGGTTTTTGCACTGCTACTTTGCGGGGCGGCTCATTCAGCGGATCGGGCGCACCCGGGTCGCTTGGCGGCCTGATGTATACCGTCACATGGTTGCTCTTTCCTACATACTCCTCGCAGCCTGTCACCCGCGATAGCCTTACAAAATGGGTAATGCCGTTAACGCTGGCCACGTTCAACGAATGCTGATGCTCACCGGGAATCGTCAGCCAATCATCGGGACTGTTGGCGTCCGTGGTGTTGCTTGCCCACAGGTACTCCACTTCCCCAAATGGACTGGTGGCAGCCACTTCATTCAGGATCGTGTTGTCACCTTCGGCATCGAAGAATTCCTGCGCAAATGAAATGTTTCCGCCTGAAATAAAATCTGCGCGGCATTTGTCCACTTCAACACCCACAATATTGCTTTCGCCCCAATAGACATCACACCCCGCCACCCTGGCACACCGGATAAAATAGGTAGTTTGTAAAAGAAGCGGAAGCGTGAATGAAGCATCCGCATTTCCTCCGATGATCACCCATCCGTTGGCGCCATTGTTAAAAGGCACATGTAGATGATTCGACAACCAAATGTATTCGATGCCCAGGTCGCCAAAATCACTGCTTGCACTTACTGCGTTGTCAATTTGCTGCGTGAGATTCGGATTGTAGTCATCGGAAAATGAAATGCGGCCACCATCTATAAATTGAGGCAGACAGGGATCTACCTTCACCTTAACAATATTGCTCTCCCCCCAGTACGTTTCGCAACCTGCTACCCTCGCGCAGCGGATGAAGTAGGCCGTTTCCGTCAGGTCACCGATGGAGAAATGGGCATCCGTGCTGCCTTCCACCAACTCCCATCCATTCATTCCGTTGTTGAACGGGACATCCTCCTTATTGGTGAGCCAGATATACTCAACCCCGATATGCGTTCCAAAATGACTGCTGGCCGGGATGGTGCTTGTGATGGTGTTGCTGACGTTGGGGTCGTACAAACCCGAAAAGCTGATCTCTCCCCCATCGATGACATGGGGAAGGCACATATCCACCGCTATTTCCACAATGTTGGTCTCTCCCCAATACGTTTCACAACCCTCTGCCCTTGCGCAGCGGATGAAATAAGTGGTGCTCACCAGTCCGCTTAATGTTAGTTCAAGTTGGTTCCCGCTGCCTGGCACTACACTCCAGTGTGGATTGCCGGCTGTGTTGGGAACATTTACAGCGCTCTGCAACCAGATGTATTCGATACCTACTTCACTTCCAAAGTCACTGCTGCCAGCTTCTACGCTGATGATGATATTGGTACCGTTTGGATTATACGATCCGGAAAATGAAATAGAGCCGCCATTGATGAAGTCAGGAGTACACAAATCAATGGGAACTTCTACAATGTTGGTCTCTCCCCAATACATTTCGCAACCCACTGCCCTGGCGCAGCGAATAAAATATTTGGTGTGGGTTAAGCCACTCAGCGTTAACTCCAACTGGTTCTCACTTCCCGCTACAGGCGACCAGTGCGGATTGCCCACGGTGTTGGGCACGTTCACATCGCTCTGCATCCAGATGTATTCAATGCCAACTGTCGAGCCAAAGGAACTGCTGCCTGGTGCCGTACTTACAATGGTGTTGGTTTGGTTGGGATTGTAATTTCCACTGAAAGCAATGGAACCACCCTGAATGTAGACTGGCGCGCACAAGTCAACACGCACCGTAACGATGTTGGTTTCTCCCCAATACATGTGACAACCTACTGCCCTGGCGCAGCGAATAAAATATTTGGTGTAGGTTAGCCCGCTCAGCGTCAGTTCCAACTGGTTCTCGCTTCCAGCCACAGGCGACCAGTGGGGATTGCCTACGGTGTTGGGAACGTTCACATCGCTTTGCATCCAGATGTATTCGA
>CAZZNH010000003.1:103008-245446 GCA_964655635.1 uncultured Ohtaekwangia sp.
GGTTTGGTTGGGATTGTAATTTCCACTGAAAGCAATGGAACCACCCTGAATGTAGGCTGGCGCGCACAAGTCAACAGGCACCGTAACGATGTTGGTTTCTCCCCAATACATCTGACAACCTACTGCCCTGGCGCAGCGAATAAAATATTTGGTGTGGGTCAAGCCAGTCACGGTTAACTCCAATTGGTTCTCACTTCCCGCTACGGGCGACCAGTGTGGATTGCCCACGGTGTTGGGAACGTTCACATCGCTCTGCATCCAGATGTACTCGATGCCTACGGTTGGACCGAATGAGCTGCTGCCGGGTGCTGTGCTTACAATGGTGTTGGTCTGGTTTGGGTTGTAATCGCCAGTGAACGCTATTGATCCACCCTGAATGTATGCGGGTGCGCACAAGTCAACAGGTACTGTAACGATGTTGGTTTCACCCCAGTACATCTGGCAACCTGCCAGTCGCGCACACCGGATGAAATAGGTTGTGTTCGTTAAGCCTGAAACGGTGAGTTCAGCCAGGTTCTGACTTCCCGCAACTACGGACCAATAAGGGTTGCCCAGGGTATTGGGCACATTCACCAGGCTCTTAAGCCAGATATATTCCACGGGCAACGGATCGGCAGTACTGCTTGCCGGAGCTATGCTGGTTATGGTATTGATGCCATTCGGATTGAAAGTACCCGAAAAAGCAATGGCGCCCGAATTGATTCCCGAGGGATCACAGTTAAGCTGCGGGGATGCGGCTGTTGCCAGGGAACATATTAACCATACAGCGAATAGGCTGAAAGTTTTCATTTCCGGATGATTGAGCTTGTCAAAGCGAACAAACGACTTTCAAGTAACCAAATCAAACCCGATGGTTCAGATCTTAAGTTAATCACTTTATCAGAATTATCTTAATGACTGCTCCAGCGGGCGGCTGGGTTTTATACCCGAAATCAACGTTGTGTAGCCCAGTAGAAGATGATCTGAATCACCATAAATATCAGATAACCAGATGATTAAGCAATAAAAAAGAAAGGCGTACTTCAGACTTGAATTAGGGCTGTGCAGACGACAACACAGGCCAACTCACCACAAATTGTGCTGAGCCAGAAAACGGACTGCCATCAAAGGTAACTCCACTCACTTTAACCTCCATCGGGCCAAGATCATCGGGCAACCTGATCTTGAATGTTGCTTTTCCTTTGGTCCCATTCACTGCGCCAGGTATCCAACAGATGGCCGCCCCGAGGTGCGGAACGGACCCTGCATGTGGGCCCTGCAAAGGTGCGGTCTTAAACGCAAGCTCTTTGTTAATTCCAGCCAGGTCAAAACTTTGGCTGTTCAATTTTTGGTCATCGATCCCCTTTTCCTTGGTCAAAACCAAAACGATTCCGTTTCGTCCAAACGAACCAAATTTCGAAAGTTTGTTTTGGTCGTTGATCAACTTCATATAGACGATTTCGTCCGGTTTCAGTTTCAAAAACCGCTCTGTGCTCAACGTAAGTATACCGTTGACGATGTAGAGCGGGTCACCGGGTGGAATCCGCGTATAACCACCCGCAAAGATGGGTACCCTAACCGTTGAAGTGGCTCCTGATTTTCTGACTTGCAATCCTGCCACTACTTCGTGAATCAAATCTTCCATGGTTGGAAACACGACAAAGTCCCCGATGGTGATTTCAACGTCCTCCCCTGTCAGCACATTGAGATAAGGTTGATTGGGATCGGCCACCTGCGGTTGTTGTGCGGCCGCATTGCTCAGGTAAGTTCGAAAGGAATGGTCAATGATGCGTTTGGTGTGCATATACTCGCCATACTTGTCGGGGCTGTCCGCCAGCGCTGCCTCCTTCGGTTCATAGGAATGCCCAATCATCTCCGACTCCAGGCGGCAGTCTGGTTTTTTCGATTTGGAGTCGGTATAGTCTACTTTGTAGTAGAACTTGTCGACATTCCAATAGTCGTTGATCAACGGAAATTCGAACTCCCCGTTTCTCCTCGTATAGGTTGAATAAATTACCTTCTGGTTGTCCTGGTACAAAGAGACCAGCGTTGAGTCCTGAAGCGGCAGTCCGCTGGCCGTTTCAATCATCCTTCCGGAGAAACTCAGCGCAGGTTTAAATGGCAAGAGGTTCGTCCTGATCTGGTTTGTCAAAATTTCAGGCCAACTGCTCCGCTCCCACCGTTGGGAGATCAACAGGTCGTTGACGCTTTTCATCCATTCGGACTCGGTTATGCCTGCACGAATAAAATTCGACCGGAGACCGGGCAAATCGTTAAACAAATACAGTTCATTCCGCATAGATGGGGTCATTCCATCCGTATCGAAAAGTTTTTTGTTGTTCACAGCCAGGGAGAACTCTCCCTTGATGGGATTGCCAAAGAAATCAGAAAGGGCAACTTCAATTTCCACAGAGTCCCGGGGTTGAAATTGTTTATTGGCAATGGCAATTTCCACCTGCGAATACATGGGTGACAGAAAGTAATTTCTTTCAGCGACTACGTTGCCTTCCCTGTCAAGAATGAAAATTTGATTTAATCCATCGTGCAAGCTTCGATAGGGCACCAACAGCGCTGTGGTCAGTTCCTCTGAAAGCGTAAACACCTTGGAGTAGTTTGCCTTTCCGTAGGCGGTAGAGACAAGGTACAATTCTTCTTTTCTCAACTGTGAATCATATGGAGCGGTCAGGTGAAGCTGCAACGGACTGCATTCTCCCAGTGATATCACTTGCAACGCGCATTTTTCTTTAGTTGTCGTCAGGGAAGTGCTGGTGATGGCTGTACCCGCCATTTTCGCAACGTAGGATGTTCCTGCCTCAGGCGTGAACGAAACCCGAGCAAAACCATTCGGCCCGATTTCAAAACTGGCCACAGTGGTTTGGCTGCTCGTCACCACTTCACCCCTGCCCTTCCGGGTGGACGTCACCAGCACGGCATTGGGCACACCGGTCACGAGAAATCCTCCTTCGGGATAGATAGCAATGGTGTCTCTGGCCGGCTCAACCTGTTTGGCAAGCTGGCGCCTCGCTGCCAGCACCATACGTTTTCTGAAATAGAATTTGTCGCTGAAATTTTTCATCCAGTCGTTATACGCTTCTATGGCATAAGTGCCCGGGACGAGGGTTTTGGGAAATATCAACTGGTTGGATGATTTTCCATCCAGCACCTTTACGTTTTGCAGATGGACACGATTTCCCTCGTCATCCAAAACACGGACGGTGATGAAGTGACTTCCCTTGATGGGTTGAAATTGGTAAGAAAGAAAGTACGCTTTGAAGAAGGCGGTATCGCCCGGGGCGTACTTCGGCTGATTAAATTCAAGATGTACCCTAACCTGAGAATATTTCGCATGGTAATCGTTATACCGGCTGATCACCTCTTCAATTTCGTAACCGGCCGGCTCGTACCAAAAGGCAAACAGGGGAAGGAATAAAACGGTCATGAGTTTTATCATACCATACAGAGGACAAAAGGCTTAATAATAATCACGTATTCTAAAGTAGAAATTAATTGCTAACGAAAGCCTTCAGGCGTACGCCACCGGACAGACTTCACTCGAAATTTATGGAGTGGCCATCCTGACTAACGAATCTTAAGGGATGATTTTCCCGGTCGTATCGAATTTCAGCAACAATTGACAAATGCGCGGCAATCGCTTACCGGTAATACACCACGTCACATTCCGGATTCCGGGCACGAAAAACTTCCAATCTTTTTTCTGACACCTTCGTGTTGTAGCAGGTCAAGGACCGAAGAGGCAGGGCACTTACCGGATCGAGGTTTCTTACAACTGTGTTGGCGCAATTTAGCGTTTCAAGACTGGACAAATACGCAAGCTCATTCAACTTTCTCACCTGGGTACCGGAACAGTCAAATGATTTGAGGTGGACCAATTCACCTATCACGCTCAGATCTTGCAGGGGTGTGTCAGACAGGTTCAAGTCTTCGAGATTAACCAATTGGAGCAATGCACTAACATTTCTAAGCGGGCTTCGGGTTGCGTGCAATGATTGCAGCATGTCGAAACGCTCCAGCCCACTGAGGTCCGTGATTGCCGTTCCGGAAAAATGAAATTCCCTTAATCGAATAAACTCTCTCAGAGGCAACAGGTCGCTGACCGGTTTATCATTCAACGACAAGCGCTCTCCTTCGACTAATTGATGTAACATTTCAGGGGACATGGCATCCTTCAGTCTCAGATGGGCTTTGAATATACCCTGCCACTGCCTGGACAAATCGTTCCACCATTTTTCAAGGCGGGCGGTTTTGTACACGATGACGCACGATGGATGTTCCAGAAGAAACTTCTCCGCAACACGATCATCCACGCCTGTATGGTCAACGTACAACTTTTCAAGTGACGGCACTTTCAAGTCATCCAAAGATCGCACCGCGGTGCCCGTTGCGCGCAGTACTTTTATCTTTTTGAGTTGATTGACGATCCGCAGGTCATCAACTGCCGTGTAGTCGAGATCAAGGTAGGTGATATCAGCAAGTAGGGCCAATGGCGCAAGGTCCGAAACGGGGATCCCTGATGCGATGATCACTTCCAATTTCCCCAACCTTTTCAGGGGGTCAAGTGTGGTGATGTTGTGGTTAGATAAATTGATGGAATCCAGTTTTGTTATCCTCGCAAGTTCCTCTTTCGAAGGATTTGTTCCACAACCGGATACCTTCTGCAGCAGTTGTTGCCATTCGGCTGAGAGCGTGGCCCACCAGGTATTGAGATCTTCCGAATCAAATATTACCAACACTTCCGGATTGGAAACCATAAAAATTTCAGCTGTATTTCTCGTGATTCCCGAGTGGTCGCAATAAACCCTCGTCAGCAACGGCAAATCCGCCAGCGCTGATAAGTCGGCAACCAACGTGTGGTTGAGATAAAGTGCGGTCAATCTTTTCAGGTTATTCAAGGCACTGATATCAGCGATCCTGGTGCTGTCAAGTTTCAGCGATGTGATGTGTTGCAATCCTGCCAGGCTATTGACATTGACAATTTTCGTTGCCGATAGGTCCAATTCTTCAAGCCGTAGAAGGGCGGCAAGTGGTTGAAGATTTGAAATGGAGGACGATTGCAATCGCAGGCGCTGAAGGTTGACGGCAGTTGCCAGGGGCTCATAGCTGGTCGCGTTCGTCCCGGCTAAGTTTAATTCAACCAGGTTGGGCATTTTTTCAACGATTGAAATATCATCCACGCGGGTATGGTCGAGTGAAAGTTTTTCCAATTTGCTACAATACCTCAGGGATGATAAATCTTTAACGGGCGTGCCCGACAAATCAAGTTCGGTGAGTTCTGTCAGGTTTCGAATCGGGTTTAAATCTGCGATGGCGGTTTCCGCCAGGTTTAACGTTTTTAAATTGTAGAGTTGGGTCAAGGCACCAATATCCAAAATGAATTTATTCGCGCTCAGGTCCAGACTTTCGATCGTAGTTATTTTTTTTAGGTCGCCCAGCCGGACGCTGTCCACGATGTTCAACTTCCGTTTGAAAATCGACTGCCATTCATATGACAATTCGTTCCACCAATAGGTAAGCACAGCCGTCTCATCCAATTCATTGGTGTATATGCTGACAATCTTTAAGTCCCGGTTTTTTGCATCGTAATTTATTTCGACAAAACGCGGAGTGGTGTTATTGATCGGTTCGCCCTCCAGGGTAATGCCCCTCAAGTTCCTGAGCAGCGACACCTTATAAAATGTATTTTTATCGGACTGCTCCCCTATCGTGATGTCTTCAATGGTAAATTCGAACTTTACGTCCCTGAAGAAAAAATCTACGTCTTTCAGGTAAGCGGGTGCATTTTTGTTGGTGATCACCTCGCGCCTGGTGTCCAGGTCATCCTCAATCTGAACCCGGTTATCCCGAAATATTTTCAAGTAACTTTCGGTGATCACCACATCCTTGTCGCGCGCGGAAGTTTTGTTACTGCCCAGGGTGTTGAGCATGAATTCCAGGAAGGAAATCATGTTCCTGACCTGATCCAGTTCTCCAGACTTAATTTCCTTTTGTGCCTTTTGAGCACTAAGTGCAAAAGCGATCAGCAGGAGAAAAATGGTAACCGGGCCCTTTCTAATTGATCTCATGATGCACGAATCGTCTCAGCAGTGCTTCATCGGCTTTGCTGTTGATCTTCACCAAATTTGAAATCAGCCAACCCCTGTTATAACCTGGCCGAATAAACTCAGCCAGTTCGAAATACCATCCTGGAATTTGAAAAAAATGAAACGTCACTTGCCCCACCGATTTGAATTTCATCCCGCTCTCCATTTCATAAATAAAAACTGAAAGGTGATCGGGCTCAAACCGCTTGCTCACAAACTGGGCCACGCTATCCTTGTTGAGAAATGCCTTTCTCAGGTTCATAAAATCCAGTTCATGGCTCATCGGGTGCAAAAACTTTCCAAGAGCAACCGTATCTCTCTTGAAAAATCTTTCATATCCATCTGCATGGGCCGTGTATATCACCCACTTCGTGCCCAGGTGGTGCTTCTCGAGTTCCATAAAGAGTGTTATCGCTTGCTCCTTGCCATCTTTCACGAAGATGGTCTGCACCTCGGCAAACCAGCCGGGGCCGTGAAATTGCAAGATGGCCGGCTCGCCCTTTTCAAGCACGTCTTTGGCAAATGCCACCCTCAAGTCGTCACCAATTCCGGTATTCGACCGGTCGAACAACATCTCCAGGTATTTTTTTCTCAGCTTCGGGCTCCTGAATTGTTTGTTGCCCTGGTAATAACGTTCACCCTTTTCATCCTCTTCGCCATTGAAGCGCCTGAAGAACTGGTTGATCTGTTTTGTTTCAGCGTACAGTTTGCTCTCATCGGCCATCTCATCGGCAAGTTGTGCCGTCACCTGATGCGACCACAACAAGATCATCCACGCGAAAAGAACATTGCTCCTGATCATGCAGATGTTTCCGTTACCCTGATGTCGCCCAACAAAACATCCCAGAATTCAATGGTCCGCCCTTGTATCTGGGTTTTTTTGCGCTCAACGTATATGGTAATGTCTTTCTTTGTCGTGTCCTTGTATTTCAACCCATCGTCTGATTCTCCCTCAAACCGTTGGTACACCGTGATGACACCAACATAACGGCCATCCGGCTGCCGCTCAAGGTCACTGATATAATGGATGTCGTACCATTGAATCTTGACACGGTCATAGTTGAGCGCCATCAGCCGTTCAAAGTATTGACGTACTTTATAATAATTAACATCCTTGTGATTGATGGAGGAAACGCCCATTTCGCTTCCCTCGGCAAAGAGTTCCCCGGCACGATCCATCACCCGTGTGGCTTCAGCGTAGGGTGTGGTCTTGTTGCCAATAATGGAGATGTACTTGCTCAGGTCTTTTACTTTTTCCAGCGCCAGTGAATCAATGGCCTGCTTTCTTTCAGGGCTGATATCCGTGCTTTGCGCCAGCAACCCGCCTGAGAAAAGGAAGATCGTGATCAAAATGTTCGTAAAAAATGAATTTCTCGTTATCATGGTAGTGGTATTTAAACGCTGGACGATTTAGTTTTTGATAAGTTCGACTTCGGTAATTTTTCCGGAACCATCAAAAACCAGGTGGTTGATCCGGTTCGGATTCTTCTTTTGATCCTTCAGGTAGTTCAGGTATTGATTTATGGTTGTTGGCCTGTCATAATCTTTCTGCCCAGCGGATTCGCTGATCACGATCAACACCGGAGTGTTTCGGTCGGCAAATAAAGTAAGCGCCTCATTGATGCTGCCATTGGCCGAGGCCAGGTTATTTGAGTTGGCAATGGCGGCAAAGTAATTTTCCAATTTTCGATAAGGTTCAGCCTCCTTGTTGCGGGCTTCTGCGAGCCTTGCCTGCTCTTCCATCTCTCGCCTGCGATTGGCTTCCTCCTCCTGCTGCCTGCGTGCGGCCGCCTCATTCTCAATTTTGGCGCGTTCTGCCGCAGGATCGGTTGCCGATAAAGCTGCTTTTTTGCCTTTGCAACCAGCCCCAGCCAACATTAAAAGAATGATTAAAGCCCAAATATTTATTCCCGGCAAAATTTTTCTTAGCGTCATTGTTCAAGTTTTTTATGGTTAGACTCTCACACAACAGAAATTATTGTGCCATGTACACAATAGTTCCTTATGGTCATCGCGGACTTTCGATGTGTAGACAAATTTGCCGGTTAAACGGGAGGCAATTCCCCGTTTTTTGGGGATGATCATCCACACCAAGGCTTGAAACAAAAAAAGGCCCCTCTTTCGAAAGGCCTTGAAGCTTAGTCAAAATGAAAATCACATGTTGCTTTCGGTAATCACACCACATGCCACCCTGCCGCCCGCGGCACCTGTTGGCTGAGTTTTGAAATCGTCCACCTTTTCGTGAATGATGATTCCTTTATTAAGGATGTTGGTCGTGTCATTGCCTCCTATGGTCCAACCGGTGATATCCTGACTCCACGATACCTTGCCCTCGGCATCGGCCACCAGATTGATCACGTCACCTGCATGAAATTGCCCCTCACCTCTTTTTCCGTGATCCATGCCAGTCGGATTCCAATGACCGCCAGCAGATGAAGCATCTGGTGCACTGCAGTCTCCATTTTGATGAAGGTGCAAAGCATGTTCACCTGGCGTGAGACCCTGCACTTCCAGGGACATGTTTACCGTTTCATCGCCAACCTGCGTAAAGGTAGCCACTCCCGTGACAGAACTTCCGCTTGCGCTGTTCATGGTTGCCATGGCCTTCAGTTGCGCCTTGGGCTGAGTTTCTTCCGCTTGCGTCTCTTCGGCAGCTTCTTTTTTGGCCGGTGAACACGCCACCATGACCAGGCAAAATGCGACCATACTAATAAAAGATACTTTCATAATTGTTGGTTATTAAATCTCCTGATTCTTGTTGAAATGTATGAACCATGAAAGTACAAAAATTGGACGGTGAACACAACCCAAATGCTGTAGCTGAACCGAAGTCAGGATATCCGGGCGATATCGTCTGTGAAAAATCTTAGTGGTTAAATCGAGATGGGAAGTTGTCTGATGCGTTTACCTGTCACCTGATAGAGCGCATTACATAGCGCGGGTGTAAAGGGTGGCACCGGAGGCTCGCCAACACCTGTTGGTTTTTCATTGCTGGGCACGATGTACACGTCCGTCTCGATGGGTGCATCAGACATGCGCGCAACCTCGTAGTTATTGAAATTATTTTGTTCAACAACTCCTTTGCTTACGGTGATTTTACTTTTCAGTGCGATGCTGGCCGCAAATGCAGCACCACCCTCAAACTGCGCCTTGATGCGCTCAGGGTTCACGGCCACACCGCAATCCACGGCATAATACACCTTGGGGATAATGATCTTCCCATTTTCAATTTTCACTTCCACCACACAAGCAACGTAGGTAAGGAAACTCCTGTGTGCTGCGATTCCAATTCCGGAACCCGCAGGCATTTTCTTTCCCCAGCCTGACATTTTTTTTACTTCAGCAATTACATTTTTGAATCGTGCCACACTCCATGGATAATCCTCCAGTTTTTCTTCATAGTTCCAAAACTCCCTGGACAACGAAGCCATGTCTATGTTGCGGTCTTTGCCCAACATGTCCATCAGGTTTTGAGCCGGGTCAACACCCCTTGACTCGGCTATTTCGTCCAGCGTACACCCAATTGCAAATGCATGATTGATGTTGGCCACCGAACGAAGCCATCCTACGCGAACTTTGGCAGATGCCTCCCCTGTCTGGCAGGAAACATTGGGAATATCATAGGGCAAATCAATCACACCCTGTGATAGCTCAGGCGCGGAAGGTTCGATGACTTTGTTGCTTGTGGTAGATCCGATGGCTGGAAAAACGGTGCGATGCAGCCAACTGCTCACCATGTTGTTATCATCCAATCCCACACTGATATGCTGCGCGCAATTCGCATGATAAAAATCGTGCTGAATGTCGTCTTCCCGTGTCCACAATAGCTTAACGGGAAAACCGCTTTCCTTCGAAATCAATGCCGCCTCCACCACATAGTCTGGTTTTGACTTTCGTCCAAAACCACCGCCAAGCAAAGTGACATTTACGGTGACGTCATTCTCCGTCAACCCCAGCGCACCGGCTACTGCTCCCCTCGCCCACTGCGGCTCCTGGGTTGGTGCCCAAATTTCAATCATATTGTCTTTAAAATTGGCTATGGCACAAGGTGTCTCCATGGGCGCGTGAGAAAGATGGTGCACACGATAATCACCTTCGATACGCTTTTTTGATTTCTTCAATTCAGCAACGGCACTCCCCTGCTCACGTCTCACCTTGCCATTCGATTTCGCCTTTTGCATCATGGCTTCGAGATAATCGGATGAGTTATATCCAGAATTGACGCCATGATCCCAAACAATTTTCAGCGCATTTCTGCCTTTCATCGCTGCCCATGTATTCTCTGCCACAACAACCACTCCTCCGAGGGGTTTATCGAACGAAGCAGGGTAACCAGGAGAGGCCATGGTAAAAACTTTAAGCACGCCCTCAACCTTCAAAGCATCGTCTGCATTAAACGATTTTACTTTTCCACCCGCCACGGGTGGCCTTTTCACCAGCGCCACTTTCGCTCCACTCAACTGGGTATCCAACCCAAAGATTGCTTTTCCCCTCACGATGTCTTCCAAATCAACGATGGAGGATTTTTTGCCGATAAACTTAAATTCCGCTGGCGACTTCAGCTTGACATCTTCTTCCTTAGGCATATCAAGTAGTGCCGCTTTGTCAGCCAGATAGCCAAATCCCAGGATGTCACCATTTTTGTTTGTCACGCCATGATCCTTTGCTTTGCAATCGGCCACATCTATTTTCCATTCATTGGCAGCGGCCTGCTCAAGCATCTTGCGGGCTGTGGCGCCCGCTTTGCGCATCACCGGATAAAACATCCGCACACTGTACGAGCCATCCGTATTTTGATCACCGTATTTCTTATCGCCAAGCGCCTGCACCACCTTCACCTGCTTCCAATCCGCCTCAAGCTCATCCGCCAACACCAGCGGCAAGCTTGTTTTAATTCCGGTGCCCATCTCCGATCGATGGGCAATGATGGTGACTTCGCCAGAGCCGTTTATGTTCAGGTAAACGCTGGAAGAAAAGTTTGCTCCCGGATCTCCTTTTAGTTTTTTTGACGTGCTGGTGCAGCCAAACTGCATACCAAGCAACAAACCAGTGGCGCTGATAGACGTGGTCTTTAGAAAAGCCCTCCTGTCCATCTTGAATATTTTTGAATCTGTATTGCTCATGACTGACCTCCTTTCGCTGCGCGTTTAATGGCTCTTCTTATTCTGACATAAGTACCACAGCGGCAGATGTTGCCCGACATGGCCTGATCTATATCGGCATCGGACGGATCGGAATTGCTATTCAGCAGCGCCACTGCCGACATGATTTGCCCCGACTGGCAATAGCCACACTGAGGAACGTCTTCGGCAATCCAGGCTTGCTGCACCGGATGCAGTTGTTCTCCAGATATTCCTTCAATGGTTGTTACCTTTTTATTGCCGATAGCCGACACCGGCAGCGAACATGACCGCACGGGTTGCCCATCCAGGTGAATGGTGCAGGCCCCGCATTGCGCGATACCGCACCCAAATTTTGTGCCTGTCAGGCCGATCGTATCCCTAAGCACCCACAACATCGGTGTATCATCGGATGCATCGATCTGTACCTCTTTGTCATTCAGGTTGATTGTATAGGAAGCCATGGTGGTAATTTTTTATAGACAATAATGGCGAATTCTTGGAGAGATCGATTCTTAATTCCTATTGGTAATGTACTGATTTTTTAAAAACGGAGAAACAGTCTTTGATGCAGCACTGCAGCCGACCTTGTTCAAGGCCTGTATTTTTAAAGAAATGGTTGAATCAAATTCAATCTACTGTACACCTAACTGTTTATCATTCAGTTTACTAAATGAAATTAATTGACTAATTTAATTGTTCAGAAATCATGAAATTCACCCGCCTCATCGCTTGTGCTGCACTTGTGGCCATTTCCTGCCAGTCGAATCCGGTATACTGTCCGCCTCCGGAGATGGTGAAGTTGAAAAAGGCAAAGGCACACCGTATGCGCTACATGATGGCCAAAAGGAAAGAGGCCATGGCCAAAAATAGCGTTGATTATTTTGAGGAGTCGCCTTACAAAGCCAAAGAGCTAAGAAAGATTGAGGAGTGGGACTGCCCCAAACCTGGCCTGAAACATGATAAGATGGTGCAGAAAAAGGCTAAAGATTTGCAACGCAGGTACGCACAAGATCAGAAGCGCGTGGCAAAAGAGTCTGAAGTTCGTACAACAACAGTGCTCTCTAACCAAAAATAACTGCTTAGTCAGTTCTTACAATCCTGAAAGATTTGCTCCTTCCCCCTGAAATGACTTGGACAATATAACTTCCGGGCTTCAGGTTTGTCGCATCTACTTCCATTTGGCTGTTGGCATGAGCCAGCATCATTTCTTGTTGCCAAATTACTTTCCCCGCCAAATCAAATAAGGTTACTCCCATCACCTCATTGGTCAGCCCCTCGGAAGCAATGAATATCTTCTCTGCGACAGGATTGGGAAACACATGGAACGAGACATCAAGGGGTGTTACGTCCCCTACATGTACGGTGACGATGTAGCTGTAGGTGAATTTCTTGTCAAGGTCAACCTGTTTAAGCCTGTAAAAAATCCGGCCAGACTTAATTTCCGAATCTGTGAAAGTATAGTACCGTGTTTCTGTTGAATTGATCGCGCCCTTGACATTCCCAATTACAAAAAACTTATTTCCATCGAAAGACTTCTCAATTTCAAAATGGTCGTTATCGATTTCTGATGCGGTAGCCCAGTTCAATGCAATCCTTCGGCCGATCTGTTTTGCGCTGAAGTCGACCAGGGTGACCGGCAAGGGAGAACTGTTGCCTGAAATAGCCCAGGGTGAAAACTGCGTTACACCCGAAACGGTTACCGTATTCAGTCCACTCACCTGCCCGGGAAGCGGAGCATCCCATCCTCCATTCCACCGCTGAGCCTGAAGGCTGGTGATCGTACCCACTTCAGCATTGCTGGCGACAAAAGTGATGTTGGCCGTAGGGGTTGTAGCACCAATAAGATCGATCTGATAAAAACGATCCACGGTGTTCAGGCTGTTATCCACGCCAAACTGATCATTCAATTCAGTAACCGTGGGAGGAAGAGGCAGGTTGTCGTTACCCGTGCCATAAGTGGCTACGGAAAGCGTTCCTCCATCACCGCTTGTGAGGACAAAAGTAAATGGAATCAGGTCTCCGGCTGAAGTACCAAAGGGGATTACGTGCGCGTCAAAGTCATTGTTGATGACCCAGTTCACGCGGCTGTTGTTACTTGTGTTTTCACTAATGATATAACCACCTGCTGAGGTCAGTGACGTTACCAATGGGTTGCTGATGAGCATGGTGTTCCCATTCAACCGGAGCTCACCGGAGGTCAGGGCAAGGGATTCAGAAACGCTGGCGTTGATATTCATCTGGACGAATGAGCCAGACTTGGCCACATCCATTTCTTCAAAATCTGTTACAGCGGTTCCTCCGAGGACGGTGGAAGCGCTTCCATTAAAAGTAACGGTTGAAGATTCAAATAAAAGTGAGGCGCCATTATTGGTGAAATTGCGTGCGACAAAAATGGATGACGCGATGGTCAGATTCGATCCGGCTGCAAACGTGATATGATTAAAGTTGTTTACTCCGCCCCCGGAAAGTTCGTCTACGCCTGCGGTACTCGTAAATATCACCGTGGACGTGTTTCCGGCAAATGTTCCGTTATTCGTCCATCCGCCTCCTATGGTGTGGGTTAGTGCCCCGCCTTTTAACGTGGCGCCAGGTCCAATGAGTAAGTCGTCCGTCAATGTCCAGCCTGTGGCTGGTGTAATTCCAGACGCATGGGTATTAAGCACGTCTACCGAGCTGAACGTTTGGTTGTTGTCGGACAGGTTTATTTGCCCTGTACCTCCGAAGACGATTTTACCAGTCGAGGAAAAATTATTTCCAAGTGTAATGTTCGCTGTGGTTGAGGGGCTGAACGATATGGTACCAGACGAAGTCACCGTGCCCGCATTGGAAAAATTTCCGAGGATGAGGTGATTGAATGGCCCGGCAGTCCATGTCGAGGCAGCAGCAATATTCATCGCGACCCCAACTGTCCAGGGTTGGGAAGGCATGATCGGTGATGTGTTGTTAATGTTTACTGTGGCAAACACGGGTGAAGAGTTGGAATTCAACACCGGTGAAACGGTACCATTAAAATTGATGACGCCCGTAGAGGTCGATGACACCGAATTTATCAATTGTAAGGTTTGGACCTGGGTTCCGGAAAAGGTAACCACGCCACTGGAGGCCAGAACTCCGGAGTTCGTCAGATCGCCATTTGAAACTACGGTCGCACCTCCGAGATCAAAATCACCTGTGGCTCCGACCTGCAAACTGCCATTGAAGGTGGCATTGCCTGAAATGAGGTCATAACTTCCATTAACCACCACATTGTTGTAGGTGATTGTTCCACTGATTGTCTTGGAGGTGCCATTTAAAATCAAAGTGCTGTTGGTCGTATTGAAAGTACCGTTGGAGACAATATTTCCAAGAACGGTGAGCGTTGATGCAGGTGCGTTTAGTGTAGCCCCGGCATTAATGGTTAGGTTACCCTGAACGGTGGTCGGTCCTACCATCGTCTTCGCGTTGACGCCTCCATTGGAAAAAATCAGGTTGCCGTAGGAAATAGGTGGAATGGGTCGGGCGGATGTTCCGTAAAACTCAATCGTGCTCGTGGGGCTGGCAACCAAGGCAGCAAAATTACCTATCTGTAAAGAAGATCCCGCAAATCGGGCGGTAGCACCGGCACCCAACGTAGCCGTGCCCCCCGTAGTGGTTCGCAATACATTGTGGGTGCCCACATCGACTGTTCCACCCGCCACGTTGATGTCTCCGTTGACATTCAAGTCGCCCAATATCGTGAGTGTTCCGCCAGCCTTGTTCACTTCAATGTTGTTCACTGTGGTGGCTGTCATGTTTTGTGGGCCGCTTCCATTAAAGACCAGCGTTCCAGTTCCTGGTAGGAAAGTTCCACCAAGCGTCCAATCACCACCGACATTAAGCGTAGCGGATTGCGCGTTAAGTGTAGCTCCGGCCGCAACGGTTACATGACCAACCACGTTGAGGGTGGCTCCCAACGCCATCTGGCCACCTGCCGTTCCCAACGTGAGGTTCCCATTCACGGTCAGCAACGCGTTGGTGCTGGCGACACCAAAAACTTTTTCAATATTTAAATTATAATAGGTATGATTCGCAATCACCTGATCATCGATACCATTGTAGGTGACATTTCCCGTGCCCGCGGTAAATCCGCCACTGACATAGTTATAGTCTTTCGCCACGTTAATTGTGCCATTTCCGGTGAAGGTAATATTCGCCCCGCCCGTCTGGTGCAGGGATCCATTCACGCTCACGCTCCCGGTTGAAATCGTCAGGTCGATTCTCCTGTTTACAACCCCTTTGCTAAGTTCCAGGTCGCTGAAAGTGGTCAATGTTCTGCTTCCGACATCTATGGTGTGCACCCTGTTGCTGGTCCAGTCTCCCTCAATATTTCCCTGAACCGTCAGCGATCCACCAGAACCCAATGTGAGGGTCACTGATGCCACGTCACCAAAGACGACTTTTTTAGCCTGTGCCGCAGTGGTGATCGTTGGTTGTAATCCGACCAACTGCGTTCCCAGGTAGGCGATATCGTTGATGGTTGGAATGGGACCGGGAGAACCGGACACGCTGATCCAGTTTGCTGGGTTTGACCAGGCTGTGTTGAGCCCAAGCCCCGTCCACGCAATTACATTCTGTCCATCCGAAAGCGTCCACACATTGGCCAGGTCAGTTAAAGAAATTTGTTCAACCCAATTATTGCCCGTGTCGTTAGCGCTCTTCAGTCTATTCACCCAGGTGCTCGTTCCCTGGTCATTCCACAAAGTCATCGCTGCCTCCGCATTGCCATTCACCTCAGCCTGTTCATAGTGTAGCCGGAGTGTCGCGGTGTAGGCGGCACCGGTGACGCCAATGGTATACGTTCTGTTGATTGGGGCACCGGCAGGGAATCCCGTAATGATTTTTTTCTCCACCAAGACCGTGACGGAGGTAACCGTTCCAACGGTTGAGAAGTTGATAAAATTGTCGGGCCCTTCAAAGGCATAATTTATTCCCGTGTTAAACGCGTGGGTCCGGGTTATCCTTCCGATGATAATCCCGCTACCTGTCCGCGTGGCCGTGATGGTTATCGTGTTAGATCCTGTGAGCATCAAACCACCCGTCATGGTCACATTGGTAGCGCTCACATTGTTCTGTAAAGTCAATTTATTCGCTGTTGACTTATTTACAACGAGCGCGATAAACGTGGTAGCCCCCGTCAGCGTAGCATCGTTCGACCCAATAAATTGCACCGTGGAAGTGCCTGCACTAAAGGTTCCGCTATTGATCCAATTGCCTCCGACACTGTGTGCAAAACTGCCTGCCGCCAGTGAAGTCGTGGCGCCAATAGTCAGATTCCCATTTACCGTAAGCCCCGCCAACGCAGTTTTCGTGTTGCCGCCCGAGACCAGCAGGTGGTAAAATGAGGTAAGTGCGATTGATTGCGCTCCTGATGAGTTATAGTTCACTGTATTCGGAACATTGGAAGTGGCGTTGAAAGTATAGCCGACATCCAATGTCTCTGTTCCGGCTATCCTCAATGTAGACGAGCCACCCATTGTGAGCGAAGCGGTACCCGTGATTTGAATATCGAACAGGCTTGCTGTTCCGGAAAAATTGGAACTGCCATTAAATGTGGTGTTGCCCGCGGAGGCTGCATAGGTGCCAGCCACAGAAAAGTTAGAGGCTATTGATAAATTTCTGGCCGTTGAAATGTTGCCGGGCACGTTGAGTGCGAAAAATTGCAAAGCACCGGCACCACCTATAGATTTTCCGGCTCCAATCAGTGAAAGGGTGCCACCACTCGCGGTCAAGGTTCCATTCACATCCAAATTGCCTGCAACGATGAACGTACTGGCAGTTGTTACGCTTCCGCTCGCTATGTTAACATCGTCAAAAACAATATTTGACCCCGATATGGATTTTGCGGTACCCGTCATGGTAAACACACCCGTACCCCCTGTGCTGTGTGTAAACGTTCCCCCGCCTGTTGTTGAAAAATTACCGCAAACAGAAATTGAAGTGTTCAGGTTTACCACTGTGCCATTCCCGGCTATGATGAGGTTGGCAAAATTATTAACACCGCTGCCACTCCACACCGATCCGGAACCCGAGCTGGTCAGCGTCCCCGCACATAAGACGTCCACACTGTACGTCCCGTTATTGGTCCAGTTGCCGGAAAAAGAATGTGAGAACGAAGACCCATTGAAAGTCGTGGATGCGCCAAGTGTTACGTTACCCCCAACAACAATCGCATTGCCCGCGGTCGCAGACAACGTACCCGAGCTGGCGGTCATGGTAAAATTTCCGGCAGTAGAAAAAGCGGTCGCAGGCATCGTCTTGGAAATTGCTCCCCCGGAGCTGCTCAGGGTCAGGTGCCCATAGCCTAGCGCCCTGACGATCTGATTTCCACCATAATATTCAACGGTACTGGTTGGTGCCAAAAGAATCGAACTGTAATTGCTTGGAAACGTGTTCGTTCCGCCAAGACGAAGGGTTGTTGCATTGGCCATCGAAAAATTGCCGCCATTCGAACTCCTGTTCGCAGTAAAGCTTTGCAAGTCCAACGTACCACCATTTATGATCAGGTCACGACCCACTGAAATGTTGGCGGAAAGGCTTTTGGTCATTGCGCCACTTATATGCAAGATTTCGTAAGAAAGCGAAGGGTCAACAACTTGATTTACTGTGGTGGATGCGTAGTCGATCGTTGCGTTGCTGGAAGTGATCTGAATGCTGTTTGCCGAATAATTGCCGTTGGCAGTTGCTGCTTTAATCTTAAGAACTCCTCCCGAACGGACATTGATGTCGTTGGTGCCGGCCGTCACGAAAAAATTAGGTGTGGGATCCAGGGTGCCATTGAGTTCCAGAAAGTTAGAAACAATAATATTTTGTGCCAGCGTCACCGTACTTCCCGAATTGATATATAACTTTTCAAAATCAGTAACCGAGGTTCCGCTGATGGTTTGATTGCTTCCAATAAAGTAGACCCTCCGGTTGGCAGACCCTGCGGTGTAGGAGCCGTTGTTCGTCCAGTTTCCTTCCACCCTGAGGTGCCCCCTATCGTTGTCGAGGGTTCCGTTGGGGCCGATCAAAAGATTTCCATATACATAGAGTCCATCGGATTCGGTCAGGATCGAGACTTTCACTCCGTTTCCAATGGTCAGCGACTTACATTCGCCAACGCCAAATCCGATTTTAAGCTCCGGTTGATTGGCGCCCACAAAGCTTGCATCTCCAATGATGGCGTCCTTAGTGGCATCCGGAACACCATTGGTCCAATTACCCGCTGTTCGCCATGTGGTGCTAACAACACCCGTCCACGATGTCGACTGGCCAAAGCCGTCAAGCGCGCCAAGTGTAAGCAGTGCAGCAAAAAATAAAAGCGTACTGAATTTATTCATATTACCGGCCGAGGCCATTAAAAAAATAATGCGCGGTTTGAATTGGGAGGCTGGCTCATAAGAACTGTAAACCAGGGGCTCATTATTACTAATTTGCTATCCCTATTCCATATTCAGCCACCCAATCGCCCTCAAGCACTTCTTGCATGAGATATCCCACGATTTAAGGATGCTGCAAATTAGAAAGCACGTGGCGGCCAAGTGTTCTGATTAAGTTCGAAACAATACATGTGAGGTTTATGCCAGAAAATGAAAAATTATGTGGAAGAATCGCGGACGATGACGGCTAACGAGGCTATACGAAACGTCACCTGAAATTTGTACATGTAAGGTATCTTCAAATTTTGCCTTATATTGAATTTCAGGAATGCTATTATCAGTCAAAAGACCTATCAAAGAATGAACATTGTACAACTCCTGGACATCCCGTTTGCCCATTGTTCAGGAAAACCAGCGATAGAATTTGGGGGAAATATATTTACGTATGGCGAATTGGACCGGAGGAGTAACCAAATGGCCGTTGTGTTGCAATCGAAAGGCCTTGCCGCTGGTGACCGCTTGGGCATTTATCTTGAAAATTGCATTGCGTTTGTTGATCTGTACCTGGCTTGCCTGAAGCTTGGAGTCATTATGGTGCCGATTAATATTCTCTACCGTGAACGCGAGATTGGGCATATTTACTCTGACGCTTCCCCCAAAGCAATTATCTCGGATTCGAGCATTCCAGGTATAGCTACGTGGGACGTAAACACGCTATTGCAAGAGGCCGCTACACGTCAGGTTACATTCAGGCCGTACCTGTCAACTGGCGACAGCCCAGCCGCCATTATTTATACGTCAGGGACCACCGGAACATCAAAGGGCGCAGTCCTCTCCCACAATAACTTCATAGCCAATATCGTCAATCTCAACGCATGCTGGAAAATTACAGAGCAGGATCGACTTCTTCTTGGCCTGCCGTTATTTCATGTGCACGGCCTTGCCAATGGATTGAATTGTGCGTTAGCGGCAGGCGCCACGATCAAATTGTTACCCAAAATTGAGCATAATAAGTTGAAGGACGAATTTGGGGCATTTAGGCCAACGCTATTTTTTGGCGTACCAACTGTATACGTGCGTATGCTTCAGCTTTCCAAAGAAGATGCCGCGATGATGAGCAAATCCATGAGGTTGTTTGTCTCAGGCTCTGCTCCATTGCCAGCCCAGGTACTTGAGGACTTTAAACAATTGTACGGCCACACCATTTTGGAACGTTATGGAATGACTGAAACGCTCATGAATATCAGTAACCCTTATGCGGGTGAACGAAGGGCCGGAACAGTAGGAATTCCATTGCCGGGCACTTCCATCAAAATTGTAAAACCAGATGGTGGCCTGGCCGCACCTGAAGAAGAAGGAGAAATCTACATCAAGGGCCCCAACGTATTTTCAGCCTATTGGCAGAGACCGGATGCAACAGCCACGGCTTTTGAAGATGGTTATTTTAAGACGGGTGATATGGCTGTGGTGTCAGCTGATGGTTATTATACCCTGAGAGGGAGAAAGAGCGACCTGATCATCTCGGGTGGCTTCAATATTTATCCCCGGGAGATTGAAGAGTTTTTGCTTGAACAAAGTGAAATCGATGAGGTGGCGGTGGTGGGCGTGCCAGATGAAATCAAAGGCGAAGTCCCCATCGCCTATATGGTAGTTAACAAGAAAGTAGACGTTGCCACCCTCGAGGAGAAATGCCGGAATGCGATGGCCTCATTCAAGATGCCCAGGAAATTTATTGTCATTGACAGCCTGCCCAGAACCGCTTTGGGCAAGGTGCAAAAACACCTTCTTCCAAAAAGTACACGTTAGATTGAAAAATTGATCGACTGAAGTTTCGCATCCAGGTCTGCACGCGCTGTTTCACTGAGTCCAACATTCGGAGGTCGAATGTTTAGCCACTCACGATTCGTCTGCGATTTGGACAACACATATTTCACACTTGAAATGAAGGAAGCGCCTTCAAAAGCCTGACGCGCTGCCGTGAGCTGCGACTGCAAATTGTCCGCTTCTTTTTCATCCTTTTTCTCGTAAACCATGGCCGCCAATTTGCCGGTTAGGTTGGTCGTGGCTGAAATGACCCCAGCGCCACCGGCCCTTAACACATCCAAAAAGTATTTTTCTGTACCTGAGTAAAGCTTAAAACCAGGGATGGCCTCACAGATAGCCTTCATGTTGTTCCAATCTCCACTGGAGTCCTTCATGCCTACTATCGTGTCCGGATATTGGTCGACAAGCCTCTTTACAAGTGACAGCGAGAAGGGAACACCTGTCATCTTTGGAAAATGATAGAGGTAAATTTTTAAGCCTGGTTGTGCAACCTCTTCGATCACCAAAGAGAAATATTTTGCAAGGCCATCATCATTTAACCCCTTGTAATAAAATGGAGGGAGCATCAGTACACCACCAACATTTTTAGAGGTGGCATGGGCAGTTAACCGAATGGTATCCGGCAAGGCGCAGCACCCGGTTCCAACGAGCAGTTTCTCAGCTGGAAATCCCTTTGCAATTAAATAATCCAACGCCTGCATTCTTTCTTCCACTGAAAATGAATTGGCCTCCCCTGTTGTGCCCATAAAACAAATACCATTGTTGCCGTTGGCCAGCAACCAATTGCAATGAGATACAAGCGCGTCATGATCAATTGAAAAATCTTTTTTTAGTGGCGTAACCGAAGCCGCAAATACTCCGTTCGGAAGGTTCGAGTTAAATTTTGTCATTCTTTAAAGTCGTTTTATTTAGCCACTAAGACACGAAGTCACCAGGCGCGCGAGTTGTGTCTTGGTGCCTTTGTGGCAAAATAGTTTTTAATGTCACTCGTTAGCACGCACTGGTTATTTCAAAATAGTTCTCAGTGCAGCCGCCAGTGCATTGACATAATTGGGATTACTACTTTCTCCCATCAATCCAATTCGCCAGATCTTCCCCGCAAACTGTCCAAGTCCACCTCCCACTTCGATATTGTACTCCTTCAGCAGGCGTGTCCTCACGGCAACATCATCCATCCCTTCGGGAAGTTTGACGGCATTCAACATGGGTAATCTGAAACCTTCCTTGACCACAAATTCAAAACCCAGTGGCTCCAGTTCACCCCTTAGCAGCAGGTGGTTTCTCATGTGTCTATCAAAACGCTTATCCAACCCTTCTTCCATCACCAACCGGTATGCTTCTCGCAATCCATACATGGCAGAAACTGGAGCTGTATGGTGATAGTTCCTTTTAGCGCCTTGCCAATAGTTTTTCACCATGCTGAGGTCCAGGAACCAGCTTTGCACCTTGGTCTTGCGATTCTCAAGGGCTTTTACGGCCCTTTCGCTGAACGATACCGGGGATAAACCCGGAGCAGCGCTTAAACACTTTTGTGTGCCGGAATAAATAGCATCTATGCCCCATTCGTCCACCTTAAGTTGGGTGCCGCAATAGGACGTTACAGCATCGACAACAAAAAGAGCCCCCGAATCGCGAACCACTCTGCTGATTTCCTCTAATGGTTGAAGAACGCCAGTGGAAGTCTCCGCATGAACAATAGCTACAAGTTTTGGTTTAAGTCCTTTTAGCGCATCTTTTAATAGCTGAGGATCAATATGTTGGCCCCATGGAGCTTCCACTTTAGTTACCTTTGCCCCACACCTTTCTGCGATATCAGCCATCCTGCCGCCAAATACCCCGTGTATGCAGATCACAGCGTCATCCCCAGGCTCCAATAAGTTGACCAGGCAGGTTTCCATACCCGCACTACCGGGTGCGGACACTATAAAGGTCAGGTGGTTGTCAGTTTGAAATGTAAACTGGGCCATCTCTTTGATTTCGTCCATGATGGTGACAAACTCCGGATCGAGATGCCCTATTAGTGGTGTAGCCATCGCTTGCAATACTCGCGAATGTACATCACTCGGCCCCGGGCCCATCAGTATTCTTCGGCTCGTTCTTAATTGATCACTGTATGACATGGTTTACTCCATAATTAAAAAATCACTTGAATCGGTCATTGGTTATCAGCCATTAGTCATTAGGCCTTTGTCATTGGGATGATTTTCCTATTGACTAATGACTAATGACCAATGGCTATCGACCTGGATGATAAGTTCTCTCCGCATTTTTTTCAATGTCCTCCCTATAAAACAAAACATCTTTGAACTGACCCTTGCGATACATCTCCGCCTGATCGGTAAAGTGAGGTGAATTGGGATCCCCGCTCACACCGCCAGCCAGCACGGACTTTGCTTTCACTTTTTCACCAAACTCCACCACGGCAACGAAACTATTGCCGCTGGTGCCGTACCATTTCTTGGTGCCCGTATACGTGCGGCTTCCATAGGCTGCCAGCGATCCCCAGAAAGATGAAGTGTAGGCGATCGGAATACTTGGTTTGCCGTCATTAAAAGGTTGAACAATATCTCCGGTGGTTCGCTGAAAGCGGTTGATATCGCCCCAGGGAGTTTTCCAATGGCCAAAATCATTCTGTAAGGTCGCAACTGCATTTTTTAACGCATCGAGCTTCTCCTTATCTGACGTGTTGCCAATTAGGTAATCGATTAGCGCGGGATCATTTCCGCGTGGTAGCAGATCGGTCTTTGTTCTTCTTAATTCCTGGGCCCAATAAATCGCAACGGACGTTGCCACTGAGGATTCAGAAAACCGGTAGTTCCAATTTCTCAGCACATCGATTGGCTCTTTTAATTCTTCCGGCTTAGACCTGTCAAAAGCCTGTACCAGCGAAGGTATCATGCTTTCAAATGCCGGCAAATATGAATCGTAAGCCGATGCAATTAGTTTGTCAAGTGTAAAATTAGCGGAGTCCTTTAACACCCTAACCGCATGTATTCCGCGAAAATTTTCACTATCAGGCGCCATGTAAGTGGGATAATCGGTCTGCTTCGGGCTTTGGTCGCCCGACACGGTGAATGGTGTAGCGTTGCAATTCTGTATCCACCCATTGGATGGATTCAAAACGTGAATGGATTCTTCCACAGGGTGAAGACCTTGCCAATCCGTGGCGGGATTGCTGCCATCGACCGGTGTTTGCCAATCGAAGCGGGGATCGCGCACAGGAATAAAATTACCATGGTAGTACGCGATATTGCCCTGGTCATCGGCATACACCGTGTTGTTGGAGGAATTGGTATTCAACGCCATTGTCTTATTGAACTCCTCATAAGATGATGCCTTCGTTCGCATGTAGGATTGTGTCAGCGCTTTCAACGGCTCATTCATGAGGCTAATGCTTATCCACTTGCCATCCCTGTTTGCTATCACTGGTCCGTGATGCGTATGGTATGTGGTGAACTCTTTCGTAACCATTTTATCGCCACTTTTAAATGCAAGCAACACTTTCTCACTTGAAAGCGGTCTTAGTTCTTCACCGTATTTATAAAACAGTTGGTCATCTTGTTTTACGATCGTTTCTTCGTACTCATCGATGGCGTCTGCCCGGCTGGAGGTGTGCATCCATCCACAGTGTTCGTTAAATCCCTGGTAGACAAAAAACTGACCCCAGGTGACCGCACCATAAGCGTTCAATCCTTCGTCACTCATCACATGTACTTCAGGCCTGAAATAAAACGAGGTGTGGGGATTGATCAAGAAAAGCGCATTTCCCGTTGCACTTTTAGACGGCGCGATGGCAAAACCATTTGAGCCTTGTGGTTCCTTATCCCAATCGTTAACTTCCGGCTGAACAAAGGCCAATTGGTTTTTGCCGTCATAAAATTCCCCAAGTTCTTTAAGGGAGACACTGGATTCAATGTCACCTCCAATACTTCCTTCGCTGAACATCAAAGGCATCCAGGGTCTAAAGCGAGTAATCAGTTTTGGTTTGGTGGCTGGATGTGTGGCCAGGTAATAATTGGCACCATCGGCAAATGCATTTAACAATAATTTCATCCATTCAGGACTCTCTTCGTAGATGGCCGAAGCTTTTGTGGTGTCCATGAACAAATGCATCCGCAAATCACTCATCAAACTTTTCTCGCCTTCTACTTCGGCCATGCGTCCCATGGCATTGATGTAGTTAACTTCTACCCTATTAAAATCATCCTCGCATTGCGCGTAGATCAATCCAAAAACAGCGTCTGCATCTGTCTTGCCGAAAATGTGCGGAACCCCAAAATTATCCCTGGTGATGGTTATGTCATTTGCTTGCCGCTTCCATTTTTCAATATCCTGGTTGGAGGGCGAGCAATTGCACAGAAGCGTAGCTGAGATCAGAAAGGCGATGTAGCGCATAGAGATAGGTCAATGTGGTCACTGCAAGTTAAATGTTATATCAGATGATGCAACAGAAATTGTGTCGTATGTAAATACAAAACAAAACGAGGTCGTTTGCCCATCTCGGATTACCGCCTTTGAATTAATTCAATTTTGTTCGTTAGCCGACCGCATTTTTGAATATTTTTGAGCCTTAATTCAAATGACATTAAATTAGAAAAGAATGAAAATAGCTGAGATCCACACTAACAAGGGAACGATGAAGGTAAAATTCTTCGAAAAGGACGCCCCCAAAACCGTTAAGAATTTTACAGATCTGGCGGAAAAAGGATTTTATGATGGCCTCACTTTTCACCGTGTCATTCCCAACTTTGTGGTGCAGGGTGGCTGCCCGAACGGAATAGGCAATGGCGGTCCCGGATATCAGATTGATTGTGAGCTGGATGGTGACAATCAGTACCATGACCGAGGTGTACTTTCGATGGCCCATGCCGGACGGAATACCGGGGGCTCTCAATTTTTTATTTGCCACAGCAGGGCAAACACCAAACACCTTGACCGCAATCATACCGTGTTTGGGAAAGTGTTTGAGGGAGAAGACGTAATAGACAAAATCAGGCAGGATGATGTGATGGAGAAAGTTGTCATTGTTGATCAGAAATAATGAAATCATTATTACCACTTCCTTTGCTATTTCTTCTCGCCTGCGGTTCAGGTCCCAGGGACGAAGATCGGTTTGAGGAGTTATTCAAGGGTGAGCTGAAAGTGGTGGACCTTACCCACGTGCTGAGTGAAGACAGTCCTGCGTGGCCAGATCCGGCCAGCAACCGATTTACATACGATACGTTGATGGCGCAACCAAGTGGTGCCCCGTCCATGGGTAAGTACCATACACCCGAACACTTTGGCACCCACATGGATGCGCCCGTCCATTTCACGGACAACCAGGCTTCTGTTGATGAACTCACAGCCAACTCGTTGTTCGGGCCAGCCGTTGTAATCGATGCACGGGAACAATGTGCCTCCAACGCGGATTATGCCCTGACGGTTGAAGACGTTATGAATTGGGAAAACGAACACGGGCCGATTCCTGATCGTGCCATCGTGATGATGCTCACCGGCTGGGGTAACAAATGGGATGATTCTGCCGCTTATAAAAACGAGGACGGAAATGGTAAAATGCATTTTCCCGGATTTTCGCCCGAAGCTGCTAAATTATTGGTGACGGAAAGAAATATTTTGGGCATAGGCATTGATGACTTCAGTGTTGACCCGGCCATCGCAGAAGATTTTCCTGCTCATCTTATTGTGAGTGCTGCCGGTAAGTTTCATCTTGAAAATGTAGCCAACCTTCACGAACTGCCGGCAACTGGTGCTTATCTTATCAACGCACCCATCAAACTGGAAGGTGGCTCTGGCGGGCAGGTAAGGATATTTGCCATCGTGCCGTAGGACGCAGTAGCTATCCCGCTTTATTGATTTGCCGCTTGATCTTTTTACTGTGCATTGCGCCCCAATTGTGAAGGGAAGTCAGCACCTGCTCCAGTGACTTGCTGTATTCGGTCAGCGCGTACTCCACAGCGACTGGCCTTTGGTCGTACACATGACGCTTGACCAGGTCATTCATCTCCATTTCCCTCAATTCATTGGACAATACCTTGGCGGAGATGCCCTCAACAGTCCGCTGGAGCTCATTGAACCGGGTATTTCCTTCTGACAGCGCTACAATAATTTTCAGTTTCCATTTGCCCCCGATTACGTACAAGGCATCACCGATGTACCGCAAACTTGCCTTGCAAGCCGCCACACGATCTGGATCGATATCTTTCATCTTTATCATTAACTAACCCAAAGGTAACTACTAACTATTGATCTATCACTAACTATTTGTAAGTACTTGTCGTAAATATGCAACACCAAACAACCAACAATTATGAAAACCAAAAAAGTCATTACCATTATACTCACCGTGATTACCGGCCTGATGATCGGCTCCAGTGGAATATTTAAACTCGTAGGAGGCGATGAGGTTAAAAATGGTCTGAGCGCGGTTGGTGTGGGTGATTATATTCCCTACCTCGGGCTAATGGAAATTGCGTTCATTGCATTATTCGCGATTCCGAAAACCATGAAAATTGGTTTTATCCTTTTGTCGTGTTATTTCGCGGGTGCATTGGCTACGGAGCTTTCTCATCAGGGATCGGTGGTGAGTCCGTTAATTCCGCTGACATTGATCTGGGTCACCGCCCTATTGAGAAATCCTCAGGTGTTTTTTGAAAGCACCGCAGCAAAAAATTTGCACGGGGAGGCATGATAAGGCTGTCGGAATAGGTATCATGGTACCTCACCAGCATAATTACCATGACAAATATTTGTACACGATCCTGATCAGCTTGTAAGCTTCCTCCATATCTTTTGCCGAGTAGGAAATGGTGTAGCCATCGATCCTCTTCATTCCCGGTATTCCCATGGCCACGTCAGCCCGGGTTGGTATGTCAACTTTTAGAAGAAATTCCACAGGTTGCTTTACTGAAAGTGGCTTGGCATTTTTTATATCTTTTAGAGCCGCAAGTGTTTGCTCTTGCAGGGATTTAATCACCACATCCGGGTGAAGCAACTTGGCAGCACTGGAGCCAATCGCTTCTTTGGTGACCACTGTTCTTGCGGGCACCAATTTCACCATTTCATCCACAAAGGTCTTGTCGCCACTCGCCAACAATACCGGGACGTCTTTGGAACCCGCATAAAAGGCGTTCAATCCTCCTTCGCCAACTTCTGTTCCATTCAACCAAAGACCTTTTACATTTCCCGATCCGGTATGGGCGAGAAAACCATTGGTGGCTCCGGCCATGGCATGATAGCCAATAAAAATAATGCCGTCAAAACTCTCATCAAGATTTTGCACCATGCCCAATGGTTTGATGTTGCTTTGAATGTACTCAACCCTGGGATCCAGTTCAGTGTGCAGAAGATTTTGCATATCGCCATGGCTGTCGTTGACAACCACCACAGCGGGCCCTGCCTGAAAAATTGCTTTGACTACTGCGTTCACCTCATCGGTCATCAGTTTCCTGCCTGTGTCATAATCTTTACCATTGCTTGTAGTCATTTGGGCCGTGCCTATCCCACCAATGCCCTCCATGTCGACCGAAATAAATATTTTAACAGGTCTGGGTTGAGCCATGCATAGTGAGGCTGACAGAAGCAATGAAAATAGTGTTCTCATAGGAATCAAATTAGAGAAATAGGGATCATACAAATGATAAATTGTAATTATCAAATTCCATTTGGGAATTGACAACTCATGATGATTATGTTACAAGCGGTTGGCTTGAATGGGAAACAAGGATTCATTCCCTGGGAGAAATTATTAGTCAATAATCCGGTCGGTTTACTGCATGGTCAGTCCCTTACTTCAGATTGAATTTGTAAACCTCAGGCTGGTAGCTGAGCGCGTTGTTCGCCAGTATGGTTCCGTTGATCAGGTAGACTTCCCCATCTATAACAAAAGAAGCCGGAGCCCATCGCGACCTGCCGGGATGAGGTGGTAGTTGTTCCCAATCGTTATTGATCGGATCGTAGCGCCAGAACTCACCCTTTTCCATGGATGAATGGTTTGCGCCATCACCACTCAAAACATATCCCCTGCCCTCATAGGAAAACTGAGTCCCCGCAACCCGAGCCTGACCCGGGATATCTGCCATTTTTGTCCACTCGCCCGTGGCAGGCTTAAAGCTGAACCAGTTCTTGTAAATTTGCGAACCATGACCGAACCCTGTATAGACGTATTCACCTATACCAAACTGGTAAGGATGATGTCGTGGCTCCGCAGGAAAATCTATTTTCTGCAGCCACGTGTTGGTGGCTATATCATATTCCCACCAGTCCTTGAGGTTAGCGGAATTATTGCCTAGTCCTACATAAATTTTTCCATCGCCTGCGACCATGGCCGGATGAAGCCTTGGCTCACATGGGCAACTGGCGAGCTGGCTCCATATTTTGGTATTGCCATCAAATACCCACAAATCGTTTAGGTAGGAATTTTCACCACTGCCTCCAAAACCCAAGTAAGCCTTGCCATTCCAAACATCTCCAATGCCGTAGGTACGAGGCGGCCCCGGATAGTCGTCCAATCTGGTCCACTGATCGCTGACTGGATTGTATTCATAAAAATCTTTCCTGGGAATTCCCGAATCCCCGGTCACCAGATAACCATTTCCGTTCAAACTAAAACCGAAGGAATGATGGGTACGGAATTCGGAAGGTAGGGAGCTTACTTGCTGCCAGGACTTGACCGCGGGGTCATCCTTGGAACACGAATTCAATAACATAATTCCGATCGCAAATTGAAGCGTGGTCAGGCACCGAATTGATGGCATAAATAAATTTTTGAACTCGACTAAGATAAATATCCAGGATTGGTATTTGCCTATTTTTGTACCGGTATTTTAAAAACACTTGAAATTTTAAGAATGGTCTCCCTGTGAACGGGGGAGCTGTTTAGGCTTTTCCTATTCTTTGCAACTCCACATGTCACCTATTTCAATCACAGTTGAGTATCTCCAGTCCATTCTAAATGGTGGCAGAAAATTCACTGCAAACAAACGGGTTGTTCAAGATAATTCTCAAACAGGGGTGTAACTACTGAACACGCATCAAAAATACCCTGAAGTACCCTTGCCACCATTTTATTATATTGGAAAGCATTTAAACGCTATCACATTGGCACATTTCTCCTTTCTCGACCGCTCTCATTCTATTGCCCCTCCCGGCTTTTCCAGGTGGCTTGTGCCTCCAGCGGCTTTAAGCATTCACCTCTGTATTGGACAGATTTATGCCTACAGTGTATTCAACGAACCCATGACGAGAATCATCGGCATCAGTATGTCCGCAGAAAATGATTGGCCGCTAACGACCCTTGGTTGGATTTTCAGTATCGCCCTTTTTATGCTGGGTGCGTCCGCAGCCCTCTTTGGCAAATGGCTGGAAAGAGTTGGTCCACGCAAAGCTATGTTCACGTCAGCCTTGTGTTTTTGCAGTGGATTTATTGTTGCTGCCATTGGAGTTTATATACATAACATCTGGATTGTTTATCTGGGGCATGGTGTGTTAGGTGGCATTGGTTTAGGATTAGGATACATCTCTCCCGTGTCCACACTCATCAAATGGTTTCCCGACAGACCGGGCCTCGCCACAGGCATGGCCATTATGGGCTTTGGTGGTGGCGCCATGATCGCATCTCCCCTGTCTGTTGGCCTTATGAATTTTTTCAAAAGTGAATCAAGCGTGGGCGTGGCGGAAACTTTTCTTGCTATGGCCATCATTTATTTTTTATTCATGATGTTTGGTGTTTTTACGGTGAGAATCCCCGCGCCCGGTTGGAAGCCCATTGGGTTCAATCACGCTGATAACCATCAAAACGCCATGGTCACCTCTGCCAACGTAGACGCAGATACGGCCATCCGGACACCTCAGTTCTGGTTGATATTCATTGTGCTCATGCTGAACGTAACGGCAGGCATTGGCGTGCTGGGCCAGGCAGCTGTGATGATTCAAGAGATGTTTTCCGTTGAAGCTGTTGGAGAGGCTAAAGCCGTCAGTGTCGCGGCAGCTGCGGGTTTTGTTGGGCTCTTGAGTTTGTTTAACATGATTGGTCGTTTCTTCTGGTCATCCACGTCCGACAAAATCGGCCGTAAGAGCACCTATTCGATTTTTTTTCTGTTGGGTGCTGCATTGTACGTGGCCATTCCCACTCTTGGCAACATGGGAAGTACTCTTTTGTTTATCATCACCTTCTGTATCATCATCAGCATGTACGGAGGTGGCTTTGCCACAGTGCCGGCCTATCTGAAAGATATGTTTGGCGTCATGCAGGTGGGCGCTATTCACGGGAGGTTGCTGGTGGCCTGGTCGCTGGCCGCATTGTTTGGACCTACACTTATCAATTATATACGGGCATATCAAATAGAAACAGTAAAGTTGCCCCCTGCTGAGGCTTATTCATTCACCATGTATATCATGGCTGGCCTTTTGTTAATTGGATTTATCAGCAACACGATGATTCGCCCGGTCAACGAAAAATTTCATCACAAAAGTTTCAGCGATGAATAAATACCAAAACCTAAAAATCGTTTTTGCCTGGCTATTTGTTTCTATTCCTTTACTGTGGGGCGTGATCCAGGTGGTAGTGAAAACGATGGCGATTTTTCTCTAGCCTGTTGGTCATTGGTCACTAGTCATTAGGAAATTAAATGTCATCCCTAATGACTAATGACCACTGACTAATACCTTCTTAAACCTGATCGTAAAGATAGCCCCCGCGTCATTTTTAACGTCAATCAATCCATTCAATTGCTCGGTGAGCACATTCACCAACCGCATACCCATACTTTCAATCGCATTAAAGTCGATGGGCAACCCCTTTCCCGAATCGGCAACCTGCAAGGTGTATTCTTCTTCAAGTTTGCTAAAACTGATATTAAGCCTACCAACTCCCTGTTCTTGAAAAGCGTATTTGAGTGAATTGCTTATCAATTCGTTCAGAATCAACCCCACGGGTATCGCAGTATCAATATCCAGCGTAAGCTCCTTGGCTTCGATTTGTCGGGCAATTTCACACTCTGGTTTGTAGGTCTTAAACAGATAGTCACTCAACTCCTCAATGTACTCCTGCATATTGATACTCGTAAGTTGATTGGTGCTGTAGAGTTTTTCATGAATAAGGGACATCGATTTAATTCTACTTCTGCCCTCATCGACAGCGCTCTTGGCCGATGAGTCCGTAAGCTTCCGCGACTGCATATTTAAGATGCTGCTTATGATCTGTAAATTGTTTTTGACCCGGTGATGAATCTCCTTCAACAAAATTTCGCGCTCACGGTTCTTCTCCTCAATCTTGTCTTTGGCTTTCCTCAACTTTAGATACAGATAGCCGCTGAGCATCAGGATGGCGAAGAGTACCAGTCCAACAATCAGGTAGGTTCGATTGCTTTTCTCCAGCATTTGTACATTGGCCTCCGCAATTGTTTTTTGGGCCTGCATACCCACGACATCTCTTCGCACCTCTTCTTCCTTCAACATTATTTGGGCGTCCGCACTGTATAAACTGTCATGAAAGGCCAAGGAGAGTTTATAGTTGACCAGGGCCTTTTCAAATTGATGATTTGCTTCATATACGTCACTTAGAATGGCATACAGATCGTTGATATAAGCGATGTTGCTTTGCGCATATGCAAGCGTCAATCCGTCTGCCGCATACTGACGAGCCGATTCAAAATTTCCTTTCAGTAGGTGAGCACGTGCCAGATTGGATTTGGATTCAAGGATTCCGGTCTTCAAATCCGCCTTTACATATACATCCAATGCACTTTCGAAATGTTTAATCGCTTGAGGGATCTTATTCAACGCCATTTCAATTTCCCCAAGTGTCTGATAATAGGTCCCACTTGCCTCTGTCGCATTCAGGGAAGGCATCATCAGCTGAACCTCAGACATGACCTCTTTTGACTTTTCTATCTGCCCTTTTCTCACTTCAATTCTGCAGTCCAAAAGTAGCTGCGGCACGATGTTAAAGGTATCCTTGGTAAGTCGATAATACTGTAATGCCTGTTTGATGTATTCTTGTGCTTTCTCATAGTCTTTCATGCGCATCATCACATCGGCCAGCAGTATATTGGAGCGCATAACATACAATTGTGACTCTGCGCCCTCCAACAATATTCTGCTTTGCTGAAATTTTTCCACCGCCTTCCCATAATATCCCCGCTGTGCATAATGCATTCCAAAGCGCTCGTATTGCCATGAAATTATTCTTTGTCTCTTGGAGCCAATCGCAAGTTGAATTGCCTCCTCCATATACTGTCTTGCTTCTTCTGGCGCGCCCAGGCGCAACTTCGATTCCGACATACTGTTTAAGGCATACTGAATTAGATTATCAATATCGGCATATTGCGCGCTCACTCTTCCAATTCTTGGATCGATATACGGATCGGTCTTCATCTTCCTCAACAAATCGATCGCCTCCTCCATATGTTTAAATCCCAGCTCCGGCTCGCCCAACCTGGTTAGTATAAATCCATAGTTTCTCTTTGCGTTGGCGATATGTTTGACATCTACCGTTTCATCCATGAAGGGAAACAACTCTTCCAGAATCTCTTTTGATTTTTGATACTGACCTAAGTTCGATCGGTAGCGTTCTGCTAATTGATAGCCCGCAAAAACCAATGCATCGTTGCATTTGTACTGACGAGCTATTTTCATTGCCTCCTCACAGGAGGCAATACTCTTCCGGAAATTATTGTCTATGTTATTGCCAATCAGATTTTCCATGATGAGTCCGTAGGCTCTTGCTTCAGGAATGTTTTGCTCTTTGGCATTTTTATAAATGATGGCAATCTGCTTTTCTCCGTTTACCCTGTCGCCAGGTCCACCAATGTAGAGACGCGCCAGCCCTACTGCCATATCAATCTGGTCCCAGCCCGGCTTGGCATGCTTGGCGATCCGCTCCAGGCTGTCGATCGGGTCCTGGCTGTACGAAGAAATGGGTACAACAAGAATGAGCGATATGACAAATAACAGTACACGAAGGCGAATGGGTTTTGGCATACCGGAGCAAGATTTAATTTAGTTCCAATGGGAACTTCAATCTAATCATATTTTGCCAATTGCTGTGTGATGGCGCTTTGCATTTCCTGTGGTGGCTTACAGCATCACCAGATTCTGCATCATCAGTAGGTATGGAGATGTGTTTGCCACGGTGTCGGTCTATTTGAAAGATATGTTTGGGGTTAATGCAGGTGGGCGCTATCATTTGTCATTATGAAATTAAGATCGCCACTAATGACCGATGACTAATACGCAACTCCCTTTTTAAACCGGATTGTGAAGATAGCCCCCTCGTCATTTTTGACATCAATCAATCCGTTCAATTGTTCGGTCAACACAAGGACGTAAAATCTAATCCTTTTTAGGATGGGCGAATCCAGTGAAAAACGTTTCCCATTGATTAGTCTTGTCATCAAACCGCTGAAACTCTTTTTTGATTGATCCGTTGTCTTGCTTGATCCAGGAGCCTTTGATCGGCACACTAGGATTTCCATTGGTTGGATACATGGTCCCTTCAAGTACCATGGCACCTGAATTATCCAACCCACCGGAATAGTCGATATGAAATCTGGAACTCATCCATACCTGGCGCCAAAGCCCGGTCTTCGGATCAACGAAACTCAATCCCCTGCCGGTTATTCCCGTGACTTCAGTCCACTCTTCAAGAATAGCGCAGCCTTCTCCTTCTTTCGAGATGATTTGTTCACCTAGCTTCGTGCCATCGACTGCCCTGTAATCCCAACGGCCAACAATAAAATCAAAATCTCTGTATGGCGCTTTATTGTCTGCGCACGGTAAAGTGCGCGTGGCACCAGCCTTCTGGGTTTGACCAAATCCAACGTGACAAAAAACCGCCATCAGCAGTAAAACCATTCCTTTTCGAATTCTATCAGAAAACTTGTTCATCACAGTTTTAGATTTGCTCCAAATATCAAGACGGGTGCGAACGGGATATGTTACATGCCCTTACCCATGTCGCTCCCTGTCTTATTCAGGTAGTTCCACTATACAACAACGAACGCAATTTATTAGCTCATGTTGTTCAGCGATTCTTGACTTTCCCATCTGATACATCACCATTCATCAAGGCTAACTTCAATCACTTCAACCTGATCAATTTTCCCTTACGCTTGATAATGTTCTTGTAATCCCATTGTATTTTTTTCGCTTTGGAGACCCATCGGCTAAGGTCCTTGGAGATAATTTGATCTGGCGATGTATACAGGATGGAGGCATCTTTGAACTTCCCCGTGCCGGGATTTAGCTTTTCCTCTTCAAAACTCGCCCCACTCCAAAACATGAGACGGATGCCGGCCTTAAGTTCGCTATAGCCGACAATGGGATTCCCTTCAATAAACCACACGGGATGCCGGTGCCATATCTTGTTTTCCGCCTTAGGTAACAGTTTGCCAAGGGTCGCAGCGAGCAAATTACCTATCGCCTGCCTCTCCCCGGCCAGGGCCTTGTTGTAAGCTGTGATGGCCTCATCAATTTTCATAAAAAGTTTCTGGGACAAGTCCTCTACCTTTGTCGATTCAGCGGTTAGAAACACCACCAAATTAACTTTTTATATCATTCCACTCAAGCCTCGAAAACTATTCTCGCACAAAATGCCCCATTTATTCTACTTCACCACCAACACCCTTGGATTGATCGGATACAACCACTCAATGCCACGCTCCGTTACCACAGCGTCATCCTCGAGTGGAATGCGCAGTTTTTTACCGCCCCATTCCGGCAGTGGCGTGTAGGCAAACAATTCAATGGAAAGCAGGTTGGTTGGTTTTACCACATAGGTAAACCTTACTGGGTTCCATTCTGCAATGCTGGGACCGATGCCGTGACCCCAGTTTCCCACTGAGTGGCACCCGATAACCACATCGGTTTTCGCGTCCGAATTGGGTTTGTTAAAGGCGATTTTTGAAAACCCTGCTTCCTCCAATGCCTTGTAGATGTTTTCCATGTTCTGCTTGGCAGTGATACCAGGCCTAATGGTCTGTTTGATGATGGTGCGGACTTTTACTCCCTGGTTAAAGGCGTTCTTGATGCTCTCCGGCACATCCGTTTCGCCTTCTTTCAGTACGTAAGCCATCCGTTTCATGTCTGTATACATGTTCATGAGGCCAACTCCCCAATCGAGCATGAGGATGTCGCCACGCTGAATGATACGGTCGGTGGAAGTGGCCACAATACCATCGGGCCCTGTGACATAAACAGAGGGCATGCCAAATGAAGTTTCTAAATTATTTTTAAACTGCTGCTCGCGCATCCACCACGCTACATCCTCCAGCGTGGTCACGCCCGGAGTAATGACCTCATTGGAAAACGCTTTTTCTGCGATGGTGTAGGAATAGTTTCCAGCCTCCGCAAAAGTGGCGATCTCCACAGCCACTCTTCGCGACCTGAAATCAGACACCAGTTTTTCAGCGGCCACAAATCGCGACTCATATTTCTTCCCAAGTGTTTCCGCCAGGTGTTGATACATGGTATGCGACAGCCCATCCGCACCACCGATCATCTTCGACATGTTTAATCCAATTCGTTTTGGATCGCGCCTGGTCACATATTCTTTCAACTCTTCTTCGCTTCCGAAATAATCATAACTGCCGCCACCTTCCAGCAGCCCGCCATCGATGCCCAGCGCAGCGCGTTCAATGCGCCCTTTGCCCGTGTCGGTAAAGATGTAATATCCGTTCTGCGTGGTATAACCCCCGCCCATGTCAGGATATAGGGGGTCAAAATTTCCTTCCTTGTTGGTGATGATCCACATGTCAACGTTGTTTTCGCGCATCACCTCAGGCAGCACCAAGTCGAACTTGTCGTTCCGAATCTGATTCATGACCCGCCACCTGCGGTAGGCCTCTTGCGCCTGCGTAGATAATATGGATACAACAAACAAGAGGAAGAATGCGATTCGATGCGTCATAGGATTGTTCATTTTTAATAACAATATGGTGCCTAAATATAGGATACAATTTAAACGGTAAAACTACCACCTGTAAACAGTTTGGCCGCAGCCGCGGTATTTTCATTATTTTTAAAAACCCCTAAATAATCCCCCTCATGAGATTTTTAAAAAAACAAGATTTACTTCTGCTCCTGATTCTGGTTGGTGCTCCATTATCGATACTCGCCCAAAAAAAATCAAAGCCTTCACTCAATAAACAGGCCGCCATATCAAGCGTTGAGCAACGCAAAAGCACCCTTATCGAAATGAGTGACAAGATTTGGGCCTACGCGGAGACATCTTTTGAGGAGACCCATTCTTCAAAATTGCTTTCCGACTATGCGGCTTCACACGGCTTCACGGTGCAAAAAGGCGTGGCTGACATTCCCACAGCATTCATAGCCAGCTATGGTTCTGGCAAGCCCATCATTGGCATTCTGGGAGAATTTGACGCACTTCCCGGATTGTCCCAAAAAACATCACCGAGCAAAGAGCCTGCAGTGCCGGGAGCACCGGGCCATGGCTGCGGACACAATATGTTTGGTGTGGGGAGCATGGGAGCCGCAGTTGCCATCAAAGAATTAATAGAAGCAGGCAAGTTAAAAGGTACTATACGTTACTATGGGACTCCAGCAGAGGAGCGCTATTTCGGCAAACTTTTTTTTGCGCGAGCGGGGTTATTTAATGACCTGGATGCCTGCTTTGACTGGCATCCCAGCAACAATACAGCAGCTGCGGTTCAGAGTTCACTTGCGCTGGTAGACTTTGAAGTTGAGTTCAAAGGACAAACGGCTCATGCTGCATTGGATCCCTGGAACGGCAGAAGTGCCGTTGACGCCATGGAGTTCTACACCACAGGGATCAATTATTTAAGAGAACACATCAAGCCGACCGTGCGGGTGCATTATCAAATTCAAACAGCCGGGAGTGCCGCCAACATCGTTCCCGACTATGCCAAAATATGGACGCGCGTGCGAGATGATCGAAGAGAAGGCATGGAAGAGGTGTGGAAAAAAATTGAGCGCATTGCCAAAGGTGCAGCATTGATGGCCGATGTTGATTATAAAATATCGTTGGTGTCCGGCATCCATGAAATATTGGTGAACAGGACAGGCGGAGCTGCTTTGCAGAAAAATCTTGAAGCATTGGGTAACATTACCTATACGCCTGAAGAAATTGCATTCGCCAAACAAATTCAAAAAGAAACAGGTGTTGCACAAATCGGAATGGACGGAGTAATCAAACCTATGGAAGAAACCCGGGAACATCCCGGAGGCGCTTCCTCTGATGTGGGTGATGTGAGTTGGCTTGTTCCCGAAATACGATTGAGCGGAACCACCATGCCTGCCGGCACCCCTGGTCACTCATGGGCAGTTGTTGCTTGCGGAGGAATGTCTATCGGTCACAAGGGAATGATTTATGCAGCAAAGGCACTGGCGATGACGATGATTGATGTATTCGAAGACCCTGCATTGCTGGAAGCCGTGAAGGCCGAGTTCAAACAGAGAAAGGGTGATTATACTTACAAGGCTTTCTTGCCCGAAGGGCCACCGCCAATTCCATCAAGTAAATAAAATTTACTTCTAAACCTCCTACACCATGAAACAACTGATAGCGTGTTCACTTCTTCTTATACAATTTGTTGCTGGCGCTCAGGTGAAACCAGCACCGGATCGAAAAGCCGGTGAAGGCGAAGGACCGTTCAACCGGATGGTCATTCGGGGAGCCAACTTGATTGACGGAACGGGAGCTCCCGTCTTTGGTCCCGTTGACATCGTCATTGAAGGGAACAAGATCAGGGAAATCGTGCCTGTAGGAACTCCCAAAGTTCCCATCGACCCTGCAGATCGGCCCGCCAAAGGCGTCAAAGAAATTGATGCGCACGGCAAGTATGTGCTTCCGGGTTTTGTCAACATACACACCCACGTAGGTGACGTGCCCAAGGCCCCTGAAGCCGAATACGCCTACAAACTTTGGATGGGTCACGGCATTACCACCATTCGTGGAGTGCCAGCCGGTGATGTAAACTGGGTGGAAAGCGAAAAGAAGCGGAGTGCCGAAAACAAAATTGTCGCGCCAAGAATTGTCAACTTTCAGGTGCCGGGATCTGGTTCGGATTGGAAGGGCGGACCGGTGCACACGCCAGCCAAAGCCCGGGAATGGGTTGCGTGGGCCAGCGCCAAGGGTGTCGAGGGCATCAAGATATTCAACCTGGATCCCGAGGTGATGGCAGCTGCCATTGACGAATCGCACAAACGAAAAATGGGTTCCGTGGCGCATTTGTCTCAAATGATGGTGGGACGTGTAAATGCAAGAGATGCTGCAGAAATGGGACTGGACAACCTCACACACTTTTACGGATTGTTTGAATCTTTATATAAAGACGAAGACATTCAACATTGGCCGAGGAACCTTGAATATAACAATGAGCAGGATCGCTTCAGCCAGGTGGCCTATCAGTGGGACAAGATTCATCCGCGGGGAAGCAAACCATGGAACGATCTGATCGACTTCTTTCTTCAAAAGAAATTTATTTTGGACCCCACGATGACGGCTTACCTGGCGGGACGCGATGTGATGCGCGCACGCACGGCAGACTGGATGCCGAAATATGTGCTGCCTTCGCTTCATGATTTTTACGAACCCAACCGGTTAAACCATGGCTCCTATTTTTACAATTGGACAACCTGGGAAGAAGTGGCATGGAAAAATTTCTATCGCGTTTGGATGTCATTCCTCAATGACTACAAGAATGCCGGTGGCCGCGTGACCGTCAGTGATGATGCATCGTTCATCTATAACCTGTATGGCGTTGGTGTTATCGAAGAGATGGAACTGCTGCAGGAGGCCGGGTTCCATCCATTGGAAGTAATTCGGGGCGCCACCATGCATGCCGCGCAGGCTATCTTTGAACCCAAAGGAAAACCCATTGAGTTTGGTATTGTCAGACCTGATATGCTGGCTGATCTGATTATCATAGATGAGAATCCAATTGAAAACCTGAAAGTGCTGTACGGCACCGGATTTCCCCGCCTGAATGATGAGACGGGCAAGGTTGAGCGGGTTGGCGGTGTTACCTACACCATCAAAGACGGCATCGTTTATGATGCCAAACAACTTTTGCGCGATGTGGAGAACATGGTGAAAAAACAACAGGAGGAAAGGGCTGCCAAAAAGTAGGGATCTACAGCGTAGTTCTATTGGATTTAAGCCCCATCTCCCCTTTCTATGGCCTTGGTGATGTCACCGACAATAGCGTCCAGCTTTTGTGCAGAATCTTCGAGGTGGGTCTTGATGATTTTTTCTTCTTCACCGAGGTCCATTTTGGTCAAGATATTGATGAGCCCCAATATGCTGGCTACCGGGCTACGAAGTTTATGGGCGTTTATAAACGCATACTCTTCCAGTGCCTGGTTTTTCTTTTCAAGTGACTGCGTCCGCTCGTGCACCATTTGCTCAAGGTTTTCATTGATCCTTTTGATCTCCAGCGCCTGTGCCTGAATTTCCTCATTACTTGCTTTGAGCGCCAGGCGGGCTTTTATCTCCCGGAGTGTCAGGTCGTACCGGGTGCGGATCAGCACGATCATAAAAATGGCCGTAACCAGCAGGAGCAAACCACCCTTCAGAAAAAACTCAGTGACGTTTAGGTTTGGATTGGCATAAATGAATAAAAAAGTGGCCACACCAGAGATGACGACCACGAACATCGAATATCTCCAGTGCCACAGCACAAACATCGCTGCGCCCACCAGCAGCGCCATGTAATTTAAGTTCTGACCCAGCAGCCCATTGGAGTCAAGAAATTTATAGGTATAGGCATTTTGCAACGATATGAGTATAAAAGGGATAAAAGCAACGATGTAAGATGAAAAAACAAGTTTTTTCCGGATGAGTATGGCCAGGATGGTAATCGCGGAAACCGAAATCCGGATCGTCAGCAAAGTGGTCCAGCCATCCGGAATGTTGATGTAGTCTGTAATGGCAAACACCGGATCAAAGATGGCAGCAACCCAGGCTGCGATAATGTGGAAGCGGGCAGAAGTTTTTTCCATCTCCCCTTCCCACAAGGCTGTGGGCACCTTATATTCTTCTGATGTACGGTCTGTCATTAGCGATCATTGCGTGCTCTGTGAAATAACAGCGTGCGGGTAAAATTGTTGCTGTTACGTATCCATCAATTTTTCAAGATAGTGAAAATCAATTTGGTACTGCCGTTTCAGCAAATCGATTTTCTTCTCGCTCTCGCCAGCATTGCTCTCACGTTTGGTCCGGGTCCCGACAAGCATGACATTTTTGCGGGTGTGTTCGTTCGAAATAAACTCAAATATCCCGGGCTTATACCCATGTCTTTCCATGATCAGCGCGCGCAATGTGTCCGTCACCATTTCGAACTCCCGCTCTTTAAATATTCCATACTTCAATATAGGGTTGGTATGCTCCTTTCCTTTGAGTTGTTGTCGGATTTGCTTGTGACAGCAAGGTGCACACACAATCAGCGCGGCATTGGCACCAATTCCCTTGGCGATACTGTCGTCTGTGGCCGTGTCGCAGGCGTGTAATGCAATCAGTATGTCGACATGCGATGGATTGAATTCTTCAATGGAACTGCATTCAAATCTCAGTCGGTTAAATCCACACAGTCTCGCCAGCTCATTCCCTTTTTTCACCAGTTCTTTCCTGATCTCCACGCCAACTATAGAAGCCTTATGACCAACTTTGTTGTTGAGATAATCATATAGGGCAAAAGTGAGGTAGCCCTTGCCGGCTCCCATGTCCACAATGCTGACCTTAGAAGGGAGTTCTGTTTCGCGAATCAAGCTCTCCATCACCTCAAGGTATTTGTTGATCTGCCTGTACTTATCCGCCATCCTGGGAATTACATTTCCATCTTTGTCTGTAATACCCAAATGAAACAGGTAGGCATCATCCGATGAGGCCCGTTTCACTTTGATCTCATCGTGGTCCGTTGGTGGTACTGATGTGAGCGTGGGATCGGTCCGTTTGATATCCATTTTACCTTTCTTGGATATTCTTAGGACGAAATCACTCGTTGTAGTCAGTAACGTTCCAATTTTAAATTCACTACCCAGCATAGACCTCACCAAATCGATACCACCCTGGAATTCTATGTTCTTAATGACATCCCTGGTTTTATGATGGTAAGTAAATGACAACTGTGGCGCCCTTTTTATGATAACAGGTTTAACATACACATTCATAAGGTCTATCCCTCCGACCGGTTTGCTCAACGTGAGTTTTACAAACTCATTGGCCTGAAGGCTTCTCCCAAACTCTGTGCACCAGCGCTCTATTTCATCCATGGCGCAAAATTATCGAATAATGTCATACCATATTCCGCGGTATCCAATCACGGTGAACTTCCCAAAAAGCCGATATTTTGAAAATCCCTGTAAGAACTAACAACTCATTTCCCTTTAAATTCTGGATTGACCTCAATTATTTCTCTATTTGAACCGTGTAACAAAACAATAACCGATGAAATCCTCCATGGCCGCAATGATCTGCTTTTTATTCCTAACTGTGAACGTGCTGGCTCAGCAGCAAGCGCAACCCAACCCGTGCGATAGTGAAGAAGCCCATCAGTTCGACTTTTGGATCGGGGAATGGGACGTTTACGGAACGGGCACGGAAAACATTGTCGGACATAATATCATCACGCCCATTGCGAATGGCTGCGCACTTTTTGAAAACTGGACCGGTGCAGGCGGCTCCATTGGTAGCAGCATCAACAAATTCAATTTTTCTACGAAACAATGGGAGCAAATGTGGGTTGATAACTCGGGAACTTCACTCCATATCAAAGGCAGTTATGCCGATGGCAAAATGATTCTGGCCAATGACCAGCCATCGCGCGATGGGAAGGGCACCGTAAAAAACAAAATAACCTACTATCGAAATGAAGACGGCACCGTGCGGCAACATTGGGAGTACAGCACCGATCAGGGCAAGACCTGGCTCAACGCATTTGACGGTTTATACAAAAAGCAAAAAAGAAATAACTAGTTGAGGACGCTCACAAGCGCCTGCGCCTTGTACTCGCTCGGTGAGAGGCCCGTGTGTTTTTTGAATAAAAGATTAAAGGAGGTCCGGTTGTTAAACCCGGAATTTAGGGCAATGGCCAATAACTTGTCGTTGTTTAGTGGGTCCTCCAGTTTTCGCTTGGCCTCTTCCACCCTATATTCACTGATAAGTTCATAGAATGTTTTGCCAAAGTATTCATTGATCACCTGGGAAACATAATTGGGCGAGATGGAGAGTTTTCCCGCCAGGTCAGAAAGCCTCAAGTCTGGTGACAAAAAGATCTTTTCATTTTCAAGCAGGTACTTTATTGACGCCAGGTATTTCTCCGCATCTTCCTTCCTTACGGGTGATTTCTCATACCTGGATTTATTGGCTTCCCTGCGGATGAAGCCATGCAATACCTCCGGTTGAGTAAACGCAAAATAACCAACCTGATAGATAGCCATTGACCCAGCCAGGGAAATAAAGTAATCATGTTCAGGTTTGAAGTCAATGGTTTCCACCAGTACATAATAAAGAATGGTAGACAAGGTAAACACGGCAAAACCGAAGGACAGGCTTTGCAGCATCCTGACCATATAGGGATCTGCCTTCAGTCTCGCAGTTTGTATTTGCCTGAAAATATAAGCGGCATATCCCCCCATGTGCAAACAGATGATGGCTTCGACAGTCCGGTAAACCAATACGTTGGGAACATGATTTTTTACCAATTCTATTTTGGTTTCCGCATCGAGCAAATAAAAATCGAGCCGGTTAGTGGTGTATGCGGCAAACAATACAAAATGCAATCCATCAATCCATCGGAATTTATCTTCAGGTGACAACAATCGCCTGGTATAGAACAATAAAATGGGGCCGAACAGAAAAACAAAACCCCGCGTAGCTCCGATCACATGGGGAATCTCAAATTGATAACCGGTCCAGTAGGCAACGTTCTCCATCAAGTTAAGTGAAAACAAAAGCAGGAAGAAAGCCAACCAACGATTCGCGGTGCTATTCAAGCCCCTGCTGATAAAAAGCATCAGGCTTAGGAATATGCCTTGTCCGGCACCAATGAAAAACAACATGTTCCAAAAGTCCATGCCTCAATTTAAACCAAATGAAATGGAAATACACCTGATGAATAAGCGACTACCCCCGGATTGAGACAATTCCACCCCATTTGGATGATAAAAATTTCAGGAATGAGAAGCCCGATGCAACGTTTCCAGCCTTAACGCGTCTAACGTTCGAACCAATCAAAAGGCATATGTGGAGAAACTACCTCAAAGTTGCCATTCGCAGTATGCGAAGGCAAAAGTTTTACGCCTTCATTAACATTTTCGGGCTCACCGTTGGGATGGCCACAGCTTTGCTCATCCTCCTGTACGTGTCGGATGAAGTGAGCTATGATAAATTCCACAGGGACGCAGATCGCATCTATCGACTTGGCATATATGGCAGGCTGGCCGAGCAGGATTTTAATATGGCATCCTCGGCTGCGCCCGTGGCGGCAGCACTTGTAGAAGAGATACCAGAAGTGGAGTCTGCCCTCCGAATTATGCCTGTCACAAAGGTGATCGTTCAGTATGGCGATATTGGATTTACAGAAGAACAAATCATGCTGGCAGATTCCAACTTCTTTTCTTTCTTCGATTTCACATTGTTGGAGGGTTCAGTAGAAGATGCACTCAAGGGTCCCAATAAATTAGTGCTGACTGAAAGCGCTGCCAAAAAATATTTTAACTATCAAGGGCCCGGAGATACAAGCCCCCTGGGCAAGATCATACTGGTGGGCACCAGCGCCAAGGCCTGCGAGGTAACGGGTATAGCCCAGGATCCTCCAACCAATTCTCATTTTACCTTTAATATCCTGGAGTCGATGGAAACGTGGGAAGGTTCCAGGGATCCTTACTGGACCAGCAACAATGTTTACACTTATTACAAAATCAAACTAGCAGCCGACCCTCAGCTTCAGCCCAAGTTTGACGCCATGGTGGACAAGCATGTTGGGCCGGAAATTCAACAGTACCTCGGGATAACCATTGATGAATTTCGAAAACAAGGCGGTGCCTATGCTTATCAACACGAAAAGCTAACTGACATTCATCTCAAATCAAGTTTTGGCGAACAGATCGCCCCTAACGGAGACATCCAGTATCTCTACATATTTGGCGCCATCGGTTTGTTCATCATTCTCATTGCCTGCATCAACTTTATGAATCTTGCCACGGCCCGCTCCGCCAATCGTGCGAAGGAAGTGGGTATCCGCAAGACAGTTGGGGCCTTGAAGAGCAGATTGATTGCGCAGTTTTTTTCAGAGTCCATACTCTACGCGGTGCTGTCACTGGCCGTTGCCTTGATGGTTATCTGGACGGTATTGCCCGTGTTCAACCAGTTGTCCGGGAAGGTAATCTCAATTGAAACTTTGTTTTCTGCCCGGTTTATACTGGGAATGTTAGCTCTCCTACTCATTGTAGGATTAGGCGCTGGAATCTATCCTGCCATCTACCTCACGTCCTTTCAACCGGTTGAGGTCCTCAAGGGAAAAATTAAAGCAGGTTTTAAAAGCAGCGGCATTAGAAGCGTGTTGGTGGTACTTCAGTTCACCATCTCGATCGCGCTCATCATTTCTACCATGATTGTTTTCCAGCAGCTTGAATTTATTCAGAACAAAAATCTAGGGTTTTCAAAAGAGAACGTGCTGGTCATTGATAATGTGAACAAGTTAGGCACCAGCCGCCAGGCATTTAAAAACATGCTCAGCCAGCAAGAAGGAATCAAAGGCGTAAGTTATTCACAATCGGTCCCTCCGCTTATTCGCAATTCATCCGTGTATCGGCCTGTAGGAGAAGAGCAGGAAGATATTTTGTTTGGCGTGAACCGGATCGATCAGGATTATCTCACCACACTTGGTATGACCATGTCGGAGGGAAGAAATTTTTCCAAGGATATTGCATCCGACTCTATGGCCGTGATTATCAATGAAACCGCGTTGAAATTAATCGGCTGGGATACTTTCGAAGGAAAAGAAATACTCGAATATGATGAGGACGGTCCCGGTAAAAGATACCATGTTATTGGCGTGGTGAAAGACTTTAATTTTGAATCCCTCAAGCAACAGGTGAAACCATTCTTGCTTTTTTACAGACCCGAATCATCGATGATCAGCATTCGTCTGGATGGTCAAAATATTCAAAGTACGGTAGCGTTTATCGGTCAACAATGGAAAGAGCTTTCCGGAAATACTCCTTTTGACTATGTGTTCGTTGACCAGGAATTTGATGCGCTGTTCCGGGCTGAGCAGCGGATGAGTGCTATCTTTACCGTATTCACTTTTCTGGCCATTGCCATTGCCTGCCTGGGGTTGTTGGGACTCGCCTCTTTTACTGCTGAGCAGCGGGCCAAGCAAATCAGCATTCGCAAAGTGATGGGATCTACAGTATCCCAGGTGGTTATCCTTTTATCAGGAGGATTTACCAGGTTGGTAATCATTTCATTTCTCATTGCTGCACCACTTGCGTATTACGGTATGAGTAACTGGCTGCAAAGTTTTGCCTACAGGATTGATATCAATGCCTGGACGGTGCTCGTTGGCGGCATTGCAGCACTGATCCTGGCATGGCTAACCATTAGCTATCAATCTTACAAGGCAGCAAGGGCCAATCCGGCAAAGTCGTTAAGGGCGGAGTAGGTGGAGATTCCTACGACATATTCTGCCACAAAGGCACTAAGGCACAAAGTTCGGAAGGGATTAACAGACCAACAAAATGCTGAAAGCACCAACGCCAAGACGCAGCCTGGTGTCTTCGTGTCTTGGTGGCAAGTAAAATTAAAATAATCAGCACAAAGTCACCACGGCACAAAGCCCTTAGACGGATTTCAACCTTTTAAGAATGTGGCTATCTTTAGCGCGAACCTCAAACGCGGCTTCTATTGGAAGAAAAAAATCAGGGTAGTCTTTCACGGCAAATGGGATTGTTAGGCCTGGCTTCAACTGGAATATGTTCCATGCTTGGCGCCTCTATCTATGTGGTGCCGTTAATGATTCAACGGAATGTTCCGGGTATTGGACAATACGTCCTTCCGGCCTTTCTCCTGGCCGCTGTTCCTGCGGTCCTAGCTGCGTTTGCCTACAGCATACTGGCATCGGCCATGCCGCGTGCGGGTGGAAGTTATATCTACGCCAGCAGGGGCCTCAACCCATTCCTTGGGTTCATCGCAAGTTTCTCTCAATGGTTTGGACTCTCTATAGCCATTGGCGTGATCGCTTACGTGATTATTCCGTTTTTTCGCGACATCGCCACCCAGTTAAATTGGTTTGATCTCGCTGCCACACTGGACAACGGTACGATCAGGGTAACGCTTGCCCTCCTGTTGCTGTGGACTTTTGTTTACATCAATATCCGGGGTGTCAAACTGTATGAACGTACCGTCATCCCACTCATGGTTTTGATGTTCGGACTCGGTGCAGTTGTTATTGTGGCTGGCTTTATGTTTGATCATGACGATTTTCTTAATGCCCTGCCTGCCGGAAGTTTTACAACCGATAAGGCTGGTGAAACTGCAGGTTTCAGTCTCAGCACTTTTCTGGCGGGAGCTGCCATTCTTTTTTCCAGCTTTATCGGATTCGATTCTATTGCGCAGGCTGGTGGTGAGGCTAAAAATCCGTCAAGCGCATTGCCTAAAGCCATAGCTATCGCGGTCCTCATGGTGGGTAGTTTTTATTTTCTGTTTACAGCTGCCGTTTACCACGCGGTCCCGTGGCAATTCATCGCCAGTGAAGCAATGACCAAAGACATCACTGCGGCTGGCGTGCTCAGTTACTTGCTGCCATCGGGCTGGGCCATCGCCATAGTTGCGGGAGCGGCCATCGCCCTACTCAATGATTTACCTGCCATGATCCTCTCCGTGTCACGGCTGATGTTTGCCTGGGCAGCGGACGGCATCTTTCCAAAAGCCATAGCCAAAGTAGATAGTCAGTTTCACACACCCAGGAACGCCATTATTGCCAGTGGCGCCATGGCTTCTATTGGAATACTTGGAAGTCATTTCGCTGGTGATTTTTTCCTTGGCATCGATATCATGGTCACGTCTATGCTGGTGAATTTTTTATTGATGTGCGCTACGGTAGTGTCCCTACCAATTAAAAACCCAGAATTGGCTAAAGAAATAAAAGTAATCACTAACCGCAAACTTCAATTAACACTTGCATGGTGCGGCATTGGTATGTTGAGTGGGTTTTTATGTGTGCACCTTATCAAAGATCTATCGTCCACCGTTGAAAAATGGTATTTCCATAGCACACCGGTTTGGATGATTGTAATGGTGTTAGGAACCCTTGTTTATCTGAAAGAGAGAAGGGCATTGGAGAAGCGTGGGATAAAATTAAAAACGCTGTTTAACAAACTACCAGAAGAATAAAAACACACATCAGCGTGGATTATTCTATTTTAGTCAGATGAGAATATCAGCCTGCATTATACCTCTAGAAGTTGATAGCCTACTGATTTTTACAGAAAGTCCTTGGCGGCTGTATTTGATTTTTTCAAAACTCCCAATCTAATCATGAAACGTCTTAAATTTCAAAGGTGGGTCAGCTGTAGGGTCCAAATAAACGATAAGGTCCAAGTACATTTCTACTACTTTGTTATCGATCATAAAAACAACATACATTTCGGTTAAGGGTGGGTTAACTTTGATTATGTCGTTCGAATTTTCAAATTTAACTACCCCTGCAACACAGCTTTTACATTCAAGCCAGCTCTTTAATTTTTCCATGCCCTCTCCCCTGTTTGCACCGCTCATCGATTCAAGAAAGGCATCAATCAAAGGTCCAGTTGAGTTAAAATCTTTCTCATAGATAAATGCGCAGAACGCCTCATCGACAGGGCAGTCAACTTTACTCTCTTCTTCTTTACAATTGAAAAATGTAATGGAAGTAAGACATAAAAGTGTTCTGCCAGTCACTTTCATGAATCCAATAAATGGCTGCCAACCGCCATCCATATCGCGTGTGCCACCGTCCATAAGTCACTCCGAATTTATACATTTTTTAGCGTTTTGAGACAGATTGTAAATCGAGAGATTAAAAGCTACTGAAGGAAAAGAATAAATTCAACCCTGCGCCAGGTACGCCTCCCATCTGGCTTTAGCCGCCTTGAACAAGGTGGGATAAACAATCCACAACCGGAACGGTTTGATCAATAGCATGTACAATTTTCCGAACACTCCTTTGGGTTTCACATACACCGCCATGTGAATTCCCCAATTATCTCCCCGGGGAACACGGCTTATATGCAAGGCAGCCTGTACGGTCTTGTTTTCAATTTCAGAGAGGAATTCATTCTCCAACAGATAAACGGGAACAAAATCGCCCGAACCGGGATTGGGGAGTTGCTCAAACTTCAATCCCTCCTGCCCTGCAAACCGATCGCGGACGGTGCCGGGAATAAGGCTATCCCGTTTTTGTTTTTCGTCCCACTTGAAAACCTTACCCAGCCACAACCTGAACTTGAACAACCATCCCGCAGCACCGGGTAAACTTTCATCACGGGATTTGTTTAACTGATCCAGGAACAATTGCAGGCTATGTTGCGATGTCAGGGTTACCGGCAGGCGCCACACATCTTCCAACTCAAAATCTTTCAACAGGTCATGCACCCTCAACGACTGGGCAAGGTGTTCTTTGGCATCGACTTTTATATCGGGAGATAAACGCATGACAGGTTGTCCAAAGGTAATTGAAAAAAACATCATCCCTTTTGCCTCTACGATCCAAAGTCTTCCACTTTTTTTCTCGCCCAGAGTGTCTTGTGGGCGGAAATTTTAGTGCAAGGCATTTGGCCTGGATCGGTGGTTGAGGGGCCGCAATTCATACGCGAAGTATTGGAATATCCCCAATGCGAAAGCAGGACTCATGATTTAAGCATCGTCAATTTCCATGCAGCTTGATCATACTTTTCTGATTTGCAAAGTCGCTCAATTTGAGACTGAATGCTGGCAATATCATCGGCATCAAGCGGCTGAAAATCATCGTAAAACCCTGTCTCGCGAAACGGAAAGTGGCAAGCTTCTCCGAATTTTTGAATCGTTGCATTCCGGGCTCTTCCATACAGGTGATAATGCAGATGAGGTCCTTCAGGCTTGAACACGCCCCAGTTGCCATTGTCCTGATAATTGATCCTGCCGATGTCAATACCACGGCTTTGAAGCCCGGTCATCATGGCTTCACCAACCAACGCGGTCAGGTACATCAACTCGATGGCGAGTTCAGGCGCCAGCATGGTACGGTCGTGTACGCGGACTTTGGGTGTGATGGTAATATGGCCACCATCGGTACGGGTTACCAGCGGCTCATCGGGCGCCTCAACGACAAAGTTATTGGTTTGATAAATCAGGCGTGTCATAAATATGATTAGTCAGCGCTCCGATTGATTTCATTTCCGTTCACGTCCAGGTGAATGGTGAGCATCCTCCGGTAGCTTTTGTCGTAGGCGTATCTGACAATGGCAACGCCAGTATCCTTCCGGGCAACAGGCCTGCCCGAACTGTCTTTGTGATGAACTTCCGAGACCAACCCATCCCTTCCCCTCACATATTCTATCTGTGAAATCCCAGAGACAGGATGGGAGACCGCGAGCCCTTCGGCATTCTGATAATATTGTGTTAATAAATGGCGTCCATCTTTTGACCATGTATAATGAACGGACGCATAACCGTTCAGTGCATTCTTGGGTTGGTCATTGGCGTTGCGATAATGGAGGCTGGTCATATTTCCATATCCATCATATTCAAAATGCCATCGCTCTGCCCCAGACCAATGTGTGGCAGGGTTGCCAACCTCGTCAAAAAAAACAATATCTTTTAGGTAAAATTTGTCAAAAATGTTTTGCTCGCCCGAAGTGCCGCTCGGACCTCGTGCCGGATCACCATCCTTGTCATAGACTTCCCAGCGGCTGAATCGGCCGTGGTTGTCGTAGAAATACCTAAGTAAGGCTGCCCCACACGGTGCATTCACCAGCTGGCCCGACTCGTCTACATTATGCAGGCTACTCACCTGGCCGTCACTTCCATAATAAATTCGCGTACGCATGAACTCAAAGCTCCCCCTCAGGGGCGTGATGTTCTGATCTTTGTCCCACCTCAATTCCAGCACACTGCCATCTAAATGGTGAATCCACTCATAAGTTTGATTTCCAAATAGGTCAACAGTCGGCTCGCCTGCCTTATTTAAAAAGTATAGTTTGATATTTCGGCCGTATTTATCTTTTTCATAAATCTTCTCGAACACCTGGCCCATAACCTCGATTCGGTTCTCGAATCGGTCATAAAAATGATGCACTTCCCGCCCGTCACTGTAGCTGATAACTGTCCGCGGAGCATTGATATAAAGATTTCCAAAAAATCCTTCAAAGACTTTATAGTCGCTGCCAATGCGGACGCTAACCTCTTTGATCCTGTTTTCCGCATCGTAATCGAAACGGAGATGAATGCGTTTTAGGGCTTCTTCCCGCGTGATGGGGTATTCACCCTTGAATGGTTGTATGGGTGATTCCCAGAAGGGAAGTCCGGCATAGTATTCGGATCGAATTGTTGCATTATTCTGGCCATGTAAAATATTTGCACCCTGGCAAAAGAACAAAAGAATAAGAACAGAAAGTCTCATAGATTAACCCAAGAGTAATTTTTTTGCTTCTATCGTTGAATTAGATAGGTTCCTTAACGATCCGATGCGTAAAAGGATTTCCCGTTAACAAAGTATTTTGTCGTGGCTTTAGCAGGTGTCAGGTGTTTCCCTTGCTGATCAAATTGTTGGGCTTGGCAGAGGAAGGTTTCAAATCCATTTCTGCTCGCGCACAGTTCGTTCGTGCTCCACGGCTCCCGTGTGTGCCGTGTCTTTGGGTTCAAACAGCAACACCCAAACTTCTTCTCCATTCGTACGGGGATTGTGCTCCACGCCTTTTGGCACAATGATCATCTCTCCTTCCCTGACCACTTCGGTGCGATCCCTGAAGTCCATATACAACGTACCCTTAAAAATCATGAAGAGCTCGTCCTCATTTTCATGGCTGTGCCATACAAACTCGTCTTTTACTTTGGCCAGTTTTACGTACTGACCATTCAGCTCCCCAATAAGTTTGGGCGTCCATGTTTCCGAGAAGAGACCGAATTTTTCTTTGATATTGACCCGCTGCATTGTTCAAATTTTTAATTCCTGCGAAAGGGAGTAAATTTAATTTTTCTGCTTTCATCCAACGAATAATGAACCATAAAGTTGAAACCTCGCGACTGTCTGCCACGCTCACGGTACCCAAAGTGCTGACCGGTTTATGGCAGATCGCTGACATGGAACGCCATGGTAAGCCCGTTGATCAGGGAAAAGCCGCATCGGCCATGCGCGCTTATCACGATGCGGGCTTCACCGCTTTTGATATGGCCGATCACTATGGCTCGGCAGAAATCGTGGCGGGCGTGTTCAAAAAAAATCTCCCCGATTCCAATGCAGCACAACTGCTGACCAAGTGGGTTCCCAAACCCGGGCAAACAAAAAAAGAAGACGTGCGTCAGGCTGTAGTCCTTGCCCTGAACCGTTTGCAAAGTGAATCCATCGACCTTATGCAATTCCACGCCTGGAATTATGCCGATCCAACCTGGCTGGATTGTCTTTATTGGCTTCAGGAACTGAAGCGGGAAGGACTGATTGCCAACATAGGGCTCACGAATTTTGACACTGCCCATTTGCGCATCGCGCTGACCTCAGGGATCGATATTGTTTCCAACCAGGTTTGTTATTCATTGATTGACCAGCGGGCGGGCGGATCGATGCGAAGCATTTGTGAAGAATTCAACGTGAAACTCCTGGCATTTGGAACGTTGGCCGGTGGGTTCCTTTCAGAAAGATGGCTTGGAAAACCTGAGCCCCCGCTGAATGAAGCGATGACGTGGTCGCAAATGAAATACAAGCGGTACATTGATGCCGCGGGCGGGTGGACCAAATTTCAAAAGCTGCTGATGGCCCTGGATACAATCGCAAAGCACCATCGGGTTACCATTGCCAATGTGGCCAGCCGTTTCATTGTTCAACAACCTCACGTGGCTGGTGTGATCATTGGCGCCAGGCTGGGTGAAAGTGAGCACATCGATAACAATACCAACCTTTTCAAATTTACGCTGGACACGAAAAACCTTGAAGATATTCGCGCTGCCCTGTCCAATCTCCACCTCATTCCGGGAGATTGTGGTGACGAATACCGCAAGCCGCCATTCCTGACAGCCTCTGGCGACCTAAGTCATCACATCGATGAGATGCCCTCTCCGTTTCCCACCGTTGCTGGAGGGGATGGGCGGACCAAAGCATTGAGTGGAACCGTTTGGGAAGACATGGCAGGTTTTAGCCGCGCTGTGAGAAAAGGCAATCGCATATTGATTTCCGGAACCACGGCAACCCACGGTGACAAAGCCATTGGAGGAAATGATCCCGCTGCCCAAACCCATTTTATTATCGACAAGATTGAAGGTGCCTTGCAGTCGCTGGGTGGTTCCATTGAGCAGGTGGTGCGCACCCGCATCTTTGTCCGGCATGCAGATGACTGGGAGCCCGTGGCCCGTGCGCATGGCGAACGGTTTAGAGACATTCAACCTGCCAACACGCTCGTGAAGGCCGAAATGATTGGCGATGAATACCTGGTAGAAATGGAAGCCGAAGCTGAGATTTCCTGAGCCAATACTATTTGGCCGATAACCAACCCTGTCTCAGTCTCAATTGCTCCGCTGTTGCGTTCTCGTCAAATGAAAGGACGTGCTTTTTGTTAATCACAGCGGGTTTTATCGCTGCTTCCAACCTGATTTCCTGATATGCCCCTGCCTCGTTTTTCCGCATCACGGAATATGACATCTTCTCGCCTTCCCTCAACGATTCTTTATGATGGGTGATCATTTCGCTCGCCTCCGGCCCAAGTGGCGGCAGCTCTCTATCATTAATCTTGACAAGTATGTCATCGTCTTTGAACCCGACCATTTTCCCCTGTTCGTTGAGATACTGGCAATTTTTGAAACCTATCATGGGCTGGTCATGGTACTGCACCACAGAAATATTATTGTTCGAGAAACCCATGTTCAGCTCCTTCACTTCCTGCTCTTTGATGTAATTGACACCAACCAAAGCCAAAGTCTCCGCGAGCGGCAAACTCGCTGGTCCGCCAATATAGTTGTTCAGAAAAGATTCAATTTCCCCGTAGGTCATGGAACCGATTTCGCTAAATAGTTCATCATCTTTAAAAGCCTTGTCTTTTCCATATTTTTTGGACAGTTCTGCGATCAGATTTTGAAGCCCATACTTTCCATCCGATAGTTTTCTCAATTTGATATCAAGACACAAACCGATCATCGCTCCCTTTTGGTAAACATTGTAAAACTGGTCACCATGTTCATCCAACACTTTTTTACTAAACTCGGTAAAGGGAAGATCGTCCTTAAAGCCGTCTGCAATCAATAACTTTTGCCTTAAGATACTTAGGTACTTTTCGGGCGTAATCAATCCGTACTTCACCTGCATGTTGCCCGCAAAGTATTCGGTCACTCCTTCGTAGAGCCAAAGGTGTTTTGACATCTTGGGATCATTGAAGTCAAATCGCCCGATTTCTTCGGAATGAATGTTGAGCGGAGTGACAATGTGAAAAAACTCATGGGCAGCGAAGTCGCGCAGGTTTTGGTTCATCTTTTCAATACTCGTCTCCGGCATGTAATAGAAAGACGAATAGGAATGCTCAAGTGCACCGTAAGAATTGATGGGCTTGTCGGTAAAGTAAAATATGAAGGCGTACTTCTCCACAGGCAACGTTCCGCCCAGGTACTCCTTTTGGGCCATCAGCACTTCCCGAACGCTGTTGGCAATTTCTTTGGCTGTGATGACACCGTTGGGAGAATAGGAACCAATAAGCACCTCCGTATTGGCCACCTTGATCAGGGCGGTATCTGTTTTGGCATACATCAATGGAGAATCAGCAAGCCGATCAAAATCTTCCGCCTGAAAGACATCTACCCGCGTGTCCTTACCAGGCTTCCCCTTCTCGAGTGTGACCTGGCTCAGCGGTTCACCCACCTTCTCCGGTATAAGGCCGGTCGATCCATACAGTTCCTGATTTCTGATTACGTTGAACCTGAAAGGCGTTTGTTTCATTCCATCGAAGTACCCAAAGAAGCCGCTGGGATTGATGACAAAATTCTTTCCCTCTTCAATGTTGGTTCCGGCAGGCCAAAAAATTTCAGGGCCTTCGAGTTGTGTATCAAAGCTGTCTTCGATCCAATAGGTTATCCGGGCCATCTTCTTGGCGTCCCTGATCTTCCATGAATTGACATCTATTTTCTCAAAGCCAAGCGGGTTTCCCTTTTTGTCCAGCACTTTAAAGTCCGACACAAATCGCCCGTAATCCTGAACGGCATAGGTTCCCGGTATGATCTTGGGCAGGTAAAATGTGATTTCACTTTCCTGAATAGCTGGTGGCACCAGTTCAACAAACACCTTGTCATCAACCACGCGGGTGAGGTCAACCGTAAATTCGTAATGGTTTCTTTTTGACTGGCCATAACCCGTGAAGGAAAGGCCTATACAAAACGTGAGGAAAAAGATCTTCATTTCAATTATTTATGGTTCGCAACTAAGGGATTTAATGGTGAGCATAGATACCCCGGGGGAGAAGTATGCTCGCGACACAATCCATTCGCTGGTACAATAAACTCAGTGTACGCATATCCGAAGTCATAGTTGCGAAAACCAGGATGGCCGGCTTATGCAAGGCCAATTTTTAACCTAAATTGGAGCCCATAAATCAGAACCAGGATGGATTTTACAATTCCGGAAGTCAGTGAAATTATCGAGAATACTTATGGATACAAAGGTGACATCAGTCAGCTTCCCGGTGAAATCGATCTTAATTACCTGATGATCACCGCGGACGACAGGCGTTACACCTTCAAGATTGCGAACCCAGGGGAAAAAAAGGATATCCTTGAGTTTCAGAATGCCATGATGACTCATCTTCTGGCCAAAAACCTCCGGTTGGAAATCCCTGGGGTCATTCCATCCCTGAAAAAAGAACCCATTACCACAATCAATGACGCGCGCGGAAATAAACGCTTCATCCGGTTACTCAGTTGGGTTGAGGGGCGGCCTTTTGCCACCGTAAACCCCCATTCGGACGAGTTGCTTTTTAATCTGGGCACTTTATGCGGCAAGTTGAGCAAAGCCCTGGCCGATTTCGACCATCCGTCAGCCCACCGGTTTATCAAGTGGGACCTGGCCCAGGCGGACTGGATCAAGCCGCACCTTAAGAATTCGGGAGATATCCATAAGCAAAAGCTGCTTGACTACTTCTTTGATCTCTATACCTTATCTATAAAACCCATTGCGCATTTATTGCGCAAAAGTGTCATCTACAATGATGCCAACGACTATAATGTACTGGTGAGCATTGACAAGGAGAATCCAAGGGTGCCCGGAGTGATTGATTTTGGGGATGCGGTATACTCCCATACGGTAAATGACCTCGCCATTGCGCTCGCTTATGCCATGATGCATAAACCAAATCCCCTTCAGGCTGCTCACCATATTGTAAAAGGGTATCACAGCATCTATCCGTTGCAAGAAAATGAGTTGATGGCATTGTTCCCTTTGACGTGTATTCGTTTGCTGATCAGCGTCACGTGCTCGCAAATTAACAGAGAAGAAGAACCTGATAACGTGTATCTGCAGATCAGTGATGACGCTGCGTGGAAGTTGCTGGAAAAACTATATGAAATAGTCCCGGCCTTTGCTTACTATTCTTTCCGCGATGCCTGTGGCATGGAGCCTTGCCCCGCCAACGCGTCATTCGTAACATGGGCATCCAAAAACGCAACGATTTTCAAACCAGTCATCGCTCGTGACCTAAAAGCAGATACGCATTGGCTTGATCTCGGAATGGGGAGTCATGAGTTGGGCAATCAATCCAACGTCCTTGATAGTAAAAAACTTCATGACAGAATAGAATGGGCACTGGCAGATTCAGGCAAGCCGATTGGACTGGGGAGGTACTCAGAAGTAAGGCCATTTTATACTTCAGAGGCTTTCAAATCGGAGGGCAACAACGGCCCCGAGTGGCGCACCGTTCACATTGGCCTGGACATATTTGCCCACGCAGGCGATACCATTTTCGCCCCCATTGATGGCTCGGTTTATAGCGCGGTGGACAATGAGGGCGATCGAAACTACGGCCCAACCATTATTCTGAAGCATGAAATCTTACCTGAGTTAACTATTTACACCTTGTACGGGCACCTGAGCAGATCTTCGCTACGCGGCATTAAGGAGGGAGATCAAATCAAAGGTGGTGAGCCGATCGGCACCTTAGGCGACCTGGACGAAAATGGCGGCTGGTCCCCACACCTCCATTTTCAAATCATACTCGATACGCTAGGGAAAACAGGAGACTTTCCTGGCGTGGCCTTACCTTCCCAGGTCAATATTTGGAAAAGCATCTGCCCCGATCCGTGGTTATTTATCGCGGGCTCGATGTCACCGGAAAGCACTCAAGATAGTGAGGAGAAAATCCTGTCTTTTCGTAAGCAGCATCTTGGCAAAAATCTTAGTCTCTCCTACCATAAGCCTTTGCATATGGTACGCGGCTACAGGCAATACCTGTATGCCGCTGATGGCAGGAAATATCTCGACACAGTCAATAATGTCGCCCATGTTGGCCATGAACATCCGCGGGTGGTAGCCGCAGGGCAACGACAGATGGCCGTGCTTAACACCAACACCAGATACCTGCATCAGCATATTGTTGGGTTTACCGAAGCCCTGTTGCATACGATGCCTCCAGGGCTGGAGGTAGCTTTTGTTGTCAACTCGGGAAGTGAAGCCAACGAACTTGCTTTGCGGTTGGCTAAAACATATACCAACCAAAAAGATATGGTGGTGGTTGAAGTTGGCTATCACGGAAATACCAACGCCTGCGTGGATGTAAGTTCGTACAAGTTCGATGGCAAGGGTGGCGGGGGTGCGCCAGCGCACATTCATGTCGTGCCTATTCCGGATACCTACCGTGGGCTATACCGCGATGCAGAGGCTGGCAAAAAATATGCATCACATATTCAAAAAGCGACACAGGAAATAAAGGTCAGCGGCAAAGGGATTGCGGGATTCATCTGCGAATCTGTCCTCAGTTGCGGGGGTCAAATCGTGCTGCCGGATGGCTATCTGAAAGAGGCCTACCGGATTGTGAGAGAAGCCGGTGGGATTTGTATCGCTGACGAAGTTCAGACAGGATGCGGACGTGCCGGTAATCATTTTTGGGCTTTTGGAAGCCAGGGTGTAATCCCTGACGTGGTCACCATTGGCAAGCCCATTGGAAACGGGCATCCTTTGGGTGTTGTGGTCACGAGACGGGAAATCGCAGATGCCTTCGCCAACGGAATGGAATATTTTAACACGTTCGGTGGCAATCCCGTATCCTGCGCCATCGGGCGTGAAGTTCTGGACGTGATCAAAGAAGAGGGATTACAGCAAAATGCCCTGTTGACCGGCCAATACCTCATGCAGGGCCTTCTGCAATTGAAAAATCACTATCCCATCGTTGGTGATGTGCGTGGGCTTGGGCTTTTTCTTGGGATAGAATTGGTGACCGACAGTGAATTGCAGCCGGCAACGAGGCAGGCGGCTTACCTCGCTAACCGAATGCGGGAACTGGGGGTGCTCATGAGCACCGATGGGCCTTTTGAAAATGTGTTGAAAATTAAACCCCCTATGGTCTTTGGCAAAAGCGACAGCGACTTCTTACTCTCAACCCTCGAGCGGGTGCTGAAGGAAGACCGGATGAAGCCGGACTAACCCGGCAGTCTCTCTCCAAATCGTCTCTTTAAAAAATCTACCCAGGTGATCCTGCCCCTCATTTCACCTTTGGCCAAATTTTCTCCGGACCTGAACAACGCGTACATCTCTCCATCCAGGGGACGCGGATCCACGGATGAATCCAATCCCAAAGCGTTGACATAGAGCTGTGCCATGCGCTCTATGGAAAGTTCTTCAGGTCCAACCATGGATTGAACAGATTTAGTGGGTAGCCCCAGTATTATTCGGGTCAACTGGCTGGCCACATCTCCAAGGTCAATGGATTGGAATTTCATTCCGGCCGGAATTTGCAGTGTAGGTCCCCCCTTGTCGAACGGCCTGATAAAAAAATCCATTACAAAATCATGAAATTGAGTAGCTCTTAAAATGGACCAATTCAAGCCGCTTTTCATGACCATTTGTTCCGCCTCGTACTTTGCTTTGTAATATAAGTTCTCGCTTTTGTCCACACCGACAATCGACACGTAAACGACATGTCCAGTTTCTTTGGCCCTAAGAACACGCAATAAATTCTCCGTACCGTCCAGATCGACCGATTTAAAATCACGGGGATTACTGGCGCAATGAACCACGACATCGTAATCGCCCAACACCTGGAGACTCCCGATATGGGTAAGGTCAGCGCTTATAACGTTTACTCCAGGAGGCATGGCCACATTCGGCCTGGAACTCAACACCTGGACGTTCAATTCAGGCTCGGGCAAATGTTTTACGAGTTCGCTTCCCAGTCTGCCGGATCCTCCAGTAATTAATATTCGCTTCATGAAAGGGTATTTATCAGGCGAATGTATGCCGGGCACAACGTTAGCTTTTTTTCGGCAATTATACAGGCGCGGACTTGTCCGAGGTTGCCCTGTAGCTGAAAACGCGAGCGCAAGATCGGACAAGTTTTCTCCCAACCATCAACCTATCTTTGCGTTACCAACACGTAAAAATGGTCAGGGAAATACTCAACTATATCAACCACCACCTGGACAGGGAAATATCACTGGAAGCCTTGAGCGACCTGACAGGGTATTCTCCGTTTTACCTTCATCGGAAATTTAAGGAGGAAACCGGTGAGACATTGGGCGCATTCTTGCAACGTCAGCGTGTCGAAACGGCTGCCTACCTGCTTACGCTGACAAAAATGCCCATATCAGAAATAAAGCATCATTGTAGGGTATCAAACAGATAGTTCATTTAGTAAGGCATTCAGAAACACCATGAAAATGTCGCCTAAATTGTTTCGCTCCAACAATCTGTACAGCAAATCGCTTTCCAAAATAAAGAGAACCGACTACCTGTCCCTCAACCATGAAATAGTTGAGTTAAAGGAAAACCAGGCGATCGTATTTCCAAGCATCGGGAACTACTTCAGGAAAGAGATTTATTCGATTTGGAAAGATGTAGACCAGTATATCAAGGTTAATAAACTTAGCGTGTCGGATTTTGATTACTATGCTATCCTTCACTCTTGCCAGAACCTGACGCCCAATGTACCGGGTAGGTACGATGCGGTGATCATACCCAAACAAGGTGTTAACCTGGCAGCCAATAAATTTTTTCAAAGCAGAATTCCAGGAGGTCGTTTTATCAAATACAAATTTTGCACAACCGTTGCTCAATTTAAGAAGCTATCGCTGGTGATTGGCAAACACATGGAAGAACATGGCATTCGCCATGGCACGGGGATCTCCTACTTCAAATTCGATACGATGCCCGACTACCGGCACCCGGATAATTTGTTCATCGAATGGTATATGCCATTGGAATCATAAAAAACGTCAATCAAAAAAGATATATATATGAAACAAAGAGTTGATTTATTTACACCTGTGCACAAGGCTATACGTGCGATACTTTTCGATTTAGGAAAGGAATTGCAGCACACCGACATGGCCGATGAAAAAGAAATGACGGCCATGTTGACGAAACTCTCCGATTCGCTCGAGCTGTTGGAGGAACATGCCCGCCACGAAGATCAGATTATCTTTCCCCCGATTGAACAAGCCTGTCCCGGAATGACCACCGAGTCTATCGAGGAGCATCAGCAATACGAGGAAAAGATCGCCACCCTGGAAAATTTGATACGGAAAATCAGGAATGCAACTGATGCGGCAGAGCGACTGCAGCACGCCAATCAATTGCGTTTTCATTTCGCGGAGTTTATTGCTTTTTATTTGATGCACATGAATCATGAGGAGGCGACCATGCTGGAGGCCTCGATTGAAAACCTTTCTCCTGAGCAGTTAATCGATATCAGGGTCAGGGTACAGATGGACACTGCGCCTGCGCGTTATGCAGAGTGGCTGAAATGGATGTTGCCATCACTGGATATGAACGAATTGGTGCCGCTTTTCAGGCAGGTCAAAATGAACGCACCAGAAACCGTTTATGATAAATTTAAAAAAATTGGCAAGGAAACCATGGACGGTAATAGGTGGACCAGACTTAGGCAGCTAGCCGAAATAAGCGACTAAAACCACCCATGTGGAGCCTTTCGAATTGTGCCACGGTCAGGAGGCCCTCCATCTTGTTTCAATGGCTGTACAACAAATAAATACAAACCATCAATAGGATTCCGATCCAATATTGGCCCGTCCATATTTGGAAATTGAAAAACTAGAAGTACCTTAACTTTCATTGCGTTTCACGGGACAAGGGCGAATTTCGTTAGTTACCGCTCGTCCCGCACCGGAACAGCTAAAGAGGTTGGCTAAAAATAGTTTACAACAGTTCGAACTCAGCCTTGCTGATAGCATCACCAATGAGCGAAAACGGCACGATCAGCTCATTGCGCACCTGTGCATTGTGATGGCGGTAGTAACGATTGGGTATTTCTTTCTCAATCTATTTTTTCTTTTTACTACACCGTGGTACATTTTTGCGGCACTTTGCCTGTCCTCTTTTGTATCCTTCGCCTTGAACCGAAAGGGAAAACAGTTGGCCGCAAAGATTTTCGGCCTGACCACTTTTAATTTAATTATCTACTCGGTAGCGTCCAGCGAAACACACCTAACCAATGTAAATCTTTACTTTGCAACCGCGGGAATAGCAGCGCTAATTTTATTCGATTATAATGAAAAGACTAAGTCGTTTTTCTTTATTGGCCTTTCGGCTGCATTGTATGCGCTCACGCGATTCTCACCTTACTCACCACTTCCGCAGCGCGGTTTTAGCCCCGGTGAAATTACATTCATCTCCATTGCCAACTTAATTGTCTTTGCATACGTAACCACTTACCTCATCATATTACTACTGAAATCAAACTTCACCAGGAAAGAAAACCTGGTAAATCAAAATCAGGAACTTCTGAAAATAAATAATGAGTTGGATCATTTTATTTACAGCTCTTCACATGACCTTCGGGCACCATTAAGTTCAATGCTGGGCCTGATTCAATTGTCAGAATTGGAGAAAGACGAATCGGCAAAACTGGAATATTTGAAAATGATGCGTGGGAGAATCGCCACCATGGAACTCTTCATCAAAGAAATCATTGACTATGCCAAGAATGCCCGGCAGGAAATCGTGGTTGAAGAGATTAATATCAAAGAGGTAATTCATTCAGTTATTGACGAACTGAAATACATGGACGGTTTGCCCCAGGCGACAATTTCTTGTCACGACATTGACAATATGTTGATCGTCAATGATCGTATGCGGCTGCGCATCGTGATATCCAATTTGATCTCCAATGCCATAAAATACCGGGATGTCAGCAAACCAAAGCCGGAATTACAAATTATAGGATCAACCGGCCCAACAGGGTTTAACCTGGAGTTCAAGGACAATGGCATCGGTATTGAGTCTGACCACCACGACAAAATATTCGCGATGTTTTATCGCGCACACGAAATTAGCAACGGAGCGGGCCTGGGCCTTTATCTGGTCCGCGAGTCGCTGAACAGCCTCGGGGGAAGTATCAAAATAGTTTCCAAGGCAAACGAGGGCAGTTCGTTTATTGTGACACTGCCCAACAGGCAACACCTGAACGCCTGATTCCATTTGGTCTAACATGAAATCGTCCAGGCGATGATACCTGTTGTATTCGGTCTAGAATTTATAACTGTACCCAATTCGAACCACTTGAGTTTCATAATAGTCTGTGCTGATATAGGTAAAACCCTGGCCATCGATTTCCCTTTTTATAATCATAGTATTTAGCAAGTCAGTTCCATTCAAAAACAATTCGCCTTTTCCCTTCTGAATTTGTTTTTTTATTCCAATGTCCAGCGAAAAGCGTGCGTCTATTTTACCTTGTGGTATGAGGTCGGGTGCCAGGTAAATGCCCGATAATTGCAGGTTAAGGCTCCTTGGAAAGCGAAACGTTCCGTTCCATTTTGCGCTCCATGAAATTAACTCCTGCCTGTCAGCGCTGAATGTATTGCGCACAGGGTATAGGTTTTCAACTGTGAATGCATTGATCTGATTTCGATAGGCGTTTAGATTAAGGTTAAAAGAAAACAATGGGGAAAGTGACTGAGAAAGCACGACCTCGACTCCTGAATTATAACTTCGTCCTGCATTTTGAAATATATTGTAAATCAAATTACTGCCGGGCACCACGCTGCCAACACGTGTGATGGTACCTTCAGCTGCCTTGTGATAAAGCGCGGTGTACAGGTAGCCCCTCTCCCAGCCGGCTTTGTAACCCGCTTCAACCGAGTTAGTAAACTGCGGCCGAAGTGCCGGATTGCCAACTTTGATAATTTCTGCGTCATCGTACTTTGGAAAAATACGAATGTCGACTTCATTGGGACGATCGACCCGCCTGCTAACGAAAAGTGAAACCCTGTTGAAATCAGTTAGCTTGTAAGCGAGTCGGACGTTAGGAAAGGGTTGGGTATAGTCATAGCCGTCCGTTTGATAGACGGGATGATTGGGGCCCACCACATAATTCAAGTCGACATACTCCATACGTAAGCCGATTTCAGCCTCAACCCGCTCGTTCTCGAAAATATAATTTCCGTACAAGGCGGGAATGGTTTCCTGATAGGTGGCCGGTCCACCGGCATTTACATCCAGCGGAGAGTTGATCCCTGGAATAAAAAGCATGTTGGTTGGGATGTCCCTCCTTCTGAATTTTGCACCTCCCTCAAAGCGACCATAACGTAAAGGTCGAATATAATCAATGGTAAGGTCAGCCACGCGCTCATCAGAGATCAGTTTGAATGCGTCCTCTCCGGTGAAGGTGGGCATTACGTTCGTAAAAAAATATTTCTCATCCTCACGGTGAAAGGTGTAATTGAATCCCGCATTGAGTGTGTGACCAGGCTGCTGGTACTTATGCTGGATGGCTGCAGAAAAAATTGCTGTTGTTTTCACTTCGTCCTCGAGAAATTGCCAAAGCCTATACCGCTCTGTAAAGTCAGCATTAAAAAAGGGTTCGTCTCCCCTGTCAATAATTACTTCACGGCTGAAAAGGCCCGAAATGGTCAAGGCATCCTTTTCACTCATCGTCCAGTCGATGCCGGCCTTCGTGGTGGTAATTCCTGTATCGCGGTTTCGCTTTGTTTGCTGATTAATCACACTCCCATCGTCATACGCCCTGGTAACAAACTCATTTTTATTTAAGGTCTCTGTGTAGAGAAAATCACCTTGAAAAAAGGCATTCACTTTATTCTTCCGGTAGTTGAGCGACAGGGATGGATTTATTTTCGGGGTAAGACGATATTGGGGTCGGATGGTGGGCAGGTTCTCTTTTCTGACCCACAACGCCCCCAAACCTCCCAACAAACCAACCTTTCCATTAAAGCCTTCCTCCGTATTCTTCTTGTAAATAATATTGATAATCCCTGCATTCCCGTTGGCGTCATACCTGGCAGAAGGATTATGGATGATCTCAATCTTTTCGATGGCTGATGCCGGAATATTTTCCAGACCCCGCTGATTTCCAAAACCCGTCAGCGCTGTCTGTTTGTTGTCGACCAAAACCGCCACCCGGTCATTTCCGCGAAGGAACACTTTGCCATCCTGCACAGTCACACCCGGCAAATTCTGCATGGCCTCAATCACCGATCCACCGCTTTGGCTAATGTTATCCGCGATGGTATACGTTTTCTTATCCAATTTCTCGCCAACTGCATCGGCATTCGCTGTGATCACCACCTCGTTCAATTGACGGGTGTCTTCAACTAGCGCAATGGTGGCCATGTCCAAAAAAGGGGATCGGGTGCCCACAAACAACGATTGTGTATAGGGTGCATAGCCAACAAATGAGATCTCAAGTGTGTAACTCCCTGGCTTAATGCCCGTCAATGAAAATCTCCCGTCATCGTCTGTAACGGTACCTGTCACAAACTCGCCATCACTTTTCAATGCCACACTGGCATACGGAATGGTCTGGCCACCATTGGAATTCCTGACTATCCCGGAGATGACGACTGTCGGTGTCTGCGACATCGAAAAAAGATAAGCGAAAACAGCACAAACTGTCAAGAGATTCCTCATGGCCATTGGCTCCCAATAATCCTCCCAACGATAGCATTCTATATTGGTTCTGGATTTCGCCCAAAACTATGAATCTTTTATTCTGTACCGTATGCCAGCCGCGGAATTTCACAAATGGAACAGAGGCATAGAGCCGATCTGCTAATCCGGCCGTCAAAATTTCTACAGACTAGTTCATCATAATGCTCAAAACTGGCTGCCTGGATTTGTATAAAAGGGCCTCAGTAATTCCAAAATCGTAGCCAGCCTTCCTCGCGCGATTGTGGGTTACCTTTGCAATAATTTGGATATCTTGTTCTTCAGCAAACCTCAGCATCCCTTTCTCCACATCGAAGGAGTTATAAATCGAAGTCTTCATTTTTAATTCCGGATATGCGTCCTTAAGTTTTTTCATCGCCCTATCCACCGATGGGGTATCCTTAAAATTTGAGGGCGTGTTAATATACAGCAACGTGATCGATGCGCCTGTCGCTTTGATGAATGAGATAATTTTACCGAATGGTTTAATAAGGCTCTCTTCAAAATTGGCTGCAAAAACCATCTTTCTGATCTTGCCCGGTTTAAAATCTTTCTTGACCGACAGCACCGGACAGGGGCTCGTCCGCAATACTTTCTGTGCGTGTGAACCAATAAAATACCGATGTGATTCACCCAGACCATGGGCTCCCATGATAACCAAGGCGCAGTTGTAAAGGCTGGCCACGTAAAGGATCTCCTCCTGAACAATGCCCGGGCGCACAAGGCCGGTGACCTTTGCTCCTCTCAACATTTTATCTTTTAGAAATCTCTCCATTTTCAATTCAGCCTCAACCATGCGCGCCTCATTTTCCGGATGGTCCTGCTGTTTCTCGACAGGAATACGGTTCCAATCTGGAGGTGCCGAGAAAACATGAAGCAGGAATATCTCCGCACCTGTCTTCCTGGCGATGAATACACCTGTATTAACGGCCGACCTGGCATAGTCTGAAAAGTCAGTGGGGATTAGGATCGATTTCATAAGCTTAATTTTTAATGGCAAGAAACCAATAATTTAAGCCGAAGGATGTGACCTAAATCATGTTACTCCCTAAGATTTATCAGCAAAGCCGTTTGCATAGCAACGGCATAATATATCCATGTTTTTTTGCATCTTGGATTTTTTAAAACAGACACTATGAAGGCAGTTTATCGCTTGATGATCATTTGGATCAGCGCTTACAGTTTTGTCACTCAAGCGCAGGATGAAAAAAAGGAAGAGCTTAAACGAAAGCCTATTCCCCAACCAAGGGAATTTACAACCACCCATCAAGGTACCTTTGGTGGAAAGTTGATCAAATACACCGCCATCGCAGGCGAGCTGTATCTCAAGAACAATGAAGGAGATCCTGTGGCGTCCATTTGGTCTGTAAGCTATGTCCAGGCAACTGAAAAAATCAATGACAAAATTGTAACCCGACCAACTACCAATCGGCCTGTCACATTTATCTTCAACGGTGGGCCAGGTTCTGCCTCGGTTTGGCTTCACATGGGCTTGTTCGGACCACAAATAACCAGGGTCAACAGTGACGCCAAAGAAGATGATGGTGGCGCACCCTACCCGCTGGTGAATAACAATTACGGCCTGCTCGACCTGACTGACCTCGTGTTTATCGATCCGGTTGGAACAGGTTACAGCCGCGTAGTGGGCTCGGGGAAAGTAGAAGACTATTGGGGCTTGAATGAAGATGCCCGGTCCATTGCCGCATTTATCCGATCTTGGGTGACCAAACACAAGCGGTGGAATTCTCCAAAATATATAGCTGGTGAAAGCTTCGGGACCACACGTGCAGCTGCGGTCACCCATGAATTAGAAGGTGACGGGCAGGGTATGGCGCTCAACGGGTTAATCCTCATCTCGCAGGCGCTGGACTACCAGGGATCAACCTCAGTGCATGATAACATCGTTTCGTACATCACCTATTTTCCAAGCCTTGCCGCCACTTCATGGTATCACAAAAAAGCGGGACAAGGCAAAACGCTTGAGGCATTTGTTGATGAAGCAAGAAAGTTTGCTTTGGATGAATATGTAAGTGCTTTGTACAAGGGTTCCCGATTGACAGGTGCCGAAAGCGATCACATCGCAGATCGAATCGTCTACTTTACCGGACTATCCAAAACATATGTGCAATTGGCCAACTTGCGCATCCTGATGCCGCGTTATCGCAAAGAGTTATTGCGCGATCAGGGGATCACTATCGGGCAACTGGATGGCCGCTTTATGGGTATGGAATCAGATGGCGTAGCCGACAGACCTACCATTGGCGATCCCTCCAGCTACAACATTGATGGTGCATACACAGCGGTTCTCAATCACTACTATGCCAGCCAGCTCAATGTTGAAATGGACAGGCCTTACCTAACTTCAAACGAAGAGCTCGGATCAAAGTGGCGATGGCGCGATGTTCCGGATGGAAAATATTGGGAACCAAGTTACGTAAACGCGGCGCGCAAACTCGGTGACTCCATGCGAAGGAACAAGGACCTGAAAGTGTTGGTAGCCAGCGGTTATTACGATTTAATTTGCCCGTTTTTCGATGCGGAATACACCTTCGCCAGAAACGGAATTCTCAAAGAACGCGTCACGCTTACCTATTACGAAGCAGGCCACATGATGTATGTGCATGAGCCGGATTTGGTCAAACTATCGGGGGATATCCGAAACTTTTTGACGAACAAGTAAATTTTCCATGGCGATGGACAACAGCCAATTAAGGTCAGCGTTTACTTATAATTGGCGAAATGGGTGTGCGCTATCTTTGCCTTTCCCTCTTTGTCTTGTAGAATGATGAAACTGACGGGGCCGTTCTGAATGCTGTCTTTTGGTGCAGACCGGTCCCCAAAATACCATATCCCTGCTACCACAGCAAAGTCCGGTTGGAAGGTAATATCGATTTCCTCCAGCCACAGCGATTTAGCAGGTTGCTTGCCGCCAGACACGAAACCAAATCCCTCATGGTGGCTGCGCATTTTGTCGAAGCCCTTGATAAGCCCTCTCTTCTCTGACGAGAAATAGGTCATGTTGGCGTCATTCCAAAAAATGTCATCCAGCATTTCGAGATCATAGCTGCTCCATAGGTCAAGCCATTGATTTATCAATTGATCAACTTCCGGCTTACTTATTGGAGCGGTCTGACGGGATGGTGAACAACCGAAAGTGGAAAGAATCAGGACAACGGCAGCAAATCGAAACATATTCAGTCTATTTAATCTTGGTCAACTGTCAAAGGTATGATTTTCTAAAACACCTGCATGCACCCACGACTCCAGGATTCGAAATAAACCAGCATGAAGCTAATAGTGCCACCCATGAAGTTGGCAAACTATTAATTCCATTTTGCAGGCACCGTCATCCATTTTATTAAGTTTATTAACTTTATCGTCTTATGAAGAATGTAATTATTACCGGAGCAGGTGGAATACTGGGAAGGTCTTGCGTGGAAGAGTTTATTCATAAAGGGCACAACGTGATTGCCGTTTTGTCGCCTGGAAAAAAACTTGAATATGAGACCAAACGTTCGATAACCGTAGTGAATGCAGACCTGAGCGATGAAACCAGTGCAGATCAAATGGTGGATCAAGTCATTACTAAACATAAAACCATCGATGTAGCCCTGCTGCTGGTGGGTGGATTCGCCATGGGATCAATCCATGAAACCCAGGTTCCACAAATCAAAAAAATGCTAACCTTGAATTTTGAGACTGCCTACTGTGCCGCGAGAAAAATCTTTATGCAAATGGAGTCGCAGCAGCAAGGCGGGCGGCTGGTATTTGTTGGAGCTCAACCAGCGCTGAATGCTTCAGCAGCCAGGAGTAAAGTAGCCTACGCCCTTTCGAAAACCCTTGTATTTAAACTTGCGGAGATACTCAATGTAGCGGGCGCTGATAAAAACATTGTGTCAACCGTGATTGTACCAAGCATTATCGACACACCCGATAATCGCTCCGCCATGCCGGATGCCGACACTGGTAAGTGGGTCAGGGCGGAAGAGATCGCAGCGATTGTCGAATTCGCAACCTCAGAAAAATCTGCTGCACTCAGGCAGCCCATTCTAAAAATTTACGGAGGGTCTTAGCCGTCAACCCGGGTGCGATCCACTTTGAAATCGAAAACATCCCTTCGCTGGTAATGACCGGACGTATCCAGCGTCATTCTTTCTTTGATGGCATCGTCCAAATTAAGTTCACAAGTGATTAATTCCTCCCTGTCAAAAACCGGCTCTACCAAATAGCTTCCGTTGGGCGCAATCACACAACTTCCACCGTTCAGCGTCCATTGATCAGGATTTGCTTTGAGATAATCAGGCAGGTCGAGCGATCGTGGAAAATCTTTCGCCTTGAGCATCTGTCCGGCTGCCAGCACAAAACATCTGCCTTCAAATGCATATTGACGACTAACCACCTGGTGCATCTCGTGCACCTTCGGCCAGAGTGCAATATGAATGTGCTCGCCTGAATCGTGGAGGGCCTGGCGATTTAGTGGCATCCAATGCTCCCAACAAATACTGGCGCCAACCCTTCCTGCCTGCGTGTCCACCGCTTTCAGTCCATGGCCATCCCCAAGGCCATACAGCATCTTTTCAGTATAAGTCGGCATGAGTTTTCTGTGATGGTTCAGTAGGTTTCCCTGATGATCGATGATCACATAGCTGTTGTAAACGGTTCCATTTCCTGGACCTTTGTCAATCTTTTCGTTGAACCCGATACACAAGGTAATTTTATGGGACCTGGCCATTTCCCGCACCTTGTCAAACTCTTTACTTTGTACACTGAGGCTGCTGTGATAGAATTGGAGATAGGCTTCCTTCATTTCTTTACCATCCCATGGGGAAACGTTCGTGCAATGATCCAGCCAGGAAGGGTATCCCGACAACCACGTTTCGCCCACCACCAACAGATGAACGCCAACCTCCGCAGCGCCCGCAATAATATCGTCCAATATTTTAAGGCTCTTAAAGAGATCCAAGTGCGCGGAGCTGTACTGACCTATTCCAACTTTTACTATCCTTGACATAATTTGCTTTGCTGTGAATGGAGACACCTCTGCATTAATAAACCAAACCTTAGGAGTCTATTCAAAACTAACCTAATTTATGGCGTGTTTAAATTTTTTTTAAATTATTGAATGTTTAAAAGAATACACCGGCTCTTCACCCATGTACTCCGGTATCTGCAAAGGAGGCTCAACGAGAAGCAGTTCCTTATTTTTTCGAGTATCCTGGTGGGTGTATCCAGCGGGTTGGCGGCCGTTATCCTTAAACTTTTTGCCCACAACATCAACGCCATCGTAGCCCGGTACTCCAGCAGCTACCAGGATTTCTTTCTCTTCACTTTATTTCCATTGGTTGGGTTGGCCATCACCGTGCTTTATATCAGGTACTTTATCAAGAAGGACGAGTTTTCGAAGGGAAGTGCCGATATCGTGTACGCGATCGCAAAGAAATCCAGCGTTCTCCCGCAGTCTCAGATGTATTCGCACGTGATATCGAGCGCACTGACCGTGGGTTTTGGCGGATCTGTAGGACTGGAGTCACCCATGGTGAGTTCGGGGTCAGCGATTGGATCAAATTACGGTAAGACGTATCACCTGAATTATAAAGATCGCACCATGCTGCTGGCCTGTGGTGCAGCGGCTGCCATAGCGGGAGCATTCAATTCCCCAATAGCCGGTGTATTGTTTGCCATCGAAGTTTTGCTGACCGATGTATCCGTGTCGGTCTTTATTCCATTGATTATTTCGGCTGCTTCGGGTGCATTGTTTTCAAAGATCATTCTTGGTGAAGGTGTATTGCTCACGTTTAGTAACGTTCAGCCATTCGACTACCACAATACACCATTTTATATCGTGCTTGGCGTGCTGGCCGGGCTCACATCGCTGTACTATACACGGATGTTCACAAAAATTGAACACAGGATATCACTGGTTGCCAACACCTATACGAAAGTGATCGGTGGTGGATTATTGCTGGCGTTGCTTCTGATTGTCTTTCCACCCCTTTATGGCGAAGGTTACGAAGGCATCAAGGCACTGGCCTCCGTCAATCACGAAAGCCTCTATCGCAATAGTATTTTACAATCTATCATCTCTACCGAGTGGGCCGGGCTACTGTTTCTGGTGGCGCTAATGCTCATCAAAGTTTTTGCCACGGCCATTACGATCGGCAGCGGTGGCAACGGAGGCAACTTCGCGCCCTCACTCTGTGTTGGCGCCTACCTCGGCTATACATTTTCCCACTTCATCAACATTACCGGCCTGGCCAAAATTCCCCAGGCCAACTTTACACTTGTGGCAATGGCGGGCATTCTAAGCGGTGTTTTTTACGCACCCCTAACTGCAATATTTCTTATTGCAGAAATTACAGGAGGTTATAACCTCATGATACCGCTCATGATTGTGTCTGCGTTCAGCAATATCATCATGAAGTACTTCGAGCCGTTGTCAATGGAAAATAAGAAACTAGCCACCAAAATGCACCTGTCGGTAGAGAGCCGCGACAAGTATCTTTTGAGCAAGCTCAACCTCGAAAAAATGATCGAGACCGATTTCCAGGCTGTGAAGCCAACAGATAATCTGCGGACGTTGGTTTCGGCTATTACGAAATCCAAAAGGAACTTGTTCCCTGTAGTGAATGAGGATCAGGAACTGGTAGGCGTGATACTGATGGACAGTGTGAAGGAAATGATGTTTAATCAGGAATTGTACGACAAGATCATTGTCAAAGACATCATGACCAGGCCTCGTGCCGTGATCTCGCCCGATGAAAGCTTGAATTCAGTGCTGAAGAAATTTGAGGACACGGGCCAGTGGAACCTGCCCATTATTGAAAACTCCCGATACATCGGATTTCTCTCCAAATCGAGTATCCTATCCGAGTACAGAACGGAGTTGTTACGATCTACCTAAAACCAACGTTGCAAAAAAAGAGGCTGTCTCAAAAGCCCAACATGGGTCGTTTGAGACAGCCTTTTTTTAAGAGATGCGATTCGGGATTTAGTACAAGCCCAACGCTTTCATTTTCTTTTCAATGCGCGCCACCTGAGGCTGCATATCGAGATCAGAGTAGATGGCATAAAGATTATCCAACACCCGCTCATCATCAGGGTTTATTTTTTCGCAGGCCTCCCAGTAAGGCAGCGCCAGTTTCAGTTTCTCAACAAGCACCTTGTCCAGTTCGAACCTTTTCTTTTTATCCTCAGCCGTGATACCCAATTGATTCATTTCAGCCTTGATTTTTTTTGCATCAAGATATACCAATTCTGCAATGGCTATTCTTGGTTCAAAATATTTTGGCGCCAGTTTTACCGACTCATCATACCATTTTCTTGCAGCCGTCAGGTCTCCGAGCTGCTGGTTAACAACACCAAGGAAGTACCTTGTTTCGTGATCGTTGGGATCGTTGGCGGCCTGGCGCTCCATGGCTTCTTTCGCTTCGGGCAAACGCTCCATCTTGATATACATGTCCAACTCATATTTTGGAAACTCTGAGTGGCCGGGGTGAGCAGCCATCGCCTCTTTAGCCGTGGCCAGTGCCTTCGGATAATCCTTCAACTGGTCGCGGTATGTTCCAAATATCAGCACATAGGCGTCTGTAGACTGGCCGCCCTTGGCGATGTATTCTTTCAGGTATTTGATTGTCTTCTCATGGTCCTCAGCTGCCGGTGCAAAAAACAAGCCTGCGTTAAGCAACACCGATGTGTCTCCCGGTATAAAATACAAGGTTCTCTCAACCTGCTTCAGGGCTTCCTGGTAGTTCTTGTCATCCTGATAGGCTTTTATACCCTTATCAAAATAACGCTGTGCGAAATAGGAATTAACCTGATCGGTAAGCATGGGAAATCCACTGGCATCATTGATAAAGCTTCCCTTATCTTTATCAAGGGAATACGCCTTGTCAAATGCAGCTTTTGCCTCAGGAAATGGGTCCGCAATAAGTGACTTATACTGCTCATTTTTTGTCGTATCAATACCTGCATAGATCAATCCCTTCAGGTACCATGCTTTGGCATTATCCGCAAATTTTTCGCTGGTTACAGTGGCGTCAATGATCGCCTTTGCTTCATCAAATTTACCTTCACGCAGCGCCTTTTCAGCCTTGGGCAGGCTCGGCTTAATGGGCTTTTGCGCTATCAGCGCGAACGGTATGAGTAAAAATAAAAGAAATATCCTTTTCATTGGGTTTAGGTTTATTAGCAACAAATTTATGTGTTTACATCCGTTATTGGGGTATCCGGTTCTTCCATTTTGCGAATTTTTTCAACCGATGAAATCGAATCCTCTTCATTTAGTTTGATTACACGGACACCCTGTGTGGCCCGACCCATGATTCGAAGTTCAGCCACCTTTATCCTGATGCTGATCCCCGACCGGTTGATAATCATGAGTTCGTCCTCGTCACCAACTTCCTTTATTGCAACAAGCTTGCCAGTTTTTTCCGTGATATTGATGGTTTTTACACCCTTACCACCCCTTCTGGTAATCCGGTAATCTTCAATGGAGGAACGCTTGCCATAACCTTTCTCTGATACAACCAATACGTTCGCGTTTTTCCCGCGGATGCAAATCATGCCGATTACCTTGTCGCCTCCCGCCTCCAGGGTGACCCCTCTCACACCTGCTGCGGTCCTGCCCATAGGGCGCACATCTGCCTCATTGAAATGAACGGCTTTACCTTTACTCTTCGCAATGATAATCTGGTTGCTTCCGTTGGTGAGTGCAGCCGTCAGTAGTTTATCCCCTTCATGGATCGTAATGGCTGTAATGCCATTGGCTCTCGGCCTCGAATACGCGGATAGTGAAGTCTTTTTGATGACGCCTTTTTCGGTGCAGAGGATCACATAGTTTGAGTTGATATAGTCTTCGTCAGCGAGGTCTTTGATCTTCAAAACCGCGCGCACGGCATCTCCACTTTCAATGTTCAGCAGGTTTTGAATTGCCCTGCCTTTTGACGTTTTGCTTCCCTCAGGAATTTCGTAAACTTTTTTCCAGTACACTTTACCGAACTCGGTAAAAATAAGCAGGTAATTGTGGGCCTGAGCCACAAAAAGATGCTCGGTAAAATCGTCCTCTTTGGTGGTCACCGCTTTTGAGCCGATTCCCCCCCTGCCTTGTGTTCTGTATTCAGAAAGTACGGTTCTCTTAACGTATCCCTGATTCGAAATGGTGATGACCATTTCTTCATTGGGAATCATGTCTTCAACGGTCAGGTCATCATCGCTGTGCACAATCTGAGTTCTTCGTTCATCTCCATAGCGCTCCTTTACTTCGAGCAGCTCAGTCTTGATGATTTCCATCCGCATGGACTCATTGGCGAGTACTTCATTGAGATGGGCGATGAGCGCCTTCAGTTCCTTGTACTCATTTTCAATTTTCTCTCTTTCCAGACCGGTAAGCCGCTGCAACCTCATCTCCAGAATTGCCTTGGCCTGAATCTCGGACAGGCTGAACCTTTCGATCAATCCGACCTTGGCCGTATCCGGATCTTTTGAGTTACGAATCAACGCAATGACTTCATCCAGGTGATCCAATGCAATCAGATACCCCTCCAGGATATGGGCCCGCTTCTCCGCTTCATTGAGGTCAAACCGGGTCCTCCGCACCACCACTTCATGCCGGTGATCAACGAAATGGGTGATCAGCTCCAGCAAGTTTAGCGTCTGTGGCCGTCCTTTCACCAACGCCACGTTATTAACACCAAATGAAGACTGTAAATGGGTATACTTAAATAAGTTGTTTAAGACGATATTGGGTATCGCATCCTTTCTCAGATCGTAAACCACCCGATACCCGTCCCGATCGGATTCGTCCCGAATATCAGAGATACCCTCAATCTTTTTTTCATTGACCAGGGCAGCGGTTCTTTCAATCATCAGGGCCTTATTGACCATGTACGGAATCTCCGTGACTACAATTTGGTCCTTTCCGCTGGCGCTGGTGACGATCTCTGCTTTGCCCCTGACCACCACGCGACCCCGCCCGTGCAAGAATCCTTGTTGCACGCCAGCGTAGCCATAGATGATACCCCCAGTCGGAAAGTCCGGACCCTTGATGTATTCCATCAACTCAGGAATTGTAATATTCCTGTTGTCGATAAAGGCGATGATGCCATCCACTACCTCCCTTAGGTTATGTGGCGCCATGTTGGTGGCCATGCCTACCGCGATGCCCGAGGATCCATTGATCAGCAAATTTGGAATCTTCGCGGGTAACACCGTGGGCTCAGTCAGCGAGTCATCAAAGTTGGGCTGGAAGTCAACGGTATCTTTATTGATATCTGCCAGCAGCTCTTCTGCGATTCGTTTCAGCCTTGCTTCTGTGTATCGCATGGCGGCTGCAAAGTCTCCGTCCACGGACCCAAAGTTCCCCTGGCCATCGACTAAAGTGTAACGGAGGGACCAATCCTGCGCCATTCTGACCATGGTGTCGTACACTGAAGCGTCACCATGAGGATGGTACTTACCCAGCACTTCACCCACGATCCTCGCGGACTTTTTGTAAGGTTTGTTGTAGTTAACCCCCAGGTCCTGCATTCCGTATAGCACCCTGCGGTGGACCGGTTTCAGGCCATCTCTCACATCAGGGAGGGCTCGGGAAATGATAACCGACATCGAATAATCGATGTAGGCGCCTCTCATTTCATCTTCAATATTGATGGGGATTATCCGCTGGTTTTCAGTGGATGAATCGGGTGTTTCGTCTGCCACGTGAGTTCTTTTATAGTTCCAATTTGAAGGGCAGAAATCACAGTTCTTGACCCCCAATTTTCAGGCTCGCAAGATAAGTAAAATTGGACAATTTAATGAGCTCGAAAAGGCCTTTTAAGTAGCTAAAAGACAAGAATTTAAGGGGCTTTAATAGGGGTTCAATTTCCTCCTGTTTTTCCGCTTTTCTTTGATCAGTTTGGGGTAGTTTTCACCGTAGTGTGGATTTTGCTTTTTGTAGAAGGGATGCACCCGGCTACGGTATTCTTTGTTGCCATGGGCATGATTGATTTGGGCACGGCATTCCGGGTGATAACACCTGGCCAATTCCGGGAGTCGATAAGAAAAACCCACATTCACATAAAGGGCGTTCAGGTTGTGGACGATAGATCGATCGTTGCTTCCAGGTATGGACAAGGTATAATTCTTAACATCAAATGACGGGCGAACAAACACACTGATGTATTCAGAAAAGTTTCGTTCCATGGTCACGCCAACGTTGGCATACACGCCTTTCTTAACCAGGCTTTTTGCAAAATTGTTTCCCGGGTTGTAGCCACCTACGTTCACATCTCCGGTGAATAGAATGTCATTCCACCTATAAAAAGAAACACCCAAAAGGATGAAATATTTTTTCATCAGGCCGGTGGCATTGTCGGGCCTGAAATTATTTATCCTGTCTTTGTAGGTGATCGGGCGATAGTTGCCCATGCTCATGATTTCGTAGGAAAATCCACCGCCTACTCGGTACCTGTCTAAAAATTCATAATGAACATTGAACTTCAACGGTATGTTCAGGCCCCTGCCTTTGAACCCCAACTTGCTGGTATCAGCGCTCACAATAAAGCTATCCGGGCCGCCAGCGTTATCCGCACTCACGGTGTTCACCCAGTTGCTGAACCGATTGCTCCCGTCAACAGGAAATATGACTGGTGCCATGCCATCTACCTGTGAAATTCCAAATCCATCGAGTTTGTGGCTTAAAAAAGTATTGCCTACACCGATGCTCCCGCTGAATACGAAATTTTTTAAGATGGTCCTCAGGGGGCTTTTCGTTCGCTTGGCATAAAAGTTATCAAGCGGAAAAGTGATCTCATCGTCCTGCTGAGCGTACCCGGAGATACCAATGCCGCAGGATAGCACGATGAGAAGTGATATGTTTCTTGAAAAGCTCAGTACGCGTATTTTAGACTAAAACCGGCCTCAAATCAAAATAAAAATAGAAAATTAACATGAGTTTAGTAAAAGCTGTAATTGGGTGATCGGGCCTCCAGCGAGGTAAAGGTATGAAACACCAGGCCTTTCTTGTCAATAACATAAGTGAAACTATGCTCGTCTGCCGGCTCACCATTGTGCGAGGCAAGCGAAAGTGTCACCTCATTCTTCCCCAATTTCAACGGAACGCGCGAATAATATATTGTGTGAGGCAGGGTTTGCCAATTGCGCGTGTCTGCTTTTTCCGTGATCGCATTGATTATGCCGAAGAGCGATCCCAGCGCCTTGTTCTCCTTTCGCATTTCATACTCAGCTACTTTTTTCAGGGCCGCCCGGATCAATGCCTTGCTAAACTCAAGCGTCATGCGTTGTTTTAAAACCTGCGATGCGATCTTGTTAATGTTCTCCGCTTCCTCCAGCGGCAAGGTTAGCTCACCGGTGCTAAGTGTGGCATCTCTAAAATGAACCGGCCGCTCTACGTACTTGGGAAACGCCACCCTGAAGACTTCCAGGTTGGCCAAACCGCTCTTGTCTTTCTCATCGTGGTCCGAAAGGTTGAAAGGAAATACAAAACCCAAATCTTCGTTTACGAACGTGATCCAGTTGTCCTTCCTGTTGATTAAAAAATTAATACTCCACTCCGCCTTGATGGGGCTTAGGCCATTGTGCCAAAAGAACACCAAATCTCCTCCAGGTGAGGCCTTGTATTCGAAGTCAGGCCTTTCAAATTCGCGTTTGAAATATTCCAACTCATCCGATAATCCTGAAAGTAAAGCCGTTCGCAGAATATCTTCTTTCAACTGAGGTGGTGTGGAAGCACCAAACAGTGTCTGGTAATCGTTCTGATATATCTCGTAGGCGTTTCGGTAGGCTATAAAGGCGTTGTTCACATCCTGGTCAGACTCATAAATAATACCCATCAGCAAATGAACAAAAGCATCGCGGCTGTATTTGGTCTCACTATCATAGCGATCACTCAACTGCTGAAGGCGAATATTCAGTCTCCGGCATTCCACCAACGCTTCCTCCTGTTTTCCGAGCTTCAGGAAATTCATGGCTTTATAATACAGCACCATCAAATGCTCATGATCCTCGCCCTTGTAGGACGTGATATTTGGGTTGGTCAGATACGAGGCCGCTTCGTTCAGGTAGTTCTTGTGATAGTCTTCGCCAAAAAGATAGGCTTTCTCCAGGTATTCATTACTCTCTTCATACCTGCCGAGTACAGAAAGCAAAAGCCCGTTATTCGCGAGGTACAAAAACTCTGTTTTTCGGTAGTCCCTCGATGGCGCTTGTTGCAACGCCTGCAGCGCCTCTTCCAACTTGCCCGCCTCAAACGATTGGTTAAAGTTATAGTTGGTTTGATAGTATGTAGCGCACGCCTGGGCTACCATCAACATCAAAATAATGCCAATCTTTGATCTGGGTCTCCAGGTTGCCATGAGTAGCTTTAGGTGCCTAATTCTTTATGAATTTCTTAATCTCCTTTTGGCCGTACCAAACCCGTTTGTTCGTTTCCATGTCCGTGAGGAACAGGGTCACCACATAATTTACCACACGTTTTTTATTGTATACATCTGTCTCAGATGTCATCTCCCCAAATAACATCAGGTCGGCACCTACTTCCATTCCCCATTTGGCTGTCGTTTCGCTGCTGGCAAAATCCTGCTGCTGCGCACGCTCCTCTCTCAGTTTGTCTCTGAAGGAAGCCGACTCTACAAGGTCAGCTATTCCCGAGTTAAAAATTGTAAGCTCAATTTTTTTTATAAAATTATCGGCATCGATGTGTTCGCTGGTTTTGTTAAGCACCCACCCAACGATGATCGCAGGTTTTTTCTCCTGTGCCTTCGCATATTCATTGAAGCTTCCACTGCTCAATAATTCGTGGGTCATCGACTCGGCCACCGCCCGGGAGTCGCCATCGTTCCATCGGCCGCTCAGGTCGTAGCTGGCACCAGGATCAACCCGGGTAACCTTGCGCGCACATTGCGTGAATGCAGTCGTTGTCAATACCATCAAAATGATAATTCGCATACCTAATTTTTTTATCGTAGTCAAACCAAATTTCCTGCCGGAATTGTCAGCCAACGCTTTTCAGCTGCTCTATAACCTTGCTGGGGTTCTCTGACGAGAACACAAAGTTGCCCGCCACCAGCACGTTGGCGCCAGCCGCCACCAAAGGCCCCGCATTTTTCTGGTTTACGCCCCCATCAATTTCTATTTGAACCTTTGCACCGGCTGCATCAATCAGTTTCCTTAGTCTTTCAACTTTTGCGTAGGTGTTCTCAATGAACTTTTGACCCCCAAAGCCTGGATTGACTGACATTAAACACACGAGATCAATGTCCCTGAGCACATCGGTGAGTTGGTCAACGGCTGTATGCGGGTTGATGGCCACGCCCGCTTTGATCCCAAGTGATTTTATGAGCTGGATGGTTCGGTGCAAATGAGGACTCGCCTCCAGATGGACTGAAATTACTTTTGCACCAGCTTTGTAAAAGTCCTCCACATACCGTTCTGGATTTACGATCATCAGGTGGACATCGAGCGGCTTTTCGGCATGCTTATGAATGGCCTCTACCACGGGTAGCCCCATGGATATGTTGGGTACAAAAACGCCATCCATAATGTCAACGTGAATCCAATCGGCCTGGCTCTTATTGATCATCTTGACTTCCCTTTCGAGGTTGGCAAAATCAGCTGCCAGGATGGACGGGGCGATAATAGGACTCATTTATTTATTATGATTTTTTTTTGCCGAAAAGACAACTTGTTAACGGTCACAAATATAACAGCTTAAGGCAAGTTGTCGGTGACTTCAATCATTAAATGCGTCAATTACAGCTTGACCAATCGAATCGTTTTTAGAATGCCTTCAGCCTCTACTTTTACGACATAAAGGCCTGCTGAAAATCCTGACACGTCAAATTCTACAGGATTGTTAACAGTCGTCACCACACCATCTGATCTAAAGACCAACTTTCCTTGCAAATCATAAATGGAAACCATTGCCAACTGCCCGGGAGCGATATCCATCCAAATTTTCAAAGGCTGGTCTCCGGCCGGATTGGGATACAGGTAGATCTCGGATGTGGGCTGAGGTGGCTCCTCTCCCGTCACGACTTTTTTAGCCGCCAGGTAATGGGGCACTCCGTATCCCTTAAGGTTATCCGGGTTCTCACTCATGTCGCCCGATTGAACAATTAAATCATAAATTTCTGATGCGTTGAGGTGAGGGAACGCCTGCATCAACCCAGCCGCCAGGCTCGCAACCAGAGGAGCCGAGGCAGATGTACCGCTGGTAACGCCAGTCGTTCCGTTTGCTTTTATGACCGACACACCTGACCCCAATGCCACCACCTGAGGTTTCATCCTGCCATCAGCTGTTGGACCCACAGAACTAAAATTGGCCAGGTTGCCTGAAGTGCCGATGGAACCAACGGCCATAACTCCGTCCGCATCCGCTGGAGGATTGACCAATCTCCACGGGGTATTGCCATCGTTCCCCGCACTCGCTACAACCAAGATTCCTTTCGCAGCGGCCTTGGCTGCCGCAATGCTGACGACAGCAGTCTTTCCATCCAACTGAGTGATTTTGTAATCCATGGACGCATCATCAAATAAATTGTAACCCAGCGATGAATTGATGATATTAACCCCTGCGCTATCGGCTTTTTCGGCCGCGACCAGCCAGTTGTACTCTTCAATTCTAAATTCACTGCCCGCATCCTCAGTTACATACAATTGATAGGACGCCTTAGGCGCGCCACCGAGGTAAGTTCCTACCTGGCTTGCCGCCATTATGGAGAGGACTTCTGTACCGTGGTCATCATATTGAAACACATTGCCTGATTTTCCCACGAGATCAACGGTAAAATTAATCCGGCCCTCATCAAAAAGTGACTTGAAAGCACTTGCTACATTAACTCCGGGAAACCCACTGTCAAACACACCGATCAAAATCCCCTCGCCAAAAAAATTATCATTATGCATGTCGTTTAAGCCCAGCATAGTTGACTGCACCAGATTGACAATATTCAGGTTGGAATCTTTCTTTTGATTTATTTTTTTCACTCGTCCACCACCGGCTGATTTCAACGGCCCCAGGTATTCCGAGGAAGTAACAAATGAAAGTTGCATAATTTGGGAAAGCTCGTCCCCGTCAACTTGTACAATGGCGCAATTCAACCATTTTGATTGACTCAAAATTTCAACACCCAGGTTTTTGACCTCAAAGATATAGCTGCTAACAACGGGAAGGTCTTCAACAGAAATCGACGCGTTGTTCTTGGCTCGTCTGTCTATACTTTTTTGCGAGAGGAATTGAGCCGGTTCATCAACCGTGAATGGCGTCCCCGATTTGTCCTTAAAAAAAATGGCGAACCGCCCACTTTGGGCATTTGCAGCCTGGGTCAATATCCATAAGGAGAGCACAAGCACCCTACTCCTTGCCATAACTAACCAGGGTTTGCTTGAATATAAATCCACTCTCTATTTCCTGCTTGCCTATGCAAGCACCAACGGTACAATAATTCAGTATGGTACTTTCCTTGTAAACCATTCCCACATTTCTTGCATAAATTTCTTTCCGCACATCTTGCTTAACGATCAGATCCACATTATTATTCTGAACCACTTCAATGGTTTCAATTAACGTCTCCCCGTTCAACTCAAACGGAACCGCTTCTCTTTCAACGCGATAAAGGTCACACGAAAAAGTCGTGACCTGGCCACAGGTTTCCTCTCCGCCCAGTGTGTTGAACGCATTTCCATTCCACTCCTTGCCTGTTACCAATGGAAACGCCAGTTTGACAAATGCAATATTTTCTTCATTAACAACAACCTGTGAAGCCTCCTTCCTCACCGACCAGGTGTCCAGGTAGTCAAATGTTGTTGCACTCCCGGTTCTGGTCAGCCGCTGAACTACGTGCGTGATGCCACCAGCCGTATTTTGAAAGGAATCGGTGACGACCAATTTAAGCTGATAAGTAAAATCTTTTTTGCCTTCGACAGGCAGGTATTTGGTTTCCGCCACATCGTAAATAAAAAATAAACCAACACGGACCGGATAAAAGTCAGCGTCCTCCTTAATGACCATTTCGACATCATTGGCACATGCCCAGCAAAGTAGCATGAGTATGAAAAAAAGAAGATATTTGCGAAAAATCATCATTCAACCCACATTCAGTTCCATAAAGTTATTTCTTCTTTTTGATATTTGGCTATGCAATTAAAAACGAAAGTGAAAGTTGGGAACATAACTAATCTCAGCGATGCGAGATATTGCGCGGGCATGGGCGTGGATTTGCTTGGATTTCCCATTGGAATCGGTGCAGGCCAAATCACACCGGAAATCTTTGAAGAGATTGCTGCATGGGTTGCCGGACCTGAGTTTGTTCTTGAATTCAGTGATGAGATGGATGAAGTTCTTTTCCAAAAAGTAACCCATCTTCCATCTATTCACCACATCCAGGTGACGTACAAACAGTATGCCCGGCTAGGGTCCAGGTTGGATAATCTTTCCATAATTCTTATTACTGACTTAAAGGAATATTCAGAAATAAAGCAAGACATCGCCAGACCCAGCTATGTGATTCTGGCGAATGATGTAACGAACCTTGCGTGGGACGAGATCAAGGCAGTCAACCAAACGGTACCGGTATTATTGCCCTACCAGGGGGTTGAGCAGATAGCAGGTGACATTGAACATCTGCCTTGCTCAGGTATTGTGCTTTCGGGATCGGCTGAAGACAAGCCGGGGCATAAAACCTACGATCACCTTGCAAGGGTATTGGAATCACTGGAAACTGAATAACTACTCGCCAATAAAAGACACTGCTTTTTTAACCGCCTGGGCTGTAGTGTCCGGATAACTGATGTTCCTGGGAGACCCCATCTCCAGCCATTCAGCGATTTTATCCAGCTTCTTTTTCTTGATTTTTTTCAAAACCGGAACGCCCATTTGTTTTAAGGCAGTCGCGTTGCAATGCTGTTCGTACTGATTCTGCATGGGTACTACCAAAAGCTTTTTATGGAGGTAAAGCACCTCCGCTGGCGTCTCGAAACCAGCGCCAGTAAGAACCCCGGCACTGCTCAGCATGCTTTCGACAAAATCGTCACCGTGGATCGGACGCACAGAAATTCCTTCAATTTGGAAGGGTCTTTTGACGTGTTTGGAAAAAATATGCCATCGCACGGAGCGAAACCGCATGAGGAGGCTGGCCAGTTTTTTGTCATCGTAAGCAGGAAGGTAAACGGTATAGTGTCCTTTATTGGTGACGACACCATTTCGCACGGCTGAGCGGATAACCGGGGTGTAGATGTTTTTGTCGTATCGATCGAAATGAAAACCTACATATCGCTTAACCGGTGCATAATTCTTAAGAATCCATTCGCCAAAAGGGTCTTTCACTTTAGGGCGGGGAGATTTACTCGATAATAAAGACGACTGATGGCTCAAACCAATACACTTAACCTGTTTTTTTTTGGCCGCCCAGGCCGATATGGGCTCAAAGTCGTTAATAATCAAGTCGTACATTTCGACAGGGAACTGATCGATCTCGTTCACAATCCCGGCATCGTTATGTTTGAACGTTTTATAAAAGTCGATTCCTCCCCGCTTGCCAAAATAGAAACTGAGCCCTTTCGATTTGTACGTAACGGTATAGGGAAGAGCAATTTCGGCCTGCGCTCCGCTCACCAGCAAGTCAACTTCTCCATATTTTCTCAATTCGGGGATGATATCCACTGCACGGCTGAGATATCCATTCCCAGTTCCCTGAATGGCATAGAGTATTTTCATTTTTTAACGGTAAGAAATTCATTGACCAGGTCTTTGAATATCTCCTCGTTGTCAAGGTTGTGGCGATAACGTTTCGCAAGCTTAATCGTTTGCGCCCTTTTGTCGTTGGCATACCGATAGATGGACCACTCGTTGTTGTTGTACTCAAGTGCCGTCAGGTTCTCTACCCAGTCGCCAGAATTCAAATAAATGACCTCGCCTTTGTCCGTGGCTATCTTTTTCATTTCAGGGTGATGGATGTGTCCACAAACCACATAGCGGTAACCATTGGCTATGGCTATGTCCGCGGCCGTTTTTTCAAAATTGTTAATAAATTTGACAGCTCCTTTGACACTGTCTTTTACTTTCTTCGACAGCGATATTTTCCCGCGTCCCATTGATTTTGAGACGAAATTCACCACAGCATTGAGCAGTATCAGGGCATCGTATCCAATTGCTCCCAGCTTCGCAACCCATTTTGAGTATCGCATGGTCACATCAAAAACATCACCATGAAATATCCATGCCGTACCGTCATGAAGGGATACCGTTTTTTTGTTCTCAATCTGAAATGAACCAAGCTTGAAACCGGAAAACTTCCTCAGCATCTCGTCATGATTCCCGGTGAGATAAGTGATCCGTGTGCCGCGCGTGAGTTGCCCGGTGATGTGTTTCACAATTTCCATGTGGCTCTTCGGCCAATACCGCTTGCTAAATTGCCACATGTCGATGATGTCACCGTTCAGGATCAACCATTTGGGCTTAATGGTCTTAAGATACCGGAGCAATTCTTCAGCATGGCAACCATATGTCCCCAGATGGACGTCAGAGATAATGACTATTTCTACCTCTCGTTTCTTTCTTGCCATGCTCAAGCCCTGGGGCTGGTTGATTCAAAGGTACCAACAAAAGCCACTCATACCGCATTCCATTATTATGGTTTTGTTAAGAGGCAATTGATCTGAACGTGAACCGAAGATATTTGATGGTCTCCCCCTGGCTCGCGAACATTTCTTCATACCTCGTTTTGATGCCCAATACCTCGTCTCTTAGTTCTGACTGATAGACGTCAAACGTAAAATGTAGGCCGTCAATATCGTTTCTCGTTTCAATTTCCTGAAGCGTAAAATTGAACAACTCAGTATTGTCTGTTTTCAACCTGAAAGTCCCGTGCGGCTTCAGTAATTTCTTATAGAGGTCGAGAAACCAGGAGTTACTTAGCCTGCGCTTGGCATCCCTTTTTTTGGGTCTTGGATCGGGAAAGGTGAGCCATATTTCATCCACCTCATTTTCGGAGAAGAAATTTTCAAGGGTGTGAATCTGCGCCCTTAGGAATCCAACATTGCCCAGGTTCCTTTCTACGGCCCAGGTGCTTCCCTTCCAAATTCTGTCTCCTTTGATATCTATGCCAATGAAATTTCTTTCCGGAAACAACTCGGCCATCCCTACGCTATATTCACCGCGTCCGCACGCCAGCTCCAGCGTGATTGGGTTTGGATTTTTAAAGTACACTTCATTCCATCTTCCCTTGATGTTGAAATACAATTCTTTGCCCGGTTCGAGTACATTTTCGCGCTCCGCAATGGTCCTGAACCTCGCTAACTTTCCTTTCATTATTTATAGTTCTTCAATTTCGGCAACCACAAAAGTGCTGCCGCCAATAAAAATCATGTCGTTAACATTTGCCGCAGCTTTTGCCGCTTTGACTGCCTCAGACACATCCGGAACAACAAGTCCCTTTAGTCCGTAGCTATTAGCCTTCTCACCCAATATTTCAGCATCGAGCGCCCGTGGTATTTTCGCAGCACAAAAGTAATAAATGGCAGTTTTGGGTAGCAGGGAAAGTACCGTTGCTGCATCCTTGTCTTTCACCATTCCAAAAACGAAATGCAACCTATCAAAAGCAAGTGAATCAATGATCTGCAATACCTCGGTGAGTCCCTCAGCATTGTGGGCGGTGTCACAATAGACAAGTGGATTGGCACCTAACTTCTGCCACCTCCCTTTGAGGCCTGTTAGCCTGATGGTATCAGCTATTCCATGCATGATCGATTCCCTTGAAATAGAATAGCCCAGACTTATCAATTCATCGATTGTAGCAAGCACTCCGCCAATGTTTTTGCGCTGGTACCCTCCCATTAGTTCTGAATCCAATTGAGGATAGATCATGTTGCCATTTTTTTTAACGCTAAACCTCCCTTCCAAATTTGAAAGTTGGGATACCTGATAGGCATCTTGTGCAAAGACCAGCGAGGAGTTTACGGTCGCAGCCTTTTCAGCAAAAACATGTTGCACTTCAGCTTGTCTTTCGCTGATCACGGTTCTTCCATTGTGCTTAATTATTCCTGCTTTTTCGTTGGCGATGGCAGGTAGTGTATCGCCTAATAAATCCTTGTGATCGTATCCAATGTTGGTAATGAGTGACACCAATGGATTGATCACGTTGGTGGAATCAAGCCTTCCACCAAGGCCAACCTCAACCACTGCAAAATCCACTTTTTCGCTGGCGAAATAATCGAATGCCATCACCACGGTGATCTCAAAAAAAGATGGCCTTACTTTTTCGATTTGTGGTTTGATCTTCTCCACAAACTCCACGACATAGTCTGGTGGAATTTCTTTCCCGTTGATCCTGATCCTTTCGGTAAACTCCTTCAAATGCGGTGAAGTATAAAGGCCGGTTTTATAACCCTGAGACTGCAGCACCGCAGCGATCATATGGCTGGAGCTGCCTTTGCCGTTGGTGCCACCCACGTGAATTGCCTTGAACTTGTGTTGCGGATTACCCAATGACTCGCACAACAGAAGGGTATTTGTCAGGTCACGCTTGTAAGCCACCGCCCCCACGCGTTGAAACATGGGGAGTACAGTATATAAATAGTCCAGTGTTTTTTGGTACGCAGACATTGACAGTGTTGGGCGCGAATTTACCCTTTGAGCCAAAATAAAAAAACCACCCAGAGGTGGCTTCTTTATTCCAATGACTTGAATTTATTTACTTACCTAATTTAAATATTTTATAACCGACCGAAACCTGGATTACCTGATTCTTTGCGTCAGGCGATGATGGTGTATCGAATACCTTAGACAATCCAAGATTGTACCTTCCTTCCACACTCAAGCCAAAGGGTAAGTCCCAGCCAAGACCTAATCCAAGACTTACATCTGTGCCCTTTACGGCATCCTTAATGTCCTGATCAGCCAAACCAGCGGGCAACTCTTGTTTTGCGCTGGCTACGAATCCGAATTGCGGACCAACTTGCAGATTCAGACCTGCAACAGTGTAAAGCTTCAGTATGATCGGAATATTAATGTAATCGATCTGGGTTTTTAGGTCGCCACTTGTGCTGGGCGATTGAAAACCCTGGCGGGAAAAAATCACTTCGGGCTGTACACCGATTTTTGAAGCCTTAACCAGGACAAAAGCCCCGGCATGAATACCGGTCTTGTTATCAATACCCGATTCATCAACCTTGGCAAAGTTGAGTCCTCCTTTAAGACCAATGGCCACCTGGGCCTGTGCCAATGCGGATCTGGAAATCCCAAACGCAGAGACAAAACAGATTAAAACGATTATTTTTTTCATAAGCTTTGTTTTCAAAATTCAGTTAATAATTTATTTGCTAATATACCCATATAGTCCGATACCAATTACAATACCGGAATCAATTGATTTGGCATTTGTATTTTTTACCTTGAGGCTCTGGGAGGCGTAGCCCACCTGTGGCTCCAGCGAAATGGCATCACTGATAAAGAACGCATAACCTCCCAATATAGACCACCCACCCACTGAAAACTTGGTAGTAGTCGTTGTACCACCGCTGGTGGCTTTGGACTTGGCTGAGCCGAACTGAAAAGCACCCTGAACATAAAGTTTATCGAAGTAGTACCGGCCGAAAGGCGCAAACACCAATTGATTTGATCCGTCTTTGTTATTGGTACCATCAAATTTCGTAGTAGATGTGCTGAGCCCAATGCCTGCACCTGCGGCCAGGTTGTCGATTACAAAGTAACCTCCCTGCGGTTGAAGAGAAAAAGAAGTGGTTTTGGAAACCGTTGTAGTTGTTCCTCCACTCTTGACTTTATTCGTTTCAAAGGTGGTAGAAAGATTCGTCATCCCCCCAACTAAAAAATTTCCCTGAGAGAATTGAGCGAAGGTTGCTCCATAAAATACCATTCCTAAGATGCTAAAAAATACTTTTTTCATTGTATTGAGGTTAGATGATGATTAGTGCGGCCAAAATTAAGAAATCAAATTTATATCTATAGCGAATTTCCAATTTAGAGACGATTTCACGACCTACTTTTGGCTACGAATTCCGAGTTCAGGATTCCTTCCAGAAATATTTTCATAAAACCTAAGCAGGAGTTGCATATCGGCATCGAAATCGCTGCCCGGACGAAATGGCTGTCCAATTACCACTTCCTTCTTTTTAAAATCAAACCCAACGGGGACGATGGGTACCCCGGCCTTTTTGGCGATGTAATAGAATCCGGTCTTGAGCTTGTCGACCTTCTTTCTGGTACCCTCCGGGGCGATGGCCAGTACAAATTTTTCATGGGAGTTAAAGATAGAAGCAACCTGCTCCACCATGTCATGACTTTTGGTTCGGTCAACGGGATAGCCGCCAATCCAGCGGAAAAACCAGCCAAACGGTGGTTTGAATAACTGACTTTTGCCTAAATACCTGGCATTATGCAGCCTCAGAATACTTCGTGCCGCCACACCGACTAGAAAGTCCCAATTGCTTGTATGAGGCGCTACAGCAATAATGTATTTCTTGAGATCTGGAGAAAATTCACCATTGATTCGCCACCCGAATACCCGGAATAAGAGCACGTACAGGGGTCTAAGCATAATTTAAAACAACTGATCGATCAGGGTATCGCTCGTTGAATTCGGCATCGTCACCGTCAACTGATTGTTCTCCTGCTGGGCCCTTTTAATCGCGCTCAGTGCTCCCTCATTCTGCGCCCATGCCCTTCTCGCGATTCCATTGTTGACGTCAAAGTGAAGCATCAAGGTAATTCTTTTTCTCATGCCGTCAGACCCGTCAAGCAACATGCCAAAACCTCCGTTGATGACCTCACCCCAGCCGACACCGCCACCATTATGAATCGATACCCAGGTGGCACCCCTGAATGAATCACCAATCACATTGTGGATGGCCATGTCCGCAGTGAACTTAGAGCCATCGTATATGTTGGACGTCTCGCGGAACGGACTGTCCGTGCCCGAAACATCATGATGGTCACGCCCCAAAACGACCGGACCAATTTCTCCATTTTTGATTGCTTCGTTAAATGCCAATGCAATTTTCATCCTGCCCTCGGCATCAGCGTAAAGTATCCTGGCTCTTGAGCCTACCACCAATTTGTTGGCCTTCGCGGCTTTGATCCAATTGATGTTATCTGAGAGTTGTGATTGGACGTCTTCGGACGCATGCCTTTTAATGCCTTCAAGAATGTCAGCGGCAATCACATCCGTTCTATCGAGATCTTCATCTTTACCTGTGGTGCATACCCACCTGAATGGTCCGAAGCCATAATCAAAACACATGGGCCCCATGATGTCCTGTACATACGAAGGGTACCTGAAATTTATTTTATCTGCTGCCATGACGTCCGCCCCGGCCCGCGAAGCTTCCAGCAGAAACGCATTGCCATAGTCGAAAAAATAGGTGCCCTTGGCCGTGTGTCTGTTGATCGAAGCGGCATGCCTGCGCAAGGTCTCTCTAACTTTTTCCTGAAACCCCGGGGGGTTTGATGCCATCATCTCATTCGCTTCTTCGTAGCTCATACCTGCGGGATAGTAACCACCAGCCCACGGATTATGCAAAGATGTTTGATCCGACCCCATGTCCACATAAATATCTTCTCGGTCAAACTCTTCCCATACGTCAACCACGTTGCCCTGGTAGGCGATCGAGACAACTTCTTTATTTTTCTTTGCTGCTTTAACACGATCAACGAGTTTCTCCAGATCGTCAATGATCTCGTCAACCCAACCTTGCGCGTGTCGCTTCTGCGCAGCCTTTGCATTGACCTCCGCTACCACCGTAATGCATCCCGCAATATTGCCGGCTTTAGGTTGGGCGCCACTCATTCCACCCAGTCCGGAAGTGACAAACAATTTCCCTGCTAACCCTTCACCGCTCTTCGATATTTTTCTTCCCGCGTTTAAAATGGTGATGTTCGTACCATGAACAATACCCTGGGGACCTATATACATGTACGACCCTGCTGTCATCTGACCATACTGCGTCACACCAAGCGCGTTGAACCGTTCCCAGTCATCCTGACTGGAGTAATTGGGTATCATCATGCCATTGGTTACGACAACGCGCGGTGCATCCGGTGATGACGGAAATAAACCAAGCGGGTGTCCCGAGTACATATGAAGAGTCTGATCTTCTGTCATTTGGGCGAGATATTTCATGGTCAATAAATATTGAGCCCAGTTTTGAAATACGGCTCCGTTGCCACCGTAGGTAATCAACTCGTGCGGATGCTGTGCCACTGCAGGATCAAGATTGTTCTGGATCATGAGCATGATGGCAGCTGCCTGTTTGCAATTTGCCGGATATTCCTCAATCGCCCTGGCCTTCATCGCGTAGGTCGGCATAAAGCGGTACATATAAATTCTTCCGTACTGGATCAGTTCATTGTAAAATTCGGGCGCGAGAAGCTCATGAAATCTTTCAGGAAAATACCGAAGCGCATTTTTGAGGGCCTGCTTTTTTTCCTCTATGCTAAGGATATCTTTACGCCTTGGCGCATGGCTTACAGAATGATCATACGGTCTGAGCCCAGGCAGCTCATTGGGAATCCCCTGCATGATCTGATCTTTAAAACTTACCTCGGTACCGGTCATGTTTCGATCTTTTGAAAATCAGTTGGTTTAAAATTAGCCATCGTATATTCATAGCCAATATCGAAAATTTCCTTAGCCTTTGCTATTTCAAAACTGCTGTACTTATCTAATTTTTTAGGTTCGATAATCACATCACACAGGCTTATACTTTGTTTTGTATTTCCATAGATGGCCATCAACAAACTTCTTTCGATCACTACTTTCAAATTGGCAGGATCAAAACTATTGCTGATGGGATTGCAATGGGATCCAATAAGAAAGTCACACTCATCTTTGACAATTCTTGAGGGCAGATTATCGCACAACCCACCATCCACATACTGCCCGCCATTGTAATTAACCGGGTTAAACACAGCAGGAATGGAACAACTGGAAACAATAGCCGGGATAAGTTCACCCTCGTGAAAGTAATAAGGTTCGCCCTTGCGAATTTCCGTTGCGGTAATCCACAGCGGCATTTTTAACGCGCTGAAGTTATTTTCGGGCATGGCATTAACCAGGAGCTCTCGCAGCCCATCCATGGTCAACAACCCGGCCCAGGTCCATGCCGGCCTTACCGAACGAAAAATGGAAACGTCCTTGATGATCGTAAATATCTTATCAGGCGAATAGCCAAACGCGTATAAAGCGCCTACGATCGAACCGGCCGATGTCCCCGAAACACAGGAAATTTTGACGTTCATTTCCTCCAGCGCTTTTAGAACGCCAACATGCGCCACTCCTCTCGCTCCACCTCCCGACAATGCGATACCAATCTTCATAAAATCTCTGTCAATGCAAATGTCCTGTCTAACCGAACTCCTTTTTCCGTGCGTTTTACAGTGCAACATTCATGCTCGGGGTCGTGTTCTAAAAAAAGAATGTATCCGTTGTCAGCGGCTTCATCCAAAAATGCACTCTTTTCCTCCATCGTAATGAGTGGTCTTGTATCATAACCCATCACATAAGGCAACGGAATGTGACCCACAGTTGGAAGCAAGTCGGCCATATAACAAATGGTGTTGTCTTTGTATTTTATTTTAGGCACCATCATTTTGTCCGTGTGACCTGAAACATAATGAATATCAAACGCAGAGAAAGGGGAAACCTTTTCGGTGTCTACAAATTTTAGATGTCCGCTCTCCTCCATCGGCAAAATATTTTCTTTCAGGAAACTAGCCTTTTCGCGATCGTTAGGTTCTGTCGCCCATTTCCAATGCGCCTTATTGGACCAATAGTTGGCCTTGCCAAAAGTAAGTCCAAATCCATTTCCCTTCCGGATGACGCCTCCGCCACAATGGTCGAAATGAAGGTGGGTGAGAAACATGTCCGTTACGTCCGTTGAGTCGAATCCGGCTTTTTTTAGTGAACCGACTAAAGATTCATCACCATGTAAATAGTAATGACTGAGAAATTTCTCATCCTGTTTGGAACCAATCCCATTGTCTATCAAGATCAGCTGATTTCCATCTTCCACCAGCAGGCAACGCATCGACAGCGTGATTAAATTATTCTGATCTGCGGGATTGGTTCGCTGCCACAAAGACTTCGGAACCACGCCAAACATGGCGCCTCCATCCAGTTTAAAAAATCCGGTGTTAATTACATGCAGATTCACGGCTTGAAATAATTGGTTTGTAAATGTTCTCTCGAAAGGTCAATATAAAAACAAAAGGTCGCTTCGAACGACCTTGGTGCTACCTATTTCGATTAAGCTTACACACTATTCCTTCACTACGCCCATTGCACCGAACTTTTCTATTCGGCTTGAACATCTTTCCTCAGCAGTCATCTTGTTCAATTCCGCCAGATTCTCCATCACTACCCTCTTCACTTCATTTGCCATCCACTGCACGTCCTTGTGGGCTCCTCCAAGCGGCTCTTTGATAATCCCATCTATGAGTTTGTTGGCAAGCATATCTTTTGCCGTGAGCTTCAGCACTTCCGCGGCCTGTTCCTTGTAATCCCAGCTGCGCCACAAAATAGTAGAACAGTTTTCGGGAGATATCACCGAATACCACGCATTTTCCAACATCAACACCCTGTCACCTATCGCAATACCCAATGCGCCACCCGATGCACCTTCACCTATCACGATGCAGATGACGGGCACCTTCAGCATAAACATTTCTTTAAGATTGCGGGCAATGGCCTCCCCTTGTCCACGTTCCTCAGCCTCCAGACCAGGAAAAGCACCGGGGGTGTCAATCAATGTAATTATAGGCTTGTTAAATTTCTCAGCGATCTTCATCAGGCGCAGGGCCTTGCGATACCCTTCAGGATTTGCCATACCAAAATTTCGATATTGCCGCTGCTTGGTGTTTCTTCCCTTCTGCTGACCAATGATCATAAAGGTCTGCCCGTCAATGGTACCAAATCCTCCGACCATGGCTTTGTCGTCAGCCACGCTCCGGTCGCCATGCAGTTCCACGAAGTCGGAAGTCATTTCGTAAATGTAATCGAGGGTATAAGGGCGGTCGGGATGGCGGGACAGTTGAACACGCTGCCAGCCGGTGAGGTTTTCGAAGGTTTCTTTTTTGAGCGCCTTTATCTTTTTCTCCAGTGCATTGATGGCTGACTGCACATCCTTGTCACTGTCTTTGGCTAATTCCTTCATGTCTTCAAGTTTCGCTTCAAGTTCAGCGATCGGCTTCTCAAAATCCAATTCCATAGTAACTCAAGTTCGTTACAAAAATAGCAGGATTACTGGTAAGGCCATACAAATGCGGCAATCATCGCATTCGCAGTAAAACAAAAAAAGCCCTGATTTATTAAAAAATCAAAGCTTTTCGCGGTCTGGACGGGACTCGAACCCGCGACCTCCTGCGTGACAGGCAGGCATTCTAACCAGCTGAACTACCAGACCAAAACCGACCGACCTAAATCGGTGCGCAAAGATAGTAGTTGCCCCATTCTATCCAAAATATCGATTCAGAAATCCTTATTCGTCCCAGACCGGGCGTACATCGCCAATCCAGTTGCTTACTTCGTCTGCAGGCTTATAATGACAACGGCAGGGCAACACTTCAGAAATATTGTAATACTTTAGCCGTTACATGACCATGCGCGTGATTTTTGTATTGATCACCTTGCTACTGCTGGGCAGTTGTGCCCGCCATAACTATCATACCGTCAAGGCCAAAAAACCCCGTTATCATCACACCTGGTATAAAAATCATACGTGGCACAAAAAGATACAGGTAGGAAGAATTCGCGTCAGGTGGTTTGAAAAGCAGGGGACAAAAACAGTCAGGATGAAGGGCTGACTACAGTCCCTTGGTTGCCAACTCAATGTTTTTTCTGAAAAAGAATTTAAGGTTGCTGATCTGTTGTATGTGAGCCGTCAACACGGATCCGTAAAACATCGTGGTCAACAGGTTGGTAATATCCCGTGTCGAAGCAGACTTTGTAATTTCTTTTTTGAAAATGCCTTCAAGGGTAAATTTTTCAAACATCTGATCGACCGACTGAATATCGATATTGCTGATATCGGCTTTGTCAGGAAAAAGAATTTTTTTCTCTTCAAGTTTGACGGGAAAAGGTTTGGGTGGACGTCTCAAGTCTGCCAAATACGCAAACAAGCTGAGGATAATGCCGGGATGGGTTTCGCATTCTTCACTCAGTTTATCGAACAGGTAAGTGATGCCGGTTATTCCCTCTTTCGGTTTCTCATTTAACTCAACGGCTCTCCTCAAACACCAAACGCGGAAGTAATAAAGGAGAATGTCTTCCTTTTGAGGAAAGTATTTGAATAATGTGACCTTGCTGATTTTTGTTTTGGCACAAATCTCATCAACATACAGGTCATCAAATGATTTTTTGCCTATCAGTTTGAGGGTGTGGTCAAGTACAGACAACTTTAGACGAGCGGCTTTTTCCTTCCTTAAACTCATAGTATTGTTAAACCTGAAGTAATACATTTACCGGCAGAAACCAAAACCATATTCTATGAGGCGCATCTTTATCCTACTATCGGCAGTTGCGATAGTTTCATGCCAATCAACTGAAACAAAACAACCCGTTGTTGGCCTGACTGGAGACCAAGCCATGGTGGTTTCTGCCCATCCGCTTGCGTCTCAGGTGGGCATTGAAATTCTGAAAAAAGGTGGAAATGCAGTGGATGCTTCTATTGCCGTGCAGTTGGCCCTGGCCGTTACCTATCCTGTGGCCGGAAATATTGGTGGAGGCGGTTTTATGGTGGCCCGATTTAAAGACGGATCCATTGACGCACTGGACTACAGGGAAAAAGCACCGGCAAGCGCCTCGCGCGATATGTACCTTGGCGAGACAGGAGAAGCCATTCCTGATCTGAGCGAGCGAGGTCACCTGGCGAGTGGTGTACCAGGTACGGTTGCTGGCCTGGCCGAGGCACACAAAAAATACGGGAAGCTGGATTGGAAAGAGTTGGTTCAACCGGCCATCGATCTGGCGTTAAACGGATTTACGTTAACAAAGAAAGAAGCAGAAGGACTTAATGAGCTCAACGAAGAACTGGACAAATACAATACCATGACGCCAGACCATTTGGTGAAAGACGAATGGCAGGAAGGCGATTCAGTTTGGCATATCGATCTTGGGCATACGCTGGAGAGAATCAGGGACAATGGCCGGGCGGGATTTTATGAAGGCGAAACGGCAGATCTCATTGTGGCAGAAATGGAACGGGGTAAAGGTCTCATTACAAAAAATGATTTGAAATCGTACGATGCCGCCTGGCGCACACCCGTCACCAGCGATTACAAAGGTTATAAAATCATTTCAATGCCTCCGCCATCCAGTGGTGGTGTCGCGCTGATACAATTGTTGAAATGCGTTGAATCATTTCCCATAAAAGACTGGGGCTGGAACAGCGCTTCTACCATGCACCTGATCACCGAAGCCGAACGCAGGGTTTATGCTGACCGCGCCTACTACCTTGGTGATCCGGACTTTGTTACAGTTCCCGTTCTGGAGTTGACGGCCAATGCATACAACCAGAAGAGAATGCGTGACTTTGACTCGGAAAAAGCCACTCCGAGTCAGCAGGTTAAGGAGGGAATGATTGCAATGAACGAATCGGATCAAACAACGCATCTGTCCGTGGTAGATACGGAGGGCAACGCGGTATCGGTAACCACCACCCTTAATGCTGGATTTGGTTCTATGGTAGTCGTGGGAGGCGCAGGTTTCATACTCAACGATGAAATGGATGACTTTAGCGTAAAGCCCGGTGTGCCCAATATGTATGGTGCCATTGGTGGCGAAGCCAATAAAATAGAACCCGGCAAAAGAATGTTGAGCTCAATGACTCCAACCATTGTCGAAAAGGATGGAAAGCTTTTCATGGTGGTAGGAACACCGGGCGGTACCACCATCATCACCTCCGTTTTCCAAACCATCCTGAACGTCATCGAGCATGGAATGGGTATGCAGGAGGCGGTTAACGCCAAAAGATTCCATCATCAATGGTTGCCTGACATGATCATGGCAGAAAAAGGTGCAATGACGGAAGCAGACAGTTTGAATCTCATTCAGATGGGTCATAAGTTTTACATGCGGAGCGGAATTGGAAGAGTGGACGCCATTCTCGTACTCCCCAATGGAAAACTGGAAGGTGGCGCTGATCCGCGGGGTGATGATACAGCGGTTGGATACTAGATACTGGGCACTGGATGCTAGCTTCTAGTTTCTAGCATCCAGCATCCAGTCTCTAGCATCGAGCATCCCCTTTCAATTCTTCACAATCGTAAACTCTACCCTGCGGTTAAGTCGTCTGGTCACTTCAGCATCGTTGTCGGCAATTGGCTTGATTCCTCCGTACCCCTTGCCTGTTATCCTCTTCCCGTCAACACCTTTGCTGACCAGATACTCTTTTACCTTTTCCACACGCTCGCGTGAAAGTCGCATGTTGTGAACTTGCAAGCCGCGATTGTCGGTATGGCCCGCCAATTCGATTTCAACAGCCGGGTTGGTCTTTAGAAAATCTACCACCATGTTGAGTTCATCATACGACTCGTCAAGCAAATTGGCTGTACTCTGTTGAAATAAAACGCTTTTTAGATTAACCGTTGCACCAACGGCAACAGGCTGGAGTTTGAAATTCATCTCCAATTCCTTCATCTCGAAGGTCCTTATGTCCAGCTTTTCAAAACTTCCAACAAAGCCCGGAGCCTCCACCTTAATGCTGTACTCGTCCACGGAGGGCACGTTGATAGAAAAGACTCCCTCAGGCCCAGCCACGACCTGAAAGTCAGCGTCCGAGTGAAAGCTTACATTGGCCGATATTGGATTACCGGTATTTACATCGGTGACTTTTCCCCAAACCCTGACCGACTTTTCTTCGCTGGCAATCGGCTTGTCGCGAATGATTTCCACTAATTTGACTACGGTATCCGGTGGCGCTTCCTCAAATTTTTTCATTAACGAATCCAACGCCTCCTTGGGTGGGCGATACATTTTGATGTCGCCATAGCCGTCACTATTTCTGGTTGAAGTAAACAGCGCGATTTCCTGTTTTGGGAAGGGAATGTAAAACAACTCCCTGCCTTCTGAGTTCACGCCCGCCCCCATATTAACGGGTGCGGACCATTTCGCCCAGGTGTCATCCAGCCGTTGGGCAAAATAAATGTCAAAACTTCCATACCCCTGTCTGCCATTGGACGCAAAGTATAGGAAGCGGGTGTCTTCACTCAACCATGGACTCCATTCCTGAAATGAAGTATTGATATTCCTCCCAAGATTTTTCGGCTCACTCCACTTTCCTTTTCCATCCTTCACAGATACGTAAATATCTTCCACACCCAACGTTGAAAAAGATTCGCCTGCGAAAACAAATACATTGCCTGCTTTATTGATATGGCCAGAGATTGTAGGGTTTTTATTCAGAAAATAGGGAATAGAAATATTTTCCGGGGCAGACCAACCGGATCCTCGATTAACGGAAACAGCTATGCCTTGTGTTTTTACATCCCCCGAGGGATTATAGTGCCCTAACAAAAAAATGGTGGAACCATCGGCTGAAATTCCAGCAACCGCATTGTATTCTTTATTGTTCAGGACGGGACCAGCATGGATTGGTGATGACCACTCGTTGCCGATCAAAATGGATTGCCAAATATCGCCCAGGTCTTTCTTGCCCCCGACATTTTGAGGGTGGTTCGCAATAGTAAAAAAAAGCGTTCGGCCATCAGGGCTTAATACAGGACTTTGTTCATCCAGCACCGAGTTGAGATTTTTAAAAGAATCCGGAGTAATTGTCTGACCATCACTTAACTGAGCGAGCAAAACAATAAAAAAAGTAAAGGTATAAATCCTCATTATCGCAAAAATAATCAAATCCGTTCTAAGGTCTACTCACCCACTCATTGCCCTTAATATAGAATCTCCACGGGAGGGCCGCATCTTCACCTGCATAGCCAATTCCAATTCGCTTAGCAATCACCACATGCTTTGGTGCAATTTTAATGCCTGTGTCTTCAACGCAAATATCATTTTCGGTTAGCATTTTTCCGTTTAGGTTTCGGGTAATGCCCATCGCTTTCGTCATTTTACCCGGACCGGCTGTTATTTTACTCACCGACCCCGTGCTTAACCGTTTCATCATTATCTCCTGTCCATCAATCGGCTGGAGGGCGCGAATAAGAACCGCTTCGGCCTTGTCCCTCGAATTGGTCACCACATTGAACAGGTGATGTATGCCGTAGCATAGATACACGTAAGCGCATCCCCCCGGTTCGAACATCACTTTTGTACGCGAAGTCTTCAAATTGTTATAAGCATGGCAACCTTTCTCTTTGTAGGAGTACGCCTCCGTTTCAACAATCATTCCCTGTGTTAACGAGTTGTTAATTCGCGTGACCAATACTTTCCCAAGCAAATCCCGAGCTATTTTATCTACCCGGGATCGCTGATAAAATGAAAGATCAAGTTTCATTGGCCAACTGGTTTTTATAGCGAAAGTCTGTTAACTTTGACGCCCTCAAACAAACAATAAAAACTCAAAATAACTAAAATGAAAAATTGTATTACTATTATGCTGATGGCGTTTGCATGGATGGCGCAGGCGCAAATTCAAACGCCTCAACCAAGTCCTGCAGGTACTGTTTCGTCCGTGGTTGGCTTAACCGATGTAAAAGTAACCTACTCCAGGCCGCAAATGAAAGGACGCAAAATTTTTGGTGAAGGATCATCGGTATTGCTTCCGTATGGCGAGATTTGGAGAACCGGTGCAAACAACGGAACAATCATTTCATTTTCCGATGACGTAACAGTGGAAGGAACTAAAGTGGCCAAAGGCGAGTACCTTATCTTCACATGGCCAGGTGCAAGTGAGTGGACGGTTTCTTTATACAGCGACCTGTCTATAGGAGGAAATACCGCCAACTACGACAAATCGAAAGAGGCTGCGAACTTCAAGGTGAAGGCGGGAAAGCTTACCGAGACCGTTGAAACCTTAACCATCAACATCGCGGACATCGCGGAGGACAGCAAGAGCGCCAATATCCAGATTGAATGGGAAAATACGTCTGTGAAATTTAAAGTAGGCGTTGAATATGATGCAAAGGTAATGGCTGCTATCGAAGCCAATACCAAAGTAAATCCAGCGAACCTGATCACAGCGGCCCGCTACTACCATGCAGCAAAGAAAGACTTAAAGCAAGCGTTGGCCTGGACCAACGAATACCTGGCTGCCGGAAAGAATTCAGAACAATTCTGGAACCTGAACTTCAAGGCACAGCTTCAAAAAGACATGGGCGACAAAAAAGGTGCCCTTGAAACCGCCAACAAATCGTTGGAACTGGCCAGGAAAGCGCCAAGCGACTTTGGGTACATCAAATTGAACGAAGACCTGATCAAGACTTTGAAATAAGACAGGTATCGTTAATTCATCGTACCTGATTCAAAAAAAGCATCCGCTAACCGGATGCTTTTTTTATACCTCTGTTTTCGAAATATTGAATCGCATAAGCCACCACTACTACCACAAGGCATCCTATAATATTGTATAAAAGAAAAGCAACTTCGGTAAAGAAGTAACAATAGAGAATCACGGCCTCCGCAATGATGGCCGCTATAAACACCGCGTTGGATTTAATATACTTCAGGTAAAAGGCACACAGGAATATACCCAGGATCGTTCCATAAAAAAGCGAACCGATGATATTCACAAATTGAATAAGATTTTCGGCCTGGTTGGCAATCGATGCAAACGCCATTCCGAACACGGCCCAGCCGGCAGTAAACCATTTCGAAGCTTTTACATAGTGATAATCATTGCCATCCGGCACCATAGATCGCTTGTAAATATCCACCGCTGTCGTTGACGCGAGTGAATTCAACTCCGAGGCCGTGGATGCCATGGCCGCAGAAAAAACGACAGCAAGCAACAAGCCAATTAATCCATGAGGCAAGTACGCCATCACAAACGTGATGAATACATAATCTTTATCCAGCGTATTGGCACCAGGTATGGCCGCGGCAATTTTGTCCTTAACCTGCGACCGGATATCCTTCTCTACGGATTGAATCTTTTCAATGGACTGTTTTGTTTGTTCAATGAGCGGTTGATCATTCTCGCGAATCGCGCTCACGAGGTTAACTGCTTCCTTTCTTTTTTCAATAAACACATCATCGTATTGAACTTCCAAAGCGGCTATGTCCTCGCCATAGGGTGTCTGCATCGCCTTGTCCTTCATAGACTGATTGTGAAAGACCGGGCCCTGGTTGAACTGGTAAAAAACAAAAACCAAAATACCGATATACAGGATAATGAACTGCATGGGCACTTTGAGCAAGCCATTGAAAATGAGTCCAAGCCTGCTCTGTGCAATTGAACTGCCACCCAAATACCTTCCAACCTGTGACTGGTCGGCACCAAAATAAGAAAGGAATAAAAAGAGGCCTCCGATCAATCCGGACCAAATGTTGTATCGGTCACTGAGGTCAAAAGATAAGTTGATAAGATTCAACTTGCCCATCTCTCCGGCCACCTGAAATGCTTCGGTGAACGTAATGTTGTTTGGCAATTTGGAAAATGCGGTCCATCCGGCAATGATCATTCCACCCATTATAATGGTGAGCTGATATTTCTGCGTCATGCTCACTGCTTTGGTTCCCCCACTTACCGTATAGATCATAACCAGCGATCCGATAAATATAGTGGTGAGGTTGATGTTCCAGTCAAGCATCGTGGACAAGATCAGGGAGGGTGCGTAAATGGTAATTCCAACAGACAGGCCGCGCAGCATCAAAAAGAAAAAAGCCGCCAATGATCTTGTTTTTAAATCAAAGCGGCTTTCAAGGTATTCGTAAGCCGTATACACCTTTAATCGATGATAAAGCGGAACGGCCGTGATACTTAAAATGACCATGGCCAACGGCAGACCAAAATAAAACTGCAGGAAGCGCATGCCGTCCTCATAAGCCTGACCTGGTGTAGATAAGAAAGTAATGGCACTCGCCTGAGTCGCCATAATGGAAAGGCACACATTCCACCAGGGAAGGCTTTTGTTACCCAGCAGGTATCCATCAATATTTTTGCTGCCCCGGCTCTTCCAGGTTCCGTAGGCAACAATCAGAATCAGTGTTGTAAAAAGGATTATCCAATCAATAGAATTCATCAGAAAGAGCTGGTTATGAAAAGATAAATAACGATTTGCACGGCCAGCACAATCATCATCAGCCAATACCATAAGCTCCACCTGGCAAAGACTGGAGGCTTCTCATCTTCCATTGACATTATTTTCCGGGGTTAATTTTAGCGTCCTGTGGTTTTTTGGATTTGCTTAACGAGACTAAATTGGCAAACAACTTGTAGGCACCTGGAACGCCCTCAGGTAATTCTCTAAAAAATGAAAGTCCTGTATAAACGTAGTAGCCCTTTCCATATTCAGAAACCAACAATGAACCGTCCATCGGTGCCTCGCCAGGGTCGCTGGTGGAAATCAACGCTTCGAAGTGCGGGTCCCATTGATCGGGAAAATACAATCCCCTTTCTTGCACCCACCCCTCAAAGTCTTTGCTGGTGATCTGATTGGGAGAACTCAGAGCAGGGTGTTGTGGCTTTAATATTTTTACTTCACTTCCTTCGTCCGTCACACGTTCCCTCGAAATGGATAGCGGGTAGGGCGAAAACTTATCTTTGCCAATCTCCATTCGAAAATTGGTGTTGTATTGCACGATCAGCGTTCCACCTCCATTTACGTAGGCCAGCAAATCATTCATAAAAAACTGGATCCGCTCATTGGTATTTAGCGCGCGAACGCCAAGTACCACCGCATCAACTTTGGCTAAATTTTCTCTGGTCACCTCCTCGTTTTTCATCTCCCACACTTCGTACCCCATGTTTCTGAGTGCTGCCGGTATCTCATCACCGGCACCTTGCACGTATCCAACGAGGCTGCCTTCTTTCTTTAAATTGATTCGAACAAGCTTGGCCTCGGCTGTCGGCAGCAATGTTTGGATGGGAAAATGATCATAACTGATCACCTGCATTGCTTTATCGAAGTATTGACTTCCAACTTTGGCTTTAACCTTAAGCGTTGACGTTGTTTCTTCGCTTGATGGATAAATTACAAAGCTCAATGTTTTCTCTTCACCTCTTTTGGCAAGGTCCACACGCTGTTGCACAGGCTCGGACTTCCATCCTTTCGGTAACTCAAGCAAAATATCGCCACTTAAGGCGTTATCCGAATTTGATTTGACAAGCACAGAGATATTTCGCCCACTATTGTTATTGAATACCACCACCGACTCAGACAAATTCAAATGAAGCGGAGGTACAATTTCAAATGGACGGATAAGTTCTCCCTTCACTGGGTCTGTCCAACGATAAATAAGCGGCACGTTGACCGACAAGGTTTCCCCGTTCACGTCAAACTCAACCTGGAAATTTATGGCCGGGTCATTTTCTGGCTTCCCGATGAGCGCCTTATCCTTGACCGTAAAAAGTCCCAAAGAGTGACTCTCTTTCAGCCAGTAGGGATCAGAATATGAAGCATCTGCGCTAACCCTTTTTCTTATTTTTAATTCAAGGGGCTTATTGTAGGCCAAAGAAAACCTAAACACAGAATCGTATCCCAGTCTGGCTGCAGTAATTTTTTTGACTGCGATGGGAGCGGTTGACCTGTTCACCAATTCAAATGAACTGACAACCTCATCACCGGGCGCCACATAATAATTGTTAGCTGTCGCAGCGGCATAAAGGCCCATGCAATCCTGTAGCAACTGGTTGATCTCCTCTATTTTTCTGCTTCTCCACACGCCATCTTTAAGTGCCATGATCTGCTTGCGGAGCTGAAGCAACATGGGCACCGAAGCCGCTGGATCTTCCTCATTAAAGTCGGCAATTACTTTTTTCACGAGTGGCTCAATTTTACTGCCACCCTCTACCCGCGACCAAGTGGTATTGATATTTTCAAAAATATCTTTCTTTGCGTGGTATCCCTTGACGAATTCAAAAAATTCAAGTGCCTCGCCCCTGTTCCCCGAAGATCCAAATCCCTGGCTTTTGTGTTGTGTCCTGCTTACAGCTGCAATTTCTGAATACGATTTCCCTAATAATGGATTATAGACACCCACATCCATCGTCACGATTCCTGGCGTATGCTCATCAATATCCTTATTCCACCACCTGCCCGTGTTGGTATAGAGCCCTTTTACCTGCCAGAGACCCAACTCAGCTACCTGGTCGGAAAAAGCCTGAGGGTCGTTAGTCAAATCAAACGCCTCCTGTGCCAGCACGCCCGATGCGGTATGGTGTCCGTGCCCGGCACGCTCATCCGCTGGGAATCGCGTAAGAATTATATCGGGTTGAAATTTTCTTATCACCCGAACCACATCGGACAATATTTCCTGCTTATTCCAAATGTCAAAAGTCTCTTTTTCATTTTTGGAGAAGCCGAAGTCATTGGCACGGGTGAAAAACTGATAACCGCCATCGATCCTTCTCGCTGCCAGGAGTTCTTGTGTCCTGATCAAGCCGAGTTGATCCCTGATTTCGGGGCCTATCAGGTTTTGGCCTCCGTCACCTCGGGTCATCGACAAGTACCCGGTAGTAGCGAGCCTTTCATTGGCCAGGTAGGCGATCGCGCGGGTATTCTCATCGTCCGGATGGGCAGCCACATAAAGTACAGTGCCCAAAAAATTGAGTTTTTTTAAGCGCAGCTTGATGGTGGCCGCATCGGGTTGAGGTTTTATCTGAGCAAAAAGGTTTACCGTGCTCAAAAAAATCAGAACAATTATTCGCATGGGTTTGGGTTGGAAAACAAATATGGGTTTAACGGAACCAGGGCGAAAAGGTAACAAGGATTGCCATGATTTGGCAACATTGTTATGTAACACGTCCTATTTGGGCAGTAAGTGGTTGAGTCTGGTTGGAGGATGCTCAAAACTTGCCCCGCTTTTCGCCATTCACTAAGAAACTCCCGTCTTCTTCCACATAAAGATTGATGCGACTAACATCTTTTCTTTTAGAAAAGAAAATGATATCGTACTCAAAGGCCGATACGTGATCCTTTAAGTCATCGGTAAAGCCCAATTCAACTTCGATGGGCGTGTCTATAGACGCTTTGCGCGAATAAATCCGGTGACCAAGGTTGGTAACAATTTTGGCCCTTTCCTCCTCCTCAGATAACTTGAGTAGTTTGATCTTCAGTTTGGCGTATGGCAGCGTACCTTCTGAATATTTCTGTGTATTTGACCAGTCTACTTCAAATCTGTCAATACCGGGCTTGTTTCTGAATTCGTAACTCAAGGTGAATTCGTACTCTTCGGAGGGCTTTAAGGGAACCGACTCCTGAAAAAACCAGGGCAAAATAAAATAAATCATCAAGTGCATACAACCACCACTTTTCAGGGATAAAATTACCCATTAAATTCGACCGAAAAAACAAACATGATCAGTCCGGCAACATGAAAAAAACAAAAACCGAACCGGATTTATCTACCCTATAATGCGGTAGTTAGTTGAACTCCTCCAACTCAAGCCACCGCAGTGTTTTTTCATCGATGGCGTCCGTCAGCTCTTTGATGCGCTTGGAACATTCCACCAGTTCATCTGTCATCAAACTGCCCGTGCTTAGTTTTTCAATTAAGTTGGCTTTTTCCGTTTCTAATTTTTCAATTTCATTTTCCAAAGAGTCATGCTCTTTCTTCTCCTGATATGATAGTTTTCTTGGTTCCGTGGCCTCTACAGGGGGCTTATGCGCTTCTGACTTGGGGCGGTCCGCCTGAGTCGACTCCTGTTCCTCTTTGCAATCCTTGTAGTCAGAATAATTGCCATTGAAGTTTTTGATTATTCCGTCACCCTCAAATACAAACAATTGATTGATCAAATGATCCATGAAGTACCGGTCGTGGGAAACAAGCAGCAGGCACCCGGTGAATTTTTCCAGAAAATCTTCCAGTACATTCAAAGTCTCAATATCGAAATCGTTGGTCGGTTCATCCAGAATTAAAAAATTTGGATTGGTGATGAGCACCTTGAGGAGTTGCAAACGCTTCTTCTCCCCACCACTCAATTTTCCAATAATGTTGTATTGTTTCTCCGGTGGAAATAGAAAGAGGTCAAGGAATGAAGACGCTGAAATTTGGGCGCCATCCGCCATCGTTATAAACTCTGCGATCTCTTTCACTTCCTCGATCACCCGATGGTTTGGATTAAGCTCACGGGCCTCCTGGGTGAAATATCCAATCTTGGTCGTTTGGCCAGGCAGAATCTCACCGGAGTCTGGCTGAATCTTTCCCGTTAACAAATCGAGGAAAGTTGACTTGCCAATGCCGTTGGGCCCAACAATGCCAATCCGTTCTTTTTTCTTGAAAATGTAAGAAAAATCCGATACCATTTTCTTGTCACCGTAGGCTTTGGTCACGTGGTGGAGTTCCAGCACCTTACCGCCCTGACGGGTTTCCTTGATATCAAGTTCGAGCCTGTCTTTCTTCAGATTTTGTGAAGCCTTGTCTTTCAATTCATAGAACGCCTCGATTCTGTATTTTGCCTTTGTTCCCCTGGCCTTGGGCTGCCTTCTCATCCATTCCAGCTCCTTTTTCAGCAGGTTGCGGGCCTTGGTGACTTCCGTCTTCAACATTTCTTCCCTGGCAGTTTTTTTCTCAAGAAAGTATGCGTAGTTGCCTTTATAGCTGTACAACTTACCTCTGTCCAGTTCAATGATGGTGTTGGCAACGTTGTCGAGGAAGTAGCGATCATGGGTAACCATGATCAGGGTAATGTTTTGGCCTGACAAATAGTTTTCGAGCCATTCGATCGCTTCAAGGTCAAGGTGATTGGTAGGCTCGTCCATGATGATGAGATTCGGATCTGTCAGCAACATTTTGGCCATGAACACGCGTTTGCGCTGTCCACCCGAGAGTGTTGAAAATACTTGTTCGAAATTGGTAATACCGAGCTTGGATGTAATTTCATTTACTTTGGCATCGAACTCCCACGCATTCAGCGCTTCCATCTGTTCAAGCACCGATTGCATGGCGTCAGGCGATGTGTGCGGATCGTGCAAACAGGTCTCATATTTCATCACCACGCTGGCTATCTTGTTGCCTTCGTCAAACAGAATTTCCTTCACAGAAAGGTGATCGGGAGCGGTGGGTTGTTGCGTAAGGTAACCGAGCCGGATCCCATCCCTGAGTGTGACCTGACCTGAATCCGAATTAAGCTCACCGGTGAGTATTTTCAGCAGGGTGGTCTTGCCCGTTCCATTTTCCCCGACCAAGGCAAACTTTTCACCAGCGGCAATACCGAGTGTCAGGTCCTTGAATAGCCACTTGTCGTTAAATGATTTTGAAATCTGCTCCGCTGATAAATAATTCACGTCTCGCACCCTTAAATTGGGCGGCAATTTAGCAGAACAAAAAAGGAAATCGTGGGTGCAGGCTAAAATTCCGCAACCATTTCAAATAATAATCCCGCTCAGATGTCCTTAAGCTATATGGCTCTTGCCTGCCTCATGTGGAGGCAAAGAAAGCAGAGGCCTAGCTGGAAAATGGAAAGGGAAGCGATGGCAAAAAATAGTAACATAATACACACCGATTAACTTGAATATGAAATTAAAGCATGGTAGGTAAATAACCTAATATTCAGCAAGTTATGTTTCTATTTAAGACGTAAATATTTGATAATGAACTTACTAGAAATATTGCAAAAGGACTTCGACAAGGAAGGGCGTGATAAAATTGTCCGCTTCATTAGTGGTGACAAAGTACGGTTCAGCGGCTTGGTTGATGCGTTTTTGAACCAACCCTATCGGATCACACAGCGTGCCGCCTGGCCTCTGAGTCAGTGTGTCAGGCAGCATCCAGACCTGATTAAACCCCACCTGAAAAAGATCATTGTCAACTTGAGAGAAAAGGGACTCAGCGATGCGGTGAAGAGGAACACCCTGAGACTGCTACAATACATTCAAATCCCTGAGAAGCTTCAGGGCTTAACATTTGATATCTGCTTCGCACTATTGCAGCATACAAAAGAACCAGTTGCGATCAGGGTGTTTAGTATGTCTGTGCTGGCCAACCTGACTAAAGCACATCCCGAGCTAAAACGAGAACTAATCGCCATTATCGAAGCCCAAATGCCTTACGGGAGTGCAGGGTTCGTATCGAGGGGCAAGAAAGTGTTGAGACAGCTCCGAACGGATTAGGTACTGATCGTCCGCGTCAATGTTGCAATCAGTTCATCGGCATGCCTGCGTTCATCGGGTGCGGCCAGCCTTCGGTAATTCATCAGCGACAGGATGGCATTCTCGATCTCCTTGTTCATGGCCAGCGTTAGTCCGAGGTTGAAATGGCTGTTTGGAAACTCTGGCGACACCTCAATGGAGATTTCGTAATGAACCTTAGCCAACGGAAAATTACCTACCTCAGCGTACAGGTTGGCCAGGTTGTAATGCGATTCAAAATGCCGTGGCTCTTCTTTCAGGGATAAGGTAAAACAATCAATTGCCTTGCTGTAATTTTTCTCCTCAGATTCGAGAATGCCGAGGTTGCAATACGCATCTGCTATTGAGTCTGCCTCCGAAATCGCCCTCAGGTAAAGTGCTTTTGCATTTTTGTCTCCCTGCTCATCGAGAATAAGCGCCTCCTCAAACGTAGAGAGCTGATTCAGCTTGACCAGCTTGCCGCCTGCGAAAAGATTGAGCTGTCCAGGTTTCCGGGGGCCTGCTGACTTGCGTCTTCGTACAGGCTTGAAACCAAACTTCTCCGGAGTTTGAATGGGAAATTTAACAACCTTTGCCACGCTGCAAAGATAGTGCTTTCACTGGATAAATTTAAAAACCTGCCACTGGGCTAGCTCGCTTTCCGCTTTGCCGTCTTGGTTGGTTTCGCCTTCTTTTTCTCCTTGGCGGCCGGGCCTTTTGCCTTCTCCATCGGTTTCTTTTTCGCCTGATCTATACTGGCTTTAAGGGCCGTCATGATATCAACTACTTCAGGTTCTTCCTCGGTCACCGTTACGATCTCCTTGCCCGCTATTTTGGCATCGATAATCTCCTTGAGTGCATCAAAATAGTGATCCTTCATCTCGATCTTAGAGAACTTCGTAGTCATGGAGTCCACCAAGGTCTTGGCGAGCTTTAGCTGATCCTTGTCAGCTTCCTTTACGTCAATAAGTTGCGGAACCTCGCGCATGCTGCGCACCTCGTTGGGATACCTCAGCCGATACATCATGATGCCACCCTCGTGAGGATTGATGAGCACGGGTGTCTCTCTGTCCCGGAGGACCACTTTACCTACCCCTATTTTTCCACTTTCCTTTAACGTGCCACAAAGGAGCGCATAGGCCTTTGCCGCCACATCACCGTCCGGGCCTATAAAATAGGGCGCCTCAAACAAGGAAGGATGAACTTCTTCGGCCTTCACAAATCCCTCAATCTCTATCACCCTGGTGCTCTTAAGTTTTACCTTCTCAAAATCCTGCGGTTCCACGATAACAAACTGACCCGGCTCGTATTGATAACCTTTCACAATTTCGTCTGCCTTTAACGGTTTGCCGGTTACTTTATCCTTTTTCTCATAGCTCACGGGGTTGTGGCCATCTTTCGACAGCAGGTTGAAACTAATGGTTTGCCCCGAATCAATGGCGTTGTATATCCTGATGGGGATGGTGACCAGTGAAAACTGAATGTGACCTTTCCAGATGGCGCGCATATTAGACTTAGTTTAAAAAATTAGATACCGCATGCTAAGATATTGACACTGAAATGGTTTTCAAAGTGAAACCTGAGGTATTTATGCTTGTGGCGGTACCCAGGAATTTGTCGACACCCTAGCTCCCGTTTCGCCTGGAATCTATAAAAATGGACCTTGAAGGTCATTGCTTCCCATTGTATCTTTAATCTATGAAACACGGGGTATTGATGGGACTTATAAACCTGACCGCATGCCTGTGTACAGCCCAAGTACCGGTTGATAAGAAAGAAAGTACCAACTTCATGTTCTATTTTCTCAAAGGCGAAGAGTTATTCGATGCGAGAAAATATGAACAAGCCCTCGTAAACTACAACGAGTCGTTGATCTTGTATCCCTATTACCCGGAAACCTACTATTCGCGGGCAGTCACCAAAGAAAAATTGAAAGATCAAAATGGTGCTTTGCAAGATTACAACATCTACCTGGAATTAAAACCGGACCGATTTGATGCGTTGTTCAGCCGCGCGCTGCTGTTGTACGGTCAGGAGAAGTGGTTGCTGGCAAACAATGACTTCAGGAAGCTACTTACCCTGCCCCGTGGAGAAACAAGCAGCATTTATTACCGGCAAGATCCCTTCACAGGAAATATCAACCAAATGTTTACGTCCCACGGATCCAACAATGCCTATCTATACAACTACGTTGGCCTGGCCAATCTCGAACTAAAGGATTTTGACAAGGCCCTCATCTATTTTGACTCAGCTATTCTTCTCAACCCGAACGATGCCGACTATTTTGTCAACGCTGGCCGGTGTTACGAGTCGCTTGGCAAAGTCAATGACGCACGAATGGCGTATGAAACAGCCATTGACATCAATCCCAATCATGGACTGGCAAAGCACAACCTCGGCATTATTAACCGGAATAGCGGAGGCAGCGCAGAAGCAGATAAAATACTGGAGGAAGTCATCGCAAAAAATCCAAACCTGCCTTTTGCTTATGCAGAGCGCGCCCTCAGCGAGTCAGGCAGGGGAAATTACAGGAGGGCATTGGAAGACTATAACGAGGCCATTCGGTTGGCACCGGATGAACCCGAGTACCTAATTGGCAGAGGTGCAGTTAAAGAAAGGTTAAACGACTGGTCTGGTGCCTTTGATGACTTTACCCGCGCTATCACTCTGGATGAGACCTTTGAAAAAGCCTGGCTCAATAGGGCAAATTTACTTTACAAAAAAGGTCAGTTCGCGGAGGCCATTAAGGATTACGATATTGCGCTACTCCTTGCAGCTGATTATGAAATCGCTTTTTACAATCGCGCACTGGCAAAGCATAAAATCGGTGACAGCGCGGGGGCATGTCAGGATCTGAAAAAGGCCCGGTCGCTTGGATACGGAGTCAACGAAAAAGTAATGAGCAAGATTTGCGGAATGCAATAGCTAGCCAAGATCGGGCCGCAATCGGACGAATACCGGCTCCCTGAAAATTTTGTCCGGAGTAAAAGAAGCAAAACTAATCTCTGCATATAGTTTGGGCTCCACCCATTTGCTCACCTTTTCATCAAGCACTTTGTTGTCAACGGGTTTTTCCGTCTCTTTTAGTTTTTTTATCAGCTTGAAAATATCCTTGATCGCGGCATCCGTAAATCCCGTGCCCACCTTTCCCCTGTATACCAGTTTCCCTTTTTCCAGTTCTGCAATGTGTAGTCCGCCAAATGCTTCACTTCTGTTTCCTTTGCCCTCGTTGTAGCCAATGATGACGCAATCCCGTGTGTTTCTGATTTTGACTTTCAGCCAGCCATCCGATCTTTTGCCCGGCAGGTAGCGACTGGTCTTTTCTTTGGCCATGATGCCTTCCAGATTGTGGGCCCGTGCAGCCTCCAGTAATGAGTGGCCATCGTCAACAAACTCGCTCGTCCGATAGGGAGAATCTTTTTTGATGGCATCTTTCAACCATTCCTTTCTCCTGAGCAGGGGTTCGTTGATGAGACTCCTGCCATCGAGGTAAAGGCAATCAAACACATAACAATAAGCAGGATTGCTTTTAGCGAGTTTTTCAATGTTTGAATCACCTGATGTCATCAATCGGTTTATTACCTTTTTAAATTCCGGTTTCCCGGTTCTATCAAGGCAAACAATCTCTGCATCGAATAATCCACAATTCGCCCTGAAAGCCTTTTCCGGAATCTGCAATTCCGGGAATTGTTTGGTAATATCATTCTGGTTGCGACTGCGTATCCTCAGCACTCCGTCTTCCAATGCGATCATCGCCCTTATTCCATCCCATTTTACTTCATAGATAAAATCATCTCCGGTGGGCGGCTTGGTGCCGCTTTCGGACAACATAAACTCAATCGGGTCGCGAAGAAAGTTAACCTGAGGCACATCGACCCGTTCGAGCAGCCATTCCTTCTGTTTGATTTTATATATCCTGTATTCACCACTCAGCTCTTTGCTGCTCAACCGGAAGTAGAACCCATCCTTTTTATCTTTTGTCACCTGGTACTTGCCCAATGCATAAATCCACATATCCCCGCCACCATATTGACCTTTCGGAATTTTGCCATCAAAGGTGAGGTACTCCATGGGGTGATCTTCCGTTTGGACGGCCAGTCGTTTGATACCCGGCAATGGAGGCATACCCCGCGGCACTGCCCACGACTTCAACACGCCATCCTGCTCAAGCCGGAGGTCGTAATGAAGATTGGTGGCATGATGCCGATGGACAACGAAATTGGTTCCTCCTCCTTCCAGCAGTTTGGCGAGTGGCTCACGCGTTTTGGTAAAATCACGCTTCTTGTCGTAAGAGTCGAGTTGTTCCGGTGTCTTGTGTTTTTTATTGGAAGGTAATTTTTTTACCGCCTTAGCCTTTCGATGCGTGTGCAACTCCGCGGCAAATGCATCTATACCTTCCCAGGCGTCACCCTCGTTCAGCACGCGGTCCAAGGCCGTTCGGATGTTAAACTCAAGCGGTGACTGCACCTCTGCCAGAACATCCCATGGCAGCGGCATGGACACGGGTGCTCCTACCCTGCCTCTGAGACTATACGGAGACACTATGCTTTGTCCCTGCCTGATGCGATAGATATCAACCAGCATTTTACCTTTTCGTGCTTCCTTCTTGATATGCAACGTCAGGTCTTTGGGTTTTCCTTCCACATATGGTTTCGCGATGGTTTGTGCCGTCTCGAATACGGTGGAGAAATCCCACCTGGGCTCAATGGGAACACAAACATGAATGCCCTTGCCTCCGGTGGTTTTAGCAAATGCTGTATATCCGAAGTTTTCAAGGTAGCCCCTTAAATCCAGCGCAATCTCAACCACGTTTCTGAAATCATAACCCTCCGGAGGATCCAGGTCAAACACCATGTAATCAGCCTTGTCGAAATTTGGTTTGCGGCTGTGCAGTTGATGCAATTCCAGGGAAGCAAGATTCGCCAACCAGACCAGCGAAGCGGGTTCGGTAGCGATGATATAGTCTTTCTCCTCCTTGCCCAGTTTTACAAACTCCAACCAGTCCGGTGCCCACTCAGGCCTGTTTTTTTGATAGAAATTCTCCCCATGAATTCCATCCGGAAATCGGATCAATGTCAGTGCCCTGCCCTTGATGTGATTGAGTAAGGTGGGTGCAATGGTGAGGTAGTACTGTATGATTTCTGCTTTGGTAACCTGGTCTTCGGGGAACAATACCTTGTCGAGGTTGGAGACCTCCAATTTGCGTTTCCCTACCTGTGTCCACTGCCCCTTTTTTGCCATGGATCAATTGATATCATCCAAAACTTCGCCCCGGCTTTTGTTGCTCAGGAAAATCATTCCGATCACAAAACATATTGCCGCCACTCCGATCGGGTACCATAAACCCGCAAACGGATCACCGGCAGGCGAGGCGTCCGTCTTGCTGAACTCGTAAAGGCTGGTGGCAATAAATGGGGTGAGCCCTCCAAATATTCCATTCCCAATATGATAAGGCAGCGACATGGAGGTGTAGCGTATCCTCGTGGGAAAAAGCTCTACCAAAAAAGCCGCGATCGGTCCATAAACCATCGTCACAAGGACCACTTGAAACGCAACCAATGCAATCATGGTCCAGTATGCCTTAGACCCCAAAGTGATTTGCCGCCCAGTCGCCACCCCATCGGCATCGAGCCTCTCCGTCATCATGGAGCCATCGTTGAATTCTTTTTTGACAAGCCTTTGATTCTCTTCCGGCACTTCAACGCTGCTGATCTCTGTCTTGGCTGTTATGTCAGCCAGCGAATACATCGCCTTGTATACGGGCCGGTAAGAAAACACGGCTATGATCAAACCAGCCATCATGATAAATTTTCTACCCACTTTATCCGACCAGCCACCAAAAACAATAAACAACGGTGTTCCAATTAAAAGGGCAATGGCGATGATGTAGTTCGATTGCACAAATTCGACCTTGCAGGTATTTTGGATGAACGATAACGCGTAAAATTGCCCGGTATACCAAACTACACCCTGACCCGCGGTGATCCCAAACAGCGCGATCAGTACCATCCGGAGATTTTCCTTCTTTCCAAAACTTTCCTTAATGGGGTTGACCGAAAGCTTTCCAGCCGCTTTAATTTTGCTGAACAGCGGAGACTCCTCCATTTTCAAGCGAATATAAATGGAGATTCCCACCAGAATCACTGACAGTAAAAACGGAATCCTCCATCCCCACTCATTAAATGATTCTGGAGTCATCGATTGCCGAACGATCAAAATCACACCCAATGAAACAAAAAGACCCAACGTGGCCGTGGTTTGAATGAAGCTGGTATAGTACCCGCGCCTGGCGGCAGGTGCATGCTCCGCCACGTAAGTCGCAGCTCCTCCATACTCGCCGCCTAATGCGAGGCCCTGGACCAGCCGGAGAATGAGCACCACAAGGGGTGCCAACATGCCGATGGAATCGTATCCCGGAATCAATCCGATAGCGAATGTTGAACCACCCATCAATACAAGGGTAAGCAGGAACGTATATTTTCTGCCAATTTTATCGCCAAGCTGTCCGAACACCAGCGCGCCAAAAGGTCGCACCACAAAACCTGCGGCAAAAGTTGCCAACACCGACAAAAACGCAGCCGTTGGATTGGTATGGGGGAAAAATTTGGTGGCGAGAATGGCTGCCAGGCTCCCGAAAATGTAAAAGTCGTACCACTCGATAAGTGTGCCCACCGATGAGGCAGCAATGACGGACCACAGTTTACTTTTTTCTTCTTTGGTAATGACGCTGCTCTCCATAGGAAATGGCTGGTTAACGATGCATGACGGCTAAATATAGAAAAAAGATCAAAAGAAAATTTCCTGCGCTACACGATAGGTATTCGCATGGGCCTCGATAATGTCCTTAAAGTCTGGCGAATAACCACCACCCATGCTCGCGACAATAGGCACTTCATTATCCTTTGCCATTTGCAGCACAATGCGGTCGCGCTGTTTGCATCCCTCGCGCGTCAGACTTAGTCTTCCCAATTTGTCCGTAGCCAGCACATCTACCCCCGACTGAAAAAATAAAAAATCCGGCTCCACCTGATCCATTAGATTGGAAAGATTGGAGTGCAACGTTTTAAGGTAAAATTGATCATCAGTGAAATCAGGAAGGCCAATGTCGAGGTCGGAAGACTCCTTGATCATGGGATAATTATTGGCACCGTGCATGCTGAAGGTAAATACACGCGTTTCATTTCGGAAAATCTGCGCGGTGCCGTTACCCTGGTGTACATCCAGGTCGACAACCAAAATTTTAGATGCGAGCCTCTGTTCAAGCAGGTAATTAGCCGCGATGGCTATATCATTAAGCAGGCAAAATCCCTCACCCTTGTTCGTAAATGCATGGTGCGTACCACCTGCAATATTCATGGCCACGCCATTCTCTATCGCATAGTGCACACATTGCCGGGTTCCATCCATGATGGTAACTTCGCGATCAATGATTGCTTGCGTTAATGGAAAACCTGTTCGCCTCGTCTCCCTGGCGGACAGGCTCAAAGATTTCAATTTTTCCCAGTAAACATTTTCATGCGTGTTGAGAATCCATTTTTCCTCGATGGGCGCTGGGCTGAATAAATTTGCAGCTTTTATTGTTACTTCATGAATCAGTTGCTCCGGCAATACTTCATACTTGCTCATGGGAAACCGATGATTGGGCGGCAGCCGCAGCACGTAAGACTTATCCCAGGCTACCTTGAGCATGCTGGTCTAATGGTCATCCTTCTTGTACCACGCCTCTTGCAAGTGATGAAAAGTGTCGTGTAAGTCGGTCAAAGAAGCACCAATGGCCTCATCATCACCTACTTCCACCAGATCAACAAATTCCACAGCGCCATCGCGCAGATCACTTAACAGTTCCTTCACAGCTTCATTATCCACGCTTGCCGGAGGTTGCTCATTTACCCAGGTGTCGGCAAGGCTAAGCATTTCTCGTGCATACCGTTTGGCGGGCTCAAGGTTTGCAGAGTCTTTGAACGGATGAAAGCTTTCTGCCATGATCATGTGAAAATCTTCCATGGCCTTCCATTCCTCCGCCTGGGATTCGGAAGATGCGCTATCAGACCCGGGCTTTGATTCACAAGACCATAGCATCAAAACCGCCACAAAACCGAAAATTGAAATGTTGAATCGTTTCATATTGCGTAAAGAAGTTATTTTTTGATCATTTAAAAATTCTTATCTCTTTTCCTGTACTTTATCCGGTTGCCTATACTCTGCACGCCTCGCTTCAGCAAGTCAAAATACAATGTCACATAAAGGATGAAGCTCATAAACCAAATGACCGAAATATTGAAATAGAATGTGTCGAATTGCCGCCCTAAAAAATGTTTCGTAGGGTTATAAAAATTGGCTGAGAAATCAAATCGGTTTTTCGGCTTGTGCTCATCAAAATAAATGGGATAGATCTTCTGTATGAGGTTGCCCTTCCACTCCAATATCCTGACTGGATCATTTGAGTTCTCCACCATCCGGGTCACATTCTCATTTTTGAATTTCATCATGGATTCGTTGTAGTGTGCGAGTTTTTCCGGGGTGTCGGTCAGGGACGCCACAATTGCCTCACGTTCTTTCATGGCGTTATTACCCCGCAGTTGGTAGTACGCCTTGAGCGTCCTCACAAAATGAGCGGTGTTTTGATAGGTAGTAGAATCGAACTTTCCAATCTCCAGTTTATTCCACTCGGGAAATTTATCTTCTCCCACATGACGCAGTTCATGTTTCAGCTCCCGCTGGAGCAACGCAAGGGTTTCTTTCACCGGATTGTTGTCACTCCGGTCCCTCCACTGGCTGCGGTGATTCAGCACAAACGCCAGTTTTGTCTCCAGCGTGGGAATGTAGTAAACGCGTTTGTATTCTGAATTGGCAGCTTTCTTGTCATACTCATAAAACAATTCCTCAAATGGATTGTCTTTAAACTGAGTAACCATGTAAGCTTCGAAGGCCCATCGGGACGTCATCACCTCGCCCAGCAAAGGTATTCCATTTGGCGTGCCAACTTTCGGATTAAACTTGTCAAAACTGATCACCACTCCGCTTAACAATAACTGCGGAATAATCAGGATAGGAATTAAAATGTAAATGGTCACTGCCGAATCAAAAGCTGACGAGATGTTTAATCCTAAAATATTGGCGAAGCAACTGCAGGAGAACAATATCATCCAATACCGTATCTCCGTCAGTGGAATCTCCAGAATCCAGTTGCCAACCAGAATAAATGTAATCGTTTGAATGGCTGAGACGGAAAATAGAATAAATACTTTGGATATAAGGTAGCCACTTTTGCTCAAGTGGAGGTAGCGCTCCCGCTTCAATATTTTCCGATCGTGAAATATCTCCTCCGCGCTTACTATCAGCCCCACGAAAAGGGCCACCACCACGCTCATGAAAAAATATACCGGTATATTATTGTTGTGATAGAAAGTATAGTGGGGGTTTTCCACACCTACCGCATCGTAGTATTTTACAAAATAGGAGATGAAGAGCGCCAGCACAGGCGCAATGGAAAAGTTGATGGCCATGTATTGCTTGTCCGACAACTTGGAAACCACATCCCGCTTTACAAACACTGCAAATTGCTTAAACCAATTGGGAAGGTGCAACGAGGTGGGTATCGCGTCACCGGATGGTTTGACAGCAGGAATCTTAATCTTCTGTTTGAAATACTGATACCACTGGCCCGGTGAAATTTTCCTGGTGTGGGTAAATCTGCCAAACTCGTTCACCACCCTCGTTTCGATAATGCTAAATATCTTTTCAGGATTGATGTTTCCGCACTCGGGGCAGGCTCCTGGTGTCTTGTTGACTGCATTTACAATCTCCTGAAAGTACGTCATCGATTCCACCGGATTGCCATAGTAGATCTGAAACCCACCCACATCCAGGATGATCAGCGTATCGAACATTTTGAAAATATCTGATGATGGCTGGTGGATGACCACAAATATCATTTTGCCCCTTAACGCCAACTCCTTCAGCAAATCCATAATATTCTCCGAGTCACGAGATGACAATCCAGACGTGGGCTCATCAACAAACAATATAGTTGGTTCCCGAAGCAACTCAAGACCTATATTTAATCTCTTGCGCTGTCCACCACTGATGGTTTTTTGAAGCGGACTGCCCACCTTGAGGTTTCGGGTTTCCGCTATTCCCAGTGAAAGCAACACCTTCTCCACTACTTCCTTGATTTGCACATCGGTGTAGTTGCCAAAGCAGAGCCGCGCGGCATAGAACAAATTTTCATAAACCGTGAGGTCCTCCATGAGCAAATCATCCTGAGGAATGTATCCGATAACACCTCGGACCTTTTTAGGGTCTTCGTGAACGTCCACGCCATTGATGAGGACCCTTCCGCTCGAAGGTTTCTCTGATCCGTTCAACACGTTGAAAAGAGTTGATTTACCCGAGCCGCTTGCCCCCATCACTCCAATCAACTTGCCACCCTTTTCAGAAATGGTAATGTTCTGTAGTCCTGCACGCCCGCTTTTGAAGTGGTAAAAAATATGCTCGGCCACAAAACTCACCTCGTTCTCAACTTCTTCAATTAAAAACTTGCCAACTACATCACTATAGTAAATGGTGTCGATCTTATTTCCCCGGATTGTGCTGCCTGTCGGGAACACATCAATTTTTCGACTCTTCAGCGGGACGCTGTTTAAATACAACGTGGAGATGCCGAGGTACTTAATGAAATACGTTTCGATATCCTGCAGCCTAAGAATGGCAATTAACCCTGTCAACTTTTTTGCGGTGATCCTGGGGCCGGCATATTCAAAATCATCCGATCCTTCATCAATGATCAGAATATTCCGGGAAGCAAATTCCTCTATGTCCTGACCCACCACAAATAGCCGCATGGCTTTCAAATCCTTCTGCGGAATTTTAAGGGCTTCTCCGATATAGAAGATCAGGTTCTCCTGCCGCTCAGAAATGGTGCCATCCGCATACACCAGTTCGATAATTTTAATAACCAGTACCGCCTTTTGCTGCATGGTCAGGGCCTGGTTTACTTTTTTAGATATTTGCATAATTTGGGACCAGTCGTCCACAAATTGCTTCGTATCTTCATCGGCAATTATCCCATCCTGCGCACTTCGATTGGCGCTTTTGCAGAAATCATCAAATAAGTTGAGATAGTATCGCGTAAGTTCCTGATTAAGGTGCAAGCCAAGAAACTCCTTGATATTGGATCGCTCATCTTCTGTAATCCGCTCCTTGGCAACAATTGCGAAAAGCTGAATGATTGCTTTTAATAGTTCTTCACTCATCTAGCTATAAATCCATCTAGTTACTGCTCGCACGACTGTTGTACCTACGAAATAACGCTTAAAATAGTTAAAAATTAGGTTTTGACAGGTTAAGAATAAAATAATATGTTGTACAGACGAGCGTTGGCCTGCTTCACTTTCTGCATAAATTGGGTTTTATTTGTGAACAACTAATTGTATCCGAAATGCTTAGACTATTTGTCGTCATACTGACCACTGCCTTGTCAACTTCCGCATTAGCCCAAAACTCAATCCTCTGGGAAGTCAGCGGAAATGGTTTAACCAACACATCCTATCTGCTTGGCACCTTGAAATTTATTGGTGAAAAAGAGTATGTACTACACAAAGAAATCACTGAGCGGCTGAAGAATTGTGAAATTTTTGCTATTGAAGATCAGGTTGATCACCACGCCCAGCATGAATTAAATAAGGCGGTGCACTTTCCCAAAGGGGAATCCCTGGCCTCCGCTTTGTCGCCTGAAAACTATCAAAAGGTGCAGGATTTTTTTGCCACCGAATTTAAGATACCACGGCAGAAATTTGTGAAGAACTATGCCAGGTTGAAACCACTCGCGTTGTCAATTGCCATGACCCGGCTGTCTATGCACGAAGGTGTCAAGTTTTATGACATAGAATTGTTAAAGAACGCGCATGACTATCGCATTCAGTCGTATAACCTGGAGACCATTGACCGGGAAGCCGATGCTTTTAACGCATTCCCTATAGATGCCCAGGCTGCAGCCTTGATGCACAGCATAAGCAATTTTGAATTGCAAAAAAGTGAATTCAAAAAACTGGAGTCCGCCTACATTGCTGGCGACATAGATAAGGTGTTTGAATACACGCTTCATCCATTCGAAAACAACGAAACCTTTATCGAGGAATTTTATTCAAAGAGAAACATCGAGTGGATACCCAAGCTTAAAAAAATGTTTGGTGATGGTAAATCTTTTGTGGCTATTGGAGTTGCCCACCTTGAGGGGGACAAGGGCATTCTGAACCTCCTCAAAAATGAAGGTTACCTACTCACTCCCATCCCAGTCACACGCTGAAGGTTTTTAACCGATTCTTTTGGTGACCAAATCCGAAAGAATTAACAAACTCTCGCGAAGGTACTCGTCTTTGAGCTTCACCAGCTCATCCTCTGCCAGGCCATCGTTGGCGTTCAGCTTGGTGCTCATGTTTTTATTGTTCGCCTTTTTACGCTCAGCCTCTTCCATCTCCTTCCTGCGTCTATCCTCATTGAGGGAAATTTTCGTCTCGGCCAGACTCTTTTTAAGGTCCTCGGTTTCAGAGATATATTGCTTGAGGTTTTGATCAAACTTAGTTCTCTCAATATAAGACTTGTTTAACCCTGCGATAACTTTGTCATTGACATCAGCGGCCTTTTGAAAAGGCGTACCCTTGATGACATCCCAGGGGAGAGCGCTCAAATTGGAACTTTCTCCATACTGTTTGCTGCTGAGCGCTGACGGCAAAATGATATCGGGAGTAACCCCCTTGTTCTGCGTACTGCTTCCGGTGACCCTGTAGAATTTCTGGAAGGTAAGTTTCAATTCGCCAACCTCTTCATCATCATTGACGAAACGTTTAAGATCCAGCACCGTTTGTACCGTGCCTTTGCCATACGTGGATTCCCCGGTTATCACGCCCCGGTTGTAATCCTGAATGGCACCTGCAAATATTTCAGAAGCCGATGCGCTAAACCGATTGGTTATTACCACCAGCGGACCGTTGTACACCACGCTCTTGTCATCGTCCATCCCGATTTCAACTTTGTTGACAGAATTTTTCACCTGTACAACGGGCCCCTCCTTGATAAATAATCCAGTTAAGTCTATGGCTTCGGCCAGTGATCCGCCACCGTTGTTTCTCAGGTCCATGACGATGCCATCAACACCCTCGCCTTGCAACTCCTGTATCAATTTTCTAACGTCCCGCGTTGTGCTCCGGTAGTTTGGATCTCCTTTTTGATAGGCGTCAAAATCCATATAGAAGCTGGGCAGCGAAATTACGCCCAACTTCAATGCCTTATCGCCCACCTGATAGCTGATAATATTCTTTTTGGCTGCCTGATCTTCCAATTTAATCTTGTCACGAACCAGCACCAGCTCTATTGGCGGTCCGTTTACGCCCGTTTCCGCAGGAAGAATTTGCAATCGAACGGTGGTACCTTTTGGCCCTTTGATAAGTTTAACCACTTCATCCAGCCGCCAACCAACCACATCCACCAGTTCACCGTCCGCACCCTGGCCAACGGCTATGATCAGGTCATTTACGTGGAACTTTCCGGACTTTTCTGCAGGTCCACCCGGAATAACCTCAAACACTTTGGTGTAGTCGTTGTCCACCTGAAGCCTTGCACCAATGCCCTCCAGCGACAGGCTCATGCTTTGTTTAAATATATCAGACGCTTTCGGTGAAAAATAATTGGTATGCGGATCGTAAGCCTCGGTGATCGAATTCATGTACACATTGAAGACGTCTTCACCGTTAAACTGGTCGATGTTTTTAATGAAGCGCTCGTATCTTTTGTGCAGCGCCTCCTCAATCTCTGTTTGATTCTTACCCGCCAACTTAAGGCTGAGGCCCTGGCTCTTGATAATTTTTCTCCACAGGTCGTTTAACTCCCCGACACTCGAAGCCCACGGCTCGTTCGCACGGTCGGTCTCGTAATATTCATCAATCCTATAGTCGAATGGTGTGCCAATAAGATGTTTCGTCACATAGTCCATCCGCTCATGGTATCGCTTTTGAAAGACATGATAGATTTCGTAGGCGGGACTCACATCTTCCTGCCGGGTCAGATCATCCAATTGATACCTGAACCGCTCGAAAGATTTAATATCCGATGCCAAAAAATAGGTTTTGTTGTTGTCCAACTCACCTATATATCCGTCAAGAATCGCGGACGATAGCGAGTCGTTCAATTTTATTTTCCGATAATGATTGTTATCCAGGATAAAAGAAATAACCCTCGCCTCCTTGCCAAAAACAGGCTTTGGCTTGAGATGGCTGGTATCCCTGGAAATCAGAAGCTCTCCGGATGACACCAGCGTACCCAACCCAAAAACAACCACTAAAAAAAATCGAATCATAAAGTATCAATTAACTTTAAGAAGTATACGTATTCACAAGCAAATCGGATGCCTGTCTGGTGTTCGCATCAGGCCACCTTATTAAAATCAAATTCATCGAGAAATTTCTGAGCTTGTTCAACAGTTTGAAACTCAAAATATTTCTTGCCCTTGAGGCTGGAGTGGATCTCGATTCTCACCAGGTCAATATCTTTGGTGTTTCTGACAAAGTGAGGTTTTTCAAGCAAATAATCCTTTCCTTCTTTCTTTGAAACATGAAATTGAGTGGCGCGGACATTTTTGCAATAACTGCATTTGTAGTGTTTAATCAATTCACTGGGACTTCCATCTTCATGATGCTCGATAATTTCTTCCCGCACCACCTTCATGGTATAAAATCCACAGTTTCCACATCGCAGTGCAATCAGATGGCCATCGTATTTTTCAATCTTGATGTCATTTGTTTTCTCATCAATCCATACATCATAATCAATTGAAAAAACATTTTCTTCAGCCTGCATCCCTTCATCGAGGTGCACATCCTCCTCGGTTTCCGTCAACAAACGCATCCGGTTGCCATTCTTTGGATTAACCCTGGGCATGTACCGCCATTTCTTAAGTTTCTTGTTCAGTTTGGTGGGATAATAGTATTCCAAAATCAGGGAGCCGACATACCCGACCATGGTGGCACCAGCCAGTGACATAAAGAGGCGAACAAAAAACCACACGCCCATTTCCATAATCTTGCCTGCCCCGTACAAGTTTACGATCATAGCAGCACCCAGCCCAAAGGAATAAAGTATCCACTTATACCACTTGATTTCGTTGGTGTTGATAAAGTCATGCTTTTCTTTATAATCCTTGACGAGGGAAACACGAAGTTTATAAACCAGGTAAATAATAATTCCACCCGCAAACATGACAATGGCGAGTATGACCATCAGGTCGTGCCATGCCGCCAGAAACGGGCTTTCAGGTATTTCATTCATAGAATCGAAACTAAATAGTTCGGTTTTTAAAGGTAAGGATAATTCTCTATAACTTGTTTACGCAAAAAACCAATTACCCCATATGAGGCGATTCACTTTTAAGTTGCTCTCTCAGCTGAACAAATTGGTACTGCCAAGGTACAGTCAGCGCGACATCACCCGACTTTCATCGCTCGACAAAATCGTTGTAGCCTACCGATACTGGGTAACGAAAAACTCCCTCGACTAGCACCCGGTCTTCTAATTTTTTCTTCTCCACAACATGTCAATTCCACGCGATTTCGAGGTAAAAAGGCGGTTTTTTAATATTTTTGTGCAATTTTGCACACTATTTATTGCAAATTGACACTTCATAAAGTATACTTGTGTATAAATACACAACATTATGAGTCAGTTTGAGCAAAGCCAAATCGATACAGATCTCAAAAAATTCACCGAGCGCAATTTTGAGATTCCTGGAAAATGTAAAAACGCGGATCAGATCAGGTTCTATGTCAGGGAACTCTGCCTGAAGATCGAGGAATACGAAGCGAGGTTTAATTATGTGCCAAATTGGGCGTACTCACTGTTGGCCCAATACAACCAGGTACAGAATGAAATGGTTTATGTAGAGTTTAGAAACGCCTATCAATGAGGTGATTATGAAATTCGTCCCCTCCCCTATCCCCGTGCAGTTTCGGCTGCTTTTTAGTGCTACCGCCAACAAGTCGGGGCGAATGCAATACCATAAAATACACCCTGGCCGCAGCAAACTCAGGATTGCTCGCAATGAGTTTATTGAAGCTTACAACACCGCCAACATCATCGCCATAAAGCCCATCCAGGACAAAGAGGGCGCGAATGTGTTCCAGTTCGAATTCTATGTCTAGGAATGGATAATCTTGCCGAGGTCTGCAGGCGAATAGTTTATCGACTTGATCGTTTTATTGTCTGACTCGCGATAAACCAACCACTTGCCACCGGCCTCCTTATAGTAGCATGCTGTTCCGTCCTTTTCCAAATAATGCTGCACGGTAGCTTGTGCTTCGACCTCCGTGTCGCAAGCCTTGCTCATATTGGACCGTTGGACCTCGTCAAATAGGGCCTTAAACTTATTCCCAAGCCCAAATTCGAGAATGGCTCCGGAAAGCACATATTGAATATCACAAAGCGCATCGGCCACCTCAACAATATCTTTATCCCGGATGGCGTCTTCAAGCTCTTTTAGTTCTTCCGCAATAAGCGCGACCCTGAGTTTGCACCGCGACTCATCCGGAATACCTGGCTGATCCATGATGGGATGTTTGAAGGTTCGATGAAAAGCAGCCACCTGCTGCAGTGAATCCGGTTGTTGCATGGATTTAGGTTTGGTTCGTTTTAAAAACCTAAATGAAGCAAAAGCAGGCTACTTATAAAAGTACTTTCTGAATTTGGAGGGAACTGTTTCACTGTTCTGAGAATAACGCTTTGTGAAACGTCATTCAAGAGGCAAGTTCAGGCAAGCAATCATCCTTTGATTGCATCCGCATGACTATATTTGAAGCTTACATAAGTCTGGTAATGAATTTTGTAGAAGAATTGAGATGGAGGGGCATGATTCACGATGTGATGCCCGGAACCGAGGAATTGCTCAACCGCGAGCCTACGGCCGGCTATATCGGCTTCGATCCTACAGCAGATTCCCTGCATATCGGCAATCTGGTCCAAATTATGACCCTGGTCCATTTTCAGCGATGTGGGCACAAGCCGTTTGCGTTGGTTGGTGGAGCCACGGGAATGGTGGGCGATCCCTCGGGGAAATCAGCGGAGCGCAACTTGCTCGCTGAAGAGGATTTGAATCACAACTTGCAGGCGGTAAAAAAACAGCTTGAAAAATTCCTGGACTTCACCGGGCCGAACAAGGCGGAAATGGTGAACAACTACGACTGGTTCAGGGAGTTCAGGTTTCTCGACTTTATCCGGGATGTGGGCAAACATATCACGGTCAACTACATGATGGCCAAGGATTCTGTTAGAACGCGATTGGAAACGGGTCTGTCGTTCACTGAATTTAGTTATCAACTGGTCCAGGGCTATGACTTTTACTGGTTATTTAAAAACAAGAATTGTAAAATTCAGATGGGCGGGTCCGACCAGTGGGGAAATATTGTAACAGGCACAGAACTGATACGGAGGAAGGCCAATGGAGAAGCTTACGCGCTCACTACCCCGCTCATAACCAAAGCAGACGGCTCTAAGTTTGGAAAAAGTGAAGGCGGCAACATCTGGCTCGATCCAAACCGTACTTCGCCATACAAGTTTTATCAGTACTGGCTCAATTCTTCTGACGAAGACGCCATTAATTTTATCAAAATATTTACGACCTCGCCAAAAGATGAGATCGAAACCCTGATAAGTTCACATCTCACGGCTCCCCACGAGCGGACATTGCAGAAGGCGCTGGCCAGGGACATTACGATTCGTGTACATTCTCAAAGGGACTTTGACATGGCCACCAAAGCTTCGAATATTCTTTTTGGAAACTCCGTGACGGAAGATCTGGAGAGTTTGGACGAAGCCACTTTGCTGACGTTGTTCGAAGGCGTTCCCCAGGCGCATATTTCAAAATCTGAATTCGAAAACTGCGCAACAACACTTGATCTCCTATCAGAAACTTCCAAGGGAGTCATTTTTGCTTCAAAAGGAGAAGCCAGAAGAATGATTCAAGCTGGAGGCGTGAGCATCAACAAAAGCAAAGTTGATGACGCCAACAAAAAACCTGCGTATCGATTATTGCAAAACAAATACCTGCTGGCACAGAAGGGTAAGAAGAATTACTTTTTGATAAAAGTGGTTTAGGACCCACTACCGGGTGCGAACAACAAAAGTGATTTTACCAACAGACACTGCGGGTACTATCGCCCCTGCTTTCTTGGTAAACGTAAGTTTAGAGATAGCATCCCGGCATGCTTTTTCCGCATCGATGCTTAAACTTCTCTCCAGCACGCGATATCCGATGATGTCTCCATTTTCATCCACCTTAATCTCAAATTCGATTTTGCCGTCAGACTCATTACTGGCAATCGCGGGGCTAGGTATTTGATCCCAGTCCCAACCCGCCAAGTCAAGCGCTGGACCTCCTCCGCCCCCACCCTGCTTGCCATACAGCGCTTTTGCGTCAAGGCTACCCTCCTTGCTACCTTTGTCTCCCACGGTATTGGCATTGTCTCCGTGATTCGCTTTGGCGGCACCATCTTCTTTTTTGCCGTCAGCAGGATAAGTGGCCAACAGCTTCTCTTCCTTTTTCGTCACCTCCTGCTGCTTTTTTTCTGCAGGCTTTTCCTCCACCTTTGGCACCGGCTTAGATTCCTTTTTCACCTCAGTAACAGATATGGGGCTTTCCGTCTTTGAAACAGGCTGCTCAGTTTTTTCGGTGACTTCTTTGGGAGAGACCTCCTCTACCTGCTCGTCCGCCTGCTCAATATTTTCCTCAGCAGGTTGTTGTTCGTCTGCTGTTGTGCTTTCATTGGGTGGTGTTTGGGGCTGTACCTCACCGGCACCCTGATTGTCGAGACCAAAATTAAGCTCTATGCCGTACTCCGGAAAAGGAGGATTGGGCGCACGCCAGGCCATCATAAGTAAAAACAAAACAAGTACCGCAAGATGGACGCCAAGGGAAGCGATTAGTCCTATCCTGTGATTCTTCTTTTCGTCTTTTTCATTCATGGCTACTTCGGTTTGGTCGCGATAGAAACTTTGGCTTCCAATGCCGTTGCTATCCCTGCAACAAAAACCAATTCTTCTGTTGGGACGCTCTTATCAATATGAAGCACCACAACACCATTCGGGCCTGCCAGGTTACTCTTGAGCATCCCCTCCAGTGTTCCCCGCGTTACCTTTTTGTCATTAACGTAATATTGCAAGTCTTTGGTCACCGTCACCGAAACTTTTTGCACTTCAATCGTGCTTGTTTTACTCGATGGCAGATTCACAGGCAGGCCTGAGGGCGTGATAAATGAAGAGGTGAGCATAAAAAAGATCAATAGCAGAAAGACGATATCCGTCATGGATGACATGCTGAATGCAGGATCAACTTTATTTCTGGATTGCAAATTCATAGTTATCGCGGCTCTTGCAACAAGTCAATAAATTCCACGGAGGAGTATTCCATTTTGTGCACAACCTTGGACACACGGGTCACCAGGTAATTATACCCGAGGTAAGCAATAATACCTACGATCAGCCCCGCGACTGTGGTGACCATGGCTGTGTATATGCCGGAAGACAACAACTTCGGGCTAACAGAGCCTTCCTCCTGGGCAATGGAAATAAAAGCCTGCACCATCCCGATCACCGTGCCCAGGAATCCCATCATCGGTGCTGCACCGGCTATGGTGGCCAAGATGGAAATATTTTTTTCCAGCTTGAAGAGTTCAATCTTCGCCAGGTTTTCGATGGAGGCCTCAATGTTCTTCAACGGGCTGCCAATTCTTGAAACACCTTTCTCAATCATGCGGGCAATGGGACTGTCAAATTGTGCGCAAAGCATCTTAGCACCATTGATATCACCTTTCAGCACCAACTCTTTGATTTTGCTTATGAAGGCATCCGGGCTCTTGTTGGCCTTGTTGATGGTGAGGATGCGTTCGACAAAAATATAGATAGCAATGAATGAGCAGAGCACAATAGGAATCATCATTAGCCCACCCTCTTTTGCCAAAGACCAAACGGAGATCGCCTGGTCGGTAGATTCGGCAGCCTCTGTCACGATTTGCAATAGGATCATAGTTTAAAAAATAGTTTACCGAAAAAAATATAGCTCAAAAAAAACAAAGCTAGAAGCGTACCACCCAAACCCCGCTTCCATAGTCACCCTTAACCGCGTCTGCGTTAGCCTGCGCCTTCGCGTAGGTGTCATGATCGGCTATGGCCAATCGGTAGAACTTTGTTTTGCCAAATGGGGGAATAATTTTGGTACCCACTCCTTTCTGGCTCAGTTTTTTTGCGTAGTCCATCACCAGGTCATCATCAATAGCTGTTGAAATCACGACATAGTAACGTCTCGTTCGCTCACTTAGTGTCTCGATTACGCCAACGGCAGGCTTTGCGTTAGCAATAGCAATTGAATCTGCGATAGCTTTTTGCCGGGCTTCCTCCCGCTCACGGGCCAACCTTGCCTGCTTGTCACGTTCAGCTTTTTCAGCTGCCTGCTTTTGCTTGGCCAACTGCTCAAGTCGGGCGCGCTCCTGCCCGGGCTTGTAAACATAATTGTAAATCAAAAATCCTGCGATGATAATAACCGCGCCAATAACCAAACCAATAACCAGAGGGGCTTTGGATTTTTCCTCGACAGGAGGCGTGTATACGTACCTCTCCTCGGCCTGCGGTGCGGCCTCAGGCTCGCTGGTTGATGAAGGAGTATCCTCTTTCACTTCATCCAGCGGTTTATACTCAATATCCGGCAGGCCAAAACTATCTTCTGACTCGTTGCCTTTGTCCTGATTTTCATCAGACTGATCTTCAGGGTTCTTTCTTTTTGCCATAGTGTTTAGAGGTTAAACCGAGTATTCATAACAAAAATAACCTAATTTATTTAAACTAATAACCCTCGCTAAAAGCTCCAGCTAAGTCCGCCCAATGCCTGAAATCCCCGGACGGGGTAATTCAAATACAACGGGTAATCACTAGACAACATATTCTCCAACTTCACAAAGACCGATACCTGTTTTGAAACTTTGTAGTCCACCTTCGCATTTAAATCAACACCAGTTTTGAGTGTTACCGTTTGTGAAGTCTCGGGATCGAACGCCTTCATCCCTCCCTGCCCGATTAAAGCCGTATAGATCATCAACTTTTGGTATACGTTAAACGTGGAATTTAAATTGAATCGATACGTGGGGCGGTGCCATGCTTCCTGCTGTAAATCAGTTGAATATGCAAAATAGTCACCACGCAGGTTTAACCTCACCAGTTCGTTCCTATTATAGCCAAGTTCGGCAAACATATTCACGCGCTGAACGTCACCCCTGTCATAAATCATGTCGAACTTGGCTCGGTCGGCCTGGGAGTTCTGAAAAAAATACAAGTCTTTAAAGTTGGCTGCCACTGCGCCCAGGTCGAATCCTAATTTTCTTCCCAATTTTCCTTTTAGTCCAGCAACAAACTCCACCGTCTTGTTGCTGTGAAACACATCTACATTGGCGTTTACCCAGAAGTTCTCCGCAGACAAACTATTTAACGTTACCTTGGATATGTCTCCGCTTAAAGCACTGTAAGCGCTGACTTGCTTTGAGAGTTGATAATCGGCCCGCAAATTGGGATACAGATGAAACGACTTACTTCTGATCGAATCATTTTCAAGCACGGCATTCGCGCCCAAGGTCAATGCAAGATTCTCAACTGGCACGAACCTGAATGACGGAGCCACCCTGAATAAATGTCTTGGCTTCGCGTCAATCAATACGTCCTTTCTGGCAATCAGGTAATAGTCGGCCCCTAAAATAAATTTGCTATTTTCTGCGACCGCATAGTCAGCGTCCAATCTCAGTCCCAATTCGCTTTCTGCCGCTTCATAGTGATCTCTCAAGTAGTTAAAATTCCCGTGCAGGTTAAAGTTGAAGTCAGAAGGCTTTGTGTTGCTGACCGATCCGCCCAACGAAAACAGATCATAGGATTGGCGAATGGTATCACGGGCGGTCTCACGGCCCGGTGTATAACCATAAAAATATCCACCTTTGTTTTCATAGGACAAATATCCTCCGCTGGCAACTGACGTTGTGTACGCATTTCCAAAAACCTTTAACTCAGTATTCGCGTTGGCTGAATTCCTCCCGTCAACGGGACCCTTGCCAAAACTCCTGTGGTACAAATGAGCCCCAAGCGCACGATTCTTGTCGCGTTTGGTATTGATCCATCCATCGAGATAGGCTGAGGAAAAATTACCGGCTCCTGCACTGACATAGTTTCCATAAATCTTAGATATATCCTCCTGCTTCAGCCTCAACGGTCGCACATTCGATTTGTAATCGGGCACGATAAAATTCAGGTTCCTAAACTCGTACGTTATTTCAGGCTTAATTGGTTCTGCAGGCCTTGGTGGGACTTTCTCAAAATTTCGGTTGGCCCGCGGTAAAATAATCTGGCGCTCCCGAATAATCTCGATTTCCACGTTTTCAATTTCACCGTCCCGTTCCCATTGCTGGTCCTGCGCATTGATTTCGGCAACACTCAGCACGGCTGATCCAATCCACAGGGAAATTATTTTGATGTATCTGCTGCCGGTTACCATCAGTTAGTATTGATCAATGAGTCCTGTCTTTTTAATTCTTTTTCCTTGCTCAACTCATTCGCCTCAATCCTTTTCAATTTTTCAGTTGCTAGAGACCTTATGTTCTGCAAGGGGAAGTTTTCAATAATCGATTTCAGGGTACCTTTCGCCTGAAATAAATCGCCCATGGCTACAAAGTTATCGCTGAGTAAAATGTAGGACCGCCCCACCCATTCCGGATAGGCGGCAAAGTCTTTGTTAAGACTCACCAATGTTTCGTAGCATTGCTTGTTTTCCCTGGTCAGGTAAAAAATCTCACCCAACAGATACTTGGCTTCCGCTCCATATTCATCCTGTGCCGTATTGAGGGTATTCAAAAATTCATCTTTCGCTGATTCGTAATCTCCTTTGGCCATGGCCGACTTGCCCAGATACAAAGACGCCTTGTTTTGTGCCCCCGCACTTACATTCCCTTTCTCAAGAATGAGTCTGGCGTAACGATCCACCGAGTCGTACCGGGCCAGCATGAAGTAGGTCTCCATGAGTCCCGACCATGCGTTGTATTGATCTTTTTTACTTGCTGCCACCCTGGCCAGTTCCTGGAATACTGGGATTGCTTTATCGTAATTGCCCAATTTAAACTGCAACTCCGCAATGCGGGCAGTTACCCGCGCAGCAAATAAAAAAGTGACATCAGCGCTAATCTCCTCATGCAGTGCGAGGGATTTGCTATTGTCCTTCAGGCGATAATAAGACTCAGCCTGGTAATATTTGGCTTCGGTCAATTTAGAGCTCTCCGGATAATTGCTGATGTAATTGGCCAGGCTTTGAATCGCCCTTTGGTAATCCTGGCTAAAGTACAGGTTTTTGGCGCTCTCAAACTCAACAGATTCAATTCCCTTGGCATCCGGATTAGCATTCTTAAATTTGGCTAGATAATTATCAAACTCGCCCGCCCTGCCGGCCAGATTCAACGCTTCCTGCAGGGGAAGCAACGCATCATTGGCAACTGGATGATCTCCATACGCTTCGACCACTGCCGCGTAGTCAGCCACCGTTTTGCCGTAATCCTTCAGGTTGTAATACGAGGCAGCCCTCCTCATGTAAGCGTAAGGCACAAATTTTGACGACTTGTTGCTAGCGATCAGTCTGGAAAAACCTGAAACAGCTGGATTGTAATTCCCTTGCTCAAAGTCCAATTGTGCTCGCTGAAACATCGCCTCATCGAGGAACCTCGACTGTGGATAGTTTTTTAGGACCTGATCCAACTCCGCTGCAGCCTCCACATATTTGCGTTGAATTCCCAGTATTACACCCGCCTGTAGGTGTGCATAGTCGGTGTCGGGGGATCTCAATTGTATCGCCCTTCGGTAATTGGTCAGTGCTTCGGGATAGGATTTCGTTACGTAAAAGCAATCGGCAAGCCTTATGGTCCCGTCAGCCAGGTTTGCGGTCCCCTGGGCCATGTTCACAAATTCCTTAAAATTGAAAAGCGCCCGGTCGTACTGCTGAAGATTGAAGTAGGCATAGCCCAGACCATACCTGGTCTTGGCAAGTATCTCTTTGTTTGCATAATTATTAAGTCCTATGATCGTCAGGTAATGGTTAGCTGCCTGATCGTACTTGCGCCCGATGGAATAGGCCTCTGCATTCCAGAAACTAGCCTCTGCCAGGTAATTCATTTCCACAGGATACTGCAAGGACTTTTCAAACATTTGGACAGCCGGTGCGTACTGCTCCATATTAAACAGCTCTATTCCTTTTAGCATGGTCGCCTTCTGGTAGGCCCTGTTGATGGCGGCACCGCGTGTTGGCAGGGCCTCTATGTACTCAATTGCCTTATTGTAATTATTTGCATTAACATACGCCTGCGACAAAACTTCTCGGACTTCCGTTGTGTGCGAGCTGGCCGGAAATGAGGTGAGAAATCCTTCCAATTCATCGATTGCCTGATCCGGCAAACCAAGATCATAGGATATTTTTGCATGTTGAAAGGTACTCTCTTCAACCATCTTAGGATCTGCTTTGAATTTTTTTGCTGTGCCAAACGCAGTATGTGCCAGTTGCTTTTGATTTTGCTTTAAATAAATAGAGCCAAGGTAATAGGATGAATAATATCCTACGGAGTCTTTGTCAGAGGCAGCACTTTTCAAATACTGTACCGCCTTTTTATCGTCCTCCAGCGAATAGGCGCAAAAGCCTGCCTTCAGGAGTACGGATTTATCTGCAAGCGCTGAGTTGGTTTCAAGGTATTCCTCATAGCCACTTAGCGCCTTTGAGAAACTTCCCTTCTTGAAGTAGGCTTCAGCCACAAAAAGCGAAATTTCATCGATATTGGCCACGCCATCCCTACCTTTAATCTGATCGGCATAGGTAATCAATTCATCATATTTTCCTTGTTTGTAATAGGCGTTGGCAATCAAATGCGGCACAACCAATGAATAAGATTTATTTTGTTCAGCGCGCTTTAGGTCAATAACCGCATTTTCGAAATCGCCATTGCTGGTTTCGATAAAGCCGGCATAATAACTTGATGCGGGGCCAAACTGCCCACCAAGGCCCTTAATAAAATTGAACTGATCCAACGCCTCCTCCAGTTTCCTTAAATTGAAGAGGCTATAACCCCAATGAAACCGGCCTGCGGAATGCTGATCATTACTCAGTGAGGGAAAGTCTACCTTTTTAAAATAGGTTGACGCCCTTCCATAATTCTTTTCTGCATAAAAAAAATTGGCCAAATCAAAATAGGCCGTGGCCGCCTTTGGGTGACTTGAATTCGCGGCTACAAAATCTTCAATTTTCTTCTCACCATCTGCGTTATATAAGCTCAGCGCACAAAAAGCCTCATAGTATTGGGCATCACTCCGCCTTAAATCCGAAGGGGTAGCCTGACGGAGAAAATCTGAAAAACTTTGTCTTGCCGCTCCATACTCGCTGTGCGCCATAAGGTCAAGCCCTGCCCTAAATAGCCGCTCGCTTTTGTCTTGCGAGACGAGGTTTTGACCATGAACAACAAATGCCAATAGCAGACCAACTCCAGTGCAAAGGAATTTGAAATTCATGAGCATTTTTTCGGTAGAACTGGGTAATTCAAAAAATATTGCTGTACTAAGTTTAAAAAATCGCACCACGCCAAATCAAAAAAATGGGCCGCATGGACTCAAAACTAGTGATTAAAACGAGAATTAATCAAACGAGATTCAAATTACTTGATGTCGCTCACAGGCCCCTTTGTTCAAATATCAGATCAAATAATACTTCGGAACTATCAGTGAATCAGCTTGTAAACAAGCTCCCTTAAAATCTGCCCTTCACCTACCGCTGATGAATTGACCCCCTTAAGCTTCAGATCTGCCTCGGCAATAGATTGCACGCAGTTGACCAATTGTCGGACGTTGTAATGTTGCAGTGCATTGGTATAATCTCTTGCTGCATAGGGGCTGATTTTGAGCAGGCTCACCAACGATTCACTACCTCCCGTTGCCGATGCTGCCACGAGCAGCTTGCTATAAAAGGAGTATAAATAAGCCACTGCTGGAATCAAGGGATTTTTTTTTGTATTACTTTCAAAATAATTTACGATGCGGTTTGCCTGAATCGGGTCTTTTCTCACAAGGGCTTTCTGCAACTCGAAAATATTGTACTCACGACTGATGCCAACCTGTTGCATGACCATTTCGGCTGAAATTGGTTCTGCCTGGTTTCCCACGATCATCACTTTGTCCAGTTCGTTGGCAAGCCGTTTTAAATCTGTCCCGATATATTCGCAGAGGACCCTAACGGCTGCATCATCAACAGACCGGCCTTTTTCTTTCACGTAGGATTGAATAAAATCAGGCAACACATTGTCATAAGGTTTTTTGAATACAGCCGATACAGTGAGTTTATCAATTTTTTTTCCAAGCTCCCTCCTCTTATCCAACGCCTTGTGTTTATGACATAGCACCAGAATAGTTGATGGCGTTGGATTGGATACGTAATCAAGCATTAGTCTCGATCCAACTTCTTTTTGCAAATCGGGTATTTCCTGGGCCTCTCTCACGATCACCACTTGACGTTCGGCCATCATTGGGTATCTTTTTGCGTGGGTTAAGATGGTGGCCACGTTGGCATCTTTACCATATATCACCACTTGATTGAACCCCTTCTCCGAGTCTGCTAAAGCGTGTGCCTCAATATAATCCGCAATCAGATCAATGTAATAGGTCTCCTCACCCTGAAGTACGTAAACCGGAGAGTACCTATTCGATTTGATTTCGCTCAAGATCTTCTTAGCCGCAACATCCATTCTTAGCCAACGTTTTTCCTATTTCTTAAATTATAAGCCGTTATCATACCGACAATGGCACCTGCCAGGTGCGACTCCCATGATATCCCGGGATCAGTTGGCAAAATACCATAAAATATCCCTCCGTAAGCAATGATAACGCCTACCGAGATCAATAATGACACGAAATCTTTTCTTAGCAATCCAAAAAAAATCAGGAACGATGACAGGCCATAGATGAGGCCACTCGCACCTATGTGATAGGATAACCGCGGGCTCAACAACCACACCAGGACATTGGTGATAAAATAGCACCTAAAAAAAACCGTGCGGCCTATGCGCTCATAAAAGAAAAACAATGCTGACCCTAAAAAAAGCAACGGTATGGTATTAGATATCAGGTGCGCCTGGCTTCCATGAATCATAGGGGCGAAGAAAATGCCGGCAAGGCCATCAATGGTTCTGGGCTTGATCCCCAAAAATGTCAGGTTAATGCCGTACAGGTAGTCCAGGGTGAAAACCACCCACATTAGAAAGACAAGTCTGGCCGGAACGACCGAACTGCCCCAAAAACCAGGTCCGTTTCGGCTCACAGGTCAACGCTTGGTGGGGTCCTTAATCATCGGAAGATCTACAAGCCGCGCTTCTTCGTCACCAACCGACCTAATACCCAGTAAGCCTCCTGAAGATTCTGCTGTGTTCATAGCGATGTCTCTGATGCTTTTATAATAATCGTTTGCCAGCTCCCTGTTCAATTTAGGAAAAACATCGTTTAATTGGGCCAACTCTTCTGTTATCATTCTATTTCGTCTTGAAGCCTTCACGGGGTAACCTTGAAGTAAAATCTTCAGCTTATCCTCGAAGTCCTCTGCCACTTCAAGGTAGAATCTGGCCAATGGTCCTTTGAATTTTTTATGCTTTTTTTCAGCCATTTCTATGCTGGATTTTATTTCTTTATTGTCAACGTGATCGTCAGCTCCGGCAATAAGGATACAGGCCAGTATCGGAGCTCTGAATACTAAATCCAACTCGGAAGCTGAAAGCTTTGCAAACTCAGGTATCATTTCAGTGTATATATAATAGATATGTAATAAACATGAATAAGTGTAAATTATGAAAGATTTGCAGAAATTATGCCCTCACATTAATTTACATTCCTTAAAATCTTACACATGTACGAGAAAGATCCTGTTAAAATATTTGTCGTTGAGGATGATCTGACGTACACCAAATTTTTAAAGTATGTACTGAGCCTTAATCCAGACTTTGAGGTAGAATATTTTACCACGGGCAAGCAATGCATCAATGAACTCAGTAAACGCCCATCGATCATCACGCTCGACTATTCGCTACCGGACATGCCGGGCGAAGACGTATTGAACGAAATTCGTGCCTTTGATCGAGACATCAGTGTTATCATCGTTTCCGCACAGGAAAAAATCGGAACAGCCGTTGAACTACTGAAAGCAGGGGCCTTCGACTATATCAGCAAAGATGAAGAGGCCAAAGACCGCATCCTAAATTCAATTAATAACGCCAGGAATAAGACCTCACTAATCAGGGAGATCGACCGATTAAAAGAAGAAATCAACATTAAATACGATTTTGAGAAGAGCATAATAGGTAACAGCCAGTCCATCAAAAAAGTGTTCGGCCTAATTGAAAAGGCGCTGAGAACCAATATTACAGTCTCCATAACGGGGGAAACTGGAACAGGCAAAGAGTTGGTCGCAAAGGCCATACACTACAACTCCGCAAGGAAGAAAAAACCCTTGGTCGCAGTTAACATCGCTGCTATCCCAAAAGATCTTATTGAAAGCGAGTTGTTTGGTCATGAAAAGGGAGCGTTTACGGGTGCTTCCAACCGGCGCATAGGTAAGTTTGAAGAGGCAGAAGGCGGCACGCTTTTTCTGGACGAAATCGGTGAAATGGATTTGAACCTGCAGTCGAAGTTATTGCGGGTGCTGCAGGAGAGAGAGCTGACGAGGATTGGTGGTAACCAAGTCATTAAAGTTGATGTCAGAATTATTGTTGCCACCCACCGCAACCTTCAGGACGAAGTCGCAAATGGAAAATTCCGCGAAGACTTGTACTACCGATTGCTGGGACTACCTATCCATTTACCTCCTCTAAGAGACCGCGATAAGGATGTAGTCCTGCTGTCTAAATTTTTTCTCGACCAATTTTGTCAGGAAAACAAGTTCAAGAAAATAAAAATCGCATCGGATGCCCAGGAGAAGCTGATGCAATATCCCTTTCCCGGCAATATCAGGGAATTGAAGTCAGTCATTGAGTTGGCCGCTGTGATGGCCGAAGACCATCAAATTAATGCAGATGATATCACATTCACGAACTCGACCCGGGATTCTTTTATGCTCAAGGAAATGAAACTGCAGGAATATATGTTTCACATCATTCGCAACTACCTTACAAAATATGACAACAATGTGATGGAAGTTGCGAGGCGACTTGATATCGGCAAGTCTTCTATTTACAGGTACATAAAAGAAATGGAGGAGGCCGGAATCTGATGACTAGTTTGAAGGATTACGTAAGGAAGGGACTGTTTTACAAGTCAGTTGTCGAAGACGGATCGGACATTATTTTCATTGTCAACTATGCAGGCGAAATTTTGTATCACAACCACTCCGTAGAAGAGACCCTTGGTTACAAAGCGAATAGCCTCATTGGTCGGTTCTTTTTCGATCTCATCCTTCCGGAAACGCTGCCGGAATTCACCAGGGAATTTAAGTCGAGCACCCGGAAAAAATATAATGAGGCCGTAGAGTTTCAGTTTTTGTGTAAGGATAAGTCATATAAGTATCTGGAATTCAACTCTATCAACCTCAAACATAAAGAAGGAATTGAAGGCCTGATCCTGGACTGCCGGGATATTACCCAGCGTAAGGAAGATGCCGCAGAGCTGCTGAGAGCCCAAAAAGCAAAAGAACAATTTCTGGCAAATATCAGTCATGAGATAAGGACGCCCATCAATGGCATTGCGGGTATGGCCGGACTGCTAAGTCAGAACCCTACCGCCAAAGAACAAACAACTTATCTCAACGCAATTAAAAGTGCTGCGGATAATCTCAAGGTCATTATTAACGATATCCTGGACCTGGCCTCGATTGAGTCCGGAAAACTCAACTTTGAAAAAATTGGTTTCAACATCAGTGAGCTCCTGGTTTCAGTAGTGGACTCATTTAGCGTTCAATCCAGACAGAAGGGTATTGAGCTCTCTTATACGCTGGATGACCGTGTAAGCAAGATTCTTGTGGGCGATCCATTCCGGCTAAATCAAATTCTGATCAACTTAATAAGCAATGCGCTCAAGTTCACCCATGAGGGTCATATCAAGATCGATTGCCGGCAGGAAAGAAAGAACACCAGGTCACAAACAATCAGAATTGATGTCACAGATACAGGTATTGGAATACCGAAAGATAAGTTGGCCAAAATTTTTGAAAGTTTTAGTCAGGCAGATGCCAGCATCACTAGAAAATATGGAGGAACCGGTTTAGGTCTGACTATCGTAAAACAGTTGGTAGAACTACAAAAAGGGAAGATAACCGTTCAGAGTGTGGAAGACCAAGGCTCCACATTTACGGTCGTGGTCCCCTATTTAATCGGAAGTGCCAATGAACCGGTGGCGAGCGGTTCAAGTATTGCCCGGCAGGGTGCGGACCAATCTATTTTAAAGGGCTTAAGAATATTATTGGCTGAAGACAATGACATCAACAGGCTCTACGCCACCAGTATTTTGAAAATGTGGGACTGCCAAACCGAGACCGCTGAAAACGGCTACGTGGCCCTGGAAAAAGTACGGAACAACGAGTACGACATCATTTTAATGGACATCCAGATGCCTGTAATGGATGGGTTTGAATCCACAAAAGCAATCAAGATGAGTGGAACTGCAAAAAGTCAGATACCGATCATCGCATTAACGGCAAACGCAACGCAGAATGATATAGAAAAATGTCTTCAGGCCGGGATGAATGAATGTATTAGCAAACCATTCACCCCTGAAAATTTGTTCTCCATACTTGTAAAGTACAGTCAGCTCAACACAGGCAGAAATGAACGCCTATCCGCGATGCCCGTGGCTGAAAAAGTTGATTTAACCCACCTGCGGAAAATATCCAATAACAACAAGGAATTTGTTGATGACATCGTCAACTCGTTTATGGCCAGCACGCCCAAGGCTCTTCAGGAAATTTCCCAGTGTCTAAAAGAAAGGGAATGGGTAAAAATGGAAGAGCTCATCCATAAAATCAAGCCTTCACTCAGTATGATAGGGATGCCGCGGGCAAGAGAGCGCGCTGTTGAAATTGAATTGTTAACCGACTCACAATCTGATTTGCCGACCCTCGAAAGGCTGGCTATTGAGTTCTGCCAATCCCTTGAGTCCGCTATGGCCGAGTTTAGAGAAATGGGCTATTAATTTCTGTTCATCACCACCAGTTTTCGATAGGTGGCCGAATTACCCCGGCCCGTAATAATCACATGATAAACTCCATTCGCCAGGTCGGAAACGCTGACGGGCAGTTCTCCATCTTTTGCCGCGCTGAAATCGCCTTGCAGTATGACGACCCCGCGTTGGTCAGCTACGCGCCATGAGTAGCCATCCATATTTGGAGACGGCAGACCAAAGTGTGTTTCGCCATTGGCCGGATTGGGATACATGGTAATCTGGCTCGAGATAGGATCGAACGGCTCATCCTCGAGGCCAACCACGACACTGCCCTTTTTGAAAGGTGCATCCACCCTGATGCTCTGATAAATTTCTTTGGTATTCTTGTCCTGAATGTATCCTACCAAGGCCAACTGACTTGAATTAACAATAGGGACATTGATTTCCACATTCGCCTTTGATTGAACCAGCGTTTGGCCGGCAGTCCATGGCGTGCTGATAGTTGATCCGTCCGCACCGAACAGTTGCTTTCTTACTACATTTCGCTCGCCATTTATATTTTTCTCGATCAGGACCACTTGCGCGATAAGCGGTGAGGTGAAGTCTTTTGCAGCAGTGATGGAAAGCCTTGCCGTCAAGGTGTTGCTATTGTTTGTTGGCAGCGTATCCAAAACGAGATCGAACAAAGGATCAACCAACGCTCTCCGATCTATTTCAACATTGGTAATCTCTGTGTAGCGTCCCGTGAATTTGTTACCATCCAAAATACCGTCCATGATTGTTGACGGTGATTGTGACACGTTATAGTACGAAGCCCTGGCTCCCGGATCTGTCGGGTTCTCCAGATTAAACGGATCGGGATTCGGGAAGCTGATATGGTACCGCAAGTCGCTAAAGTCGGATACTGGTTTACCTGCGAGCTGATCGGCCAGTCTGTTGTTGAGATGGACGTCTCCGTCAACACTTGCGGACAATGTGTTGTTGGTGAAGTGCTCAACCAAAACGTTCCTGGACTTGTTGCCAACAAAGACATTATCGAAAGCAAATCCATCATAGGTAGTTCCAGCCGCATTAAAGTCATTGCTGGCAAAGGCCAATCTGAGCCGAACCTGGTCGCGTTCTATATTTGGAATCATATCCAGATTAAATCTACCGGTCTTCCATCCGCCTTGTTTATTGGTCCAGCCATAGCTACCCAATGGTTGACCGCCAGGATTAGAAGGAATGGTAACCCCATTAAACCAATTGATCCCTTCATTGCGATTGACCTGCCCTACAGGCGGACCGACAATACTCCACGTAATTCCTCCGTCCGTTGAATACTGCATCACAGTCCCGTCCACATTGTTTTCCATGTCTGCCCAGTAATCGAGAGACACCATAGGCCTGCTCAGTTGAGTCAGGTTAAAACAAGGGCCATTTATAATCGAATTTTCATTTGGGAAATAGGTATTGTTATTCTTGCCCGTCCACCAAGCCTTCGACCCGCCCGCAGCCGCGTTAATACTTGCTCCAGTCGGCATTCCCCATATCCAGCTTGTATCACTCGGTGCCTCGGATTCTGCGATCCAGCCACCATCCGTCAACTCAAAATCTTCGCGGTAGGCCGCAGTCGCTATTGGCGTCACCGTGCTGAACGGGAGAATAAAGACTTTTTGCAGAAGCGAATTATTACATCCGTCATTCGTATCAACGGTCAGCCGGGAATCGTAAGTTCCGAAGGCGTCATACCGGTGCTCGGGGTTTTTATAGGTGCCCGAAGTTTTGCCGCCATGGGTACCTGCAGGTATTGTCCCTGCAGCAGGGCCAATCAGAATATCTCCATCTCCAAAATCCCATGTGTAGGTGGTAATCACGCTTATACCTGGCGGGGTACCCCCCACTACTTTAGAAGTCTTGTCAGCAAACGCTGTGTTGTCGTTGTTACATATAGCCGACCAGTCGTAATCTACAGAAGGCACGTCTCCCACCCTGATATTGAGATTTCCTGTACTTACGCATCCCTGCGTGGTGGATACGGTCAGCGCTACATTATAAACTCCCGATGCTACATAATTATGACTAGGATTTTGCTGACCGCTAAAGAACCCGTCTGCAAAATTCCATTGCCAACCGGAAAGTGATGTGGGGAACGGGGTCGGAGGCAAAGTCGTACCATCAGTAAAATCAATCGCGCTGTTTATACAGGAATTCAAAACATTTATTGCAACATTGGGGCTGGCCAGAACCTTAACAGTTCTTACTTTGTTAGAGATAACCAACGATGGATTCTTGTAGGTAAATTGTATAACATAATTACCGGAGGCCAGTCCATCGGTCGGAATAAAAAATTGTGATCCGATCTGATTTAGTGTTAGCCCTGGCGTTAAGCTAGTGAAGCCGGTTTCAGGTGGTAGACCAGGGACACCTCCATCCAATGGAATTAACAACACATCTCCCAAATCACCGCAGATCAAGTAATCGCCAGATGGATCTGTCGTTGCGCCCGCTACCGTAAAATCAACCACGGTGAGCGCATTAACTATTAGATCCTGTACAGTGAAGTTGGTACAGCCGTTGGGATCAGTATAGGTATATCTAATCTTGTTTATTGTCGCAGGCGTTCCATCATATACGGTTGCATTGCTTGGATCAAGGGTGGCTACATCCCTGTCCGTGCCTGGGTCAACCGTAGTCGCGCTTAAACCACTTCCGGGTGTAATCGTAAACAGGCCTCCTTTTTGAGTGGCGGAAAGCAGTATAGGTGATCCGTTCTCAGCGACCTGCGATGGTGGGCCTCCAGGTGGAAGGCCGAAGAATGATGCATTGGGCTGCGGGTTCACTGTCAGAACCATCTGATCCACAATTACGGGACATGCACCGGCCGCTCCTGATGTTAAGGTTAATGTGATGTTAAGTGGAGACGTGATGCCCAGTTCAGCCCCACTTAGATTATAAGTGGCTGTTGGACTGGTCGGATTGGTAAAATTATCTGTTCCTCCACTCCACATCAGTCCACCAGGGTTAAACGATGCTGAACCTGCAAGAACCTTGGATCCATCCGCCACGCAAACTGCCAAATCGGGTCCTGCAGAAAAGACAGCCCTCGGGTTCACGTTGACCATGATCGTGAACTGATTGCCGGGACAACCACCGGCTTGCCCCGTGGGGGTTACCGTGTAAGTGACCACCTGGTTTGAGGTTGTCGTGTTCACCAAAACATCATCTATTATTGAACCCGACTTCAAAGAAGTGGTCTCGCCAGTGACATTTGGATGAGGCGCAGCGGTCCACGTAAAATTAGCGGGAAGATTATTTCCAAGTGTATTGACATTATTCTGCAGGTTGTAATTTACACTCGTATTGCTGCAAATGTCGGGGGCCATAGTAGAAATTCCCACGGGTTCAGGCTTTACTGTAACAGTAATCTGGAATGTCGAACCAGCACATCCGTTTGTCCCTGTAGGGGTAACCGTATATACAACTACCTGATTCGAATTGGTGAGGTTGGTTATCACGTCTGTGATTATTGGCCCAACGCCCATCTCAGGTGCCGTGTTCTCACCCGTTACATTGGGATTCGGGTTGTCAGTGGCTACCCAGGTAAAGGTGCTGCTTACGTTATTACCCATTGTGGCCACATTGAGCAGGAGGTTATAGTCTATCGGTACGTCACTGCATACCGTCTTGGAATCCGGCACACCAGCGGGCCGTGGATTAACCGTGACTGTTACATTCGTCAATGTTGGATTCACACAGGAACCTGCCAGGCTACCTTCCAGTTCGTAGGTTACCGTTTGAGGCTGGTTGGTCGGATTGTCCAAAACATTGGCAATCGTTGAGGGGAATGCATTGAACTGTGTTCCAATAGGACTAAAGCCCGTGACTCCACCGGTCGCGGTTATGTTTGAAATACGGACACGCATTCCTACCGTACTACTTGACAGTACGATATTTGTTTGGGTTACTGGTCCTTCACAGATGGTTGATGGTGTGTTGGTAAATGTAAATACCGCTCTTGGGCGCACGGTTATTACAACACTTTGTATTGATCCGCTGCATCCATTCGCTGTGGATTGAAAATCGTATTGAATGGTTTGATTAGATGTGGTTGTGTTGACAAGCAGATCTCTAATGATTGAGCCACTTGCGAATGTACTGTTCACTGGGCTGTAGCCTGTGATGTTTCCTGGCGCACCACTTATGGTAATTCCCACAATACGGATTACCGATCCGGCAACCAGGTCACTCACTGTAATATTCGTTTGGCTATCGCTGCAGATGGTGCCCGTAGTATTATCGGTAACCGTAAGTGATGGGGTCGGATCTACATTGATCACCACCGTCAGCGGTGCTCCCACACATCCACTGC
>CAZZNH010000003.1:245546-336348 GCA_964655635.1 uncultured Ohtaekwangia sp.
CACCACTGCAGATCGTCTGGGTGCCCGCGCTGGTAACATCCGGGGTCGGATCTACATTGATCACCACCGTCAGCGGTGCTCCCACACATCCACTGCCGCCACTGATGCGCGGAGTGATCGTATAGGTGATCGTCTGCCTTACAAAAGTCGGATTCAGTATCGGGCCCGCCTGCGTGATGTCGGTCCCCAACCCTACCCCCACGCCACTGGCACTGAAGCCACTCACTCCGCCTGTGCCTACCGTACTGTAATCATAAACCACCGTCCCCGCACTGGGGGTTATGCTGCTGTTTACATCTATGCTGAAGTTGCCTCCGCTGCAGATCGTCTGCGTACCTGGTGTGACGATCGTGCTGGCTGTAACTGACGGCTCTACCGTCACATCTACATTGTAGGCCGTGCCACTGCAACCATTCGCTACCGGGGTGATCACATATCGTACCACGCCTACTGCAGTGGTCGTGTTGGTCAGCACATCGGTGATGGTGCCACTGCTGGGGCCTGCCGTGTTCCCACTCACCGTCCCGGAGATAACACTCGAGGTCCAGTTGAATGTGGTCCCCGTCACATTACCCGTTGGGGTATAATTCAATGCCACACCACTGCAGATCGTCTGGGTGCCCGCGCTGGTAACATCCGGGGTCGGATCTACCACCACTGACGCATTGGCGCTCGCTCCATTACAGCCTGCCGCACTAACCGTAAAGGTATAGTCCACCGTAATTGGAGCACTGCTTGTATTTCCCAATGCCTCTGTGATTGTCCCGTTAGCACCTAATACAGTAAGGGCCGAATATGTTCCTCCTGTGATACCCGCTGGATAAACAGCCTGAACGCTGATGCTACCACCGGGGGTTGGAGTCGTGAAATCTATATCGACACCTACTCCTTCACATACGATCGGATCATTGTTGGTGATGGTCTGTACCGGAGTAGGATTTACTGTTAAAGTTGCGACATTAGAAATCGCAATTGGTGCACAAACCCCAGTCGCCACAAGTCGATATTGGTTTCCACTCATGCCTGCGGTTACAGAAGACAACACCAATGAAGGCGCTGTCGCCCCACCAATTGCGGTCCATGAACCACTAAAGGTCTCCCATTGTAAAGTAACACCAGTGCCAATAGCACCACTCACAAAAGTTACATTCGTTCCCTCACAAACAGTTTGATTGGTCGGCTGCGTTGTAATTGACGGCCTCCTATTGACCGTTAACGTTGCACTGGTGCTGAAAGCCGGAGGCGTACAAATCCCATCTATTCTAACCCTGTATTTGTTTCCATTACTTGAAAGGGGAACCACGATTAATCCTAAAGTACTGGCATTTTCACCCGCCAAATCCACAAACCCAGCACCAATATCTGCCTGCCACTGATAAGTTGTTCCAGTTCCAGCTTTTAACGCGGAAAACAAGGCATTAGATCCCTCACAAACCGCCTGATCTGTTGGGTCAGTCACCACCGATGGAGGATCTCCGCTAACTAAGCTACCGTGATTTTGCGAATCGCCCGGTGTATTACCGGCTTGAGCAGCCGTTCCCCCAGATCTTAATATACTTCCCGAACTTGCCGGGGCGACAGCACGAACTTCAATGCCACTTATAGTAAATACATCAACTGGAGCCACCACAGTTGAGGCCATGTCATATTCAAACGTAATTGTCGTGGTAGTAATTACTGCTGCCTGAATGTTGCTGACCGTTCCCCCTCCTGATGAATGCGTGAACGACACCGCAGCTCCCACGTTAAATCTGAAATTGGCTGGTGCCGATATCGTATAGGTTTGATTGGTGCCATCACCAAAGTCTGTTACAATCCCCTCAGTAATTGTGATATCGCCTAGGGCAACGTATCCGCCCCCAACACATAAATTTCCTCCACCGGCACCTGGCGTCACCACAGTTTGGCCGAAAGAACTAAAACTGGTCAGCACATGGAGAACGGCCCCTAAAAAAAACCTCGAAAATTGACCGCAAGCCAGATCGACAATTCCTGTCGTGCAAATCCCAACGGTTTGACGTAGTAGTTTCAGTCTATGATAGGTGGGTAATTGTATAGGCATTGAAGGTAAAGGCCAACTAAAAAATTGAATATCGACTAAACCCTAAAAGTAACCTTTTTGGCGTTAAAAAATCCCTATTTGAGAAATTTACCTTCTTTGTTAACCTTGATAAATGCCATTTTTTTCTCGCCATCTTGTCCGACAGAAAAAGTCCCGATTATTCCAATTGAACCACCAGGCATTTCCAAAACGGAACCTATCTTGCTGTCCCCCTCTCCGCCAAAAATTATTGGATTACTCCATACCTCACTGCCGTCACTTCCGATTTTGGTGAGGTAAGAATTTTGGACTGTACCTACGCGCTCATTACTAACAATTAGAAAGCCGGATGTGAATGAAGGTGTCGATGATACCTTGTCATCACCAATTGCCCCGAGATTGGCGATGTTTTTTTGAAACTGGAAGTCAGAGCTGGAATTGCCAAAATTCAGAGACCTCCTCATTTTTACAATGAATATATCCGAGTTGGTTTGACCTTTGGAAACACCTGATAACACAAACCCCTCCCCTGATTGGGGCGGGGAAAGAACGACTGACGTCAAAATCTCCGCTGTGCCCAAGCTGCCGGTCAAAAAATTATATGTTCCAAACGTTTCTCCATCCGCTCCTAACCCTAGAATATATAAATTAAAATCTTCTGGTTCTGAACCAATTTTCGCATCGGAATACCCAAAAAAGTAAAACTGATCCGGGGCTACCTGCACGACTTTCGTACCCGCATCAAAATTACCAGGCCCATGCCCCTTTCTCCACGATGAACCAAATAATGTCAGGTTATCAAAATACCTCAGATGAAGTGCGTCTCGTGTGTCGTTGCTTCCACTTACACTTGGCTTGAAATCGAGATTACTTGTTGACCCAGCAACGATAAAACCATCGCTTGTTTGAGTGACGGAGATTGCAGTTTCATCGGTCGGTTGATTCGAGCTGTTATTAAACGAGGTAATTGTACTGTCCATAAGATTGCCGTCAAGGGTAAACGTGGCAATCAGAATATCTCGCTCTGTTGGCGTATTTTCGACATCTGCCACAACCACCAACCTGCCATCATTGGTCAGTTCGATGTCCTTCGCCCTTTCGTTTTGAAGCCCTCCAAACGTTCTTTCCCAAACCACCCGTCCATTTTGCTCAATATTGACGAGGTATAGTTGCTGTCCATCTTTTTCAGAATCGGTATTTCCAAACAAGGTGATGGTGCCATCGGAGTTTAGTACCGCATCTATCCCCTCCTGGTTTCCCTCACCCCCATAGAATTTCAAAAAGAAGCTGTCATCTGGCGCCTCGATGGAAGAGCTCGTGTCGCAGCCAGCGGCAGCTCCAATTAAAACAACCCATAAGATTATCCAATGCCTCACACCTCTTGTTATTTGTCGTCTTTAGAAATACTTTTTAAAACCTTTTTTGTGTTTGCCTTTTTTATTCTACGCGGGTTATAAAGCGGCTTCACATAACCAATAGAAATTGAAAGATTATCAAGTCTAAAATAATCACCCGTCCACCTGTACCTGCTTATCGTAGTCGCAAGCGTCCCATCCTCATTGTAGTAATTTTTATCCTCGTTGGCCAGATTGGTCATTCCGATCATATACCTCAAATCGGCAAATAGAAAATCCTTCCCAATCTTGTAATAAGCCCCGCCTCCGATCAGGAGCGAGCGATTCAAAAAATTCCTTTTGTATCCAACGTTGATGTCAGGGCCTTCCGTTGGCACCCTGCTGCTATTGTCAGAGAGTATGGGACTTACGTTCTCCGTACGCAATTCAACCTTGGCCCCTACAAGCAAGTTCATAGCAACTCCTGCGTAGCCAAACGGCCTTACCTTACCAAGATTATCACGGTATTTTAGAAACAGCGGAATATCAATCCATGACTGCCGCTCGGTCAGTTCCTGAATATCATCAACTGATATATTTGTTTTGATGACTTTGAAAGACTTAAACGAGTAAAGAAGCTCGGCTCCAAGCGATAGATTATCATTGATGTTCCAGTCCACCCCAGCCCCCAGATGATACCCAATTTTTAACTTGTTTGACCTTGGCACGGGATAACCTTCCGTGTTGATTTCGTGGATTGTCCTTACGATTCCAACATTGCCGCCAAATCGAAAATGAGGTGTAAAAACAGGAGTGGCTGTAAATTTCTTACTTAAGTAAACCAAATCTATGGGGTCTCTCTCCGGGGTTGCAATGTATTCCGGATCCTCCCGAAGCAACCTCAGATAGCTGTCCTCAGCTGCAATAGGGTCGCCCAAAATGAGATAAGCCTGACTCAATAAATAATAGGCCTGAATGCGTTGCTCGCTAGAAAATCCATTATCAATACATTCCTTCAACAAGGAAGGAATACCGAAAAAACGACCGGCATTAAACTCATCATTGGCCAGAGAAAGGGTTTGAAGGCATCCACCAGCATCCTGGGCTACGGACACCAACCTACAAAAACTCAACAGGAAAAGTAGGATAAAAGCCCTCACTACAGAAAACATCTATCGTATGGATTGAATCGCATGTCGGCATTTCTTCTAAAAGTCATTGATCAATAAACTTTTACAGGTTGATTCGTACAAGATACCATTAGCTACATAAATCTCCCATTCCTCAGGTGTCATATTGCGCGTCAGCTTTGGACATACCTGTTCAGCAAGCATTTTCGGATCTGTCGGCCAAATTCTAATTTCTCCATTATTGCAGGAAGCAATTAGATAATTCGAAGCTTTGGAAAACCCGATATCCCAAATGTTGCCGTTATTATTATCCATAACCACAGGCAAATCTTCCTCCTGATCGACTACCCACATCTGCAGTTTCCTGTCCAGTCCGGCACTGGCAAGGAGCAACCCGTCTGGACTAAATTCGAGTGCCGATATACCCGATTTATGACCCGTCAGCTCTTTGGTAACCGACTTCGTCTCAGTGTCAAACAGTTTAACAGTGCCCCGCACTGGAATACCATTCTCGTTGATCACCTCTACACCCAACGCGATCAAATTCCTGGTCGGGTGAAACGCTACCGACAACAACCGATTTGGTGTCTCGGTAAGCACGGTTTGGAACGTATTGTTTGTAAGATTGATCAAGACCAATTCACCAGAATTGGCAACACCAGCCAACGTCCTGCCGTCACCACTTATGGCTATGGACTTTAACTCCATGGGAAGCGCCAGCAACTGTTTGCCCTGCCCGGTTAAGTGATTGGTGTATCGAAGCGTCCGATCGGACGCGATTGACAAAAACCCGGAGTTATCCGGCAGGAACTTAACGTCATTGATGTATCCCCGATGGCCCTCGACTTTAAGGGGATTCCGACTTGATCCAAGCGTGTAAACCTGAATGAAACTGGAATCGCTACCGTTAATGAGGTACTTCTCATCGTTACTCAACTCCAAAACGCGATTGGGATATGGATTTGCACCAACCTGCGCACCGATCTGGTTGGCGGTAAAATCGCCTCCAAATATCCGTCCGTCATTGCCTGTCGTATAAAATGAATCATTCCCCTTTGAGATGGCCAGCGCATACATCCTGTTTTTTAGCTTGCCTGGGACAAACACTGCATTATAGTTCGATCCCGATAATTTTGCGAGCGCATAATACAAACCACTAAACACGTATGGGTCGTAGCGTTTGCCCTCGTACTTGGTGTGAAACAAATAACCTTGCATGGAGAGTAATCCTGCCAATTCAGGATCATCTACACCTACCGACTTGGCTTCCATAGACTGGGCAACCGACAAGTACAGCAGGCGGTTAGCGTCTTTAAGTGCCGCTTCTGCACGATTATACTGCACCCTAAATCCTTCGGTCGCCTCCAATGCCCGGCCACGCTCCACTTCTGCAATGCGTTTTTGCTCTTCCGCGATTCTCAAATTCGCCTCAGCCTGTCTCTGCGCCTCCACCGCTGCTCGAATGGCAGTGGACAGCTTTGAATTCAGAAGTTGCAACTCCTCGAATCTTTCATTGGCCAATTTTGTCTGTGCTTCGGCAGTTATTCTTTGTTTGTCGGCATCTTCCTTAGCTATGAGGGCCAACCGCTCCTGTTCTTTCGCGTTAAGCGCCTCACGCTCTGCCGCGATTTGTTGAGTAAGACCGAACAAGAAAAAGGCAATCGCAACGAGCAGAAAAACGGCAAGGATGACGTTGGTAACCCTGGCCCTGCGAAGTATTCTGCGCTGCAGTAATTCCTGATTTTTAAGCTCTGCCTCATAGGTTATTCGGCTTGTGTCCAAAAAGACGATGGCACGCTCGAAAGCGATGTCATAACGTTCAGCCCACGCGCGTGTTGGTCTTTGTTTTTTTTGCCAGTTGAGAGCGAGTTGTAAATCAGGAGGACGCCATAAACCGGTTCTCCCGATCTGATACATGGCAGCCGCCTCAGAAATGCGTTTATAGGTTTGTGCGGACTCCGACTCTTCGTCTACCCACGCTGCCAGGCGGTTCCAAATCCGCATTATACTCTCGTGCGATAGCTCAATCACCGAATCCCCGGTGAGCTTAACCGATGCATCTGGCATTAAGAATGAGCGCCCGGGTTTTCTAAAGCGGTCAACGACTTTCGAAACCTCCTCTTCATTGGAATCTGCAATCTGAGCGATTACGCCAATCCTGCATGGCCTTCGCATTCCGGTGTTATCCTCAGCTTTTTCGGTTACGTTTTTGAACAGCACCTCTGCAATTTCTTTTTCCCGGGCCGACAGTTCATCGAACGCCTCATTGGCATGAAGTGACAGCGCCTGTTCAATTTTTCCAATGGCGTTGTAGTGCCTGATGTCCATTGGCTCACCAGGCTCCCGGTTTTCAATCCAATAGTCCCAGGTGCGCATCAGCGCATGTTGAAGTATCGGTAGTTGATCTTTTTGATTGTCAATGTCAGCGAGCAGGCGCTTAACCAGGCGGGTCGATATCCTGCCACCCCCAACTGCCACGGGACCCTCGATGGCCATTTTCTTTTGATCCCTCGTCATCTGAGGCACGAGGTAGTTGCTCTCGTTGATCATCTGAGTAAGGCCTGTAAATGACGAACAGTCTCCAATAAAATCAGAGCGCATGTTGATGGTCAGGTAAACCGGAGTTTTCTTCTGATGCACTGCGTTGAGAATCAGATTGACATATGCGCTGGCGTCATTGGAGTAATCATTTGCCGTTTCCTCGAACCTAAAAAGCTCTTCGAATTGATCGATCAGAAAAAATACATTCTCGTCCTTATTTGTCTGCAAGTACTTGGCAATTTCTACCAGCCCATCCGGCCCACTTCTCAACACCGAGTTTATAATTGCCCTGTGAATATCCCTATCGGATTCATCAATCTGATTGTTCCGGATCTGGTATTCAATGATCGAATTGGTGAGATTGACAATTGGAGAATTTCCCGGTCGCGTTGAAATAACATGCCAATGCGGCCCAGTCTGCGTCATAAACCCTCCATACAACACGGGCACCAGGCCGCAATGCATTAAGCTGGATTTACCACTGCCGGAGTTACCCATCACAGTGACCGACCGGTGCTGAGAAAGTTTTACTAGGATATCGTCTACCTGGCCTTCCCGGCCAAAATACAAATGGCTTTCATCGATTGTAAATGGCCTTAGACCAGGGAAAGGATTAAATACCGCACCCCCCATTGCTTCTTGGGGAACAAGAGCATCGTCTTCAAATTCGCCAACCTGGACAGAATAATTCAGCATCGAACCAAATTATAGAATCTGAAATTTAGCAAAGAAGCGTACGATTTGCGAATATTCATCGCCTATACTAAAGTTTAAAAAAAAGCAACCTGAGGCCTAAAAATCGGGTATTAGCCTAAAAATCCTTGAAATTTAGCCAAAATCATATATATTCCAAAACACGGTCGGCCAACTTCACATTATCGGACAATAGTTCATAAAACTGATCTTTGTTTATGCTCAGCAAGACAGTCTCCTCCAGGGCAATGAGCACGTGGGTGTTGACATATCCCGGAGACGAAACCATTTCCCCTATAAACTGTCCCGGACCATAGACTCCTGTTGATTTTCCTTTCTCGTAAAATTCCAACTTTCCGCGATAAACAATGTGAAAATTGTTGTTAACCTTGCCGTCAATAACAAGAGAGGCGGATTGGCTAAGTTTTGATTCAGTTGAAATATCTGCCAGGTTGGAAAGCAGCAGCCCTGGGATGCCATCAAAAAACTTAATCGACTTGAAGAACATAACTTTGTCGTAAATCAATTGGCGCGTTTGACGTTCATGTTGAAAGACTACCGCATCCAGGTCATCCTTTGCATCCTCGCCCAGCCTTCTGGTATTAATCTCGTACTCCTTTGGGTCAATCTGATGAAGCGACCAAGCAGCCACCTGTCTGATCAGAGGATCTGTGTTGAACAACTGGGCTATTAAGTCAAGTTTGAAATCAGCAATTCGCAGCACGCCAATCTGGTGAATGACCGTGGCTTTCGTCCAGCGGTTCGACTGGGTAAAGTCGCGATTAATCAAAAATTTGAGCACCAACTTTTCATCCAGGCTTACACGAGGATGGAAGGTTTCCAGCCTATTGATTCGTTCTGAAATCGACAAGTCGTCCAATACGGGTATTACTCTCTGCTTTAAAGATTCCGAAAGAAATACATCCAGCAACTCGACTGCATAAGTTGTACCTTCCGTGGTGCCACTTTCAATATTTTCCTTTACCAATTGTATTGATCGCGTATCGTATAGCATCGCCAACAGCATGTATATGTGATCAATATCATTCTGTATTTCTCTCTCTAGCGCTTGCCTGATTATTTTGGCATCCCCAACAGTCCCAATTTCAAGTATGGCATTGAGGTTCCAGCTAATGTCAGCGATATCAGATTCGATCGCGTATTTGATCCTTGTAATTTGAGAAATCCCAGCCTTGAAGCCGCAAACCCCGAGGGACAAGAGTACCTGGGACACAATCATTTTGTCGGGATAGTCGATTTTATTCCAGAGCAAATCTTTCGCACGCTGACCACCAATGCGGCCGATTACCTGAATTATCTTGGTGAGTACCTGTGAGTTGTGGCCGTAGCGATAGAAAGCGTTCTCAAGCAAGTTCAGGGATTTGCCACCAATAAGTACCAGGGCACTTAATGCCTGGTTGCCAAACAGCGGGCTGCCCAGATTATCGATGAGCGCTAAGATCACCTCATCATTGTATTTCTGCGTGGCCGTTTTGATGGCAGTGCTCCTGACGGCAGGTACGTTGTCGTGCAGCAACTCCATCAAATAGGAAATATTCTCTTCTGCAGACGAATGCAATAAAAGTTCCGCGGCATATTGCCGGTCCTCCGCGGACGATGATCTTGACAGCCGTTGAATTCGCTGCTTGGTAACGTCACCACCACCACTGAGGATTTGATCGAGGTCACCTTTGGAAAGGATATTCTTTCCATTTTCGCCCGCCCTGTCAGGATCTATCCGAATAACATATCGATCAGAAACAGAGAGTCCTTTAAGCTCATTCATTTTCCGCTGGGCATATTCGCGCGCGTCCTCGTCTTCATTTTTCATCAAGTTGTTAATCCACGTTGCAACTTGTGCAGGGTTTATTTTTTCCAATAATTTGAAGGAAAAAATAGCTTTTGAGGTTTGGGTATTCAAAAGGAGGCTTTCTAACCTGTTGGTAATCTGAGTAAACCCAATCTCCAGCTTTTCTTGCTGAAAGTCAGAGCTCTCCAATTTTGCCCTGATCTTATTTCGATAACCGTTATAAAGTCTGCTTCCGATTAAGAAATAGCCTCCAACCAACAACAGTATCAGGCCGGGTATCCAAAGCAGGTTGAAGAAAGGTATTAATGCAAAGAGGAAAATACTGATACCCGCAATAAATCTTCCCGACTCATTTACCACCCCTTCCACTTTCGCCTGAATACCAAAGCGTAGTCGGCTATCAAGAGGTATAAATAGCAATTTAAAAACGGGGTTTTCCAGGGAATCGCGTAAGGTGGCATTGAATAGCCTGGTCAACGCCATGAAGAGGAAGAAGAAAATAAATGTTGCCGGAGCCATATGGATGTCATACCCAAATACAGCCCCAGTGAACAAGGCCCCAAGTGCAAAAATTCCGACAACAATCGGGAGTACAAATAAGGAAACCCTAATTCCGTAATTGCCAATAATCTTGTCATTGACAAACGTCTGCATAATCAGACTTAAAAAATAGATTCCCCCGTTGAAATATGCGAGAAAATTCGTCAACTCTCTCTGATCCGGATATTGCTCGTTGATCAAATCCTGAAAGGCATACTGATTGAAAATGAAAGTAACCATGGAAATAACCAGGAACGAACTCAACAAGAGCACGTAGGGATCCTTGAATATCTTCCTAAACGAAGTCTCTTTTCTCACTGTTGACTCAAATTCACCGGGGTCATTTTTGGTCAATGGAAAACGAAAAGAAATGGTAACAAATAAGATCGCAGAAAGCAGGATACTAAATATACATACAATCAGGTAGTTCGAAGTTTCAGCAAAATAGATGGCAGTAAGGGGAATTAGAAAAAATGCAAGGATAGACGCAACCAACTGACCTGTGTCTATCCACCCAATGATTCGTTTACTTTGCCTAAAGTTAAATAGCCTTCCGAATATGCCCCAGTAGCAGAGTAGCAATACTGCGGTCATCGGACCGGCCAGGCAATACATGGTAAACAACACTTCGTCATGGTATTGTGGATCTCCAAAGTTGTACATGACGTAAACCGCCAACGTAAAAAGCACAATGGTGAGGATACTGAAAGTGGTGAGTGTGCTGAACTTAATGCGGTTCTGTAAAAACGAAAAAAGGACCGTGGAGACTATTCCAAAAATACCAGACGCCAAAAATGCCCTATCCAGTTGATCACTTAGCTGATTCAGGAAAAGGGACTCGGCCGTAACCGTATAGGTGGCAATGAAGATACCCATAAAGAAGCCTGTTGCAAGCATCAGCGCCACCTGCACCTGTTCCTCAGGCCTCACGTTTAATACTCTAAATACAGATTTCATAACGGTGCCGTTCTGCTGCTGGGCCTTATGGCAATAAATGATTTACTTCAAAGCCACGCGAAAATTAAAACATATCCCTCAAAAATGAAAAAGCCGGCAAATGCCGGCTTCTCCCTGGTTCATATTGATCAGCTCATTCTTTCACTTTTGTACTGTCCCCCTTCTGAGTCGAAGCATTTTTGTACGATTCATTCAAACCGTTGATCACATCCTGGGTCACATCCATAACTTCACCTGCATACAGCAAATCGCTCGTTGGGTCAAATTTGAAAACGGCATGAATTCCATTCTTCGAGCCATACTCCTTCAGGTACCGGGTTATTCGCTCATACAATTCCTGAGTCAATTTGCCCTCCTCCATCGAAAGCTCCTGTGCAAGGCTTTCCTGGTACACGCGAAGGTTCTGCTGCTTCTTCGTCAAGTCCTCTTCCAGCGCCCTGGCTTGCCCGATCGTCAGGTTGCTCACGGTGTTTTGATATGACGCAATTTCCCGTTGCAACCCCTGCGCACGGTTTCTGAAATCAGTATCCATTTTTTTCCCTTTCGCCTCCAGCTTCTCACGGCTCACCTTGAAGTAGTCATAGTATTTCAATACCGTATCGGCATTAATGTATGCCATTTTCAATTCACCCTGAAATCCACCACCGGCTGACTCCTGGCTACCGGATGAAGAGTTATTGCTGAAATGAAGATAGTAAAGCACCAGCACGGCCAGGGTGAGAATGACATTGATTATAATGGACGCTTGCTTCATCTTTATTAGGTTTAGGGCCGCAAATATAGACGAGGCATTATAACATTGAAACAATATATTCAATTGAATTTTTAAGGCGCGCAATTTTACCACCATCATGGTGAGCTACTTCGATGGCATTCGATCAAATAATATAGGTTTGAACTTGTCTATTTTAAGCCAATCTTTGACAACCACCCTGAATTATGGGTGAGCAGCCATTACAACAAGAGTATGAAATCAAATAACTTCATTTTAATCGCCCTCGTATTGGCATTGTTCCAATGCACCACTGATCACAAGAAGGCAAAAGACATCCCGAGGGTCGACCAGGACATCCAAAACATGTTGGGCCAAATTTCTTCCGATAGCATTAAAGACCATATCACCCATATGGTGAATTTTGAAACAAGACACTCATTGAGCGACACGTTGAGTGACGTAAGGGGAATAGGTGCGGCCAGACGTTGGGTGGCTTCGAAGTTCCTGCAATTCAGAAAACAATCGGGAGCGCAAATGACGATTGAACTTGATCCTTATGTTATTGAGGGCGGAGCTTCGAGGGTTCCCTATTCAGTCACGATGAAAAATGTAGTCGCTACATTACACGGTACCGACCCAAATGACGATCGGGTTATTCTAGTGAGCGGACATCTAGACTCCAGGAATAGCGATCCACTGGACAGCGTTAACGCGGCACCGGGCGCAAATGATGACGCATCCGGGGTGGCTGTCGTAATTGAACTTGCGCGAATACTTACGACAAAAAAACTACCCTGCACACTCGTGTTCATGGCTGTTCAGGGAGAAGAGCAAGGCCTGCTTGGGGCACGCCACATGGCCACAAAAATGAAAAGCGAAAATGTCAACTTGATTGCAATGTTGAACAATGATATTGTTGGCAATTCAATTGCAAGCGAAACGGGAAATAAAAATGACCGGACGATCAGGATATTCAGTGAAATGATTCCAGCTGCAGAAAGCGAATCGGATGTCAAAAACAGAACGGTCATGAAATCTGAAAATGACAGTCCCTCGAGGCAGTTAGCCAGGTACATCAAGGCAATAGGCGAGCCTTATCTGGCTGGCTTCACCGCCACGGTAAATATGAGGCCCGATCGATTTTTGCGAGGGGGAGATCACACACCATTTCTCCAAAATGGATTTTCTGCTGTAAGGTTTACGGAGTTTAACGAGAATTATACACAACAACATCAAAATATAAGGGATGAAGGTGGAATCGAATACGGGGACAAATTGAAGTTTGTGGACTTTAATTATGTAGCCAATGTTGCCCGGATGAATTTAGCCACCATGGTGAGTTTGGCCAGGGCCCCGGGCGCTCCCCGGAACGTGACGATGCAGGTTAATCTCGGGAACATGACCAGCCTTTCATGGGAGGAACCAAAGTCCGGTCCAAAGGTGAAGGGTTATAACGTGCTGTTACGTGAGACCTATCAACCATTTTGGGAAAAAACGATTTATGTTGAGGACGTTAGTGCCGAACTTCCCTACTCTAAAGACAATTATTTCTTTGCAGTGCAATCTGTCGGAGAACAAGGCCATTTGAGTCAGCCTATAATTCCGGTTGCCAGACGCGATTAATAGTTGCTTAGTCTGCCGATTACTTTTTTAGTACTATTCGACCGAGATCAATATTTGGGTTTATATTTCCCTGTCGAATCTTAGGCACCCTGTTTTTCTTTTTTGAACCATTCCGCATACATAGGGTAATTCTTAGCAGTCCTTTCAATCACGGCCGTCATTTCTTCTCCTGTCGCTTTCACCCTGCGCGCAGGCATTCCTGCATATATCGATCCCGGCTCCACTTTCGTGCCCGCCAAAACCACCGCACCTGCTGCCACCACCGCACCTGTTCCAATGACGGCATCATCCATCACAATTGCGCCCATGCCAATGAGCACGTTATCTTCAACCGTGCAGCCATGAACCACGGCTGTGTGGCCGATCGAAACGTTGTTTCCTATGCTGGTTTTTGACTTTTGATAAGTGCAGTGTATCACCGCTCCATCCTGAATATTGGTGTTGTCCCCAATGGTTATTGAATTAACGTCACCCCGTACTACCGCATTGAACCAAACGGTACAATTTTTACCCATCGTCACATCCCCAACCACCACTGCGTTATCAGCCAGGAAGCAATTCTCCCCCATTTTTGGACTGACCCCACGAAGTGATTTTACAATCGCCATATACCTTGATTTTAAACCCAATATTACAATATGCCCAATGAATGTGCTTCTATTTGCAAATTTTTAGCGCCAAGAACATGACAAGATGTCACTTATAAAAACTAAAAACATTAAATTTGCGTCCTCGAAGCAGAATATGGAGAATTTAATCAGGGATATAGAGGTATTGGACCCCGCGGGAGATGTTCAGTCTGAAGTGGTGGTGTCGCCCGAAAGGAATGCTGGCCAGGGCAGAAAATTGTATATCGAGAGCTATGGATGCCAGATGAATTTTTCCGACAGCGAAATCGTGGCGTCCATCCTGGCCAAAGAGGGCTTTGATACCACGGCTGATATCGAAAAGGCTGATTTGGTTTTTCTTAATACCTGCTCGATAAGGGAAAAAGCAGAACAGACCGTTCGCCATAGGCTTAAACATATCAATGGATTTAAGAAAAAAAATCCGAACCTCATGGTAGGTGTGCTGGGCTGCATGGCCGAGCGCTTAAAAACCAACTTGCTGGAAGAGGAGAAAATTGTCGACCTGGTGGCCGGACCAGATGCTTATCGCGACTTACCAAAGTTAATCGATCAGGTTGACGAAGGCGCTAAAGCGGTGAACACATTTCTCTCAAGGGAAGAAACCTACGCGGATGTGAGTCCGGTCCGCTTGAACTCCAACGGGGTCACTGCATTTGTATCCATTATGCGTGGCTGCGACAACATGTGCTCATTTTGTGTCGTTCCGTTCACGCGGGGCCGTGAACGAAGCCGTGATCCGCACTCAATCGTTGCGGAGGCCAAAACACTTTTTCAGCAAGGCTATAGGGAAGTTACACTTCTCGGACAAAACGTAGATAGCTACAAATGGAGCGAACAGGAAAACAACAAAGCAAGGATGGAAAAGAAGGGCATCAACCAGGTGGTCAATTTCGCCATGTTGCTGGAAATGGTTGCGCTCGTCCATTCGGATTTACGTGTTCGTTTCTCCACCTCTCATCCGAAGGATATAACGGACGATGTGCTTTACACCATGGCCAAATATGAGAACATCTGTAATTATATACACCTGCCAGTGCAGAGCGGGAATAGCAGAATCCTGGACCTGATGAATCGCGGATACACTAGGGAATGGTACCTGCAACGGGTAGACAGAATTCGGGAAATCCTCGGGGAAGAATGTGGTATCTCATCAGATATGATTACCGGGTTCTGCAGCGAAACTGAAGAAGAACATCGGGATACGATTTCCCTTATGGATCAGGTGCAATACGATTTTTCGTACATGTTCTTCTACTCTGAAAGACCAGGGACGTTGGCGGCCAAAAAATTGAAAGATGACGTTCCATTGGAAGTAAAAAAGAAGCGGCTGGACGAAATCATAGCCAGGCAGCGGGAATTGTCATTTAACCGCAACAAACTGGATGTGGGTAAAGTGTTTAAGGTACTTATCGAAGGATATTCGAAAAAATCAAAGGATAAGCTGCAGGGCCGCAACTCAGCCAACAAAGTTGTGGTGTTCGATGCCGGAAAGATGAAAATCGGTGAATATGTGAACGTTCTTGTGACGGAGTGTACCGGTGGAACATTATTGGGAAAGATAGTAGCGTAGTATTATGACAATCAAAGACTCGGAAATTCAAAGTATAAAACAGCGGTTTGGAATAATCGGTCATTCGACCCTGCTAAACAATGCGGTGCGGGTGGCGATGCAAGTGGCACCAACGGATATGTCTGTCCTGATTACAGGTGAAAGTGGAAGTGGAAAGGAATCTTTTTCCAAAATAATTCATCACCTCAGTCCCCGCAAACACGGACAGTTTATCGCCATTAACTGTGGTTCGATACCCGAAGGCACCATCGATTCGGAACTATTCGGGCATGAAAAAGGATCGTTTACCGGGGCCCATGAGGCCCGAAAGGGGTATTTTGAAGTCACCAATGGAGGCACAATTTTCCTTGACGAGATCGGTGAAATGCCATTGGGCACGCAGGCCCGATTGCTGAGGGTGCTTGAGAACGGGGAATTCATTAAAGTAGGCTCCTCCAAAGTTCAAAAAACAGATGTGCGGGTGGTAGCAGCCACCAATGTGAACCTCATGAAGAATGTAGAGGACGGAAAATTCCGCGAGGACCTTTACTACCGTCTCAGCACTGTTCCCATCTATGTTCCGCCCCTGCGAGAGCGAGGTGAAGATGTCGAACTCCTCTTCAGGAAATTCGCTTCAGATTTTGCCGAAAAGTACAGGGTGAAACCCATCACGCTGACTGACGATGCCAAAGAGTTGCTTTTAAAGTATCGCTTTCCCGGAAATATTCGCCAACTGAAAAATCTCGTGGAGCAAATCTCAGTGTTGTCTCCGGAGCTCAAGGAGATTGACCAACTCCACTTGCAAAAATACTTGCCCAAAGATTCACTGCTGCCCGCCCTTTACAAATCAGAATCCTCAGAGAACATCTCTGAAAGAGATATCCTGTATAAGGTTTTGTTCGAGATGCGCAAGGACGTGAATGATCTAAAAAAGATTGTGTTGGAGAATATCACCAGCCCATCCGAGGCCGCACAAATTGTGAAGGACAACGCAGAGTTGTTTGAAGGCATCGAAGATGAGCTCAAGGCTGTTTCAAAATCCGTGAGGGTGCTGACTCCCAACCACGCGGCCATTGAAACAGAGGAAGAAGTGCAGGATATAAGTCACGTAACCGAAGATGATTCCCTTTCGATAGAAAAAAAAGAAAAGGAACTTATCGTCAAGGCGTTGCGCAAAAACAACAACAAGAGGAAATATGCGGCACAAGATTTGGGTATCTCAGAGCGAACGCTTTATCGTAAGATCAAACAATACGAACTTGAGGAATAAATCTTTTGCCGCGATCCTGATCGCTACCGTCCTATTGCAATTTCTTCTGGGCTGCGGGGTTTATTCTTTTACGGGAGCCTCGACCGCTGCCGAAACCATCGTGGTGGCAGATTTTTTTAATAACACAGATCTGGCCCCGGCCAACCTTGCCCAAACGTTTACCAACAGCCTGAAAGATTACTACCAAAGAAACTCCAGTTTAAACGTTGTAACGGATGATGGCGAGTTGCGAATCGAGGGCACAATTGTTGAATACGCTATTCGCCCCATTGCGCCAGTGGCTGCTGGCAACAACCAGGTGGCTGACGCTGCTGCCCTTACCAGGCTTTCGATCGGTGTTAAAGCAAGCTACCAGGACAACCGCGAGCCCAAAAATAGTTTTAAAGACAAAACTTTTTCGTTTTACGCGGATTTTCCGAATACGCAGGATATCACCAGCATTCAGGAGCAACTTGAAAAAAAGATATTTGACCAAATTTTGCTGGATATTTTCAATGCAACTGTCGCAAATTGGTAGTTTAATTTTTTTACTAGCCCCCTAACCTGAATGGTTGCTTGAGGGAGGAAATTGCAGTACATTTACCCTCACCTCTTTGCAAAATTTTGGAAAAAGAAAAATTCTTGTTTCTCCTCAAAAACGGTGATTCATTGACAGTTGATGAAACAGAGGAACTTGCATCGCTGCAAAATCAATTTCCATATTCTCAAGCTATCCACAACCTCGTGGCCAAAGGTGCCCAATTAAATAACCTTGAAGGCAAACAGGGTAAGCTCAATAGTGCGGCCGTTTATTCGACAGATCGATCGGTATTAAAGGCCATTATTACCGCGCCACCTGCCGTCAGGAAGGAACCAACAATGGAAACCATTGCGAAGTTCACTCAAGAACCGGTACCGGTGCGCGAGTTAAAAGAGAAACTACCGGCCAGCCAAGGATCGGCACAACCCATTCCGGTCACTCAACCGCAAGTGATCACCCATCACCCAAAATTTGAACCGTCAGGACTCAGCGGAGACGAACTGCTTGACGAGTTGGTTCGCGATTTGGATCGGCTTAAAAAACTCAAACATGATTTTGAGATCGCGATGGACTCCTTTGAAAAAATTCCGCCCCATCCCGATAAAGGTGAACGCGCAGAGCCTGCACAGGAAAAAAAAAGGATTAGCCAAAACGAAGAAATCATTGCCGAAATAAAAAGCACGAAGAGAAAAATAAAACCGGCCGATCCAAGGCAAAAAGAGCAGCTAGAGATCATCGACAATTTCATCAAATCAAAACCAAGTATCACTAAAAACAGGAGCGCACCGCCAGGCATTGATTCGACCGACCTGGCAGAAAACAGCAGCATGTTCAGCGACAATATCGTTTCAGAAACGCTTGTTGAGATACTGATCAAACAAGGAAAAAAAGAGAAAGCCATCGAAGTGCTCAAGAAGTTGATTTGGAAGTTTCCACAAAAAAAGGCTTACTTTGCGGCTCAAATTGAAGAATTGACGAGTTAATTATGTACACTTTATTTATAAGCCTGGTTCTTATTTCTGCCGTTTTGCTTGTTTTGGTTGTATTGGCGCAAAATTCAAAGGGTGGAGGACTGTCCAGCCAGTTTGGCGGATCAGGCGCCAGCAACCTTATCGGTGTAAAGAAAACCGGAGATTTGTTGGAACGGCTTACCTGGGGATTTGCGATTGCCATTATGGTTTTTTCACTGGCAACAAACTTTACAACCCCATCCTACAATCAGTCGGATGATATTATTGAAAGGGCCAAGGAGCAACAAACTTCTCCTGGATTGGATTTGAATAGGATCACACCATCTACCCCAACTGATAGCACGCAATAATTCGGAGTATTAATGAAAAATAGAAGCCACTCACATAGAGTGGCTTTTTTTATGCGGCCATGGACACTTGTTTCACCAGTAGCCTTTTTGCCACCGGCATCAGGGTTGGGGTAAACGGGAATTTTAGCGTAGACAAAATCAAATAGGTGGCAGGATTTGGCAGGTCCTGAAATTGCTTAATCAACCTTAGCTTGATCTTTTCATAGCTGTTGGCAATACTCCTCTTTTCTTTGAATATGTACCGCAGGCTGATACCCCGCAGGTTATCTGTGCTGTTTCCGAAGATGGTGGTGTGGTACCTGAATATGCGCGTTTCCACTTCCGGTGGTTGCGTAATAAAAACATACCCCTCATTGACGGCCAGTGAGGATAAACCAACGGGTTCAATTTTACATTTTGACTCCACATAGTCGTAAATCACCGAACCCTCCTCCAGATGCGCCTTCAATTGAGGAATGGCGAATTCGATAATGGATTCTATTTCCTTCATGATGGCATCGTCATCCATGATTGTTCGATAATTCAATTCCAGGTTCCGCAAATCCTCGGATGATAACTCCTTTGGAAACGCATCGTAGATCATTGACTTGTTTTCCTGGATGGCCTTGAGATTCCGGTAGTGATACACCATGTCGGCCAGAAATGGATACAGCTCGACCCGGTGAAACGACTCCTTTACCTTTTTGAGATAGGCCAGAAGGATATACTTCTTGTACTCGAAATCGATAAGACCCTCGGTCAACCAGTTTTCTTTTAATTTCATACGTATCAGTTTTTGGCTCCTTAATTATACGTAATTACAAGTAAATATGACAAACTGCCATTTTGTAAGCACAGGCTGCCATGTTTCGTTTTTTTTTCCATCTTTGCCGCCCAATACCTGCAATACTGTCCTAAAAATGGCCAAATCTCAATAATGGCATAATTATAGCCGGTTGCGGACTTGTTAAAACTAAAACTTCAAACAATAAACTTTTGAATTTATATGGCGAAGATCAACTTTAAACCAAACGAGGACCGGGTGCTCGTGGAGGCAGCCGAAGCTGAAACCAAAACCACATCGGGGATCATCATTCCTGATACAGCTAAAGAAAAACCTCAAAAGGGTAAAGTCATTGCTGTAGGTGATGGTCTGAAAGACAAACCAGTTACAGTAAAGGTTGGAGACAAAGTGCTTTATGGCAAATATGCCGGCACCGAGATCAACATCGATGGGAAAGAATACCTCATCATGCGCAACTCTGACATTTTTGGAATTATTTAATCAACCACAAAATTTAAAAGATTATGGCTAAAGAAATCACTTTTGATACCTCAGCGAGGGACAAGATTAAGAAAGGTGTAGACAAGCTGGCTGATGCCGTCAAAGTCACCCTCGGACCGAAAGGAAGAAATGTAATCCTGGATAAAAAGTTTGGTGCTCCTACCGTGACCAAAGACGGTGTGTCTGTTGCAAAAGACATCGAATTGAAAGACGCGATTGAAAACATGGGTGCACAGTTGGTAAAAGAAGTTGCCTCTAAAACGGCTGATGCCGCTGGTGATGGAACCACGACAGCAACCGTTCTTACCCAGTCTATTTTTAGCCACGGAATTAAGAACGTGGCCGCAGGTGCCAACCCAATGGACCTGAAAAGGGGAATTGACAAAGCCGTTGTGGCTGTTGTTGAACACCTGAAGAAACAAAGCAAGAAAATCAAAGATTCAAATGAGATCGCCCAGGTGGCTACCATTTCTTCCAATAGTGACGAGACTATTGGTAAGATGATTGCCGATGCGATGGACAAAGTGGGCAAGGATGGTGTGATCACTGTAGAGGAAGCGAAAGGAACAGAGACTGAGGTTAAAACCGTAGAAGGTATGCAGTTTGATCGCGGATACCTCTCCCCTTACTTCGTGACCAACACGGAAAAGATGGAAGCCGAATTGGAAAATCCTTATATCCTGATCTACGATAAGAAGATCAGCGCAATGAAGGAGCTTCTTCCTATTCTGGAACAAAGCGCACAAACCGGCAAGCCCCTGTTGATCATTTCTGAAGAAGTAGAAGGCGAAGCGTTGGCTACCCTCGTGGTGAACAAGATCCGTGGCTCACTGAAAGTGGCCGCTGTGAAGGCTCCTGGATTTGGAGACAGAAGAAAGGCCATGTTGGAAGACATCGCTGTATTAACTGGCGGACAGGTCATATCTGAAGAGCAAGGTTTCAAGCTGGAGAATGCCACTTTGGACATGCTGGGTCGTGCGGAGAAAATCAATATCGACAAAGACAACACAACCATCGTGAATGGTGCCGGCAAGAAGGCTGACATTCAGGCGCGTGTAGGGCAGATCAAAGCTCAGATCGAGACCACTACGTCAGACTACGATAAAGAAAAATTGCAGGAGCGTCTTGCAAAACTTTCTGGTGGTGTAGCTATTCTCTACGTAGGAGCGGCTACTGAAGTGGAAATGAAAGAGAAAAAAGACCGTGTTGATGATGCGTTACACGCAACCAGGGCAGCGGTTCAGGAAGGTATCGTTCCAGGTGGTGGCGTTGCTTACATCAGGGCGATCGAAGCACTCAAAAATTTGGATACCCTTGGATTGTCCAATGAAGATCAGGCTACCGGTGTAAACATCGTAAGGCTTGCCCTTGAGTCTCCTTTGAGAACCATTGTTGAGAATGCTGGCCAGGAAGGTTCTGTCATTGTCAATAAAGTTCGCGATGGCAAAAAGGACTATGGATTTAACGCCAACAACAACAAGTTTGAAAATTTCTTTGAAGTTGGTATTATAGATCCAACCAAGGTTACGCGTCTCGCGCTGGAGAATGCCGCCTCTATAGCCGGTCTATTACTTACTACTGAAGCAGTAGTATCTGAGATCGCTGAAGAGAAAGAGGCCATGCCAGCAATGCCGGGTGGCGGAATGGGTGGAATGATGTAATTCCAACCACAATAATTCAAAAGGCCTCATTTTACGATGAGGCCTTTTTTGTTTACTTTTAACCCTACACAACTAGAAGATTCCAGCTATGGTTATTCACAGCAAGTTTGCCGACTTCGTCCTATTCATGTATGTCCATATGGCGCACGCAGATGGTGAATACCATCCCTCTGAAGAAAGTGCTATCCTAACTAAAATGCACAAGCTTTTCCCTCAAGAAGGAGATCATGGCGCAAAATTAAAGGCGGCCGTAAAACAATATGCTGCCGTTAAACCTGGCGAAATTAAACAACTAATCAGCGACACTTTCCACCACTTTGACCACGTGAAATTCTCGCAGAAGTATAAGATTTACACGGACATGTTTGATATTGTTCATGCAGATGGCAAACTCCATGAAGCAGAGGAACGCGCCTTGCGGGAATTAAAAGAGATCATTGAAGCGGGCTCTGATGTAGCCAAGCACGAATAATTTTTCTACTCCGTTTTTAATTTGGCGAACCAAAATACCAGGTAGGCCAACAGCGCAAACATTACAATGGAGATCAAGTCTCCTCCTTCGGGGATCACACCATGAACGGAAGAGTGAACCGCTGCAATTACAGACTTTGAGCCGTCCGCAGTATCTACGTTTGTTCCCAGGAGCACGGCAACCAAAATGCCTGTTAAAGATCCCCCGGCAATCAATCCTGAACTGAACAATGCACCTGACCCAACTTCCGACTCTTCTTCCTTCCTTTTGGTGACGCGATCCGCGGCCATCTTGATCATACCACCTATGAAAATTGGTGAGGTGGTAGACAGGGGCAAGTAAGCCCCTACGGCAAACGGCAATGAACTGATTCCGCAAAGCTCAACAACTGCTGCCAGGCCCATGCCAGCTACAACGAGGCCCCATGGCAAATTCTGGCTAAGAAGCCCCTTGATTACTGTTGCCATTAACGTAGCCTGCGGAGCAGGCAGCGGTGTCGGATGGGCCTCCGTCACGGGCCCGATCCCCAGCGTATCATTGAGCAGCAACAGCGTGAATCCGATGGCCACTGTTGAAACCAGCACGCCAATCAGCAATCCCATTTGTTGCTTGGCTGGCGTAGCACCAACCAGATAGCCTGTTTTTAAATCCTGGGACGTGGCACCAGCATTGGCAGAAGCAATACAAACTATGGATCCAACCACGAGGGCTATAGGCTGATAAAAGTCTTCCGTCCACCCTATCCCGATAAATATTAAACTGGTTGCCATAAGCGTGGCAATGGTCATTCCCGAGACCGGGCTGGAAGAGCATCCTATCAAACCAACAATTCTGGATGCCACGGTCACAAAGAAAAATCCAAATACGACAATCATCACAGCCGACAGAAAATTGGTGGGGATATTGGGCAGCACTGACATGAGAATGATCAAGGCAATTGAACCAATAACCACGTAGATCAAAGGAAAATCCCTTTCGGTCCGCAGTACAGTTTCCTGCTTACCAGCATCCTTCGCCCGCAGGTCTTTGAAAGAATCGGTAAATGCACTCACAATCGTGGGCAGCGTTTTTATCAGCGTTATAATTCCACCAAAAGTCACGGCCCCGGCTCCAATGTAGCGGATATATTTACTCCAAATCTGACTTGGCGACATATCAGAAATTAACATGGTCGTTTCAGGGGCCATCGGCACCGTCAGGCTGTCACCGATTAAAGTGATCAATGGAATCAGGACTATCCACGACAAGATTCCGCCTGCAACCATGATGCCCGAAATTCTGGGGCCGATGATGTACCCAACGCCTAACAGCTCCGGTGTAATTTCTGCGTTGATTGTGCCATTGGGCAAGAAGGATTTTCTGCCGAACAGATATTGAGGAACATCTTTCCAAAGTCCGGCAATGGACATCAGGCCCTTGTATAGAAAGGCTACCCCCAGGCCTATGAACACATTTCGGGCAAGCTTGCCCCCTTTTTCGCCCGCTATCAAAACATCAGCACAGGCCGTTCCTTCAGGATAGGGCAGCTTTCCGTGCTCCTTCACAATCAATGACCTGCGTAAAGGCACCATGAACAATACCCCCAGGATGCCACCGACAAGCGCCAGCACAAAAATTTGGAAGTATTTGAAGTAGGCCTCCCCGCCAGCCAGAAACAACAGTGCTGGCACAGTAAAGACAACACCCGATGCCACGGATTCTCCGGCTGACCCGATGGTTTGAACAATATTGCTTTCTAGTATAGTGGCTTTACCAAATTTCTTAAAAATCGAAATGGCAAGTACGGCAATAGGAATGGAAGCACTTACCGTAAGTCCAACCTTAAGCCCCAGATAAACGGTGGCTGCTCCGAAAATAATTCCAAAAATGGAACCCAATACAATCGCCTTCAGCGTGAACTCGGGAATTAAATCTTGTGCCGCGATATAAGGCTTAAATGATTTGTTCTGATCCATAAGTTGGGAAAGGGTTTGGTTGTTCAGCAGAAATCCAAGTGCTAAAAAAGTGATCCATTATTAAATTTTCATACTTTTAGTTTCTACTGCCTTATCACAAGTATATGATTTATTCTGTAGTTACCATCGTTTATCTTCTCCTTTTGATAGGCGTGATTATTTACAAAAGCCGGTTTGTTAAAAATGAGGAAGACTTTGTGGTTGCCGGACGAGGGGTCCCGGTGTACCTCTTGGTTGGCACATTGATATGTACATGGATCGGATCAGGCAGTTTGTTTGGCTCAGCTGGCCTGAGTTTTCGATCGGGATTTGGTGCCCTTTGGTTTTCCTCCGGAGCGTGGTTTGGAATTCTGGTCGTTTATTTTATTGCTGATCGTGTCCGCAAAATCTCAAAGTTCACGCTTACAGATTTGCTGGAGCAACGCTACAACCACACCGCCAAAATTCTTGGTACAATCACAATCATTGTTGCTTACCTGGTTATTGCCGGGTACCAGTTTAAGGGCGGAGGTCGGTTTATTTCCATATTGTCCAATGGAAACATTGACGTGGAAACAGGAACATTCCTTTCATGTATTACCATCATCGCTTTTACCGGAATAGCCGGTATGGTCTCTATTATTTCAATTGATATTTTCAATGGGATCATCATGATACTGGCGCTCGCTATGGCGCTGCCTTTTGCCGTCTCTTCACACGGTGGTGTCGATGCAGTCGTGCAAACCATTACCGCAGCAAATCCAGGCTACCTATCGTTGTTCGAAGGTCGGGATCCGTGGTGGGTAATGGGCATCATGCTTCCTTCCTTCTTGCTGCTCGTGAGCGAAAGCAGCATTTATCAAAAGTTTTCATCCGCTAAAAATGCCAAGGCCGCCAAAAAGGCGGTTGTCGGGATGTTGATCGGTGTGGTGGCAATTGAGTTTATCATGTGCACCATTGCCGTAGTAGGGTATGCGATTTATGCGAATGATCCGCGCTTTTTTTTGGCGGACGGAAGCATCAATCAGGGAATGGCCGAGGAAATAATTTTAAGAATTGGTTACGAACAAATTCCGGCTTACGCTGGCGCGATGTTGTTCGCAGCCGGTGTGGCTATTATACTTTCAACCGGAAATACTTTCCTGATGGTTACGTCAACCAACCTCACGCAGGACGTATTAAAACCATACATTTTTAAATCAAATCGTGACTCAAAAAAACTTATTCGTATTCAACAAGTCAGCATTGTTTTGCTAGGCTTCCTGGCTTATGCCATGGTTACACAATTCGAGACAGTGATGGAGATGGCTTTTATTTCATACACCATGATTGGGGCGGCTCTTGCCCCGGTGCTCATAGCGAGCTTCTTTTGGAAAGGGGTCACTACGGCTGGGGGTGTCAGCTCAATTGTAGGGGGCATGTCGATCCCGGTTATCAACAAGTTGCTCGAAGTTGGAAATCTTTCTTTGGGCATTTTGCCGGTGGCGGCAGATTACATCGCGATCCCATCCCTGGTCGTTTCGCTGACCCTTTTAATCGTAGTGAGCGCCATGACAAAAAAATCCCCGGATGACAAATGGAAGCCATTCTTTGACGAAGACTAAACCAATACGTACAAATTTCCCAAAATTCCCTTTATCCTTCCCTCATCCATCAGATCACTGATTTTTGGCCACCGGAACACGTCTGGTTCTGGGTATTTTACGCCATAAATCAACTGAACAAATTGGCGTCACGGTGGCATTTTTGAGACTCGAAAACGATTGCAACAGGTTATTTCGTGAATTATTTTAGTAATTTTGGGCCTCATTTTAAATCGAACTATAGCATGCAAGAAAGTGGAGTTAAACCGGCAAATGCCTCTGTTAAAGATTTAGGGATTCAGAATGGAACAGCGCACTGGAATTTGCCACCAGAGCAGCTTGCAAAAATAGCGGTCAATCTGGGACAAGCCACCATAACCAGCACCGGAGCCATCGCCATAGATACAGGTGAGTTTACCGGCAGGTCGCCAAAAGACAAATTCACCGTTAAAGATGATCTCACAAAGGAGGCAGTCTGGTGGAACAACTTTAACATCCCATTTGAGCCTGATAATTTTGAAAAGCTGCACAAGAAGGTGGTAAACTATTTCGATGGCAAAGAATTCTATGTACGCGATGTTTACGCCTGTGCCGACCCTCGATACAAAATGAATATCCGTGTAGTGACGGAATTACCCTGGTCAAATTTATTTGCCAGTAACATGTTTCTGAGGCCCTCTGCCGATGAGCTCCGCAATTTCCAACCAGAGTGGACGATCTTATGTGCGCCTGGATTTAAAGCCAATCCAGAAGTAGACGGAACACGCCAGCATAATTTTTCGATTATAGATTTTACGAGAAAAATTATTCTTGTGGGAGGAAGTGCCTATACGGGCGAAATTAAAAAGGGCGTTTTTTCCGCCCTGAACTTTATTTTACCTCATCAAAAAAATGTGCTGGCGATGCACTGCTCGGCCAATATCGGCAAAGACGGTGATACGGCTATTTTCTTCGGCTTGTCCGGCACGGGTAAAACAACGTTGTCGGCTGACCCCAACAGAAAATTGATCGGTGACGATGAACACGGATGGACATCCGATAACGTCATATTCAATTTTGAAGGTGGATGTTATGCCAAGGCGATAGACCTCTCCGCAGAAAAAGAGCCCGACATATTCAGAGCCATCAAGTCGGGCGCATTGCTTGAAAACATTTGCTTCAAAAAGGGAACCAACGAAGTTGACTACGCAGACGGTTCCAAAACTGAAAATACCCGCGTAAGTTACCCCATCGATCACATCAGCAACATCGCTAAACCATCGATAGGAAAAAATCCAAAGAATATATTCTTTCTAACCTGCGATGCGTACGGTGTTCTCCCTCCTATCTCCAAACTGACACCGGGGCAAGCCGCATTTCATTTTATCTCCGGATACACTGCCAAGGTTGCTGGAACAGAGGCAGGTGTGACAGAGCCTACGACTACATTTTCAACTTGCTTTGGCGCACCCTTTATGCCACTTCACCCAACCCGGTATGCAGAGATGCTGAGTAAAAAAATGAAAGAAGCGGGTGTGAACGTATGGCTGGTAAATACCGGCTGGTCTGGTGGGCCTTACGGCATTGGAAGCCGGATGAGCTTAAAATACACAAGGGCATTGATTACGGCCGCGCTCAACAACGAGTTAGCGCACGTTACCTATAAAAATCACGATATCTTCGGTGTAGCCATGCCAGCCAGCTGCCCAGGCGTGCCTGACGAGATATTGAGTCCGAGAAACACCTGGAAGGATAAAGAGGCGTACGATCAAAAGGCCAATCACCTCGCTGCATCGTTCAATAAAAATTTCGAAAAGTTCGCAGAGTTTGCGAATAAGGAAATTATGGATGGGGCACCCAAGGTGAAAGAAAGCGTATAGAAAGGGAAGCAGCCAGATTTATTCAGGCTCCTTTTCGCCATCAAGCGACAAGACATAACGGGCCATTTTTTCTGCGTCATCCTGAGATAAGCCGGGATGTGGATTCATCATTACCTGGCCCCAAACTCCCGAACTTCCGTTGATAATTCTGCTTGCAATGAGTTTGATATTTTCAACGGTGAATTCATATTTTTTTGCCACCTCCATATGAGGAGGGCCGACTATGGTGCTCGTTAAATGGTGACAAGTACTACAGTCGTTCTTTTTTACCAGCGCTGCTCCTTGCCCGATTAGGTCGGCCGAAACCGTGGTCCCGGAGGAAGCTTGCTCAGCGGTACTGTAATCTTCTGTATTCTGTTCGCTGCTTTTAGACCCGCAAGCCCAAACGGCAACAATTATAACTCCGGTCGCCAATATTCTAATCATAGATGTTAACGTTAATTCCTAAAAGTAACAAAAATACAACGACAGCGGTATATAATTCTTATTTACAAACGCTTGCGGATTGGGACGAAAGGCCATCCGCCATTCAACACCAACTCAATCTTTTAGAAAACTCCTGGCCTGTTGAATTGCTGTATCCAATCTGATCGTTTCATTTTTCTTAACCTGCTCGTCCCAATTAAGTAGAACAGCTAACTCGTCCACAATGTCATCTTTGTATCTTAAAACGCGCCCAATATCGAAATAAAGGCTGCCGGTCCTTCGGATAAAGAAATCGTTGGCGGTACAAACCATTTCTTTGGCGACCGTATACCGTAGCTCACTCTTTATCAATCGAAGTGCGGCATCCGGGTCATCGATTTTCTCCATTCCGGCAACAATATGCTCGGCTTGTTTGCCATAGTTTTCGACCAGATAACTGGCCACCTCTGAGGCTAAACCAAGTTCAGTGATTCTCTTCCTTAACCGAATAAGGTAGCGCTTAACTCCCCTTGAGTTGGTCAACTGACCATCACCTAATTTAATTTTCTGGGTGTAGCACTTGGTTGATCTGGCATTGTTTCCCTTTTTTTCCAGGATCATATCCACGATCCGTTCGGCCATTTTTCTGTATCCCGTCAACTTGCCTCCCGCAATAGAGTATAGCCCGCTTGGTGAAATAAAAATTTCATCTTTTCTGGAAAGCGCTGATGCTGACTTCCCGTCTTCGTGGATAAGAGGACGCAAACCGGCCCAACTTGATTCAACGTCCGTGATTTTCAGCGCGACACCAGGGAAATTTTCGTTCACGCCATCGATCAGATATTGTGCATCTTCCCGCGTGGTGCGTACATCATCAATTTCTCCTGAGAAATTTGTGTCCGTAGTGCCCACATAGGTAACACGGCCTCTGGGGATCGCAAAAATCATCCGTCCGTCTTTGATATCGAAATAGATCGATTGACTAACGGGGAATTTCTCTTTGGGCACCACAATGTGAACCCCTTTAGTTAAATGAAGCCTTTTCCCCTCTCTCGATTTATCTTTTACGCGCAGGTTATCCACCCACGGCCCTGTAGCATTTACAATCACCCTCCCATAGACGATAAATTCATCCCCTAAGAACATGTCCCGAAGATGAACCCCATCATTCCTGCCATTGTCATAGTGCAGGTTTGTAACCTCACAATAACTGACGGCAATGGCTCCATATTTCACGGCTTTTTTGACCACCTCAAGAGTTAACCGGGCATCGTCCGTTCTGTACTCTGCGTACAACGCCCCACCTTTTACATCCTCTTTCTTGAGCAGCGGTTCGCGCCTTAGGGTTTGCCTTCGGGTCAACATCAACCTCCGGTCCTTTCCAGTAACACCTGCAAGCCAATCATATAATTTCAATCCGAACGAAGTGAGCAAACTCCCAAAACCTCTTTTTTCGCGGAGCGGAAGCAGCATCTTTTCGGGTATCACCAGGTACGGGGCCAACTTATGAACTACCGCACGCTCACTTCCTACTTCCTTAACCAGCGCAAATTCAAGTTGTTTTAAATACCGGAGACCACCATGAATCAACTTTGTAGACCTGCTGCTGGTCCCCGAGGCAAAATCAGATTTTTCAATAAGGGCTGTTTTTAAACCGCGAGATGCTGCATCGAGCGCAATACCTGCTCCGGTAATTCCTCCGCCAATAACAATTAAATCAAAATCCCTTTTTCTAAGGGTACTAATTAATTTGGCTCTATGAACACTGGAAAATTTCACAAAATAGGCAACCTATTTTATCTTCTTTTTTCAAAATTTCTATTCAACCAGGCAACAGCCTTCTGAACGTAATACGCGTCATCGCCTTCAACCTCTTTCATGATTCGCTTTATCGAAGGCCAAAGAGAAATTTCCTTTGTAAAACCCTCCAGCAAAACGAGACCCAGTCTCCTCTCCCACATCCTTTTCGATTTGACAAGTTTACCAGACAACTCAAATATTTGCTCCCGATGCGACTTTAATATCTTTTTAGTCGCCTGCGTTCCAAGACAATCACACACTGCCCAATCAGAAATATCTTTAGAAAATTTCTTGATCAACTTCAGCGTCAGATCGGGATCACGCCTGGCCATGCGGTTTAATAATTTTCCCGACAGTATTCTTGCCTCAAACGAACCGGACGCCCAAAGTTCTGCCACGAGTTCAAACCCTCCTTCCTGATACCTTTTGGCCATGTCATTCAATACAGGCATGCTAACGCCAAATATATCCCTGGCGGTCGGGGCAAATTTTTGGGTTGACGCCACCCATTTTGGTGAGCCGGCATCCCTGAGCTCTTCATTAATCTGATGGAGCAAGCTACTCATGGAGAATACTGTTTCGAATTTGATGTTTTCTGCAGAGGGCCCGAACCCTCGTAGCCAGGCTGTTGGTATAGTTTTGAGGAGGCATAGAAAAATGGCCATAAAGGGCCTGGTAATTTGAAATGAGCGCTGGAAAATTCAACTCAAGAAACCTATAGTACAAAGTCTTGCTGTCAGCTGGCCCTTCGCCAAACAAGGTTAAACCACCGACCAAAATGTATTCTGCTCCGTGGTTCCTACCTTCCAGAATCATCTGCTCCAAATGTTCATCAGAATCAGAAATGTATGGAAGAACTGGAATACAATTTAGACCAACCATCAGCCCTGCCTCCCTGCATTGCTGCATGGTTTCGAGGCGTTCCATAGGACTGGGCGCTCCCGGTTCAAGTTTTGCCGCTAAACGTTCGTCCAATGTCGACAAAGAAAATGATACGATTGAACCAGGTAGCTTTCCGATCAGGTCAGTTGGCAGACAAGCGCGTGAACTAATTTCCATCAACAACGAAGTGTCCCTCAGAATTAATTGGGACTTAGTAATCACCAGCACCGGGAACCTGTGCTCCAGAATCAGTTCCAGGAATCCCCTGGTGAGCTTGTACTTTGTTTCTGAATCTATGTAGGGATCTGTTGCTGAAGCTAACGCGATGATGCCGAATTGCTGCTTGCGGGCACGGAGTGAGAGTTGTTTATCAAGTATTTCAAGGGCATTGATCTTAACATTTAACCCCTTCTCCATGTTTTCCCCATATTTGCTGCCCCGTACATAGCAATATTGGCAATTGAAACTGCATCCTTCATAGGGATTTACAGAGTATTCATCCAAAAACCAGGGATCCCTCCTCTTCTTTTTATTGAGAACTGATTTTACAACGATTTTTTTCACCTCTAGGATTCTTCTATCCATTTCATCGAGCGTTGGACAGCCTTTTTCCAACCCCGATAAAGTTTGGCCCGCTTGACTTCGTCCATGGCGGGAGTAAATTTCTTTTCAATTACCCTGTTCCTGGCAATGGTATCTTTTTTCCAAAGCTCCACCTGAATGCCGGCAAGGTAGGCCGCTCCCAACGCTGTCGACTCAATCACCTCCGGTCTTTCCACTTCCGTATTTAGAATGTCGGCCTGGAATTGCATCAGGATATTATTGGCGCATGCACCACCATCGACTTTAAGGCTTTTTAGTCTGACACCGGCATCTTCTTCCATCGCGCTAAGGATATCCCTGGTCTGGTAGGCCAGTGATTCGAGCGTGGCCTTGATTATGTGATCTTTCCCCGTGTCGCGGGTCAGTCCAAAAATTGCTCCGCGTGCGTACATATCCCAGTACGGAGCGCCCAGGCCAGCAAAAGCAGGCACGACATACACCTCATTGGATCCCAAAGCCTTGGCGGCAAAATATTCGGAGTCCTTGGACTGATCGATCAAATGCAAACTATCCCTCAACCACTGCACGGCCGCACCCGCTATAAAGACGCTTCCCTCAAGGGCATATTCCACCTTGCCGTGGAGGCCCCAGGCGATGGTGGTAATTAAACCATTCTTTGACAGTTGAATTTCAGCCCCGGTGTTCAACAGCATGAAACAGCCGGTGCCGTAAGTATTCTTGGCCATGCCGGGAGAGAAACACGCCTGACCAAACAGTGCGGCCTGCTGATCACCTGCAACGCCTGCAATGGGAATTTTGACGCCCTGAATGTCATAATGACCAAAATGAGCGGCCGATTCATTTACCTTTGGCAACATGGAAACCGGAATGCTCAATTCATGCATCAACTTCTCGTCCCACTTCAAATCCTTAATGTTAAAAAGAAGCGTTCTGGATGCGTTGCTGAACTCAGTCACATGAGATTGGCCTTTGGTCATGTTCCAAATCAGCCAGGTGTCAATGGTGCCGAACAAAAGGTCTCCCCGCTCCGCCCTGACACGTGCCCCCTCCACATTACTCAGAATCCAATTGATTTTCGTTGCCGAAAAGTAAGAGTCAATAACAAGGCCTGTATTTTCTCTCACATATTTTTCCAATCCTCTACCCTTCATTTCCTCACAAAATGATGCCGTCCTCTTGTCTTGCCATACAATTGCGTTGTACACCGGTTCACCGGTTTGCTTATCCCACACTACAGTGGTCTCCCGTTGATTCGTTATTCCCAATGCCGCAATTGATTCAGGCTTAATGTTGTTTTCACCAATCAGCCGGTTTAAAACGCCAAGTTGAGTGGATAAAATTTCCTTGGGATCGTGCTCTACCCATCCAGGTCGAGGAAATATCTGGCTGAATTCCTGCTGGCAAATTGCAACTATTGCCCCCGCCTCGTTTAACAGGACGGCCCGCGAACTTGTAGTACCCTGATCTAAGGCAATGATGAATTTACTCATACGATCTTACAAAGACATAATGAATTGATAGGTAATAACGCCAGCGATCCCTCCTGCAACTGGCCCGAAGACCGGAATCCAACTATAGCCCCAGTCAGAATCTCCCTTGCCTGCTATCGGTAAAATATAGTGAGCCAATCGCGGTCCAAGGTCTCTCGCAGGATTAATAGCAAAACCCGTGGTACCGCCCAATCCAAAACCAATGGTAGAAATTAACGCACCCACCACAAGCGGATTCAATCCCTCCGCAAACGCATTGACGCCTATGAAAAGTAAACCCATCACCAAAATCATGGTACCAATAAACTCGCTGAAAAAATTTGCAGCACCAGAGCGAATGGCCGGGGCCGTGCAGAATACAGCCAACTTTGCAGTTTTATCTTCAGTAATTTTCCAGTGAGGCAGGTAGTGAATCCACACAATAACAGCCCCGGCAAACGCCCCTAGCAGCTGAGAGATGCAATAACCCGGCACCTGGTTCCATGGAAAACTGCCGCCCACCGCAAGAGCGAGGGTGACCGCGGGGTTGATATGGGCACCACTGTAGCTACCCACGGCATAAATCGCAAACGCTACAGCAAGACCCCATGTAATCACAATGACGATCCACCCTGAATTTTCCGATTTTGACCGCTTCAACAGCGATCCGGCCACTACGCCATCACCAATAACGATTAAAAGCATCGTGCCGATAAATTCTGCCAGATATGGGTTCATTGCAGTCAAGGTTTTCAATAATTCTGTAAAATATCAATTCCCGCACGAATTCAACAGCAATTCACGAAGTAAAGACCTTTTTCAAGTTTGGATAATTTGAGGTTTTCGTGTTTTCAACGCGGGTAATTGTCTAATTTTATTTCGTGATGAGGCTAGCGTTTTTCTTTTTAATCGCGGGTATTGTTCCCTACTGTCGCGGGCAGGACTATGCTCAATATAGAAATACGATCAAATCATTGTATGCCCTCTCATCCGCTTCTGGCGATCGAAATGCTGCCGAGAAAGAACTCATTGCTTCATTGAAACGTCAGGATCAAATTCCAGTCCGTGAAGAGGACTCAGTGGCCTTCCTGTATGTTGGCAAAGCTCAGTCAGTCGATTGGATGGGCGACTTTAATGGGTGGGGTTACGATAAAAATTTTGACAATCAGGGCAAAAACATTCCCGGTACTAATGTTTGGATTCTTAAGGCATCTTTTCCGGTAGACGCACGACTCGATTACAAAATTGTGGTGGACAAAAAGAATTGGATACTTGACCCCCTGAATCCTCGTCAACAATGGTCTGGGGTGGGTGGCGGAAGCCCCAATTCCGAACTTAGAATGCCTGAGTACGTGGATGACCCAATTCACATAGTAAGGAAAGATACCCCGAAAGGGGAAATAATCCGGGACATTTTGTACTCAAGTGAAGTATTGGGATACCAAATTACTTATAACGTCTACTTGCCACCAGGCGACCTCCCTGGCAAGCTACCAGTTTTGTATGTGACCGATGGCTATGAATACTTGCATCCCGAACTAGGCAATTTGTCAACCGTTCTTGACAACCTCATTCATGAAAAAAAAATAGAACCTGTGATGGCGGTTTTTATCGATCATCGGGAACCTGCCAACCGAACCAACAATCGCAGGATGCAGGAATTGGTGATGAATAAAAATTACCTTGATTTTTTTGTTAATGAATTCATACCATTTATTGAGTCAAAATATCCTGCCAGTGCAGACTCAAAAAATCGCGCAGTATTGGGATCTTCAGTGGGCGGTCTCAACGCCATTTACTTCGCGTTCTCCCGCCCAGATATTTTTGGAAATGTTGGGCTGCAATCTCCCGCCTTTTGGACGCGCCCGCAGATTTATTCTCTTTGCGGAAACCAGGATGGAAAAACCGTAAAAATATCGATGACTTCAGGATTGATCAACGATGCCAGCGAAGGGGGAAGAAAAATGGCTGGTATACTTGAGAGCAATGCCTGCGTATACAATTACCGCGAAGTGAATCAAGGCCACTCCTGGGGCAATTGGAAATATCTGGAGGACGATATCCTAATCGACTTCTTTGGTACTAAGCAATGAATTGAGGCATTGAATTTGTTTATTTGCTGCTGGATAAAGGACTCCATCCTATGAAAGTTAAGCTATACCCATTCGCCCTCATTCTCCTGGTCCTCGTAGACTCCTGCTCCTCCGGCAAATCTGCTTACAAGCATGGCGACTATTATGAAGCAGTACTGGCAGCAGTCCAACGGCTGCGGGGCAAGCCAGACCATAAAAAATCCCGAGAGGTATTGAAGTTGAGCTACCAGTTGGCCGTAGACTATCTGGAGACGGACACCAAAAATCAAATGGAGGCAAACGCCAATTTCAAATACAGCACGGCCGTTTCAAACTATACCAAGATCAATAACTTATACAATGAGATTCGTACATCACCGGGAGCGCTTAAAGTTATTCCCAAACCGGTTAGCAAGTTTGATGAATTAACCGCAGTCAAAGAAAAGGCGGCTGAGGAAACCTACGAGGCCGGGATTCAGGCCCTACTTAAGAACACCAGAGAAGATGCCAAACGCGCTTACTTTTTGTTTAACGATGCCAACACCTACTCGCCTGGATACCGCGAAGCCATTGAAATGATTGAGCAGGCAAAATTCAATGCCACACTTAAAGTGGTGGTGCAACCCTCTTTAATCAACTACAGTGACTGGAATTTTGAGCCGGTGATTTTTGGCTACACGGCCAATCAGTTCGTAAAATTTTATACCCCGCGTCAGGCCGAAGATCAAGGGTTGACCAAGATTGACCAGTATGTCAAAGTGATTGTGAATGGTTACCAGGAAGGAAGACCTGTCATTACCAACAAGTCGGAAACCTTCACAGACAGCGTGAAGACGGGCGAGAAAACGGAAAAGGGGGTCAAAATTCCTGTCTATAGTAAAGTGACTGCAACGATGACCACCTATACAAAGCGAATAACGGGCAGGGGATCGATCAACCTGCTTATCACAGATGCTGAAAGTCGCGTGGAGTTGCGCAATTCCGACATTGTGACTGACGAAACATGGACGGATACCTGGGCGACCTATAAGGGGGACATCAGGGCACTTTCGGACAGGGACAAAAAACTTTGCGAAAAAAGGGAACCGTACCCCGACCGCGGATACCTGGAAAATCGTACCAGAAAAGAGTTGGATAGCAAGCTGAGTAACGAGCTCCGGTCGTTTTACAGCAAGTACTAGTTTGTTTGCTCACCGACATTTGGGCACTTTTTTAAAACCATTTGCCAGTTGATCGGGTTAGCACCACGGTAATTAGAGCTAATGAACACATCCCAAATTTCATGGACAAGGGAAATAATGTAAACAAGAAAGCAATGATCACCCTTGGGGGCGGGTGTTTTTGGTGCACAGAGGCTGTGTTCCTGAGTGTTAAGGGTGTTGAGAAAGTTGTTTCCGGCTATTCCGGTGGAAAAATCAAGAACCCGGCTTATCGCGAAATATGCACCGGAACGACAGGACATGCAGAGGTCATCCAAATAACGTACGATCCATCACAGGTTTCCCTGGAGACGCTCCTTGAGATTTTCTGGAACACCCACGACCCCACTACCCTCAACCAACAGGGTGCGGATATCGGTACGCAGTATAGGTCCGTTATCTTTTATAAGCATGATGAGGAGCGAAGGATTGCTGAGGCCTACAAAGAGCAGCTTGAAAAAAGCGGTATTTTCAAGCGCGCAATCGTTACAGAAATAAGTCCGCTCATTAATTTCTACCCGGCCGAGGACTACCATCAAAACTACTATGCCCAAAATCCCAACCAGGGATACTGCCAGTACGTGATCCGACCCAAGGTGGAGAAGTTTTCAAAGCAGTTTGGCCAGATGATCGTAAAGTAGACGCTATCCTGAAAAAGGATAATTCTTTTACAAATCCCGCAACCAAAAACAAACTTCATCGTATTTACTACCAGAGCAGAGAATTCTTCTCATAGGTTTAGGTTTAGGTACAAAGGACCCCTTCCCGATTCATTTCGCGAGGGGTTTTTTGCTGTTAACCCTTTGCTCAACGCTATTTAGTTAAGAGCTACCATCCATGAAAATTTCGTTGTTCCTCGTATTGCTGACCGTGATGGTTGGCAACGCTTTTGCCCAAAATTCCGTGGCCTCGAAAAAAGGCTGGACCGCAGTCTATGCTCATGACGAAAACGGTAAACCCACTTATGGTGATATAAGTGACCTGATGGAAGGTCTGCGAAAAGGATATTCGCTGAGAGCAGGGTGGAGTTGGTCGAGGCAGTTGGGTGACTCTACCGTTTCGCTGGAACATTTTGCCGATCCCATTTTCGTCACCATCTCACAACGAAAGGATGTTTCCATGATTATCAATCCACATCCTTTGCTCAGGAACTATTTGGATATCTCCAAGCACGAGTTTGACAACCCTAACCATATTTGGCAATGCGTGCTGACCACGCGGGGTACATTCAATGCCATTGTTTACAATCAAACGAACGGGGAGATAGTCAAAAGCTGGCCTCAAAAGCACAAGATGACCTGGTACCTCGAGTACCCTTAGGTCACAAGCCACCCTCTGCGAACAAAGCCAAATAAATCCAGGAACCATTATCCGTTCCGATTGTTATTTAGCGTGAACCTATAACTGTCAATAACTGTCAGAAGGGGGACATAATCGCCCCGTTCAGGTCTTTTTTACATCCAAGATACCCGCTGCATTCGTATATAGCATACGTCAACGACCTTAATGCAATGAAAAAACAGAACTATATTTATTTCTTTTTATTCGCTTTGACCGCAAGTGCGTGCGCGCAGGACAAATCGAAGCCACAAACCAAATCGAACAACGAATTTATGAAGAAAACGGATCAGGAATGGAAAGCGGAATTAACCAGCGAGCAGTACTATATCCTTCGTGAGAAAGGCACAGAAAAAGCTTTCACCGGAAAATATTGGGACAACCACGAAAAAGGAAAGTACTACTGCGCGGCTTGCCATCTGGAACTTTTTGACTCCAAAACAAAATTTGAATCGGGTTCGGGATGGCCAAGTTTTTACAAGCCCGTAAAAGAAAGTGCAGTCACGATAGGTAAAGATACCAGCTTTGGCATGGAACGGGACGAAGTGGTGTGCAGCCGTTGTGGTGGACACCTGGGTCACGTCTTCCCTGATGGCCCGGAGCCTACCGGCCTTCGTTACTGCATGAACTCAGCCGCGCTGGAATTCAAGAAGACCAACGAATAAAGACCGAACTGAAAAATAAGTCATAGGCCGGTGATCCATATCACCGGCCTTTTTCTTTATCTTTTCAATCAAAATCTACCTACCATGTGCAGACTTATGGCCTATAAGGGCACCCCTATTATTGCTGACAAATTACTCTACCAACCCAAGAACTCACTGATCAGGCAGAGCACCAATGCACGGGAAATCGAAGAGCCGCTGAACGGGGACGGGTTTGGCATTGGATGGTATGTGCCTGAAGTCAACAAAGAGCCGGTAAATTTCGTCTCAGTCCACCCTGCATGGAGCAGCCGCAATCTGCGCAACCTGGCCCCAAAAATCAAGACCAACTGCATGGTGGCGCATGTGCGCGCGGCAAGCGTGGGTGAAGTCTCGGAGTCTAACTGCCACCCGTTCCAATACAAAACGCTTTTGATGGCGCACAATGGTGGCGTTGAGAACTTTGGACTTCTAAAACGCAAAATAAGAGAACCATTAAATGATGAACTGTACAATTGGATCAAGGGGCAGACTGACTCTGAACATCTGTTTGCCTTTCTACTCAACTACCTCATCAAAAACCACAAAGTAATCAATGGAGATGCAGTAGCTGATGCCTTCAATTACACTTATGACCATGTCAACAGGCTAATGAAACAGGTCGGCATTACAGAACCTGCCTATCTTAATATGACAGTCACCAATGGTGAATTCATCGTGGCCACGCGCTATGTCTCTGATGCCACCCTGGAGCCACTGACTTTGTACCATTCAGAAGGGAGCCGCTATGTAGTCGAAGATGGCGTCACGAGGCTTGAAGCGCCTAAAGACGATGACAATGCCGTCCTTGTGGTTTCAGAAAAACTAACCGAAGGCAAAGAGTGGACGATGATTCCAAAAAATCACCTGGTGATCGTAGAGCCAAGCCTGAATGTTCGCGTAAAGGCGATACACGCCTGATTTTTTCTTAGTTTCGGGCAAAAATTTTCCGTCAGTGAAATACGATGCAGTTGTTATCGGAGGAGGAATAGTTGGCCTGGCTACAGCGCTGCAACTTCAGCAGTCTAATCCCAGAATCAAAATCCTGATACTCGAAAAAGAGACAGTACTCGCCCGCCACCAAACAGGAAACAACAGCGGGGTGATTCACTCGGGCATTTATTACAAACCCGGAAGCCTGAAAGCCACCAATTGCATTCGTGGATACCACCTCCTGATCAAATTCTGCAGACTGAATGCCATTCCCTTTGAACTTTGCGGAAAAATAATTGTAGCTACGCAACCTGAAGAAATTCCATTGCTACATAACCTGCTGGTGCGCGGGGAGCAGAACGGCCTAAAGGGTTTAAAAAAAATAACCAGGAAGGAACTCCATGAATATGAACCGCATGTAGCAGGTTTGGAAGGAATTGTGGTGCCACAAACAGGAATAGTCGACTACAAGATGGTGGCCGAAAAATATGGAGAACAAATTCGAGCCAAAGACGGTGAAATACGATTGAGTGAAAAAGTAATAGAGATTCAGGAAGACGGCTCAACCTGTGTGGTCGTGTCGCAAAAGGAAAGTTATTCCACCAAGCTTGTGATTAATTGTGGTGGACTCTATTCCGACAAGGTGGCAAGACTGACACAAAAAAACCTTGACGTAAAGATCATCCCCTTCCGTGGTGAGTATTTCAAACTCAAAAAGGAAAAAGAGTACCTCGTGAAAAATTTGATCTATCCGGTGCCCGATCCCAATTTTCCTTTCCTGGGAGTTCATTTTACCCGGATGGCAGGAGGTGGAATCGAAGCCGGACCCAACGCTGTTTTGGCGTTCAGCCGTGAGGGATATAAAAAAACCGACATTAACCTGGCGGAATTCGCTGAGTCGTTGGCGTGGCCGGGTTTCCAGAAAGTGGCTTTCAAATACTGGAAGACCGGGATGGGAGAAATGTACCGGTCCTTTTCCAAAGCGGCCTTTGTAAGGGCCCTTCAAAAATTAATCCCCGAGATCGAAGCTGACGATCTGGAAGATGGAGGTGCCGGTGTGCGCGCGCAGGCCTGTGACAGGTCAGGTGGTCTTATCGATGATTTTATGATCGTGGAAGGAAAGCAAAGCATCCATGTCTGCAATGCCCCCTCGCCTGCTGCAACTTCTTCGCTTGCCATTGGCGAAACCATTGCAAAACTGGCTGGAAAAAGATTAACCTAATCAATCTACGAAAAGCCATTGCCTGAATTTATTGGAACACCCGACACTGGCGTTCTCTTTTCATACAGCTTTCACTGCACTGACCTCGATTTCAACCAAATAGCCCGGATCAATAAGCGAGCTGACCTCTATCATTGACGTCACTGGTTTAATGGCGTGAAAAAATTCACCGTGTGCCTTCCCCACAGCCTGCCATTGGCTAATGTCAGTCACAAACATTCTTGTTCTCACGACATCCTGAAGCGTGAACCCGGCATTTTTCAAAACCGCGCTGATCTTTTCCAATATAAAACGTGTCTGAAGGTAATAGTCGCCTTTTCCAACAACTCCATTGTCGTCAGTCGCAACGGTACCGGAAATTTCAAGCTGATTGCCAATCTGAACGGCCCGGCTATAACCCACGATATCCTCCCATTTGGCACCGGAGGAGTAAGTAATACGCTTGTCCATGTGATTTTTGATTTTCTTGTTAAACAAGTATCGTAAATTGGCAGAAGTTTGCCACAACATGTCAACTGATTTTACCAAAAAAGAACTCGAACGTTATAGTCGTCACCTGGTACTCCCTCAATTTGGAATACACGGTCAGAAAAAACTGAAGCAGGCCAGCGTTGTGGTGATTGGCGCGGGTGGACTTGGTTGTCCCGTATTACAATACCTGGCGGCAGCAGGCGTGGGCACCATTGCTATTATAGATGATGATCGTGTAAGTGAGTCGAACCTGCAGCGCCAAGTTCTGTATGGCACTGAGGACATTGGAAAAAGCAAGGCGGAACAGGCCGCGATTAAACTGAACTCCCTGAACCCTCACATTACTATCACATCAATAATGGAAAGAATTACCGCGGACAACGGCCTTAACCTGCTTGCGCCTTACCAGGTTGTCGTTGATTGCACGGACAATTTCCCAACCAGGTATCTGCTGAACGATGCGTGCGTGTTGTTGGACAAACCGCTAGCGTATGGATCCATATTCAGGTACGAAGGACAGGTGGCGGTTTTTAACCTGGACCGCGGGCCGAATTACCGCGACTTGTACCCAACTCCGCCTTCTCCTGGATCGGTACCGAACTGTGAGGAGGGCGGAGTATTAGGGGTTTTGCCTGGCCTGATCGGATGTTTTCAAGCCAATGAAGTACTTAAAATTGTTTCAGGAATCGGTGAACCACTCAACGGAAAATTATTGCTGCTGGACACGCTCAGCCTGGAAACACGCCTCGTGAAATTTCCAAACAGAAATCAACGGAATTCTATTCAAAAACTAATAGATTACGATGAATTTTGTGGTGTCAAAACAAAAGAACGGATGGACATGAAAGAAATTACAGTTGATGAATTGAAAAAACTAAAAGACAGTGGCGAAGATTTTCAACTGATCGATGTGAGGGAAGATTACGAAATCGAAATTTGTCATATTGATGGGGAGCGGATTCCATTGAGCGAAGTTCCTCACAGCGTTGACAAAATTAGCCGGGTGAAAAAAGTGATTATCCATTGTCGCAGCGGATCGAGAAGTGGCAACACGGTAAAATGGCTGGAAAAAAATCACCACTTCGAGAACCTTTATAATTTAAAGGGAGGAATCCTGGCCTGGGCCGATCAAATTGATCCATCCATGGCTAAGTACTGATCATCGATTCTCGCCAGAGGTTAGCCGATTGCCTGTAGTATATCGTCAATGACGTCCTGAACGTTTTCCAATCCAACCGATATTCGGATCAAGCCGGGTGTAATTCCCACAGCTTCTCGTTCTTCATGGGTCAGTTTTGAATGCGTTGTCGAGGCCGGATGGGTGGCAATGGTCCGCGTGTCACCCAGGTTGGCTGTGTGACTAAGCATCTTCAAGGCATTCAGAAATTTTCTACCGCCTTCAATTCCGTCCTTTAGTTCAAAGGAAACCAACGCACCGCCCAATCTCATTTGCTTCTTGGCCAAAGGATATTGCGGATGCGAAGAGAGGAATGGATACTTCACATGAGCAATTTTAGAATGGCCTTCCAATCGCATGGCAAGGGCAAGGGCGTTTTCGCAATGTTTTTCCATTCTTACAGCAAGCGTCTCCAGGCTTTTGGACAGCACCCAGGCATTGAATGGTGACATGGATGGACCTGTATGGCGCGCAAAAAAACGGACTTCCTTGATCAGTTCCTTGCTCCCAAGGACGGCCCCGCCAATGACCCTACCCTGCCCGTCTATAAATTTTGTGGCCGAGTGTGTAACCAGGTGGGCGCCCCATTTCATCGGATTTTGCAGATAAGGGGTTGCGAAACAATTATCAACATTGAGAATTAAGTTGTGTTTTGCCGCGAGCTTACCCAGCCACTCCAGATCAATGATATCCAGCGCAGGATTGGAGGGGGTTTCGACAAAGATCATCCTGGTAGAAGGCTTGATGAGCGCCTCCCATGTTTCCGGTTTTCCAACGTCAGCGTAAGAATGCGAAATATTAAACCGGGGAAAAAGGTTAGTTAGAATCTGGTGTGTCGACCCGAACACGGATCTTGAGGCCAGGACATGGTCACCGGATTTCAACAAAGACGCCATACTGATAAACATCGCTGCCATCCCTGATGCCGTTGCGATTCCATCCTCCGCGCCTTCGAGCACGCAAAGTTTCTCGATAAACTCGGTATTATTGGGATTTGAGAACCGGGTATAAATATTCCCCGGAATCTCATCGGCAAATAGCGCGCGGGCCTGCTCTGCATCTTCGAATACAAAACTTGAAGTAAGGTAAAGTGGGGCAGAATGTTCCCGGAACTCCGTTTTTCCCAATTGAACTCTTATCGCTTCAGTTTCAAAATTTTGACCTTCTTTCATCAATTTGATTTTTGCACGGCACAACTATACGAAATCCTCACATTTTTATCTAGCGTTGCAGCCACCGAACAGTACTTGTCAACGGAGAGGGCAACCGCCTTTTCCACTTTTTCCAAAGCGATGCTACCAAAAAGGATAAAGTGCAGGTTGATTGACTTAAAAGGTGAAGGCACTGCGCGCTCTTCCCGTTCGCCTTGTACGATGGTTTTAATGCCGAGAACTGTTTGCTTTTGTTTTTTAAGAATGCTGATCACATCGATGGCACTGCAGCCTGCCAGTGAGGTGAGTAATAGTTGCATCGGACGCATCCCCTTTCCTGTGCCTCCAATCGTTGAAGAGGCATCTATGTGAATTTCATTTCCCTCCTGGTTACGCCCCACCATGTGGAATTCACCGTCTACTCTGGTAACTTCTATTTGTATCATGTGCTAACTTATTATTTCTCCAAACCAGGCTTCCAATAATCAAGGCCGTGATGCTGACCAGAGTGGCCGGAACCAAACTGGGTATATCAATGATGGGTATCCACTTGAAAAACAGCCATGTCGTAAATCCTGAAATCATGGATAACATGGCGCCTATGCTGCTGGTCCTTCTCCAGTATAATCCGAAGGTTAGCGGAGCAAACAGCGACACCAGGCTCAAAATGGACGATTCAGAGACCAGTTCGTAAATGTTCTCCCTAAGGCATGCCATGATGGTCGCCACTGCGCTAAAAAGCAAAATGGACAAGCGGGTTACCAACAATAGCTGTTCATCTCTCAGCCGGTCTTTCATCAATGGTTTCACCAGGTTTTCGGAGAATATCGATGCAGGCGCCAGAATGGCCGAACTGGTGGTGCTCATAATTGCTGATAACAGCGATCCAAAAAAAATAATCTGGACGGGCATGGAGGTGTGCAGCAACACCATGTTTGGCAAGGCAAGCTGCGCATCACCATTCAACTGGCTTCCGTAAAGGTACTTGGTGCATAGGCTTATAAAAAGTGGTAACATCGCGATCGTGAGATAAAGCCCGCCTGCAACAAAGCAGGATCGCACGGCAATCTTTACAGATCCTGACGACATCACCCGTTGGAATACATCTTGGGAAGGGATAGACCCCAAACCAAGCACCGACCAGGCAGCGATATAGGCAGTTATCTCGCTGATATTCCAGGAAGGCAAAAATTTAAAATTGCGGGGGTGTACTTCTTCAAGCACTATCGCCACACCGCCTGCCTCCCGGGCAAGAACGAATGAGAGGATAAACAGGCCGCATACGATGATGATGCTTTGAATGAAGTCGGTGATGGAAATGGCCCACATCCCTCCTATAAATGTATAAAATGTAACCACGATAGAGCTTATTACCACACCCTGCCAAACTTCGAGGCCTGCAACTACATTCAGGATTAAACCCATGGCCACCAATTGCGCTGCGATGTAGCCCACGTAGGGCGGGGCAAGGAATATACTGGTAACCAATTCCGTTTTTTGCCCGAACCGCTGTCGAAAAAAATCGCCCAACGTGAGCAAGTTCATATTGTATAGTTTCCTGGCAAAAAAAAGTCCGAACAATACAAGGCACAACGCTGCTCCAAAAGGATCCTCAATTACCGCGTATAATCCGCCTTCAAGAAATTCAGCGGAAGCTCCAAAAACTGTCTCTGACCCAAACCACGTGGCAAAAAGCGCAGCCGAACTTAGCATGATGGGCAAACTCCTGCCTGCCAGCATAAAGTCACCGGTGGTTTTTACTTTTCTGGAAGCCCAATAACCGATGGCAACTGTAAATCCCAGGTACGCAACGATGGAAACTAGTAACAATGCAAATGAATGGATTCGGTTGTGCTAAAAGTATTAAACCCACCTTTAAATGCAAGGCGCCCAGGAGAAAAAGAAAGATACAGCGAAGCTATTTTTTTCTCGCCAGTTGAAATGTTCTCGTGATGTTAAACCCAAAGTGGATATCGCCAGAGAAAAAATCTCCCTGGGTCTCACTGACAACGGCCCGGTCGAACAAGCCGAGACTGTTGGTGAAAATCAGTTGAAAGACGTGGCCCCCCGTCTCGATGTCAACGCCAAAGCCGAGGGCATCAAAATTGGGCGAATTGGATTTCGCATTCATACGATAGTAGTACTCACCAGACAAGGCAACGCTTCGCGTTAGTTTATATCTTGCTCCGAACCCCATGGCGAGGTCATCATTATTTTCAAACTGTTGAAATACGCCATTGCGGTGCACAAAAACAGGCGATAACTGCATTGAAAAATTTGAATTGATTCGCCTGGCAATCAGCAAACTCAAAGAATAAGCCTGCCTGTCCACCGATCTGAACTGAGGATTAAATTTGGCCTGTGGAGATGTCTTAAAATATCCAGTGGCCAAGCCAGTGACGGTGACGGGAAAATTAACCTGGCCCTTGCTTTGCCTGAAAATCTTGTACCTCACATAACCGTCAAATGTTTTATCTGTCGAACTTCGCCCCACGCCTATGCCCAGCCGGTCGGTAATGCCGTATTCCAACCCCAACCTCACAAAAGCATCGTCAAGCCCCCAAAAATTAAAGGAGCCGGAATTGATTCTGCCAAACCGATGAGAGAATATGAATTCAAGTTCGCCTTTTCCCTTTGTTTCTACAGACTGACCGTTGACGATTCGCGTTCCTTTAAATGTCTGCAGCGCATATTCCGTCTTCGATGGGGATTGTTGCTCGAGTTCGCTTAGCAAGTCATCCTGGGCATGCAGGTTTATAAAAATAAAAAGAAAGCCAGTTGCCAATAAACAAGTTCTCATAATTGTTTAAATGTAAAAACGGTTGTCACTTCAACTCGCTCAGCAATGTTGCTCCAGAGCAGTTTTGGTATTTTTATTTTGTAGTCAGCCAACTCCACAATGAAGACTGCTTTCATGGTAATTTTCCCATTGGTATTTTGGATCGATCCCTCCAGATTGACCTCTTTGGTTTCACCATGAATGGTCAACACCCCTTTTGCTATTACAGGTTGCATGGAAGCCAAAGACAAATCGTAGCCTGTAATTTTACCTTTGAATGTCGCCCGCGGAAATTTATCCGACTCCATGTACTTTTCGTTGAAGTGCTCTTTCATTAAAGACTTTTCGAATTCAAAATCAGAAATAGGGACGATAAAGGCTATCTCACCGGTCAACGCATTAAAAAGCCCGGTCGAGTTTTCGTTTGTAGCCGTAATATTTTCAACTGCTGCCTCTGAAAAAAAGGTGACCGAGCTTTTATCGCTCTTGTATCTCTGAGCTGCCACGGGTGATGCCATGACAACAAGAACGAGAAATAATAGACGCTTCATAGGACTTGGCTAATTATTGGCTCCCTCGTCCACCCAACATGCAATCAGTTTTATCTGGTCATCTGAGAGAGGATTACCGGGTGGCATAGTCAGATCGGAGGTCCTGGCCCGTATGCTGGTTGAATTTTCTTTTACGTTGTCGAAGAGGCTGTAATTGTTATGCGCACCAAGATCACCGTTGTGGCAGTTTGATTTAACACAGTTCAACTCAATAATCGATTTAATAGTGGCGTAGCGCATTCCGGGAACTTCGACCTTCAAAATGACACTGCATAGTGCTGCGTCCCGCGCCTCAACGATGTACTCCCCAAACCCCAGGTTAACAAAAGTATTTTGAGCCACAAAAGGATCGTTACCACGTTTGAACTCGTAGGGCTCAACCCCACCCGTAGCGTTGATCGTAATAGACCCATTGCTTTCAGGCGCACACACTGTACTTGCCTCCGTAACGGCCGTGGCAGCAAACGTTGATCCTGTGGTTCCTATTGATACCTCCAGCATTCCCAGACAGCCATTGCTATCTTTCACGGTGAATGCATATTCCCCGCCACGGAGCCCTGCAAAATTTCCGGTCGTGTTTGAAATAAAATCGGATTCATAAACATAGGGGCTGGTCCCACCTGTGGCCTCGATCACGATGTTGCCATCAATCACCGTGCAACTGCTCGCGTCAGATTTGCTCACCAATTTTACATTGAGACTGCTGCAGTCTGGTGGTGGCACAAATTCCTCCGATTTGCAGGCTTCAATAAGGGAGCTTAATAACAGCAAAATCATTGCTCCATACACGTAATTTAATCCTCTTTCGCGATAGTTCATTTTTCCAACCTATTTACAATCCATCTGCCCAGCATGCTAACAAATCAATCTGCTCCTGGGTTAAACTTCCACTGGGTGGCATATTTCTGCTTTGCGTCCGGGCCTTTATACTTTGAGCCGCGGCCGTAGCAGTCGATTGAACCGTCCAATTTCTGCTCGCCCCAAGGTCTCCGTTATGGCAACTTGGAATGTTGCACTTCGAATCGAGGATGGGCTTGACCACTCCACCGAAACTAATATCGGACGGCCCCTTGGGCACCTCTAACGAAATCGTAACGATACACCCTTGCGCATCTTTGACGGTAACCGAATACTTTCCCTCATTTAGGTCAACGAAGTTCGGGTCGTTGGAAAATGAGTCGTTGTTCAGTTTGAACTGGTATGGCATTATTCCAGCAGTCACCACTAAAGATATGACGCCATTATTGGTTGTACAACCTGTGTCGGGAGTGACTGAAGCCGTTGCGCTCAGGGTCGACCCGATGGCACCGAGACTGACATCGATGGTTGTTTCACAAGATCCTCCGTCCTTAACGCTCACCGAATAGGTGCCGGCCGACAGTCCTTGAAATAGCCCTGTCGAATTGGTTGTGGCGTTCAATGTGAACGTATAGTTGCCACTGCCACCCTGGGCGGCTACCGCAAAACTACCATCTGAAGCCGTGCAACTGCTGGCATCCGTGCTGGTAGTTAGCGAAATTGCAAGTGTCGATTGATCGCAATCTATCATCTCCTCAATATTGTTGCTTTCACATCCTGCCATGAAGAGAAGGGCAACAAAGACCCTCACCACAACATTATCTGGTCGATTCATTTCTAAAAATATTAATCTTAAGAATCGAAACTAGTAAAAACTAGTGTTCAAACATTAATGAAGCAGGTGGACATTTGGTAAGCAAGGCTAAACTACCCCAATTAGAAGGAGAATTTCCAAATGCAAAAAATGAAAGGCCCTAAATAGAAAATCCCCCAAGGTCCTTGACCCCAGGGGATAATCCTGTCTATAGTTGGCTTTAATCTGATGCTAAAGTACAGCAACCCCGGGCACCATGAAATTCACTTCCGCTGATATGAATTTACAGTTGATAAGCTGCTGTTTTTACCGTTGAATTGCCTTTGTGGAGTCGGCAGACAGGCTATCCGACTTGCCCAATTGTTTCTTTATACGCTCTTTGAGTTGCGATTTTGATCCTGGGAAAGTGGTGCGGGAGCTGATGTCATAACTGATGTAGCCCAGGCCTACAAAAAACAGAATGGCAACTCCGACAAAAATCTTTTTTGATCTGCTCATATCCATCAATAAAAAAGGGGCTAAAAGCCCCTTTAAAAATACATTTACAAAAAGTTATTTCAACTTCTTAACGATAGCATCGAAAGCTTCGGGGTGGTTAGCCGCCAGATCGGCAAGCACCTTTCTGTTCAAATCAATCCCTGCTTTTTTCAACTTGCCCATAAACTCGGAATAAGACATGTCGTGCAGTCTTGCTCCGGCATTGATCCTTTGAATCCAAAGGGATCTGAAGTCTCTTTTCTTTGCTTTGCGATCCCTGTAGGCATACACGAGACCTTTCTCGACAGCGTTTTTAGCGACTGTCCAAACATTTTTCTTTCTACCAAAAAAGCCCTTGGCTAATTTGAGTACGCGTTTTCTTTTTGCACGCGATGCTACACTGTTTACTGAACGTGGCATTGGTTTTCAATTTTTGGTCGTTGGCGCCCCGACTTGTCAGGATCTTTGTGCTCAATGACCGGGTTTAACAATACTGTAACTGCGTATCAGTCACAAACCTCTAAACGGCATAAGGAAGCATTGGCCTGATGTTACTCTCGTCAACTTTCTTAACGGTCGTTTTCTGGGCCAGCCTTCTTTTTTGTTTAGTTTCTTTCTTCGTCAGAATGTGGTTCATGTAAGCTCTCTTGCGCTTAATTTTACCACTGCCAGTGATCTTAAATCTCTTTTTGGCTCCTGACTTCGTTTTTAACTTTGGCATTCTATTTACGTCTTAAAAAATTACTTTTTCGCTTTACCCGCGATCATCATGTACATCCTCTTTCCTTCCAACTTCGGCATCAACTCCACCTTTCCATAGTCCTCAAGTGACTGGGCGAACTTGAGCAACAAAATCTCACCTCGTTCCTTGTACACAATCGATCTCCCTACAAAATGAACATAGGCTTTCACCTTTGACCCCTCCTGAAGGAAATTGATGGCATGTTTTAATTTGAAGTTAAAGTCATGGTCATCGGTATTTGGCCCAAAACGGATTTCCTTAATCACCGTTTTCTGCGCATTGGCCTTTATCTCCTTCTGTTTTTTCTTCTGCTCGTACTTAAACTTTGAGTAGTCAATGATCTTACAGACCGGGGGCACCGCATTGGGTGAAATCTCCACCAGATCCAACCCTTGCTCTTTCGCCATTTTAATGGCCATCGAGGTAGAATACACATCCACCTTGATGTTTTCGCCTACCACCCTCACCTGCGGGGCGATAATCCTTTCATTTACTCGATAAGGCTCCTCTACTACTCTTTGTCTGAAGCCTCTGTTTTTGTTAAACGGCCTCTTACTACCTTGAAATATTGCCACTCAGTGGGTTTAAGTTAAATATAAACCTGCCGGACCTGCCGACAGGGGTGCAAATATCGCCATATTTTCAACTTTTCAAAAATGCCCGGATACTTATTATTTAGCCATCCGAGGTCACAAATACCGAAAATTCTTATAGCGGGGCAGCACTTTCCTTGGCAAAGTGATCGGCAAATTCCTCCAGGCCCATAGATCCCTGGTCTCCGGCTCCATGCCTTCTCACGGAGACCTTTCGTTCGGCCACTTCCTTCTCGCCAACGATCAGCATGAATGGAACCTTGCTGACCTCAGCATCCCTGATTTTCCGTCCGATCTTCTCATCACGGTCATCTGCATAGCCGCGGATGTCTTTATTTTTGAGCGTGTCCAGCACCTCATTGGCATAGTCATTAAACCGCTCCGAAATCGGCAACACGGCAATCTGTTCCGGAGAAAGCCATAATGGGAAGTTGCCAGCACAATGTTCGATCAGTATAGCTACAAACCGCTCCAGCGAACCAAACGGTGCCCGATGAATCATCACCGGCCGGTGTTTTTGGTTATCTGAACCCACGTATTCCAATTGGAATCTTTCCGGCAATTGATAATCAACCTGGATGGTCCCCAACTGCCAATTGCGCCCGAGTGCATCCTTCACCATGAAATCCAATTTGGGGCCATAAAAAGCCGCCTCGCCCTTAACAGCCACCGTTACCAGCTTTCTTTCATCGGCTGCCTCCTGAATCTCGCGCTCCGCGCGATCCCACAGGTGATCCTCGCCAATATATTTGGTCTTATTGGCCGGGTCCCTGAGTGACACTTGTGCCGTATAATTGGCGAAGCCAAGTGAATTAAAAACATGGAAGACAAGATCGATTACTTTTATAAACTCCTCCTTCACCTGGTCAGGCCGGCAAAAGATATGGGCATCGTCCTGGGTGAAGCCACGCACGCGGGTCAACCCATGCAATTCTCCACTCTGCTCGTACCGATACACCGTCCCAAATTCTGCATAACGAATGGGCAAATCCTTATAAGATCGAGGTCTTACCTTGTAAATCTCGCAGTGGTGCGGGCAATTCATCGGCTTCAGAAGAAATTCTTCACTTTCATCGGGTGTGTGAATTGGCTGAAACGAATCTTTACCATATTTCTCATAGTGACCTGAAGTCACATAAAGTTCCTTACTGCCAATGTGTGGCGTCACTACGGGGTCGTATCCTGCTTTCACCTGCGCCCTACGCATAAACTGCTCCAGGCGTTCCCGCAAAATGGTGCCTTTTGGCAGCCAAAGCGGCAGCCCCATTCCTACTTTTTCAGAAAAGGCAAAAAGCTCAAGCTCCCTGCCCAACTTCCGGTGATCCCTTTTCTTAGCCTCCTCAAGCAGGGTCAGGTACTCATCCAACTCTTTTTGTTTTGGAAAGGTGATACCATAGATTCGGGTAAGCATTTTATTCTTTTCATCCCCTCTCCAGTATGCACCTGCCACACTTAGGAGCTTCACCGCTTTAATGACCCCCGTTGACGGGATGTGTGGACCGCGGCACAGGTCCGTGAAATTACCTTGTTGATAAAAGGTGATCGAACCATCCTCAAGTGCATCCAGCAACTCCAATTTGTACTGGTCTCCCTTGTTTTTAAAAAATGCAACAGCTTCTTTTTTAGAAATTGATTTTCGGGTGAACGAATTGTTTTGCCTGGCCAGCTCAACCATTTTCTTTTCCACAGCCGCCAGGTCATCATCTCCGAATGGGCGATCGCCAAGGTCTACGTCATAATAAAAACCATTTTCAATGGGAGGACCGATACCGAGTTTTACGCCCGGATACAGGGCTTCCAATGCTTCGGCCATGACGTGTGCTGAAGAATGCCAAAAAGCATACTTCCCGCCCTTATCGTTCCAAGTAAAAATTTTGATGGACGCGTCAGATTCAATCGGGCGATCCAGGTCCCATATCTCCCCGTTCACCTCGATCGAGAGCGCGTTCCTCGCCAATCCTTCTGCAATACTTTTAGCAATGTCTATTCCCCTGACACCCTTTTCGAAATCTTTGACAGATCCATCAGGCAATGATATCTTAATCGCGCTCATTCAAAACAATATTTGGAATGCAAATATGAGGTTTTCTAAGGTTTTTACCACCCTCAACAGGAAAAACGATCAGAGCTGGAGTTGAGCCGTGAAGAGTACGCCAAACTTGCGGACGTCCGGGTTGTCGAGGTAGGAAACCCGATGGACGAAATCCACACGGAATATTTTGAAAATATTTTCGACACCATAGCCGACTTCCACGTAAGGCTTCCCCTCCTTAAAAAATCCGGTTGGCAGGGTCATCTGACCATCAGGTGTGAGCTGAGAAATCAGGTCCTGATTCGACTGGCGCATTCCGCCCACGATCACATTGGTGGTGGCCAGCAACCTCCACTTTAACTTTTTCATGAGGGGAATTCGATTGAGCAGGAAGCCCTCAAAGTACTGGCGATACTGCAGCGAAGCATAATGATCACTTACGAATTCCCCGAAATCCATAAGGTTGTACGTGACCGCTGAATAAAATGGGGATTGATTACCAAGATGAAGCGTCAAGAGCGGATACGGTATTGTGTTAAAAACATATTCGCTGGAAAAGGTCAGGTTGCCAACGCCAAGCGGGCCGGTCTTTATTCTTTTCTTGATGGTAAGTCTCAGTCTGTCGTAGTCGAAGTCACTGTCAAATATACCGCTGAAACCGTGCGTGTATTTCAAAGTGATCACGGGCCATTTGTTCGTCCCCAGGCTTATGCGTTCATTGTCGTTCTGAAGAAACACTTCATCCCGGGCATATCGCGACTCAATACTCACCTCTGAAGACTGAAAGTCTTGCAAAGTGGGTGAGACCACATCGCCCGGACTTGACAGATAACCGAAATTAAAAGTGGGATCAAAAGTCCAATGGCGAAACGTGATCTTCTGTGAATAACCTTTGAACAACTCCCGTTGAAATCCCATCCAGTATTCATCGGAATAATACCCACGTCTGAATTGGCCCCATCTGGTTGACGCCAAAAAAATCGGATTGTCGGCCAGGCTCTCATCGTCCACGCCCAACCTTGCGATATCATGCCGGAACCGAAACGTCAATGTTGTCCAATGTTCCCTGGAAAGTACATTTTGTGCTGAGAGGAAATACTTGAAGCGTTCGTCATCGAGACCATAAGCAAGTTGAGCGTGATAGATCCATTTCTTGCTGAATTGATAATTGGTTTTTAGCCCACCCTGAAACCGGAAACCCTCCACGGCATTCCATGCCATCAAACCGAGATAGGGCCCCACTTCGATTTTACCAAGGTTATAATATCCATCCAGCACCACTTTGAAAATGTCCGTGTAGGTCCTGACAATCGGAATATTTCTAAGGGTGTCAATCATCTTGTATACACTCTTCTCGGTTTCGCTCAGTGGCTCGTGACGAAGGGTGTCCCAATATTTGTCTTCTTCGAACATGCGGGCGTCTTCAGCGATTTGAATTGATCGCTCATAGAACGATGGGTCTTTGGGCTTATTCGTAACGAAATTTTTGTTGCTGGTGTAGAATTTCGCCAGCATGCCGGCATTTTCTTTGCCCAGTTCGCTAATGTCTATCAGCACCCGGTTCTTGATTGGCAGCCAGGGGCCGATATCCGTTTTTCCCAACTCCTGCTGGAGCCTGATTTTTTCAATAAAATTGAGGTTGGCCTGCTTGCCTATGTTTGCGTCAATTTGCTTCAACGCATAATCATTTTTGGTAATCCACATGGTACCAGTAAACGCCAGGTCCTGAGGACTCCTTGGATAGAAGTCCAACCGATAACAAAATTCGTCCCCGATGTATAGGCTGTCGACTAAATCGTATTCGTAATAAATCCGCCAGCCGTCAGCGATGGGCGACACAAATTCCTTGCTGACGATGTTCAGCCAATTCTGGTAAAAGTTGTACTCCTGGAAAGAAGAGCCAATGATCTGAGTGACGGTTGAACCGTCCTCTACCCCAATTCCGTTAATTTTGGTTTTTAGAATTTGCTCTTTTTTCAGCGAAGGATTGTCCCTGTAGTAGACTTTGGAAACACTTTCGGTAATAAACAGCGGCAAGATGGGTTTGCCGTCCTCACCGGCAATACGCTCCACGCTGTCCAAGACCTGGGTAATTTTTCTAACTACTTTCCGTTGGCGAAATTTTTCGGAAAGGTTGTCAACATCGATTTCAATTTTGGTGTACGTATCGTACTCGTAGGCTGCCAGTTTCCTTTTGTCGTTTTCCTTTTTATTCTTCACCACTTTCCGGAGAATGGACCAGGCCGGATTTTCGCCTGCCACGATCACCACCTCCTGCAGGCTGAGTACGTCTTCCTGAAGTTGAATATTGATAACCTGTGAAATCCCCCTTACTACCGGTTTGGTCCTGGGTTTATATCCAACAAACGAAGCCAGTATCGAATCCGAAGGGGAAAACGTGCTCAGGGTGAAATTACCGTCAAAATCGGTGGTGGCTCCGATGGTCGTGCCTTTAAAAACAATGTTTGCAAAGGGCACGGGGTCGCCAGAACCCGCGTCCGTAACCTTGCCCGACACCTTCGTTTCCTGGGCGAAAAGTTGAGGGCTAAGCAGGAAAATGAATGCAATTGGGAAACCAAACCGTAATCTCAAACCGTTTCTCACCTTGATTTAAGCTGCAAAAATAATCAATTAAAATAATGATTAACTACGGGGAAGCGAATTCAAAGTTCGACCAGAAATCCTAAAGCTGAATAGGTTCTTTCTGACCCAGGTGACGGGGCTCTGTTTTCAGAACGTAAAGATCCAGGACCGCTTTGGCTCGTGCCAGGTATTCCCTCCAGTGCACCAGTTCGCCATCAGCGGACTCCGGTTCATTGGTGACGTAGGCCACCGCATCTATCCCATAATACTGTGAAATGAAAAGTGCCCGGTAACTGTGAAATACCTGGGTGACAATAGTAATCTGATTTTGTCCAAATATCTCCTTACTCCTGACGATTGAATCGAGGGTCCGCAAGCCGGCAAAATCCAGGGTGATGGCCGAAGCAGGAATGCCTTGTTTGATGAGTGCCTTCTTCATTTCTGAGGGCTCGTTGTAATATTTGGTACGATTGTCACCACTAACAATAAAATGTCTGATCTTACCCTGTTTGTAAAGCAACGCAGCAGACGCAATTCTATTGTCAAAAAACGGATTGGGTGATCCATCGGTAAGCAGGTGACTTGTGCCCAGGACCAACGCAACTTCGTGGTTAGCCAGGCTATCGTAATTGCCAAATATTTTGTGAGACGTACTCCTCACAATCCAGATATTCGTGGCAATCACAAAGGCCAATACCACAAGGAACAGATAAAAAAATTGCTTCAGCAGCTTCGACAAAAAACCCATATAGACAGAAAAGACGATGCAAAGTTACTCATTTGAATTTTAAAAACTCCTTCTCCACCAGGTCGGCATTCTTCACCAATTTTCTATACCAGGCCAATCGCAATTGAGCCATTTCCCTTTCATCCAAACTCCACTTAACTTCTCCTCCCTTTATTTTATTCATTAATTCATTTATGCAAATGGCGGCACTCACCGAAAGGTTGAGGCTCTCGGTGAATCCGTACATGGGAATCGCGACCTGGTAATCGGCATTTTCTTTTACATAATCGGATAATCCATACAATTCGTTACCCATTACCAAAGCCATTTTTCTGGATATGTCCACCTGATTCAGCTGTAATTTCGAATCGGGAGATGTGGCCAATATTTGGTACCCCTCCTTTCGCAAATGGTCAAAGCACTTCTCCGCGTTGTTGGCGTGCAGTTGGTTATAGTGAACGATATTCAACCACTTGTTGGCACCCTTTAACACGCGCTTATTGAGCGAATACTTGTTGCGGTTCTCAATCAGGTGAATGTCCTGAATCCCAAAACACTCGGCCGTCCGGAATACCGCACTTGCGTTCTGTGACTGATAAATATCCTCCAGGACGATAGTCAAATAACGGGTACGCTGATTCAATACACTCTCAATCACTTCTTTTTTATGCCCGGTAACATATTGCCCGAGATGGGTTGTGATTCTATTTGTATCAACGCTTTCCGGCATATCAAATCGGGCCTACAGTAACCCTTCAAACAAATATAGGCGATGGAAATCTATAATATATTTGACGTAAAATGGAGATGCAATTCTTGTTTGAACCGGATTGGTTAACGCATGATGCGGTATAATTGGTGATTCACTGTCGATATTCACCGATATAAGGTCCTACAGACAAAATACTTTGAGATAAAACTTAAAATGTCGTATAATGCGAGTTATACTAAATCAAATGATCACCAAATAACCAAATGATGAAGATTAAAGTACTAGCTCTGCTTTTTGCGCTAAGCATGATAGGAACTGCAGCCCGCGCGCAGGATGACACGATCAGCGATGACGATTTGAAAAAATATGCCGTGGCCATGGATTCGATCGAGCATATGAAGTCAGCGCTTATTGAAACCATTACAGAAATGGTAAAAGGAAATGAGGAAGTCTCCGCTGCGCGGTACAACGAGCTCTCCAAGCTTATTGACGATGAGGCCAAGTTGAAAGAAGCAGAGGCAACAGAGGTTGAAATTGAATTTGTAAAAGCCGTGGCCGCCAAGAAGGAGGAAGAAACCGCAAAGATCAATGAAACGTTTCAGTCGCTGGCGATAAATTATATTGGCGCCAAAACCTACAATGCCATCAAAAAGGCATTGAAAGATGATGAGGCAATAAAGGCCAAGTACAAGGTACTCACTGAGGAACTTGCCAAGTAAATACTGGCCTGGGTCTGTATGAAGAGGCTGTCTTATAAGTCCAGTTCGCGATGACGAACTTGGACTCTCAAGACAGCCTCTTTTTTGGCCTACTCGATGCTACAGTTCTAATTCGATCGTGTCACCAATCCCAAAGGTTTTAATCACCTCTTCCTTCCGCTTATTTTTTCCGTTTGATTTTATCTTTGGTTTTACCCTTTCTTTTTGAGGCTTGCTTTCCCCGAAGAGGTCGGCTTGCGCTGTTTCCTGGCTTTGCTTTTTCCTGAGGTCTTTTTTTTCGCTGGCCGGCTGGTTTTTTTGCTGGTCCTGCTTTTTTTCTTCCTCCGGTTCTTCCCATTTTTTTTTTGGCGATTGAGATCCGGTGGATTTAACACCTTTGGATTCGACCGCCTCGTCTTCCGCGTCCTCCGCTTCCCCTTCCGGCTCTTCAACGGGTCTAAGTTTAGCTACTTTATGGGGCGATAGCCGGTTGCCCATTGCCTTCCAGCCTTTTACATCGATGACGTCCTCCAAACTGATTATTTCGGTTTCCTTCTCCTTGCTCTTGCCTTTGATCAAATCCACTTCAACTTCCGGTGAATCGGCAGTGGACGCAAACTCCAATCTTGATCCAATAGATTCTGAGATAAAGCCAAAATCTTTATCAACTGTATTGGTTTCAATCTGGAACCGTTTGACAAAATGCTGCTTACTTTCTCCATCCCAATAGACTGTGGAGATAACTTTCTTTGGGTTGAACTTCTCTATCAGTAATGTTTTCTCATCCCCTTCAAATCTGGTATTCAACTCGAAGCCGGTCAGCTTATAGTTTCCACTTTTTGTGATGGATAGGATCAAATCATCGCCATCGAATTTGCCAACATGTTTACCCCGTTTTTCCTTGTTAAGACGACCCGCTATTGGATCGAACCACAGGTCAAGACCGCTAAGCGTTGAAACTCCTGCCTGTAGCAAATCAACTTTCCTCACCGGGTACTTTGTAATTGTATTTCCCCTGGCGCCCCGGCCTTTTATCTCCAATTCAGAAAAGTCGAAATCAAAAATTTTCTTGCGCGCGGTGCTTGCGGCCGTTAGCTTGATCTGTACGACCTCAGCTTCGCCATTGGGATTGGCACTGAGGTAATGAATCCGGCTGTTCGGATTGCCCTGCGTGAGGTCATACTCCTTGTCCCTGATGATGGCCGGAATCGTACAACGCTTGACGAATGATTTTCCTGTTTTTCCGTCAGTGTATAAAATGTTGTACACCATTCGTTCATCTCCTTTCTTCCACACGCCCGCGTACAAAATGTCTTTACCCATGAAAACTTTCTCCGAAATTCGGGAAACTATGGCCTTTCCGTCTTTTCTAATGGCGATGATGTCATCGATCTCAGAACACTCTGCAATAAACTCATCCCTGCGCAGGCCCCAACCTATAAATCCATCGGCCCTGTTGACATACAACTTCTGATTGTTGGCAATTACCTCTACCGCGGTCACGCTCTGGAAGTTTCTAATTTCAGTCTTGCGCTCCCGGCCTTTTCCATATTTGTTCAGAAGATTTTGATAATAGGAAATGGCATACTCGGTGAGGTGCTTCAGGTGATGCCGGGTTTGTTTTAGTTCCTCCTCCAGGTTTTTAAGAAGTTCGTCAGCCTTGAACGAATCATATTTAGAAATCCGTTTAATCCTTATTTCTGTCAGGCGAACGATATCCTCCGTAGTAATCTCGCGATAGAATTGTTTTTTGTAAGGCTTCAATCCCTTATCTATTGTGCCGATTACCTCTTCAAAAGTTTCGCACTCTTCAATATTGCGGTAAATTCTTTTTTCAATAAAGATTTTCTCCAATGATGAAAACAAGATTTTCTCCATCAACTCGTCCCGCCTGATCTCCAATTCGCTTTTCAGCAGCCTGACGGTTTGCTCCGTGTTGTACTTGAGGATTTCGTTCACCTTCATAAATCGCGGTTTGTCTTCCACGATCACGCAGGCATTCGGAGAAATCGAGACTTCGCAGTCCGTAAAAGCATACAGCGCGTCCATAACAATCTCCGGTGCATGTCCCGGCTGGAGATGGATCAGTATCTCAACGTCTTTCGCGGTATTATCAACCACCTGCTTTATCTTAATCTTACCTTTTTCGCTTGCCTTAACGATGGATTCGATTAACGAAGTAGTTGTAGTGCCAAATGGTATCTCCTTAATAACCAAGGTTTTCTTATCGCTGATCTCAATTCTTGCTCGCACTTTTATTCTGCCACCTCTAAGCCCCTGATCATACTCCGTGAAGTCCGCATAGCCCCCACCGGGGAAGTCGGGGTATATCTTTGGATTCTTGCCTTTGAGCACTTCGATGGAGGCCTTGATCAGTTCGCAGAAGTTGTGCGGAAGTATCTTGGTGGATAGTCCTACAGCGATACCCTCCACGCCTTGCGCGAGCAGCAGTGGAAATTTAACCGGCAGGGTGACGGGCTCCTTTTTACGGCCATCGTAAGACAATTGCCACTCGGTGGTTTGGGGATTGTAAACCACTTCCAATGCAAACTTGGAAAGCCTCGCCTCAATGTACCTCGGTGCCGCGGCACTGTCGCCCGTTCTTACATCTCCCCAATTTCCTTGTGTTTCAAGTAGCAGTTCTTTCTGACCAAGATTGACCATGGCCTCGCCTATGGCTGCATCTCCGTGCGGATGATACTGCATGGTTTGACCAATTACGTTGGCTACCTTGTTAAACCGCCCATCGTCCATCTCCTTGATGGCATGAGCAATCCTTCGCTGCACAGGTTTCAGACCGTCCTCGATGCGGGGAACGGCCCTTTCGAGAATCACATACGAAGCATAATCCAAAAACCAGTGTTGGTACAATTCGTCAACTGATTCGATGTCGTGAATGACATCTTCACTCTTGGCCGATGACCTGGCCTTCACTACTTTGGGTCTGTGTGTTTTATCCTTCTTCTTTTTGCCCATGGGAGCTGCTATAATTAACCTTCAACTTCTTCAACTAGATCCTCCTCTTTCACGATATCCATCTCAATACGCAGGTTTTCAATGATGAAATCCTGCCGCGTGGGGCTGTTTTTGCCCATATAAAATTCCAACAATTTGGTCAGGTGACTATCCTTTCCGGGAATGACTGGCTGCAGACGGATATTATCCCCAATAAACCTCCCGAATTCCTCCGGTGATATCTCCCCAAGGCCCTTAAATCGTGTGATCTCCGGCTTGCTTCCCAGCTTGCTTACGGCATCCCGTTTTTCTTCCTCACTGTAGCAATAAATTGTTTCCTTCTTATTTCGAACCCTGAACAGCGGTGTCTCAAGGATAAACACGTGCCCGGATTTCACGAGCTCCGGAAAGAACTGCAGGAAAAAGGTAAGCAGCAGCAAACGAATGTGCATCCCGTCCACATCTGCATCGGTAGCGACAATCACTTTGTTGTAACGAAGTCCTTCCAGGCCATCCTCGATATTAAGTGCATGTTGCAGCAGGTTGAACTCTTCGTTTTCGTACACCACTTTTTTGGTGAGGCCAAAGCAGTTAAGCGGCTTACCCCTTAAACTGAACACGGCTTGGGTTTCCACATCGCGGGATTTTGTAATCGATCCACTGGCCGAATCGCCCTCTGTGATAAAAATCATGGACTCCTGGCTGCGCGCACCTTTCTCCTCGTTGAAATGAAATCGGCAGTCTCGGAGCTTTTTGTTGTGCAGGTTCGCTTTCTTGGCCCGCTCGTTGGCTAGTTTTTTGATGCCTGCTATCTCCTTGCGCTCACGTTCGGACTGCTGAATCCTTTTTAACAGTTGATCGGCCGTCCCCGGATTGCTGTGCAAATAAATTTCGAGCTCTTTGGCCACAAAGTCTCCAACATAACTCCTCACGGTTGCGCCCTCAGGCGCCATGTTCAATGAGCCAAGCTTGGTTTTAGTTTGCGATTCGAAAACCGGCTCCTGCACCCTAACGGCAATGGCTGCCACCATGCTTGCGCGTATGTCGGAAGCATCATAGTCTTTTTTAAAATAGGCACGAACCCCTTTGACAACCCCTTCACGAAATGCAGCCAGGTGGGTACCACCCTGAGTTGTATTTTGGCCATTCACAAAGGAATAATACTCTTCGCCATACTGCGTGCCGTGCGTCAAGGCAAACTCAATATCATTACCCTTGAGGTGAATGATCGGGTAGCGCATTTCGTCTGCCTCTATCTTCTGTTTTAACAAGTCGAGCAGCCCATCCTTGCTGTAAAACTTGTTCCCGTTGTAGTTGATGGTGAGGCCAGCATTAAGGAACGCATAGTTCCACATCAAATCATCCAGGTACTCCGGAATAAAATGATAATTCTTAAACATGGACTCATCCGGTTCGAATAAAATCACCGTTCCATTCTTGTCGTTCGACTTGACAATCTTGTCATCGTTGGTAAGCTTTCCTTTTTTAAATTCCGCAATTTTGGTTTTGCCTTCACGGATGGCCTGCACTTTAAAGTAATTCGAAAGTGCGTTCACGGCCTTGGTACCTACCCCATTTAAACCCACGGATTTTTGAAAAGCCCCCGAATCATATTTGGCCCCCGTGTTTATCTTCGAAACACAATCAATTACCTTACCCAGCGGTATTCCCCGGCCATAGTCCCTTACGGTCACGCGCTGATCCGTGATCTTGACATCGATCACCTTGCCGTAGCCCATCATGTGTTCATCGATGGAGTTGTCTATGACTTCTTTCACAAGCACGTAAATGCCATCGTCCTTTGAAGACCCATCACCTAATTTTCCGATGTACATTCCCGGCCGCAGCCGGATATGCTCCCTCCAATCGAGCGACTTGATGCTCGATTCGTCATACTGAAATAAATCCTTGGCCATAGTTAAATGTTTCGGTTAGTCATCGTGTCAAACGCCCGGGCTCGCTCGAAAAAATCACGTTAAGAAAATAACAGTTAAAAAAATGAATGGAGCTAATAAAACGAATTTTGATGGTTTCGCAAGCAGTTGAAGCAATCATTCAACTACAAAAATTTCTGAAGTGACAAGCGCCAAATCATTGACAATCAGTTAGTAAATGAATCGCTATCAAACTACCTGTTTATTGGAAATTTTACGTGAGATCGAATAGACCGGCCAGCTCAGGGCCCAAACAATGATGAGTCCAATGCTCCCATAAATCACCACACCGAGTCGATCGAACGCAAATTTTTCTCCACTATTCAGCACGCTGATAAATCCCAATACCGTGCAAAAAAAGAAATTTAGTACGATGATTTGCCCAAAAAACCACGTGCTAAACGGATCATTGCGGCTGCCATACAATTTGGTAATAATAAAAACCAATACATTCACCAACGAGGCAACTATTAATGCCACGTAGAAGAGCACGTCTTTTGACAGGCTGCGGGCATCCAGTCCCTCGCTCAGGACCACCCTTTCGGGGAGGGACGCATAGATGTACATAAAAATTGCAATAAAGCCCATCAGTGAAAGAAACCAAACGGCTTTAAATAACTTTAAGATCATGTTGCTAAATTTGACCTCGCAAGTTAACCCGAATTGTTTTGAATCTTAATCCCATCGTTCTTTCAATCCCTATTTTTTTCCTTTTGATAGGAATAGAATTGGCTATCGAGCGATTTGCTCACCTTAAATTGTACCGACTACCGGACGCCATCGCCAACCTGAGTTGTGGCATAACTTCCCAACTTTCCGGATTGTTTTTGAAAGTCCTGGCCGTAGGTGTGTACGAAGTGTTGTTTGCCAATTTTGCCTTCTTTCAACTGGAGCGCAATTGGATCTACTGGGTGGCACTTTTCTTCCTGGTGGATTTCGCTTATTACTGGGGACACCGCATGAGTCATCAAGTCAACCTGTTTTGGGGCGGTCATGTGGTTCATCACCAGAGCGAGGAATACAACCTTTCGGTGGCGCTCAGGCAAAGCAGCTTTCAAACTGTGTGGACGTTTGCCTTTAATTTACCCATTGCACTTTTAGGGTTTCACACGCTGGACTTTGTTCTGATTTCTGCCATCAACCTGCTTTACCAGTTTTGGATTCACACGGAAACGATCAACAAACTTGGGTTTCTTGAATACTTCCTCAACACTCCCTCCCACCATCGCGTGCATCACGGGCGCAATCCGAAGTATATTGATAAGAACCATGCAGGCACCCTCATCATTTGGGACAAGATGTTTGGCACCTTTCAGGCCGAGGAAGAAAGACCAACCTACGGTATCACAAAACCCATTAATAGCTGGAACGCTGTGTGGGCCAACTTCAGCCACTATGCAGAGATGGGAAAGGATTTGAAAAAAATAAACAATTGGAGCGACAAGATTAAGTACCTTTTTAAAAAACCAGGGTGGCTCCCCGAATCGCTGGGAGGTTATCGTGCGGCACCTGAAGTCGACAAAGCCTCTTACAAGAAATACGATACGCCCGCGCCTACCGCGTTAAGCTACTATGTGTTGTTTCAATACATTTTGTGCCTGATCGGCACTGGTTTGTTTCTATTTAAGCAGGCCGATTTTCTCATCGGTGAAAAAGTTTTTTTTACGATCATCATTTCCGTGGTGGTTGTAAACTGCGGTGTGTTGTTTGAAAATAAGTCGTGGGTCTGGTGGTCGGAATGGATTCGGATTGTATTGTATCCGCTTGCATTGATCGTTTTTACTTTTATCTATTTCTGGCCGCCCATTTTAGTTGGCGTGGCTATTTTGTATTTGGTCATTTCCGGAACCTGGTTCTACTCCATCTCGAAAAATGTACGACTCCAGACGGCTTAGCTTTTTCATATTATCATTGTCGTTGCTGTTCTCCTGCTCCCAGCCGTTGCCTACCTTGAATGGCATCGATTTGGAACTATGGAAAGCGGACAGAAATGGATGCAACGGCAGCAGGCAGCAAATGATTGAGGCGATGGCAAGCGAGAAAGAAAAACTTAAAAAACTGTCTGAAATGGATCTGGTGCAATTGTTGGGGAGACCAGACGAGAACGAGTTGCTTACTCGCAATCAAAAATTTTTTATTTACTACCTGGAGCCGGGCCCGCAGTGCAAATCACCGGTTGACCATGCAAAGAAGCTCGTGCTTCGGATTAACGCAATGAGCCTGACGAAAGAAACCCAAATTAAATAATTGGTCCAACTGCCTATATTTGTCACCATCTTTATTTTCAGGTAACGCAAGATATATTCACAATCTATTCAATTCGACAATGAAGAACATTTCAGTAATCGGTTCAGGTACCATGGGAAATGGAATAGCTCACGTATTCGCACTCAGCGGCTTCAACGTTTCATTAATTGATATCGCTGAAGGTCCCTTGACAAAAGCCCTGGCTACGATAGAAAAAAACTTGGGTCGGCAACATGAGAAGGGTCAGATCACTGAGGAAGCGATGAAAAAAGCATTGGCCAACATTGCCACTTTCACCAATACGAAAGAAGGGGTTTCAGGCGCGGACCTTGTCGTAGAGGCGGCTACTGAGAATGTAGAGCTGAAATTGAAAATATTCAAGGACCTGGATTCGCATCTTAAGCCTGAGGCGATCCTTGCCTCCAATACATCGTCCATTTCGATCACGAAAATAGCGGCAGCCACCTCACGTCCCGACAAGGTCATTGGCATGCACTTTATGAATCCTGTGCCCGTGATGAAACTGGTGGAGGTAATCCGCGGCTACAATACAAGTGATAAAGTAACTGCCGACATAATGCAGTTATCCAAAACATTGGGCAAAGTGCCTGTTGAGGTAAATGATTATCCCGGCTTTGTCGCCAACCGCATACTGATGCCGATGATCAACGAGGCCATTTACACCCTCTTTGAAGGCGTTGGTGGCGTTGAGGAGATTGATACTGTCATGAAACTTGGAATGGCTCACCCTATGGGCCCGCTGCAGCTTGCAGACTTTATCGGACTTGATGTTTGCCTATCCATCCTCCGTGTCTTGCACGATGGGTTTGGTAACCCTAAATATGCGCCTTGCCCGCTCTTGGTAAATATGGTTCAGGCGGGACATTACGGAGTCAAATCGGGAAGCGGATTTTATCGGTACACCAAAGGAAGTAAGGAGTTGATTGTTGCTGATCAGTTTAGATAGGCATTGGTCATAAGGCATCGACAATTTGCCAATGGCAAAACGCCAATTTACTTCCTGAGTAAATCGCGTATCTCGGTCAGCAACACAACATCGGCAGGTGGAGCTGCCGGTGCAGCGGGTTTTTCTTCCTCCTTTTTTTTCATTCGATTAATCCCCTTTACCAGTAAGAACAACGCAAATGCGGTCACCAGGAAAATGAAGGTCGCCTGGAGAAAACTACCGTACGCGATGGTGGCCTCTCCCACTGAATAGCTCAGGCCCGAAAAATCCAACCCCCCTGTGATCACCCCGATTATTGGCATGAAAATATCAGCCACTGCCGATTTTACAATTGCGCCAAAGGCCGCACCAATTACGACCCCCACCGCCAGATCGATAACATTGCCACGCATGGCAAAATTTTTGAATTCTTTTAACATGAATAATTGGGTTGTATGGCTAGTAAGGTAAAGATAATCACTTCATGAGACAACGATGTAATATCAAAGTATGTAATCACCACAATTTAGTTTTATTCTTTAAACGATTATTGCCAATATTTGCCCAAACAATTCAATCGAGAGAACCGCTTGAACGATGGGTCAAAAGAGAAGCAAGGACACGCAGAAAAAAACCGTCAGGGACTCGCAGCCTGCTTCCGCCAGGAAAATATCTGCTGCCAAAAAGAGTCCAACGATGTCCCGCGATACCATCGAGGCGTTGATTTCAACCAACGAGCGGCTTAATATCGCACTCCGGGCCTCCAGGATTGGTATCTGGGAACTTGATATTAAGACAGGCGCCATTATCTGGGACGATAATGTGTACAAAATATTTGGCCTCAAGAAGTCAGCGTTTGATAATACCCTGCCCGCGTACTTTAAATTGATCCACCCTGACGATCATCAATTCAGCTCAAAGAAGATACAACGAGCTATCGACAACAATCAAAACTTTCACATCCAGCACAGGGTTTACAAGGCCGATGGAAGCGTAATCTGGCTGGAAGGCTGGGGAAAAGTAATTGGCCGATCAAAAAGCAAGCCGGGTCGGCTTATAGGTGCAGTGGCAGAGATCACTTCACGCAAGGAAACAGAACTAAGCCTGCAGCAACGTGACCGCCTGTTCTATTCGTTGTCATTGGCCATGCACGGCCTGCTGGCGCATGGAGATTTGAGCCAGGCTATCAGCGAGGGGCTTCGAACGCTGGGCGAAGCCGTTGAGGCAGACCGCGTCTACCTGTTTGAAAATGATATCCCTCGATCAAACGAACCTGCGACCACCAGCCAAAGGTTTGAGTGGAATTCCGGAGTAGGTGAGCCTCAGATAAACAACCCCGATCTTCAGCATTTTCCACTAAGCGAATTTGAACCGTGCGCCACCATTCTGTCGCGAGGTCAGCACTATATGGGTCACGTCAGGGAGCTGGAGAACAAGAACTTAAAGGAGGTGCTGGCAGCCCAGGGCATAAAGTCAGTTTTGGTCTTTCCGATCATCGTGCGAAAATCTTTTTGGGGATTTGTCGGGTTGGACGAATGCAAACAGGAGACGGAGTGGAATAATATCCAGCTTTCGGTGCTGCGATCATTCACTTCCGCGGTTTCCCGCGCGTTGGAAAACAAAATCTCTGAGGACGAGAAACAGGAGTGGAAAACCAGGTATGAATTAATAGCTGCTTCTTCTGGTCAGGTGATATACGACTACAATCCGCGCACTGGCAGCATCGTGTGGGGTGGCAATGTGCAGGAACTGCTGGGTTACTCCAAAACGGAAATGGGCAATATCGACCGATGGGTCGAATTGATTCATCCGGACGATCGTGAGCGGAGCCTGTCTGAGCTCGACAAGGCGGAAGAGAGCCTCTCAAGCTATGACGTGATGTACAGATTTTGCCACAAGGACGGAAACTATCTTTTCATGCACGACAGGGGTTTCTTTGTGTCGGAAGATGGAAGGAAGGCAAACCGTATGCTGGGTATGATGCGCGATGTTACCGAGATGAAAAAAAGTGAGCGTGAGCTCATGGAGAGTGAAGAAAGATATCGTACCCTGTTGGCCGCGTCTTTTAGCGGCATCGGCATTCACGATCTCGGTGTATTTGTTGAAGTGAACCAGGGACTGGCCGACCTGAGCGGGTACTCAATCGAAGAACTGATTGGTATGCAAAGCCTTTCTTTGCTGGCTCCGGAATACCGCGATGTGGTGATCGAAAAGATCAAGTCTGGAAATGAAGAACCATACGATGTTGAAGCTGTTCAAAAAAATGGAACAAAGCGGTATCTGGAGATTCACGGAAAGAATATCCCATACAGAAACAAGATCATGCGGGTCACAGAATTCCGCGACATCACCGATCGCAAGATCGCTGAGGAGAAAACGATCGAGCAAAATGAAAAGCTTACATCGATAGCAAAAAGCCTGACCTACAAAAACCGCCAGTTGGAAGAATTCACTCAAATCGTCTCACATAACCTGAGGTCACCGGTTGGTAATCTGAATTCATTGATTGCGCTGCTCGACCAGGCATCGGACAAAGTGGAGCGAGAAGAAGTATTAAAAATGCTGCGTCAGTCAGGCCAGTCTTTACTGAGTACACTCAACGAATTGAATGACGTGCTCAAAGTAAAGCAGGACCTGAATATCGAAAAACAGGTGCTTCAGTTTGACCAGGTGCTAAAAAAAGCAAAGCACATGACCATCGCGCAGATCAACGAGTCATCTGCCATCATCAAAAGCAATTTCAGCGAGGCGCCCGAACTATTGTATCCCAACATTTACCTCGAAAGTATTTTTCTCAACCTGCTAAGCAATGCCCTGAAGTACAGGCACCCGGAAAGGAAACCCATCGTGGAGTTTCGCACTTTTTCGGACGGACAACAGTTGATATTGGAGGTGTCGGACAATGGCCAGGGAATCAACCTCGAGCGTTATGGTCACCAGATGTTCAAATTGAGGAAAACCTTTCACGATCATCCCGAGGCCCGCGGTGTCGGGCTATTTTTAATAAAAAATCAGGTTGAGGCAATGGGGGGTGAAATCAAGGTTGAAAGCACAGAGGGTGTTGGCACGACTTTTATCATCAACTTCAACCGGGAAGGCGCATGACAGAACCACAAAAATTACCATCGGTTGCACTCGTTGACGATGATGACATTTATCAATTCATCAGCCTGAAAAGTTTACAGGCGATCAAAGCAACGCGCGAAATCTACCAGTTTCTCAGCGGAGATGCCGCCCTAAAATACCTCAGAGAAAAATCTGGCGACACGCAAGCCTTGCCGGATATTATTTTTCTGGACATCAATATGCCCAGGACCGATGGGTGGATGTTTATTGAAGAATTTAAAAAACTAAAAGCCAACCTCGCCAAACAGATCACTATCTACATGGTGAGCTCTTCTATTGATCAGAACGACATCAGGAAAGCGAAGGCAACGGAGGAAGTTGCCGACTACGTATTTAAGCCCATCAGCACGGAAAAATTCTCCTCGCTTTTAAACGCCTAAAAGATAACTTTCAGTTGGTTGCGCAGGCCCCGGAAGCTAACCATTTCAATTCCGGTGCTACCGATGAACATCTTGGCCTGAATTTTCACGGGAATCTTGTTGCCATCATCGGAAATCCAGCAGGTGATGGAATTCTCGCCATCAAACAATTTATTGTCGGGCATTATGGGCACGAGCTTTAGGCACCTGATTTTTCCAACCCGGGTATTGATCACCTCCTTGCCCTCATAGATGATATTAAGGTTATAAGAGGTGTCCTCAAAAAAGCCCGAAATCGTCACCGTATCACCTTTATGCAACTTCTCAAATTCAATCACCCGGAGGTAAAGAAATCCCCCTACCAGGTCACGCACATTATCGGGTGTATCGTAGACTTTTGCTTCTCCATATATACCGGTCTCCTTGTCTTTAACCTTTACTTCGGCCTTATCCTCTTTATGGTCGTAGGTGGTTAGCTCATCTTTTCTATACCGGCCCTCTTTAATTTTCCGGTAACTGACATGGGTAACGAGGGCAGCGGTGTCGATATAAGCGCCCCATTGGTCATCCACTTTCGTAACCCACGACACCATTCCGCTCGTAGCGCCAAACGCATCCACCTTGTAGCACGGACGGGCACTGATATCGAAAACCCTTTTGTCTACTTTGGTGACCGCACTGCCCACGGTAAAGATTCCAAAATTGACGCGGTAGTTAATTTCTTCTCCTGGCCCAAAGCTCTTATTGGTAACGACAGGAAGATCGTACTGCTGCTTCACAGTAAACGCTGTCAGCCCAAGGAATAAAACAAAACCAATAACCAGTCGATCCATTGCTCAAAATTAGGTTTTAAATAAAAACCTTCAAAGCATGTGCCAATTGCTAAACGGCTACGTTATTCTCCCTTAAGGCCTCATTCAGAGAGGTTTTTCTATCGGTGCTTTCCTTTCGCTGGCCGATTATTAACGCACAGGGAACATTGTATTTGCCCGCGGGAAATTCTTTGGCCATTGAACCTGGAATCACAACTGAACGAGGTGGTACAAAACCTTTGTATTCTACGGGTTTGCTCCCCGTGACATCAATTATCTTAGAGCTTGCTGTGAGTACCACATTCGCGCCAAGCACAGCCTCCTTACCTATGTGAACCCCTTCTACGATGATACATCTTGATCCAACAAAGGCGCCATCCTCGATGACGACAGGAGCAGCCTGCACCGGTTCCAACACGCCTCCTATCCCAACCCCGCCACTGAGATGAACATGTTTGCCCACCTGAGCACAACTGCCAACCGTGGCCCACGTGTCCACCATCGTACCTTCGTCTACATAGGCACCGATATTGATGTACGATGGCATCATAATGACTCCGCTGCTCACGTAAGAACCATAACGTGCGATGGCATGAGGCACAACCCTCACACCCAGTTGTTTATAGTTCTTCTTTAATCCGATTTTGTCATGAAATTCGAACGGTCCAACCTCGATGGTTTCCATCTGTTGAATGGGAAAGTAGAGAATCACGGCCTTCTTGATCCATTCGTTCACCTGCCAACCGCCTGATGATGGCTGCGCTACCCTCAATGTACCCTTGTCCAAATTGTCTATGACTTCCCTGATCGCCTCCTGAGTCACTGATGATTGAAGTAACGAACGATCTTCCCACGCTTTTTCTACCTGCTGTTGTAATTCCATTTAAACCTTATTTTGCAAAACCATTACGCAATAAATGAAAAAACGAAGAATAGTCATCGCATCCGTGCTCAAGCCGGTGGATGATACGCGGATGTATGAGAAAATGGCACAGGGCCTGATGCAATCCGGTGACTATGAGCTAACCGTAATCGGGCAGGCTTCAATTGATATACCCGCGCATGCAGGTATTGCTTTTATCCCCCTGAAAACAGTCAGGAGGATAAGCCTGGACAGGTTGCTTTTGCCAATGAAAATAGCTGCGAAACTATTTAAAGTTAAACCTGAATTACTGATTATTAATACGCATGAATTATTGATAGTTAGCATCCTAAACAGAATATTATTTGGTTGCAAAATCGTGTACGATATTCGCGAGAATCACTACCGAAACATCAGATTTTCGGATAGCTTTCCCTATTGGATGCGAACGCTCCTGGCGCTCTGGGTCAGGTTCAAAGAAAAGTTCACCTCACCGCTCATTCACCACTTTGTTCTGGCCGAAAAAGCCTATCAGAACGAGTTGACATTTATCGGCAATAGGTACTCCATTTTTGAAAATAAGGCGGCCGTATTATCTGATCCAAAACCCGGTTCACGTCATGCACTTAATCTGCTTTTCAGTGGGACTATTGCGAAAAGCACTGGCGTATTTGAGGCCATCGTACTGGCCAAATCATTGCATCAACTGAACCCGAATGTCCGGTTGACCATCGCGGGCTATTGCGCATTGGAAAGCACCCGTGCCGAGGTAAAAAAGCAAGCAGCATCAAGGACGTTCATCCGGCTGATTGGTGTCGATCATTTGGTTCCACATCGCCAGATCATTCAAGAGATAAACAATGCAGGATTTGGTATCATTTACTACCCACCCCTCCCCCATACCCTGGGCTCGGTCCCTACAAAACTTTATGAATACCTTGCCTCCAGGCTACCGATACTTACCTGGGACGATCAAACTTTTTCGGACCTGGTATTGTCGAACCGGGCCGGGTTATTGGTAACAGAGCCATACAATGAATTGCTTGGTAACATGCAGTCGATCCAATTTTATCCACAACCTGTAAATGATGTCTATTGGGAGGGTGAAAAATTCGCTGGCCTGATTAGTCAGCTAGTCAAGTAGCTCGGTAGAAAACTTTTATATTTATCACAACAATCGATTCCATGAGAAGTCTAGCTTTCCTTCTTGCTGTTATTTGTTTTACGGTAAATGCACAGAAGTCTAAAACCCAACTAAAAGTCGCGGATGAACTGGTAGCCCGACTTGCTGAGGTGAATTTTCAGGTAAAACCTGTACGCCTGGCAGTGGTACCCTTTACCGCGTCAAATGCCAGTAGCCAGGAAAATGTTTTTGGCGAATACCTGACCGAGTTGGTGATAGGACAGATTTCTGAAAACACACAGTTCAAATTATTCGAGCGCAGCAGGCTGGATGCCATATTTAAAGAAAATGAACTGATGTTATCCGGCATGATGAAACCCAGCGAGGCCATAAAGATCGGGCAACTCTTGCCTATAGACATGCTTTTCTCAGGGACGTATACCAAGCTAAAATCGTATGTCGATGTAAGCGGGAGATTGATCGATGTGGTATCTGGTGAAATTGTGATTAGTTATTCCGGAAGGGTGAAAATGACAAAGAACATCAAAACACTTTTCCCGGAGCATGAACAACAGGTCCCTAAGCAAAACGCTGTGAATCAGGAAAACGGGTCGACCACCAATTCCACTACTATTAATGTTGCCGTTACCACGCCACAGCCGCAGGTTTCGGAAGAAGAAGCCTGCAGGATTAAGGTGAGCGAATTCAAGTTGTTGCTCACCGATTTCTCCACACAGGAGAAAATAGACGCCATCGCCAACGAGGCAATGAAAACACCATTTGACAACCTCTGCGGGAAACTGCACTACGATTTGATGTATGCCTTTAACCGGTACAAAATCCAGCACGAACCTTACAGGGCATTTCTGCTGACTACCCTCGATAACATTGCACTTCCCTCTCAGGACGACCGGAGTCATACCATCGTTGAATTCCTCACGAAGGATAATGACTTGAATACCAGGGAATGGAGCACCTACCTGAAGGCACTCACACGTGTTGAGTATGGTCTTTACAGCTATCTAGCGCCTGTATTTAAGAAGACCGATCTGGCAACCGGCAAAGCGCGCATCGATGAGTATTTCCAATTGGTTCGCGCGCAAAAACTTGGCCTGCCTCAACCCGCATCATATGATCATGCTTTTTACCAACTGATGCAAGGTCTTGGTAAAAGCCAGGAACTCAGGTTATATACCTACGAGCGTTACGCAGATAATCTGGAGGACGAACCAAAATACGCCATCAGCCATCACCTGCTCTACCTGGACAGGATGTATGAGGCGGAAGCCGATCCACAGACCAAGACCAAAGTGTTACGCTGGGTAGCTGCCTACTTTCAAAAGTTTACAGGAGAAAAGTCGGCAGAAAAACTTTATGAATTCGCCTATAAGTTCAGACTCCGAGACAATGACAACGGGAATAAGTCTATTGATCTGCAAAATCAGGAAACGCAGCGATTGTATCCCGAGTCCGATTTATTGCTGCTGATTGAGTTGTGTAAAGATAAGTTTGCGCAATATGCAACGATGACACAGTACAACAGCCAACTGGAGGATCGCATCAATTTTTGCGTGAAGTATGGCATTCCCGTACCTGGCGCCATACCCACCATGCTTGAAGCCGAGCAGATATTAAAGGGAAGCGATTTAAAAGAACAGGAACGTGTCATGAAACTCCTTGTCCAAATGGGAGACAAACCCCGGTCATTGGAAAACACACTGATCAGCCTTTTTGACAAACGCTCACTTGATGACAAAGAAAAATTAATAACCATTCAGGCCTACGCCATTGAGGTGTTGGGAAACATCAAAACCAAAAACACCAAGGCGATAAATTATATGATCAGCAAGCTGATGAGCTACAACTACAAGGAAAGCGATCAGTCCGAAGCGGCACTCATCAAAATCGGGAAACCTGCCGTAACACCCTTGATCAATAAATTACAATCGACCACCATCCATGACGGTGGCCTGCGCTACAAATTGGTTGTATTGTTGGGAAAGAATGGTAAGGATGCAAAGGCTGCCGAACCGCTCCTGCTCAAAATACAAAAGGAAAGCTCGAACAAGGATATCGACTATGCCATAGAAGCGGCATTGCAGGCCATCAGGGGATAAATATTCCGCCTAAATATTTTTTTAGACGAGCCTAAATTTTTAGCTTTGCTGAAGATTCAGGAATTATGACATTAAGCCTCGCAGAGGAAAACTATTTAAAAGCAATTTACCACCTCTCCGAGGATGGGGCTAAAGACGTGCTAACCAATGCCTTAGCCGAATCCATGCAGACGAAAGCAGCCTCGGTCACTGACATGATCAAGAAGCTTTCTACCAAAAGCCTGATTTCGTACAAGAAGTATTATGGCGTAAATGTGACCGCCAAGGGAAAAGTTCAGGCGCTCCAAGTGATTCGAAAACACCGGCTCTGGGAAACGTTCCTGGTCCAGAAATTAGGGTTTACCTGGGACGAAGTGCACGAGGTGGCGGAGCAACTCGAACATATCAAATCTCCCAGGCTCATTGAAAAGCTGGATGAGTTCCTGGGCTTCCCTACCTCCGATCCTCATGGGGACCCCATCCCCGATGGCAAGGGGAAAATAAAAATGAAACCCCAGATTCCGCTCGACCAGTTGAGTGAGGGATATCGCGGCATCATCGTGGCGGTGAAAGACTCCGATTCCGATCTGTTAAAATACCTCGAAAAGATTGGCGCCAAACCGGGCAAAAAAATTCAACTGATTTCCAAAGAGGCTTACGACAACTCCATGGAGGTGATCCTGGACAATCAAAAAGTTTTCATATCAAAAGAAGTTTCTAAAAACATATTGGTGACGGAATGATATGGTAAAGGAAGAAGGAAGAAAATCATTAAGTGAAGTTCATGCCTCCGTGGATGCCGGCAGCCGCAAAGGTTGGAGAAAACTTTGGGCATTCTTGGGGCCAGCTTATTTGGTGAGTGTGGGTTACATGGATCCCGGAAACTGGGCCACGGACATAGCGGGCGGTAGTCAGTTTGGCTATACCCTCATTTGGGTCTTGCTCATGTCGAACCTGATGGCGTTGCTGCTCCAAAGCTTAAGCGCGAGACTTGGTGTGGTACGCCAGCTGGATTTAGCACAGGCTTCGCGCAGCGAATACAGGCCAGCCATCAATTATTCACTTTGGTTCATGGCAGAAATTGCCATAGCCGCTTGCGACCTGGCTGAAGTTTTGGGTATGGCAATTGGTCTGCAGCTTCTGTTTGATCTCCCCCTGGTTTGGGGCGTCACGCTGACGGTATTGGATACGCTTATTATTCTGGTGTTGCAAAGTTATGGCATGCGCAAGATGGAAGCGTTTATTGTCGCGCTGGTAGCCGTCATTGGTGGCGCCTTCCTGGTGGAAATGATTTTGGCAAAACCAGATATGGGCGAACTCGTCACCGGGTTTATCCCCTCATTGCCCAATGACACAGCTCTCTATATTGCCATCGGAATTATCGGAGCCACGGTGATGCCTCATAATCTTTACCTGCATTCTTCATTGGTCCAAACAAGAAGAATCGATTCCTCCTCAGACAAAGGCATTTGGTCAGCCATAAAATATAATTTCATCGACTCGGCCATCGCATTGAATGCAGCCTTCTTTGTGAATGCCGCTATCCTTGTGCTGGCTGCATCCACGTTTTTTAAAGCGGGAATGTATGAAGTGGCTGAAATTCAGGATGCGCACAAATTGCTGGCTCCATTACTTGGCACAGAGTTGGCCCCACTGCTCTTTGGCATCGCACTGGTTGCCGCAGGACAAAGTTCCACGATAACCGGAACCCTGGCGGGGCAAATCGTCATGGAAGGGTATCTTAATTTGAGGATTGCGCCATGGCTGAGAAGGTTGATTACACGCCTCATCGCCATTATACCCGCGTATCTGGTAATTATTATCTATGGTGAAAGTGAAACCGGGGCGCTGCTCGTCCTAAGCCAGGTGGTGCTCAGCCTTCAACTGGGCTTTGCCATTATTCCGCTCATCCATTTTACAAGTGATAAAGTAAAAATGGGCGTGTTCGCCAACAAAATGTGGGTGAAAGTGCTGGCATGGGCCATCGCGCTGGTGATCGTTGGCCTCAATGTACAATTGGTCATCAACGAGGTGACAGGTTGGCTGACATCTGCAGAAAAACCATGGATCATTTGGATTACGGTGATTCCCGTTTGCATTGCGGCAGGCTTACTTCTGATTTACATTACGCTCAAGCCGATTATAGACAGGAGAAGCGTGGGCAAAGCCTCCCGCATTCCTCATGGAGAAGCAGTAACGCTGGATGAAATTTCCAAGCCCATCTACAAACGTATTGCTATCACCATTGACTTTACCAAAGTTGATGAGACGGCCATACAAAGTGCTTTGGCACAGGGAGGTCCTAGCGCTAAATATTTGCTTGTACATGTGGTGGAGACTGCCGGGGCGATGGTCTATGGTAGCTCTATAGCCGACAAAGAATCAAGTTTCGACAAAGAAGCATTGAAAAACTATACCCTTCAATTGCACAAGCTGAATTACGATGTAGACATGAAAATAGGATTTGGAAATCCGAAGCGAAAAATTCCGGCTATGGTAAAAGAATTCGATGCCGATCTGCTGGTGATGGGCGCTCATGGTCACAACCTTATTAAAGACTTAATTTTTGGAACAACCGTGGATAGCGTGCGGCACCGGGTGGACATTCCGGTGTTTATTGTGAGAGAGAAATGATTGATTTAAGATTTGGTCATTTTAGATTTAATCATTTTTAAGTTGAGTGACTCTAGATTTGATTATTTTAGAATCTCTCGCCCAAAAATCTTAAATCAAAGAATCTCAAATCTTGAAATCTAAATAGTAATTTGAATAAAGAAGACACCATTGTAGCCCTCGCCACTGCGCAGGGAATCGGAGCGATAGCCGTCATACGCCTTTCGGGCGAAGAGGCCATCACCACCACACAGACTGTTTTCAGGGGGAAGATATTAACAGAGCAACCCTCCCACACCATTCACTTTGGTACCATCAGCGATGAAGACCACATCATCGATGAAGTGCTTGTGGCCATTTTCAAAGCACCTCACTCCTTTACCACGGAGAATGCGGTCGAGATTTCATGCCACGGATCACCCATCATTGTCAAAGAGATCATCAAAGTGTTACTAAAAAACGGAGCGCGCCTGGCCACTCCCGGAGAATTTACCAAGCGGGCATTTTTGCACGGTCGCTTTGACCTGGCCCAGGCCGAGGCAGTTGCCGACCTGATCACCGCGGAAACCGACCATGCCCGGCAAGCGGCCCTCAACCAGATGCGAGGCGGGTTTTCCAAAGAGATCAATCGCCTGCGGGAAGAGCTCATTCACTTTGCTTCATTAATTGAATTGGAGCTGGACTTTGGGGAAGAAGATGTAGAGTTTGCTAAACGCAGTGACCTCAAGAAACTCATCTTTCAAATCCAGGGGTACCTCACATCGCTGATTAAATCTTTCGATCAGGGGAATGTCATCAAGAACGGAGTGCCCACCGTCATTGCGGGTAAACCCAACGCGGGCAAGTCCACCCTGCTCAATGTGTTGCTCAATGAAGAAAAAGCTATTGTCTCAGACATTGCCGGCACCACCCGCGACAGCATTGAGGATGAGGTCATTCTGGGTGGCATTAATTTCAGGTTCATTGACACTGCAGGACTTCGCGATACGCAGGATGTTATCGAAGCCATGGGTGTTGCCCGCACGCGTGATAAGATGAAGAGCGCATCGCTGATCATTTACCTGGTTGATCTGACCAATACTACACTGGATGAAATCAACAATGAAACACGGGAGCTTACCCAACTGGGTATACCCTATATCAAAGTGGGTAACAAGTTGGACAGCGCCTCGCCCTACCTGGTGCGCACCCTAAAGCAACACGATTTTATTTTCATTTCTGCCAAACATCACGAGCACATTGATGCGCTGAAAGAGAAGATTTTGACCCTGTTCGAAATCCAGCACGTAAAGACCGGAGACGTGATGGTGACGAACATGCGCCATTACCAAAATCTACTTCAAACCAATGAGTCCCTTACGCGCGTGCTGGAAGGCATGGACGGAGGAGTCACTGGTGATTTTTTAGCCATGGACATCCGGCAGTCGCTGCATTACCTGGGAGAGATTACAGGGAGCATTACTACCGAGGATCTTTTGGCGAATATTTTTGGAAAGTTCTGTATCGGGAAATAGATGGAAGACGAAGAAGACGATTTTATAAACGCGAAAAACCTTCCTATTTATAGAAAGGGAAAGGAGATCTTTGATGTAGTGCATCAGATTACCGAGCTCATTCCCGAGGATAACGAAATGCTGCAATCTGTGAAAGGTCAAATGATCGTAGATGCTGCACAGCTAACTGTGAAAATCGCTGGAGCAACAGCAAACAGCTACTACGATATGAAAATGGAAGCTGCCGCAATCATACGTAAAGCCGCCCGCGATCTTATGCTATCGAACCACACCCTGGAAATGTTCGGGTTCAAAGAGGTACACTACTTTCAGCTTGTCCGTGACTTGCTGGAAGACTACCGTTTACTATTTATTGAATGGGTAGCCGGTTTCAACAAGTGGGATTACGCTATTGATCGTTGGGGGCTATTTAATCCACCGGGTGTCGGACCTTTTGATAAAGACCCAGACGAGGATTTGCCGTTTGATGAGGAAGCGGATTGAGTCTCTAAAGCATTTTGTAGATTCAGCGAAGGCCAATTTTTGGTTCCAGCCACAAAGGCACTAAGACACAAATAGAGCCAATGAAACCTTGGTGACTTCGTGTCTTCGTGGCAAATTCTAAATATCCCGCAACCTCTTAATTCAGGGATAAGTTTTCTTAAATTGCCTGTCACAAAAATATATGACATTAAATGACCTCAATAAAATCTAACTTCTTACTCCTTCCCCTCCTTCTAATCATTTTGGTAACCGGGTGTTCGCAAGAAACCCAAATAACCAGCTCTTTGTATTGGGAAATTTCTGATCCCGAGTCGGAAGGAATTGATCCCCAGGCACTCGATTCTATTCATCAGGATATCGTTGGCGGAAGGTATGGGTTGATTGATCATTTCCTGGTGATAAGAAATAGTAAGATTGTCTTTGATCATCACTACATGCAGGATTATGAAACTATTTCGAAAAAATATGATACCACCAATCATCAATACAATTACGATCACCCTTCGTGGCATCCATACTATCACGGTTCTGATTTACATTCGCTTCAATCCGTAACCAAAAGTGTAACCTCAATATTGTTAGGGATCGCCAAAGATGAAGGCCTGGCTGTTCATCTGGATTCTGCTGTCCTAACACTTTTCAAGGATTATGAATTGGATCTAACGGATAAAATGAAGCGAGCGATAACTCTTAAAGACCTGCTGACCATGCAAAGTGGAATCCAATGGGATGAAAGTTCATCTTATGCGGATGACCAGAGTAATAATTGCACCATTATGGAACGTAGTGATGATTGGATCCAATATGTTCTCAACCAACCTATGGACACTGTTCCGGGTACAAAATTTGTTTACAATAGTGGTGTGTCCGTGTTGATTGGAAAAATTGTCGGAATATTAACTGGTAAAAGAATTGATAAATGGGCAGAAGAAAAGCTTTTCGAACCGCTTGGTATCACAAATTACTACTGGAAAGAAACACCTCAGGGTGAAATTGACTCGGAAGGCGGGCTTTACCTTTCGAGCTATGATCTGGCAAAAATTGGCTATATGATGTTGAATAACGGAGTTTGGGAGGGGAAACAGATTGTATCGAAAAGTTGGGTGGAAGAATCAATCCAACCCATTGTAAAACTAAATGAACGTGTCGGATATGGGTATCAGTGGTGGGTACCGTCACACGAGGGCGATCAACCAGAAATATTTGCCGGTAATGGATATGGGGGTCAGTTTGTAATGATGGCTCCAAAGTATAATATGCTGGTGGTCTTTAATGGCTGGAACATCCATGGACCTGCTGAAAAATCTTCCTGGAATGCATTTCAGCAGAGGATCATTCCTTACACGCGGGTAACGAACTAATCTAATTTACCAGCTATTTCTCCGCAGCGTCTTCCCGTACCTTAGAAACCATCCAAAGTGATTAAGGGACACTGTGGGGAAGGCAAGAATCCGATCATACGGTCTTGCTACTTTTCTGTTTAATTCCCGGCTCACTCGGTACAGCACAACCGAATTTCAATCTACTTTAATCTCCTTCAAGAAAGCTTCAGCCTTCTTGAGTTGTTCATTGGGAAATTTGCGCATCACGAATGCGATCACCAGTCCAACCACCACACTTCCAAGAATATATTGCGGCATCCAATTACCCAACTCATATAAGTCGAAATCAAAAAATGATTTAGCAATTACAATCAGAATGGGTGCAGAAAACAACGGAATGATTGCCAGCATGCTGTTGGCTTCAAGCGCCTCCAGGTATTGAAGTCGTGCGATCTTCTGCTGGGTTTCGGCTACAGGAGACTCAGCATGAAGTGAATAAAATAAATAAAGTTTGTAGAACTCCAACACGGTGCTGGAGAGCGTTACAACTATCAATATGAGGGCCGGAATCAAAAACCGCATTTCATTATAATGATCCAAAATAAAACCCTGTAAAAAGAAGAAGAACAGGATGTTAACGCCTAGTTCAAAGTAAGTGCTCCACTTGAGGCTGTATAGCAGCGCCTTCACCTTGTAAAGGGTCACTTCTTTTAGCAACTGCCGATTGACAGCCACGCTGCCAGGGGTATTCCAAAGTTGAGCGAGTTCAGTAAGTTCCATTGTTTTTGATTTTTGATTTCAATAAAGTTTTGATCCGATGGATTCTGGTTGACACATTGGACTCCGTCATACCCAATATTTCAGCAATCTCCTGGTGTTTGCGGCCATCAAAATGCAGGATAAGCGTTGCTTTTTCCAGCGGTTTGAGTTCTTCCATATGTTGGTATAATTGCTCCAGTCGCGCTTCCATTTGGGGGTCCTGATAATAAAGTAAGTCACCCTCCCGGTGAAGTCCTTCATAAGTTTTCTTTCTCGTGGTCTCTTTCCGCAAGAAAGAAATGGACACATTCAAGGCGATTCGATACATCCAGGTAGAGAGCGCAAATTCTTTATTGTATGACGGGAATGACCTCCAAAGCTGGAGGATTATGTCCTGAACAAGGTCTTTCCGGTGTTCCTGATCCCCACAATAGATGCCAGCCACCTTTAGAATGAGTTGCTTATGATCTTCGAGAAACTGCTCAAATGCTTGCTGCTGATCCATGTGCCGCTAAGATATTTAAAACTGATCACCCTATTATTCGCAGCAAACTCCAAAATATCACAATGCATCAGCATTTTTTTTCCATTTAGCTTAAATCTCTTTAAAACCGTAAATGATATCCTTCTGGTGCGTGTAATCCTGCATATCAGCCACAAAGACACCAAGACACAAACAGAATTAAATCAAAATGAATCTTAGTGACTTCGCGTCTTCGTGGCACAAAAAAAAATGGACTTCCTAGTGTCCAGGCCAATAAATACGCAGCTGCCCTGGCTGAGAATTGTAATCTTGCATATCTGCCACAAAGACACCAAACACAAAACGGAATCAAATCAAAATGAACATTAGTGACTTCGTGTCTGAGTGGCAAAATCCTTACTTTAGCAATAGGCGATTCTTAATTTCCAGGCCTAGCGTGCAATCCCATCCGACAAAATAAATCCTACACTGTGAACGTTTTCGATTTTCACTTTTGAATCGCTCGCGAAATACTTCCGAAGTTTAGCGATAAACACGTCCAGGCTCCTTCCCTTGAAATAATCGCTTTCTCCCCATAATGCGATAAGTATCTCTTCTTTTTTTGTAATCTGATTTTTATGGAGGCAAAGCAGCTTCAGTATTTCATTTTCCCTGGCGGTGATTCTTCTAACAGACTTACCCATCGCAAGGGTTTGATTCCTGGAATCGAATTGGTAGGCACCAATGCAAAAAAAAGAGTCATTCACTCCATTGATTTGAATTATCGATCTGCGAAGAATGGCTTTTATTTTGTAAAGCAGTTCAAACGTTTCAAATGGTTTAGTGATATAGTCATCGGCTCCGGATTGAAATCCGCGAATCTTATCATCGAGAAATGACCTGGCGGTGAGAAATATAATCGGGACGTGTTCGTTTCGCGTCCGTATTTCTTTCGCCAGTCCAAACCCTTCACCATCAGGTAGAGAACAATCAAGAATACACATGTTAAATACATCACCAAGGAACGCCTGAAGACCCGACTTTAGATTAAGGGCAAGTTTCACTTCATACCCCTCTGAGGTGAGAAAACTTTGCAACAATAGGCCAGCATTCGTATCGTCTTCCACAACCAGTATTCGCTCGTTCATAATTTTACGATGACAACGGAAGTTGGATAATGAAGCGACTACCCGACACGCCATCACTGGAAAGAGACAACTTCCCACCATTTTTTTCCACTGATGCACGCGCCAGATACAGGCCAAGCCCAAAACCTTCTGGTAATCTATTTTCACTCCGCCCTCGATATGCTTTCTTAAACACCAGCTCCTGTTCGTTCAATGGAATCCCGGGGCCATTGTCTTCTATGGCAATGTGTATTCCGTTGCCTTCGTTTTTCGTTGTTACCTTGATGGCAGAACCATCCTTTGAATACGTAATGGCATTGTCTAATATATTGGTCATTACACTGGAAAGTTGCAGGTGACTTCCCCTAACGATGGATTTACCAGCATTGAAATACTGTTCTATCGTGCTATGGTTTTCTTCCAGTTTTAGTTTGAAAGAACTGATTGCATTGCTGATCAGGACGTGAATATCGAGCTCAGTTTGATCTGGTGATTCTTCAAGCATGGCATCCAGGGAAGCCATGCCTAATATCCTCCCTGCCCTCTGCTTCAAGCGCACTACCTCGGTTTCAATTACAGACACAAACTCGCTCTTTTGCATCATGCCATTTTGCTGCTCACGATTCAATAGGCTCACAGCAAATGAAATATTCGAAATCGGAGTCTTTAGGCCATGTGCCATGTCATCGATGAAGTCTACTGTATCCTTTCTGATCTTTTTCTCACGTAGTAAAGCCCGAACTGTAATAATAAATATCCAAATGATGACAATCAGTACGACCACCGACAACGCAAATGTTCCACTAATTTGAGACCGGATTAGCTGCGCCTGTGATGGGATGTCAATATGAACAAGTACGTTTTGAAAACCGGGATTTGCGGGATAAAGCAAGGCTTGACTCGGCAACAGGGTATTTGTTGATGTGCTGGCCACAAATGGAAAAAAATCGGTCTGAAAAGGAACGTGAATATTGTAGAAGCCGAGGTGACTGCCGATCACCGAATCTATTTTATTTTTTTCCTGATTTGAAAATGCAATTTCATACGTGCCTTTGCCATGAGAGACGCAGCTTTCAAGTCGGGAGCAAAGACCGCGGTCTTTCGACAATACATCCATCGCGCTGCACAGCGCCATGTTGACACGCTGGTTCAGGAATCGCTCTTCAATGCCGGCCGACTCCAGCAGCCAGGAGACTTGCGTTGCCAGAATGGTTCCAACCAACAAGAACAAAACTGCGGCATATATCCATACCCGATTTCGTGACATTGTCCTTGTATTTACGAGTTAATGCCTGCAAATATTGGCAGAAGATACAGATTTTGTTGGCACCTCTCTCATTTTAACTTTTCGTTAACACTCTCCTAACTTTTCATTGACTCACCTCGGGGTACCTGCGCCCGTATCTTTGGGCAGGAACAAACCAAAAACCAATATGAAAAAGCTTATCGCTATAACTATCCTCACCATGGCAGCCTACTCCTTGTACGCGCAATCATGCGCCAAAACATGTGAAAAAAAATCCTGTGGTCCGGAGGGCACTAAAAAAGAAGAAGCCGCTGTGATATCCGGCATGAGAAATGATCTGCAATTGGTGATCACCAAAATTTCAAGATCATCCCTTAATTTCGACAGCCAATTGAGGGAAATGAAAATTGAAAAAGGTGCCAATGATGATGAGAGCATTCTGTTCATCTCGCAGGCAGCCGCATCAATCCGATATGAGATTTTGAATAAGGTCGAACCCTCAAACCTTGTAGCTTCTCTGAAGGATTTCCGGCCGGCTTCACCATCATCCAAGCGGGAAATGGTAGCCAACCTAAAAAAGGAAATCCAGGTATTGGCCGCTCAAGCTGAGAAATTATAAATGAAACTCCGCGTTTGGGTAAGCCTGACACTGGCGTTAAGTTTCATCGTGCTGTCGGTATCGGGCTTACTCTCCTTTTTTTTACCCCACAGCCGAACAACGGCAGCCGTTCACTCCATCTTTGGCTTTCTGTTCTTTCTATCAGTTATGCCACACATCTGGAATAACTTCAAAAGTTTGAAGGCTTACATCGCGAAGCAGTAATGCCACGAAAAGAATTCATCATTACGCTGGTAGTCATCACGGGAATATTTGCATTCGCGTACTACGAACCAGCGCCAGTCAGAAAACTTATGGACTGGCGGGCCGCAAAGAATACACAAGCAGAGAACGATATTTCGCTGTCGGAATACCAAACGTATGACTTTACAGGAGACGAAAACGCGGAAATCACCATCGACTTTCTAAAGGGCAAACATTTTTGGAATCCACAGGTCGTTATCTGGTTGGAAGATTCAGCAGGCAACTACATCGAGACATTGCTCGTAACCACATCTACCGCCAGGGGCCTGTTTTATTCGGGAAGAACGGCATCAAACTTCAAAGAATCAGACGAAGCCAAAACCATGGAAGGCACAGCAACCCGAAGAGTGGATGCCCTGCCCTACTGGTCACACAAGCGGAATCATCTATATCGCGATGGGTTTTACGCTCCCCCTCCTGAAGAACCTATGCCGGATGGGATCACAGGCGCCACCCCAACGGAAAACTTCTACTTCAAAACTTCAAAAAGTGGAATAGATAAGTTGAATGTCTTCCGGATCCTGGTGGAAGTGAATGTAGCCTTTGATGAAAATGAATTTTATTCTGAATATGACTTCCTGGAAGATTCACTGTACCACGGAGGCACAGGGCTTCTCGGCCAACCTTCGCTGATTTATGGAACCACAATCAATAAACTTGATAAGCAACATTATTACCTGCTTGCGTTGCTTGGGCATGGGCACCATTCTGGCGCAACGGGAGAGTTATTTACCGATGTGAAAATGATTACAACGGCTAAATATGTGGTGGAGCGAATTGTGGCTGGTGTTTATGAAGAATGGTATAACTGAACTAAGAATTCAATTTTAGCGTGACCAGCTCCAATTGTTATGCGATGTATCTTGTTCTGAAGCCGTGCGCTCGTTGACAGGATGAAATGTGAATTAGTCTCCGCACAACGGTAACGTAGAGCAGCGCAGCATACCACCGAGCTTGGCCACGTGACTGTAATTGATTTTTTCTGTTTCAATATTTCTCTTTTCGAGTTCGGCAATCAGTCGGGTGAATCCCGTTTCCACTACCACCAGATCCGGAGCGACTGAAAAGATGTTGGGATACATGTGGTACATTTCCTCGCTGGTCACTTTGATCAGGTTTTGTTCTCCAAAGATATCATAGATTTCATCGGGGCGATTGACAAATCCCTCTTCAAAAAGTATAGCATATTTGTCTCCCACAGGTTGAAAGGCACAATCCAAATGCACGATATGTGCCATGGGATCGGTGGATACTACGGTTGACAAGGGTATTACCTGCTTGCTTTTGAATTCATTGGCAAGAAAATCATAACCCGCCTTGTTGGTTCGGGCCCCGATACCTACAAATACACAGTCCTTATACAGGATCACATCCCCACCTTCTATTATGGTCTCTGATGGTGAGGTCAAAATCTTTTCCATCTGTGAAAGTACGCTGTCGATGGCTGCCGTTTCTTTCCTCCTGTTTTCAAGCAGCATATTTGACTTCACGATCGTGTCACCGATGACGAAGGCGATATCCCTTGCAAAGATTTGCGTGCGGTTGGGAATATTGTGTGGCCGATAAACTTTAACGCCATGGCCTTCCAGCACCCTGGCGAGATTGTTCATTTCCGCGCTGAGTATTTCGTTCGTGGGGTCTTCTCCCCTGGCCACGATGCTGACATACTTCGGATTGTTTTGATGATTGTCTGCACTACGGTTTTCCGCGATCCCTACAACGACTGACCTAAGCCTACTGGTCTCATCGTGTATATGTAAAGGGATGCTAGTCATTGCTCGATTTTTAACTCGGTTTGAGTACCAAGTCAATTTATGAAATAAATCCGTCACGAGTCACCCGCGTTCCAGCCCTCGGCCTGAGGACCCGCGACAGATCGGTTGCATTGAGCTCAACGCCTCCTTTCTGGTAGTCCAAACTATATCTTAGTTATCCTCGCCTTCTAAATAGGCTCCAATTTTTTGACTCGAGCAAATAAATTTGATATCAAAAAAGGCTCGATGTCAATTATTGAATAAGCAAAACATATTTCAAAGCTTGATTTATTACCATATCGAGTTCATTCGGATACTCATGCCCGATATTACTATCCAACTGTACTTCAACTGAAAATCTATTTTCTTTTAAATGAGTAATTAATTCTTGTTGTTCTGAATAGAGATAGTCCTTTTTACCATGAAAAATATATCCCCTCTTATTTTGCACATTTCCTTTTGACATTGCTGTTAAATTATTGGGCTTAGCTGGCGAAATGGCAATGAAACCAATTGATGGAAGCCAATCATTTATCACCGCATCAATTGCTATCCGACCTCCCGCTGAGAAGCCTGCAATTACAACTTGACTGTCTTCAACCTGGTGAAATTCTTGAATTTGTGCTAAACATTTTTTTAGATCACTTTTGCTACGTTCCGAATCGGGCCAATTATATGCGTACGAACTCACAGGGGACGAAGACTGCGCAAATGCTACTATTGCAGATTTATTTAATTGGACATCTCTCCACTCTTTTTTGGCAAGTTCGAGTGTGCTATTGTTTCCGTGTAAAAAAATAATCAGTGGGTACTTTTCGTGCGGGTCATATTTAACCGGAAGACTTATATCAACCTTGGCAGTGGCGGTATCTTGTGCAAACGATTTTAATTCGTGGTTCTTTGCCAGCAGAGCATCAGCTCCATCATATTGTTTTATCTGTTCAACTCGGTCAGGGTACAACGCATAGAAATATCCTTTATCCATTCCTTCGTTTAGTATCCTAAAACCATTCGGAGCATCGGATTTCTCCAAATAGAGCAGTCCCAAATAATAATGGTAGGTAAAATTGGCGTACCCATATATCATATCACTTTTGTGCTCCTTGAGCATGTTAATGGCATCATCAAATTTCTCTAGTGACCACAACCTACGTACCTCATTTCTTATTTGTTGAAATGATTCGTCACTTGAATTATCCTGTGCATACCCGAAAATTTTAATAGCAGTTGTTAAAATCGACACTATTAAATACTTGGTGATATGTATTTTATGTGCTGACATAATCATTTTTTATTGAGTTCCTTGATCGCATTAGCAGAAGATGCCATTTTAGGATTTAGTTTCAAAGCCTTTTTGTAGCTGTGCAGTGCTTTTTCCTTATCTCCTCTTTTTTTATAAGCCTCTCCAAGACTATCAAAAGTATTTGCTGATAATGGGTATTCTTTGCAATTCAGCTCAAAGATTTTGATCGCACTTTCTACATCCGTTGACAAGTACTCGTAGCCTGCACTGTTCATATTCTGCTCACTAAAAAGCTTCCAACCAGGATATCTGTTTTGGACTTCATCATAGAGCTGCTCAGCCTCATCAATCCCTCCCTCAATTATCATTTCAATAAAATTTTCTTCTGTAGGCGGAGCGTACTGTCCATTTTTTTCGTAGTAACTTGAAAGCATGCCAAAAGCACTCACGGAATTCGGATAATATTTTACAACACTTTCAAGTAATTCAATTGATTCAACAATTCTTCCTTCCGCGAATAATGAGGCTGCCACATTCTTCCCTTCCCCCTCATAAAATGGTGGCTTCTTAAGATCAATCGGGTCTATTTCATTTGGATTTTGGGTTGCTTTCAAAATGAAAGCTTCGAGAAAATCATTGGTATAAAAAGATTTTCCATCTTCTGGGACCCACTTGTCATACTCCATATAACGAGCTGTACCGTTGGCAACATCCTGGCCTTTAAGCCGGGAGACTAAATGGAGGGATCCATCGATTCCCGCAGAAACCCCGGCAGTAGTAATAATATTACCGTTATCAACAAACCTAGTGTCCTTCAACACCTTCGAATTCGGCAAAAAGTCCTGCAGCCTATCAATAAACCCATACCATGTGGTAACACTTAAACCTTCAAGTAAACCGGCATTTGCAAGTATATTTGCACCAGTGCAAACGGATAAATTAATCCCACCGCTATCATTAATCGTCCTGATCCATGCCAAAACTGTTTCATTCTCAGCAATTTTCCTGGTCCCCCCTCCCGGAAGCACCAGTATGTCCGGCATTGGAGCATTATTAATCGAATACCGAGGCATTATGGTAACAAACCTCTGTGAAAGGACGCTGCTACCATCAAGCGAAACTGTAAAAACATTAAACCCTGAAGTGGCTGCAAAGACCTCCCCTGGGCCCGCAAAGTCTAACAATTCCACTCCATCATAGAGCAAAATACCTACATTATATGTGCCGTCTTTCTGCGCAGCACATTCAAAAGTCTGAAAAATTAAAATAAGAGCGGCAACGCAGACTAAGAGATTTCCTTTCATCATTGTTATTTATTTCAATTGTTCGCTATAGCATTAAATGGACTCTTTCATGTACCCACCACAGTCCTGCCTGAAAATCACACTTGAAGAATTCTTAATTGCAATTGGCGAAATTTTTAAAATTGTTGCTAATAAAAAAGGAGTGACCGTTCAATACCGCTGTTATCCGGATAGAAAACAACGCAAGGCCAACCAAATAGGCATTATTACCGACAAAAAACAGTCATGGTCAATATGCAAGTGCCGTCTGGCGTTCCCGTCTGATCAATGATATTATTGACTCAGCTATATAAATTTGTTGATTCGGCAACTTATTCGTCTAAGCCATTCTTTCTCAGTGGCACGCTAAGAAGAATTCCTCGTAAAGTTTTAAGTAGGGCCTTAAACGATAATCCTGCAAATGGGTTCTTACGCAGATAATTATTTTTGCATCTTAGGCTGGAACCAACTTTTGTTCGGTGATTAAAAAAATAAAAGGCAACGCTTCCTACTGGCCATTCCACACTTCGGGACCAATTACTTACAGTTAACAATATTTTAACCCAAAATACGGCACCCAATTACCATTTTTTCCGTTGACGGCCATATAAAGTATTAAAGCCAATGGAATTAAAGAAAAACCCCAAGTCAGATGTGCACAAGTTGAGAGGCATGTTCTTTTCACTCTCATTAACCATTACCCTTGGTTTGGTCATAACGGTTTTTGAATGGAAATCAACGGGCGATGGCAATAGCATTGATCTTACCAATCAAGATATGATTGCGGATGAATTGTTGGACATCCCGCCCACCGAACAGACCCCGCCCCCACCGCCAGCGGCCATCATCCCCAAAGTAATTGAAGTGCCTGATGAGGAAAAAATAGAAGAGGAAATTGAGGTGTTGATGGACGTGGAGATCAAAGAAACTTCTCAAATCATTCCGGTTCGTTTTGTGGAAGCGGTAGCCAAAGAAGAGACGGACGAGATCTTCGTGATTGTCGAGGAAGAGGCGGCATTTCCAGGTGGGCAGCCTGGATTTCAAAAATTCCTTAAGGAGAACATGCACTACCCGCGCCAGGCAAGGGTCATGAAAATTGAGGGTAAGGTCTTTATTGAGGCAGTGGTAGGTAAGGACGGAAAATTGACTGACATCAAATTACTAAAGGGTGTCGGAGGAGGCTGTGATGAAGAAGCACTTAGGGTTATCAATATGTCTCCGCAATGGAGCCCAGCCAAACAACGTGGCAATACCGTGAGATCGAGAATTGTGATACCTATCGTCTTTAGGCTTGGATAGGGAAAGATAATCGCCAGCCCATTGTCAGGTTCAATATTATTGCCTTAATTGATCTATCTAAATTAACAACCGCGTTTATAAAATCATAAAGGCAAGTATGGATCTGGCGAGACACTTATTTGTTCCTATATTCTTCTTCTCTTTTTGGGCGAATGCCCAGCAAGGCGATTCCGATAGGCAGCGCATCATAAATTTATTTGAGGGGACCTACCTGGAGGTGATGTGCCGCAACGGAGACCCACAATTAATCAATAAGAGTTTTCATCCTGCTTTCAGAATGTATGTCTACTACAACAATGAAGTTAGCTTCAGGTCAAGGGATGAATGGATTTCCAGGCTGGAAGCCAACCGCGGAAAAGGTGCCCTCGATTCCTGGAAGTTTGTTGACATCGACATCAGCGACACCACGGCTATGGTAAAACTAAATGTTTATGCCAATGGCGAATTAAAGTTTGTCGACTATTTCATGTTGTACAAATTAGAGGAAGGTTGGCGTGTGTTTGCCAAGTGTTTCAGTATGCATTAGGTCACATCCCAATCATCACAAAGGCACCCCAATAGTAAGGCTCTTTGTATTTGGTCATGAGTTGCACCTGCGCCTGTTTGAAAGCCTTTTGTTTGTTGCCACTTTTGATCCAGTTGGTGTAGAAGTTCGACATGAGCAGTTGGGTAGCTTCATCATCTACCTTCCATAAACTCATGATCAGGGCATCCGCGCCTGCCACGAGAAAAGAACGCTGCAAACCATAAACGCCCTCTCCCGATTTTACGTCACCCAATCCCGTTTCGCAGGCGCTCATAATCACGAGGTTCGTGCCTTCAAGATCAAAATTCATCGCTTCATAGGCCGTTAAGATTCCGTTCTCGGTGTTATTGATATCCACCGCTCCGCTATTGTTAATGGCTCCCTTGGCATCCGCCAAAATCAAACCGCTCCGAAGCAATGGGTTGTTGGAGGCATTTTCAGCATCCACGCCATATACCGATCCGGTTGAACCTTCAACATCCTGCAGAAAATACCCATGCGTGGCGATGTGCAATATCATGGGAGCTTTCACCGATTTTATGCCTTTCTCAGAGGCCTCTTTTTGCATGCGCACCGTCACGTCATATTTGGCTGCCTTCAGCATCTTCGAGATACTTTCCAACTCCACCTTCGTGCCAGGCAGCGGTGGCACATCATTGGTCGCGTAATCGGGGAATCCCAATAGGAATGCATTCAATTTTGCCGATTGGGCTTTGCGGGACTTGATGGCAATAAGGTCCTTCGCATTGCCAATCACGGCAATATCGTAGCGACTCAGATTAAACTCACCTTTGGCATTTTTCAATGTATTAACATTGATCTGGTTGTAGACGCCATCCGGTGACAAATACAATGTTTTTTTGCCTCCAAGCGCAGGTTCAATCTTGTCCCAAAATTGGCTGTAGGAATATTCGTCATCTACCCGCTGCTGTATGGCCGTGCGGTAATACTTACCATATCGCCTTTCCAACTGGTTGCCATTCTCCAACTCCACCATGTCGATACCGCCACCTTTCTTGAGGATAAAGGCAATGTATTTTACGTCATCCTTAAAATCCTGATCAAACTGCCGAACACGCACGATGTCCACAATGGCCTCCGTATCGCCCAGCAAACCGATCAACTGATCATTGGTCACCGTTTGTGTGGAGTACCCCGAAGTAAAGATGGATGACCTTTCTGACAGTGAACGCTCCATCGCATTCACTTTCCGCTCCAACTCCGCCAGGTTGATGTTCTGTTCCGTTAATTTCTCTTTCGAATAGCCATACATCTGGGCAAGTTGCTCCTTCTGATCAAGCCATAACATATAGTCACTTTTAAGTGAAACGTCATTGCTGCTAAGAATTGCCTTTTTCACTTTGCTGGTGCTGTTGATCAGCAATGCTTTCGTGGCCACATGGTAGGTATAAAATTCGGGCACAAGCGAACTGATTTCCTTACGGTTCTCCAGCGCAAAATTGTAGTAGCGCTGAAACCTGGGAGCGGTAATATCCCAGAACTTGGTTTTTTCCGCTTCGCTCATAGGGG